>JAUVVG010000057.1 GCA_030604735.1 Azoarcus sp.
CCGCCACGGCCATCGGCCACGCGGTACGTGCCGGCAGCGTGCCAGGCCATGCGGATCATCAGGCCGCCATAGTGGCCCCAGTCGGCCGGCCACCATTCCTGGCTGTCGGTCATGAGCGCGGTGAGGTCCTTCTTGAGCGCCGCGGTGTCAAGCTTCTTGACCTCTTCGCGGTAGTCGAAATCGGCGCCCAGCGGATTGGTCTTGCTGTCGTGCTGGTGCAGGATGTCGAGGTTGAGTGCGTTGGGCCACCAGCTGGTGTTGTTCGACTGCTGGTTGGCGGTATTGGCGCCGTGCATCACGGGGCATTTGCCTTGGTTGCTCATTTTCGATCCTCCTTGTAGTTGTTGAACGCTGAATCGCCTTGCTGTGTGGCACAGTAGGGCTGCGTTGCGCCGCATTCGACGCAGCATGGTATGAAAGTCCATGCGCGTCATGTTCCGTTGCCGGTCAATGCTGGCTGACATTGGCGACTGCTTGGCAACGTCATGAGTTCAGTCTATGCCTCGCGGACCGCCAGGTCTATTTGGCTTTGCCAATGTTGAGAATAGTTTTAATGGATGGATTTTTCTGTTTTCGATTGAAACAAGTCTGACGAGTTCATCGCATCACGCCGGGTTTCCGCCTTGGAATGTCATCGCGTCGAACCAGCCCCAGGCAACTTCGCATCAGGAGGTCGCATGCAGCCACGTATCAGCATGATCACGCTCGGGGTGAGCGACATGCCCCGTGCGATCGCTTTCTACGAGCAGGGTTTGGGTTTGCCGCGAATGCAGTCGCCACCCGAGGTGGCCTTTTTCACGCTGCATGGGACCTGGCTCGGCCTGTACGGTCGTGAGGCCCTGGCCGCCGACGCGGCGGTGCCGGTCGATGCCAGCGGTTTCCCGGGTTTCGCGCTCGCGCACAACGTCCGTTCCGAGGCGGAAGTCGATCGGGTCATGACGCAGGCAGCCGGGGCCGGTGCCGTCGTCACACGCGCCGCGAGAGTAACCGACTGGGGTGGGTATGCCGGTTATTTCGCGGATCCGGACGGCTACCTGTGGGAGGTCGCGTTCAACCCGCACTTCTGGGTTGGGCCCGCCGATGAGCAGGCATGAGCCATGGGGCCGCCGCGTTCCCCCGCGTTACGGAACGGGATGGTGACCGGCTTGCTGGACGCACGATGCCTCCCGTATCGGGCCTCGTCTGCCGTCCCGATCGAGGAGTCCGGGAGAACCGACTGGCTCAAAATGCGACGCCCAGGGGCTCGCTCAGGGTCTCATCTACCGCAATCCAGACCGCGGTCGCGGCCAGCAGGCCCGCCATGGTGTAGTTGAAGCGCGCAAGCCGGCCCGGTTCGCTCAAGCTGTCGCGCAGGCGATCGCCGACGATGGCCCACAGCGCGATGCAGGGCAGGTTGATCAGCGCACACAATACGGCGAGCAGCAGCACTTCTTTCCAGCCCGCGGCCGGCGCAAGAAACAGGATGGCCACGTTCAGAACCATCATCCAGGCCTTGGGGTTGACCCACTGGAACAGCGCCGCGGCGATGAAGCCGAGCGGCTGCCCGCGGCCAGCCGAGCCCGGCCGGCCGGCATGGGCCTGGCGCCAGGCCAGCCACATCAGGTAGCTGCAACCAGCGATGACGAGCGCCGGGCGCAGCGAATCCAGCCAGCTCATCACCCAGGTCAAGGCAATACCCACCAGCCAGACCTGAAGCCCATGGCCCGCGCTGATGCCGAGCATGTGTGGCAGGGTGCGGCGAAAGCCGAAGTTCACACCGCTGGCGGCCAGCATCAGGTTGTTCGGTCCGGGGGTGACGGACATCGTAGCCACATAAGTGATCAAGGGGAGCTCTATCATGGTGTGTCCCGTGCGGTGAGGGCCGAGCTTCAATGTAGGGCATGCATGACCATGGTTACAGAGCCAGATTAAATCGACTATATTGGTTACAGTTATGTGTTTCAGCGACTGTATTCCCATCCCTGTGCCCTACCTGTACCCCTGATGACGACCGAGACGACGCCGCTCTACCAGACGCTTGCCCACGAACTGCGCGATGCGATGAATGATGGCCGGTTGTCGGCGGGTGCCCGGCTGCCCTCGGTGCGCGAGGCCGCGCGCAGCCGCGGGCTGAGCATCAACACCGTGCTGGCGGCCTACCGGCAACTTGAGGCCAGGGGTTTGGTCGAGGCGAGGCCGCAGTCGGGCTATTTCGTCCGCTCGCGGCTGGCCGCGCCGTTTGCGGCAAAGCCGGTGTCGCGCACGGTCGAACCCGGTCCGATCGAACCGGCGGTGCTGGACCGCATTGCCGCCGTGGTGGCGGCGCAGGCCGACACGGACCATGTGGATCTGTCGCTGGCCTGCCCCAAGGGAGGCGACTTCTATCCCGCCGCGCGCTTGGCACGTGTGGTGGCCGACACCGCGCGCCGCTATCCGCAGCTGATCGGCGACTACTCGCTCCCGCCGGGGTCTTCGCGCCTGCGGCGCGAGATCGCGCGTCACGCGCAGGCGCTGGGCCTGACTCTGGAACCGGACACAATCGTACTGACCAATGGTTGCATGGAGGCCTTGCAGTTCGCGCTGCGTACCGTGACCCGGCGTGGTGATGCGGTAGCGATGGAGTCGCCGACCTACTTCAACCTGATTCCGCTGGCCAAGCGACTGGGCTTGCAGATCATCGAGTTGCCCACCCACCCCGAGCGCGGCATGTCGCTGGATGCGCTCGAGATGCTGCTGTCCGAGCAGCGGGTGAAGGCCGTCGTGTGCATGCCCGACGTGCACAACCCGCTGGGCACCAGCATGCCGCTGGCCTCCAAGCGCCGGCTGGCCGCGCTTGCGGCCGAATACCGCGTGCCGGTGATCGAGGATGCCCTCTACGCCGAGCTGCAGTACGCGACGCCGCTGCAGCCGGCGGTCAAGTCCTTCGATCGTGATGGCTGGGTGATGCTGTGCGCGTCCTATACCAAGACGCTGGCCCCGGGTTTTCGTATCGGCTGGATGGAGGCGGGGCGATTTCATCGCGAGGTGGCGGATCTGAAGTTCTGTTCGTCGGTGGCGCAACCCGCGGTGTTGTGCGAAGCGCTCGGGACGTTTCTCGAGGACGGCGGTTACACCCAGCATCTGCGCCGGCTGAGGCGCCTCTATGCGGCCCAGATCGATCGCTTGCGCGGTGTCATCGATGAGGTCTTCCCGGCCGGAACGCTGGCGACCGAGCCGACTGGCGGTTTCCTGTTGTGGGTGGAGCTGCCGGAGGGCTGCGATGCGAACCGGCTGTTCGACGCGGCGCTTGCACGCGGTATCAGCATCACCCCGGGGACGCTGTTTTCGCCCTCCGGCCGTTACGATCGGAACCTCAGATTATCGGGCTGCTACCCGTTCTCCGATCGGCACATCCACGCGCTGGCGACGCTCGGCGAGCTCGCCGGCGCACAACTCGAACGGGCTTGAGGACGCGTATGCCTGATTTCAGCCTTCACCTTCACCTGCGGCTGCTCTTGCTTGCGGTGCTCGTATTCTCGCTCATGGGTTGTAGCCGCGATGAGCCGCTGCTCTTTGCGCCGCTGCCGTCGAGTGCGGTGGTACTTGTCGTCGGTGACAGCCTCGTGGCGGGTACGGGTGCATCCCGCGACGATGCCTGGCCCGAAGTGCTCGCGAGAAGTACCGGGTGGGACGTGATCAACGCAGGTGTGCCCGGGGACACCACGGCGGGGGCGCGGGCGCGGCTGTCCGGCTTGGTGTCGGACTACCGGCCGGACGCGGTGATCATCGCGATCGGGGGTAACGACTTCCTGCGCAATGTGCCGGACACCGAGACGCGGGCCAATCTCGAGGCGATGATTCGCGACAGCCTCGCCGCGACCCCTCACGTCGCGCTGGTCGCGATCCCTTCCGTGTCCGTCGGTCGCGCGGTGATGGGTCGCTTGTCCGATCACGAGATGTATGGCGAACTCGTCCGCGGCCAGCGCATCGTGCTGCTGTCGGCCATCGTGTCCGAGGTGCTGTCGCGGACCGAACTGCGCGCGGACCGCATCCACGCCAATCGCGAAGGCTATGCGCTGATCGGCGCGCGCGTGGCCGACGCGCTCGCCGGTGCAGGCTGGCACGCGCCTTAGGCCATATCAAACGGTGTGGCTGGCGGTGGCCAGTCGCGCCATGACCGTGTGCCAGCCCTCGGTGGCCTCGCGACCGCTTTCGGCGAAGGCGCGTTCTAGCAGTGCAGTCTGGATTTCGGTGAGTCGAGCCTCCAGCATCCGACCATCCTCGGTCAGTGAAAGCTGACGAACGCGCCGGTCTTCAAGCGAGGCTTGGGCGATCACCAGATCCCGCTCGATCAGCGCCCGCAGCGGACTATTGAGCGCCTGTTTGCTGACGCCCAGCGTGTCGATCAGCGTGCCGACCGAGATACCGGGCTTGCGGCCGACGAAGTAGAGGATGCGGTGGTGTACCCGGCCGAGACCTCGCGCTTCTAGCAGGCGGTCCGGCCCGGCCGTGAACGCGCGGTAGGCGAAATAAAGGCGTTCGATCGCGAGACGCGAATCCTGATCATCTAATGGGTCAAGCATGTTGACATGATATTCCGGTGAGCCTAACCTGCAAACAGGTCAACAAACTTGACGCATTGTCATGAGCACGCCGCAATTACCCAAACTTTCGGCCCGGGTCGATCGTCTGCAGGCCTCCACGATTCGCCAGATTCTCGCGGTCATCGACCGTCCGGGCATGGTTTCCTTCGCGGGGGGGCTACCGTCGGCGGAGAGCTTTCCCGACCTCTCGCATGTCGATCTGCCATCGGATCTGCTCCAGTATGGACCGAGCGAGGGCGACCCTGCCTTGCGTGCGCAGATCGCGGCCGAGATGAATGCCATCGGCCTGCGTTGCAGCGCCGATCAAGTGTTGGTTTTGTCGGGGTCACAGCAGGGCATCGATCTGGTCGCGAAGCTCTTCATCGATGACGGCACGACGATCGCGGTCGAGGAGCCAACTTATCTTGCGGCACTTCAGGTGTTCCGCTTCTTCGGCGCGGGCTTCGTTCCGTTGCGGCCGCGCGAGGCGCTGGCCGGTCTCGATGCGGATTCGCCGCCGACGCTCGCCTATGCGATTCCCAGCTTTCAGAACCCGACCGGGCATTGCTATGAGGCCGCCGAACGCACCGCGCTGGCCCGTGCCTGCGACAGGCTCGGTGTGACCTTGTTCGAGGATGACCCTTACCGTGATCTCGCCTACGACGAGTGTGAACGCACGCCGGTGTGCGCCAGTCTCGAAAGGGCGCACTGGATCTACCAGGGTTCGTTCTCCAAGACGCTCGCACCCGGCCTGCGTCTGGGATTCATGATCGCGTCGCCCGAGTTGGTGCCGCTGCTGCTGCGTCTCAAGCAGGCTGCCGACCTGCACAGCAATCGGGTGAGCCAGCATCTGGTGCTCGAGCAGTTGCGTTCGCCTGGCCGGGCCGCGCGCATGGAGCGTGTCGTGGCCGCCTACCGACGCAAGCGTGACCGCTTCGCCGAGGCGCTCGATCGCCACTTCGCCGGTCTGGCAAGCTGGAAAACGCCGCCCGGGGGGCTGTTTTTCTGGCTCGACCTGATTGCGCCACTCGATACGCGCGAACTACTCGGCGAAGCGATCGACCGCGGAGTAGCATTCATGCCGGGCGAACTCTTCTTTGCCGGTCAGGCCCCTGCTCATGGCACGTTGCGGCTGAACTTCAGCCATGCCGACGAAGCCGGCATCGAGCGTGGACTGGCCTTGCTTGCCGATCTGGTGAAGAGCCGGATCGCTTCTCCCACAGCGATTGCTGTGGACGCCTGACCACGGTTTCGGCGAAGCGGACGCCACGCCACTCCGTCGCCCGGGTCGCCCTCCTGCACGGGCGCCGGGGTCGGCCGGATTCTGGCGGTGATCTCCGCTTCCCGTAGTCGTGGCGACGCGTTACCCGAGCATGAACAGTGACAGTTCGGGGATGAAGGCGAGCAACAGCACGACCCCCAGCATCGCGATCACGAACGGTACCGCCTTGGCGGCGATCGACAGCACCGACTGTCCGGTCAGCCCCGAGATCACGAACAGGTTCAGACCGAGTGGTGGGGTGATGAATCCAATGCCGAGCGCGGTGATCATGAAGATGCAGAAGTGGATCTCGTGCATGCCGATCGACTGGGCGAGCGGCAGCATGATGGGCGCGAGGATCACGATGTTCGGCGTGGTCTCCATCACGCAGCCGGCGAGGATGAAGATGCCGAGCATCAACAGGACGATCAGGACCGGGTTCTCGGTGAAGGCGTTGACCGAGCCCACTAGGCTCTGGGGAACCTGTGTGATCGCCAGCACCTGGGCGAGCGGCAACGCCACCGCGATGATCGGCACGATCACCCCGCAGACCTTGGCCGAGCCTTCGAGCGAACTCGGAAAGTCCTTGAGTTTGAAGGTGCCTTGGAAGACGCCGACCGCCATGGTCGTGACCACGGCGACCGCGGCCGCCTCGGTCGGCGTGAACACCCCCGAGTAGATACCACCGAAGATGATGCCCGGGATCAACAGTGCGAAACGGGCGTCCCACACCGTCGCGAGCCAGTTCGTGAGGATGAAGCGGCCACTTGCACGCTCGTAGCCGTTGATCCGGTTCATGATCGCGTTGGTCAGCATGATCGAGAGCATGATCAGTACGCCTGGAATGGCGGCGGCGATGAATAGCGTCGAGGTCGAAATGCCCAGCACCATGCCGATGATGATGTAGGCGATCGAAGGCGGGATCAGGATGCCGGTGCAGGCGCCCGAGGCGACCAGCGCGCAGGCATAGGCCGGCGGGTAACCCTGTTCGATCAGGCGTTTGATGGTGATCCGTCCGACCGCGGCCGCGCCGGCGGCATCGGAACCCGAGATGCAGGCGAAGAAACCGCATCCGAGCACGGTCGAGGTTCCCATGCCGGAGCGGACGCTGCCCATGGTGGCGCCGGCGACGTTCAGCAACTTGATGGACAGCCCGGTGCGAACCAGCAGATCGCCGGTAAGCACGAAGAGCGGGATCGCGATCAGGGCGAAGGCATCCAGGCCGTGAAAGACCGACTCGCCGATCAGTGCGATCGGCAAGGCGCCGGTGATCCACAAGATGATCAAGGCGGTCAGGCCCAGCGCGACCCAGATCGGGACCGCGAAGGCGAACAGGACCAGCATGAACAGCAGCGGACCGAGGATGTCCCAGCCCAACTCCGCGGTCATGAATGCTTCAGGAATGTACATGGAGCAGCTCTCAGTCGAACAGTCGGCGACCGGCCCGGGGCGCATGCCCGGCTCGGAGTGCGGATAAATCGAGGATGATCGACTGGGCGACACGCAGCAGCACCAGGGCGAACCCGAAGGGCACCGCGAACAACACCCAGGCCCGCATCACCCTCAGCCCCTCGATTACCGATCCGAACTGGATCGCGGTCATGAAGAACTTGACCGAAAAGTAGAACACCACGATCGCGAACAGACCCATCAGCAGATCACCCAGCAGGAACATCGCTGCCCGGAGCCGAGGCCGCATCAACTGCAGCAGGACATCGATCCGGATGTGAGCGCGGTCGCGGACTGCAGCGGCCGCACCAATCCAGACCAGGTAGATGAAGGCGTAGCGCGCGGTCTCCTCGCCCCATATGGACGAGTAATTGAAGACGAAGCGCCGGACGACTTCGATAAAGATCACGGCGACGATATAGACGTAGAGCACCAGCAGCAGCCAGCGCTCACCGTTCCTGTCGATCGATGCGAGCAGCTTTTTCATCGGATGTCCTGAGCTTGCGAGCGCGATACCTGCTCGAATCCCTATAGGGCCGGGGAGGCGAGGGCGCGCCTTTGCCGGCTGGACCGCACAGTGCGGCCGGCCGGCATCGATTGCCCCTCCGGGCACATGTGAACCCCTTCAGGCCGGGCTGTCGCCCGCGCCGTTGGGGAAGGTCGGTAGTCGGGGCGTGCTCAGATGTCGTGCACGTAATAGTTGCCCCGGGTTGCCGCGGCCTCGCGCATCCGCTCGAAGGATTCGATCGAACCGGCGAGTTTGACCTTGGTGTCGTTCCATTCCGGACGTTGCCAGCCGCAGGCCTCAGCCCACTGGCCGAGTTCGTCTTCGGTGGGCGAATAGAACTGCACGCCAGCGGCTGCCATCTCGGCCATGGCGTAGGCGCGCGAAGCGGGCACCTGCGCCAGGTTCTGCTGGAACGTGATCTCGCTGGCGAAGTCGATCTGGTCCTGGACTTCCTGCGGCAACCCACGGAACCACTGCAGGTTGCAGGAATAGACCTGGGAGTCCGGTACCGAACGGTTGAACGTGACCCAGGACAGGATGTCCTTGAAACCGTTGGAATAGAGCGCCACGGCGGCGGGGTCGAGCGCGTCGGCTACGCCCTGTTGGATCGCCGAAGGGGTTTCTCCCCAGGCGACCGGCGTGGGGTTGGCTCCGGCGAGGCGGTAGAACTGCTGCAGGATCTCGGAGGCCGGCACACGGAACTTGATGCCGCGCAGGTCGCTTGGCGTCTTGATCGGGGCATTGGCGAGGCCCTTGCGGCAGGCGACGGTGCGCGGATCGAGCACCAGATACAGCAGGACCTTGAACCCGCGTTCCTCTGCCTTGGTGTGTACGACCGATTTCCATGCGTCCGACGTGACGAGGTTGACGAAATTCTGATTCGCGCCACACCAGTACGGAATATTGACCAGGTCGACTTCCGGCGCGAACGGCGAGAAGTTCGCGATCGAATGCTGTGCGGCCTGGAAGGTATTGGCTTGAACCCCTTGTGCGAGCGCGGCGCCCATGCCGAGCTGTCCGGCCGGAGCCAGGCGCACATAGACATGGCCGTTGGTCGCGTTCTGGATGTTTTCCTTCAGGTTCAGCTGCATCAACGGATACCAGCGGGTGGCGCCGATGCGGTACTCGGTGGCGATGGTCATCGTGGCCTTGGCATCGCGCTGGCGCTGGGTCTCCTCCTGGGCCGTCTGAGCCGCGGCGTCGCGCGACATCAGCGTGCCACCGGCTGCAGCCATGACCGCGGCGGTGAAGCCGAACTTGCCGCTGAACTCGAAGAAACGGCGCCGCTCTTCGCTCTTCAACGGGTCTGCCGGCTGGATGTGCTCGATTTTCTTGTCGTTCATTTTTGTCTCCTCGGATGGGGGGTCAGGCTTGATCGGGAGCGTGTTTATCCCGGCTTTCCGCGGCAAGTGCCGCAATCGAAAACAGCACAGCGGAACTGAAAAGCAACAGAAACTCGGGTACCACATCGAGGCGATGTGCTGGATTCCATCCCAGAGCCGGAGCGAACCGGCCATAAAGCACGTTCAGGATGAAGGCGCTGAACGTCGCGACACTGGCATAGATCGAAAACCGCTCCAGCAGACCGCGTGTCGGGGCTTGTTCCATTTCACGCATCCTTGACTCGCAAATTCGATTAGGTGGTACGCGGCATTCTAGTTTTTTATTATCAGACGTACTTTAGAGTCGCCCGTTCTGGGCGTCAATCGTTTTCAATGGAATCCGGGATGATTCGTTTCTTTTCGGTGTGATGAGCGGGTTTCAGAGGTAGGGGGGCTCGCTGGCCGTCTCCGGGCCGGTCATGCCGCAGCCGGGCGGGACAGGGAGGTCAGCGAGGCCCGAGAAGGAGATACAGACCGGTCACGACCAGGATGAGCAGTGTCAGTCTGCGGAAGTTTTCCTGATCGATGTGCTTGAACAACAGCTTGCCAGCGACCATTCCGATGAGCAGGGCTGGGAGCAGTGTCGCCGAGGTAAGCCAGATCGTTTGGCTGGTCGAGCCGACCAGAAACTGCATCACCAGCGCAACCGTATAGATGAACAGGAAGTAGCTCAGGGTCGTGCTGCGCAGCGTGGCCTTGTCCATGCGGGTGCCGGCGAAGTAGAGCAACAGCGGAATGCCCGGCATGCCCAGGCTGGTGGTGAACAGGCCCGACAAGGTGCCGGCGGCATGATCCCGCGTGCCGGTCTGGCGCATGCTCAGCCTGAGCATCAGCAAGGCCGTCAGCGCGATGATGATGCTGCCTACGGCGAGCTTGAGCATGCCGGTTTCGAGGTGGAGAAAGATGAAGATGCCGGCAAGGCCGCCCGGAATGCTTCCTATGATCAGCCGGCGGAGCAGACTCCGATCGACCTCGTGTCGCACACCTGGCAGCATGTAGAGCGAGATCGCGATAGAAAGGATGATGTTGAGCTGGATCGCGGTTTGGGCCGGAAAGAAAAAGAGCAGGAACGGCGTGGCCATGATCGAAAAACCGAAACCGGTGCAGGCCTGCAACAAGGACGCGAGGAAGACGATCAACGAAGGTAGGAGCAAGGCCTCCATCAGCGTGCGTCCTCTGCCCGGATCGCGCCGAGAAGGTCATGTAGCGCAAACAGTACCAGGTAGAGTCCGAGCGCGATCATCATGACGAAGACGATGCGTCTCATTGCGCTCGGCGACAGGGGCGGGGGGTGACGCTTGACCAGATAGGTCACGATCGCGACCAGCGGGATCGACAAGCCGGTCAGTGTCCAGATCTCGAGGCCCAGTTGGCCCTGATAGGCGACGAACAGGGTTCTGGCGATCGCGGTCAACGCGAATACCAGCAACAGCATGTTTCTGATCGCGATCAGCGCCATGGGTTGGCGATAGAAGTGGAAGATCACAGGCGGTCCCGCCATTCCGAACAGCCCGCCCGAGAGACCGGATAATACCCCGCTGACCAGGAAGCTCTGGTTCGTCGAGCGCTCTGTCAGTTGTTTCGGCCGCGCCGCGAAGAGAATGCCACTGAAGACGATGATCCCGCCCAGCAGCAACTGCAACAGGTCGGACGCCTGTTCGCTGAGATAGTCGAGCAGCAGCACACCGCCTATGACCGCCGGCAGGATGCCAATCATCACCATCCGGATCGCTGCCCAGTCGATGTGATGAAAGTTGCCACGCAAGGACACCGCGCTATTGGCCAGGGTCACCAGGCTGACCAAGGCGGCCGCGGTGGCGACGGGCACCAGATCGACGCCGCTGTTGACCCCCATCACGATGATGCCCATCCCGAATCCAGTCACCGACTGGCAGTAAGTGCCGACCGCGACGATGACAAGCAGAAAGAAGATGGTCTCGACGCTCATGCATGATCCTGGCCGACGACTGGCGCCGACTTGAAGGGGCCGGTCGTGGGGTCCGGCGTGGGGAAGTTTCAGCCAGCCGTTCGCTGTGCCGCCAACTGGGCCTGAACGACGGTCACTGCGATGACATGGAAAATATCATCGATGCTGCATCCGCGAGAGAGATCGTTGGCGGGTTTCGCCAGCCCCTGGAGCAAGGGGCCGATCGCGACCGCGCCGCCGACCCGCTCTGCCAGCTTGTATCCGATATTACCGGCTTCGAGGCTGGGGAATACCAATACGTTGGCTCGTCCGTGGACCTTGGAGTCCGGGATCTTGCGATCGGCGATCTCGGCTACGATGGCCGCGTCGAGTTGCACGTCGCCATCGATCGCGATATCCGGCCTTTGCCGGCTGACCCGCTCGGCGGCCTGGACAACCTTGTCGACATGGGCGTGGGCTGCACTGCGATTGGTAGAGAAGGAGAGCATCGCCACCCGCGGCTCCTCGTCCAGCAGATTGCGCGCGCTGTCGGCCGCGGCCAGGGCGATACTGGCGAGCCCCTCGGCGTCGGGATCCACGATCAGGGCACAATCCGAAAAGATCAGGCCGCCCTTGAGCGAATGGAAGGGCTGGCAAAGCATCATGATGAAGAAACTCGACACCAGCTTCACCGAAGGATCGGTGCCTATGATCTGGATTGCGCTGCGGACAACGTCGGCGCTGGTATGGATGGCGCCCGCGACCGAGCCGTCGGCGAAGCCCTGCCTGACCAGCAGGTTGGAAAATGTCAGCGGGTCGCGGGCCGCTATGGCCGCCTGCTCCCGGGTCATGCCTTTTCTGGCGCGCAGGGCATACAGTGCCTCCGCCAGGTCTTGCGTGAGTGAGGAGTCCTCCGGGTCGATCAGATCGATCCCGGACAGCGAGATTCCGTGCGTGTCCGCCGCCTGGCGGATTGCGTCGGGGTTGCCGACGATCGAGATCCGTGCAATGCCTTCCTGCACCGACTTTGCCGCCGCCTGAAGGATGCGCTCATCGGTCCCCTCGCACAGTACGATGTGGGCGGGCTTCTCTCTGGCACGATCGATGATGCGGTAGATGGCTTTCATGCAGATGCTTCCCGATCCAGTGGACTGATGAATTGCAAATGGAACGACGGTCCCCCGGGCCAGTGAGCGGGAGGAGGAGACACCCTGGCGCCGGAGGACGTCGTTACCGATAGAGTCGCACGGGCGACCCGCTCCTCGCGCCTCCCCCGTGTGCGGGAGAAGCGCTTGGAATGACGGCAATCGTCATGGAGGTCTTCATGATTGACTTTGATCGACCCGCCATGACGGTTTGCACGACCCCGTTGGGGATGGGGGTTCATGGGAGATCAGACGTAATCCTTGTACTTGTCGAGGAAGCGGACCGGTTTGGCGAGAGCGTCGCGTCGGAACGGATCACCCAGCTCGCGCGTGCACATGATCTCGATGATGGTGGTCTTGCCCTCGTTCATCTGCCGGTCGATTGCCTTCTTGAGTGCCGGGCCGACGTCCTCGAGCTTATCGACGGTCACCCCTTCGGCGCCCATCGCACGGGCGATCTCTGCGAAGGACTGGTTGTCCAGCTCGCCGGCGACGAAGCGCCGGTTGTAGAAGTCCACCTGGTTCTTCTTCTCCGCCCCCCACTGACGGTTGTGGAAAACCACCGCGGTCACCGGGATGTTGTGGCGCACGCAGGTCATCGTCTCCATCAGACTCATCCCCCATGCCCCGTCACCAGCATAGGAGACCGCCGGCCGATGCGGCGCGGCCACCTTGGCCCCGATGATGGTCGGGAAGGCGTAACCGCAGTTGCCGAAGCTCATCGCGGCAAAGAAGCTGCGCGGCTTCTCGAAGCGCAGATAACTGTTGGCCACCGAGTTGATGTTGCCGATATCGGTAGACACCATCACATCGTCCGGCATCGCCTTTTCCAGCTCGCGCAACACCTGGCGCGGATGCAGGTACTCGCCACCCGAGAACGGCTTCTCCTTCGCGTTCTCCTCGATCATGTCGAGACTGAACGGATCGCGCTCGTGGGTCCACTCGTCCAGTTCCTTCTCCCACGCCGCCTTCTCCTCGGCGATCTTCTGCGCCCGCTCGGCCTTGGACGCATCGCAGGCGAGGGTCCGGCTGGCCAGGCGCTGGGTCAGTGCGATAGCGGCAGCCTTGGCGTCGCCGCAAATGCCCACCGAGATCTTCTTCACCAGCCCGAGCATCTTGTTGTCGGCATCGATCTGGATGATCTTGGCGTTCTTCGGCCAGTAATCCATGCCGTGCTGCGGCAGGGTGCCGAAGGGCCCCAGGCGCGAGCCGAGCGCGATCACCACGTCGGCCTGGCTCATCAGCTTCATCGCTGCCTTCGAGCCCTGGTAGCCCAGCGGTCCGCACCACAGCGGGTGACTGGCCGGGAAGGAGTCATTGTGCAGATAACTATTGACCACCGGTGCGCCCAGTCGCTCGGCCAGCGCCTTGCACTCTTCGATCGCATCGGCCATCACCACGCCACCGCCTGAGATGATCACCGGGAATTTGGCTCCGGCCAGGATATCGGCGGCGGCATTGAGGCTGGCCTCGCCACCCGGGCCGCGATCCAGCCGCGAGGGCATCGGAATCTCGCAGGTGATCTCGCCGTAGAAATAATCGCGCGGAATGTTGAGCTGGGTCGGTCCCATTTCGCTCATGGCCCGATCGAAACAGCGACCGGTGTACTCGGCCATGCGCGCAGGATGGGTGACATGGCCCTGGTACTTGGTGAACTCCTGGAACATCGGCAGCTGGTCGCACTCCTGGAAGCCGCCCAGGCCGATCGAGTTGGTCCCGGTCTGCGGGGTGATCATCACGACCGGCGAATGCGCCCAGTAGGCCGCGGCGATCGCGGTCACGCAGTTGCTGATGCCCGGTCCGTTCTGGCCGATGACCACGCCGTGGCGCCCGGACACACGTGAATAGCCATCGGCCATGTGGGCTGCGCCCTGCTCATGGACCACCGGGATCAGGCGAATGCCGGCCGGTGCGAAGATGTCCATCGCATCCATGAAGGCCGAGCCCATGATGCCGAACATCTCGGTCACCCCGTTGGCCACCAGTGTCTCGACGAAAGCCTCCGAGGGCGTCATCTTGGTCGGACCGCTCACCACGCTGCGGCTGTCGCGAAAATCGCTCGGGTTCATGAGTACTCCTTGTGTAGTGATGTTTTAAAAAAAGAGACGTTTTGTATCGTTTAATTCCTTGATGAGAATTCTAAGCAGATCTTGTGACGTGTCAAGATAAAATCTCGAAAAACTGAACAAAACGTTTCTTTAATCCATTATTGCTGCGCCACGGCCCATTTCCGGACCAAAATCGAAGTGCTCGGGAGGTCGTGGGAATGATTGATGAGGCCGCAGGCGCACTGGTCAGGAGCGCAGTGGTGCGTGTCGTCCTGCCAGATGGCCTGCTCCGGCGGGCGTCTGACAGCGAATTGGCGTGCGCTGCGGTGCGGCGGTCGCAGTCGAGCGTAGAACGTAAGGGAGGGCGTGAGCGAGAATGCGGGAGTGATGCGGGAGAGCGGGATGAAGCGCTCGCGTGTCGCCAGGACAGGGCAGTGAGGTCGCCGTGAACGCAAAAAAGCCCGGCAAGGCCGGGCTTTTTTTGAATCAGGCTAACCGCAGTCGATCAGTCGATCGGCTGAATGTTGGCAGCCTGCTTGCCCTTCGGGCCGGTGGTCACATCGAAGCTGACTTTCTGGTTTTCGGCCAGGGTCTTGAAACCCGAACCCTGGATTGCGGAGAAGTGAGCGAACAGATCGTCACCGCCGTCAGCCGGGGTAATGAAACCGAAACCTTTAGCGTCGTTGAACCACTTGACAGTACCTTGTGCCATTTTTATTTGCATCCTTGCAATGATTGATGGTGGGCAATATGCCCGAAATAACGAGAATCAAGGCTTGGAGCTATCGAACCATGGCACCACTTCTTGGGGCACTGCGAAAAGCTGACGTACTTTGAAAACCCGCTGAAGACAGTATGAGGCCATGCTTCCCGGAGTACAAGCACTTTCTCTGCGATCTTTCCAAACGGGGCCTGCAACAAGGCGGTGCGGACCCCGTTCATTCCGGATGGCTACTTCGCGACCTTGCCCCATAGGCGCAGGCGCGAAATGCCGCCGTCGGGGAACATGTTGAGTCGGACATGCGTCACCGGACCGAGGCGGGCGACTTCGTCGGTGAAGGTGTGGATGGCGTCCATGGACAGCCTTTGCTGGGGCAGCAGGGTTTCCCAGAACAGGCTCTGGGTGGTGACGGACTGATCCGTGCCGCCGCCCACGCAGGCCGCCTGGATGGAGCAGCTGTCCGGGTAGTTGCCCTTGTAAAAGGCGGTGTCGACCTCGATCTTCTCTATCGTGCCGGGTGCGCCCAGTTCGAGCACACACCAGTCGTTGCCGGGTTCGCGCCGACGGCGGGTTTCCCAGCCGTCACCCATGTTGAGACCGCGTCCGGGCAACATCAGGTTGGAAACCGCCGAGCCGAAGCTCGCGTCGTTCCAGGAGACCGCGCGTCCGCCGTTCGCCATCGCGACCAGGTCGACCAGGCTGCCCGGAGCGGCATTGTGCAAGCCGCCGACCGGCCGGCCATAGACCCGCAAACGGGCGATGCCACCATCCGGGTACATGTTGACGCGCAAGTGGGTCCAGGCGTCGTCGCTGTCCGACTCGAGCAGGTGATGGCTGTTCGAGCCGATCGCGGTGGCCGGCAGGATCTCGGTCCAGGCCTCGGATTGCAGCACCTCGATGTCATCCGAATCGCACACGCAGGCTTCGATAGCTACCGCCGGCGGGTAGTTGCCGGTGAAGTGGCTGGTATCGACGTCGAAACCACGGATCACCCCCTTGCAGCCGAGTTTGACCAGCGCCCAGTCATGACCGGCGACACGTTTGCGCCGTGATTCCCATCCGTCCATCCACTTGCCCTGTTGGTCGAAGCGGCCAGGGTGGAATTCGGCTGGCGCCGGGTTGAGCATGCGCGCGACTTCGCCGAAGAAGTCGTCCGAGGCGTGGAGCGCCTTCGCGCCCAGGCGAGGATTGGCGAGATCGACCGAGCGACGGGCCCAATCAGGCAGATCTGCAGGCGGGGCGATGACGATGGGGCCGGGAGCGTGACTTGCCATGTTCTTTGTTTCCTTGTTCAGCGGTTGGAAAAAGTGGGAGGACACGGGTGAGGGGGCCTTGTCCTGGGATCAGGGCTGGGCCTGCGGTGGCGGGTGGCTGGCGATCCAGTGCCGAGCGATGTCGACCCGGCGGCAGATCCAGACACGATCGTGCTTCTCGACATGGTCCAGGAAGCGCTGCAGCGCGCGGAAACGGCCGGGGCGCCCGAGCAGGCGGCAGTGCATGCCGACCGACATCATCGCGGGGCGTTCCTCGCCTTCGGCATACATCAGGTCGAAGGCGTCGCGCAGATACTCGAAGAACTCGTCGCCGTGCGAAAAGCCTTGTGGCATCGCGAAGCGCATGTCGTTGGTGTCCAGCGTGTAGGGCACGACGAGGTGGGGTACGGTTGCGCCATCGCTCTTGCGGACCGTGGTCCAGAACGGCAGGTCATCGCCGTAGTAATCCGAGTCGTAGAGGAAGCCGCCATGGTCGGCAACCAGCCGCCGGGTGTTGGGCGAGTCACGGCCGGTGTACCAACCGAGTGGGCGCTCCCCGGTCAGGTTCTCGATGATCTTCATGCCTATCCGCATGTGCTCGCGCTCGACGTCCTCGGGCACGTTCTGGTAATGAATCCAGCGCCAGCCGTGACAGGCGATCTCGTGTCCGAGTTCGTGAAACGCAGCGGTCACTTCCGGGTGGCGCTCTAACGCCATCGCGATGCCGAAAATGGTAATTGGCAGTCCGCGTCTTTCGAACTCGCGAAGAAAGCGCCACACGCCGACCCGCGAGCCGTACTCGTAAATGCCTTCCATGGACAGATGACGGTCGGGATAACTCGCCGGGTTGAAGAGTTCGGACAGGAACTGCTCGCTGCCGGCGTCACCATGCAGGACGCAGTTCTCGCCGCCTTCCTCGTAGTTCAACACGAACTGCAGCGCGACCCGGGCCTGGCCGGGCCAGTTCGGATCGGGCGGGTTGCGTCCATAGCCGATGAGATCGCGCGGGTAGGGGGTGGGGGCAGGGTTCATCTCAGGCATGTTCCGTTCATTAGCGTGAAAGTCGTCGTGGCGACTTACCAAGCTCCCCTCGCCCGGGTGCGGGGCGAAGGCGGGGTTTCGCGAAGCCTGCTTTGCGCCGCCGTAGCCGGGCCGGTGTGCAAACCGGCTCGTGGGGCGCGCAGCGGTGGGTGAGGGAAACGGGCAGGGTGGCTTTCATATTCAGGGATGGACCGGTTCCATGCCCGTTAGTACCGGGCAGCAGTCAGGAAAACAGGGCGTCGAGGCGGAAGCGGGCGATCTTCGCGATCTGGGCGAGGCAGGTGCGAAATTCGATTTCCCGGTCATTCTGCAGTCTTTGCGCGATCGCATCCATGATCTGGTGTCGGGTCAGGCCCTTGACCGCGATGATGAACGGAAAGCCGAAGCGGTCCCGATAGGCCGTGTTGAGTTCGCGTAGCCGGACGAGTTCCTCGGCCGTGCATTGGTCCAGTCCGGCGCCGCGCTGCTCGCCGGTCGAGGCGGCGGTCAGCACACCCGCTGCGGCTTCCTTGCCGGCCAACTCCGGGTGGGCGCGGATCAGTGCGAGCTGCTCAGTCTCGGGCGCGGCGAGCATCGCGGCCACCATCGCGGCGTGAAGGGCGTCGAGATCGGCGAACGGTCGATGGTCCCAGGCACGCTCGGCGACCCAGGGGGAGTGCTCGAAAATATCCGCCAGGCGCGCGGTGAATTGACTTTGGGGCAGGGCAGACAATTCGGTCAGAGCGGAGGCGTTTGCAGTTTCGTCCGGTTTTGGCGTGTTCGAGTCGCGCTTGTTTGTCATCGATGATCTCTCGGCAGAGGGTGGATTTGAGTACGACCGGATAGGCGCACAAACAGCCCGCGAATTCGCGTAAAGCAGGACAGATGCCCAGCGTCGATATCGCGGCTTGCGCCGTTCCCACAGGGAGGCGTGGGCGGTGTCCCAGGAAGTGGTGTAAGAGTTGGGGGTGTTGGGTTCGCCGTTGTGGCCCTGCAGGGCCACAACGGCGGGCGCAATCGGTAGGTCATCGGAGTACTTCGGGTAAGGTGGGAGTTGCGA
>JAUVVG010000060.1 GCA_030604735.1 Azoarcus sp.
GGGCGACAACGTGTCGATCACGGTGAAGCTGATCGCGCCGATCGCGATGGAAGAAGGTCTGCGTTTCGCGATCCGCGAAGGCGGTCGTACCGTCGGCGCCGGTGTCGTCGCCAAAGTCATCGAGTAATCACGGCAATTCGTCATTGCTCGGGGACGGGCGCCCTCTTGAGGGGCGCCCTTGTAGTTCTGCCGCAGGGGTATAGCTCAACTGGCAGAGCGTCGGTCTCCAAAACCGAAGGTTGGGGGTTCGATTCCCTCTGCCCCTGCCACTCTTTTCCGGATTTCAATAATCGATGGCCGATAAGATAAAGCTTGCACTGGCTCTAGCCCTGATTGGGGCCGGGATCGCCGGCTTTTACGTTCTTTCCGACATGGCGCTGGTCGTGCGCATCCTTTCCGTTCTCGTCGGTGTCGGCGTGGCGGTAGGGGTCGCATCGCAGACAGAGCTGGGTCGGCGTTTCATCGCGTTCGCGCGCGAAGCGATCGTCGAGACCCGCAAGGTCGTATGGCCGACCCGGAAAGAAACGGTTCAGATGACCGGGATGGTCTTTGCATTCGTGGTCGTGATAGCGATCTTTCTCTGGCTGACCGACAAGAGCCTGGAGTGGGTCTTGTACGACCTCGTTCTGGGTTGGAAGTGATCATGACGAAGCGCTGGTACGTGGTGCATGCCTATTCAGGCTTCGAGAAGTCCGTTCAGCGGGCGCTTGTCGAGCGGATCAACCGCGCCGGCATGCAGGACCTGTTCGGTCAGATTCTGGTGCCGGTAGAAGAGGTCGTCGAAATGAAAGGCGGCCAGAAGAGCATTACCGAACGGAAGTTCTTTCCCGGCTACGTGCTCGTCGAGATGGAAATGAACGACGAGAGCTGGCATTTGGTGAAATCCACGCCGAAAGTCACCGGTTTCGTCGGTGGTTCGGCGAACAAGCCGACGCCGATTTCCGAGCGCGAAGTCGAAAAGATCATGCACCAGATGCAGGAAGGCGTCGAGAAGCCGCGTCCCAAGGTGTTGTGGGAGCATGGCGAGATCGTCCGGGTCAAGGAAGGCCCGTTCACCGACTTTCATGGTGCGGTCGAAGACGTCAATTACGAAAAGAGCAAGTTGCGCGTATCGGTCACGATCTTTGGTCGTGCGACACCGGTCGAGCTCGATTTCGGTCAGGTCGAGAAGACCTGACCCGTTAGTCCCCGCAAGGGGTTTGTTCCCGGTTCTGCCGGGTCCCGAGGAGCGTCGGCCTTAGTGTCCGGCGCGTTCGTACTCACCACAGGAGATAGCCTCGATGGCAAAGAAAATCATCGGCTACATCAAGCTGCAAGTGCCAGCTGGTAAAGCCAACCCGAGTCCCCCGATCGGCCCGGCGCTCGGTCAGCGCGGTCTGAACATCATGGAATTCTGCAAGGCCTTCAACGCCAAGACCCAGGGTCTCGAGCCGGGCCTGCCGATTCCGGTCGTGATCACCGCCTTCGCCGACAAGAGCTTCACCTTCATCATGAAGACGCCGCCGGCGTCGATCCTGATCAAGAAGGCGGCCAAGATCACCAAGGGTTCGCCCAAGCCCCATACCGACAAGGTCGGCTCCATCACGCGTGCCCAGGTCGAGGAAATCGCCAAGACCAAGATGCCTGATCTCACGGCAGCAGACTTGGAAGCAGCGGTTCGGACCATCGCAGGTTCCGCCCGCAGCATGGGCATCACGGTGGAGGGTCTCTGATCATGGCGAAAGTTTCCAAGCGTATTCAGGCGCTGCGCGCCAAGGTCGACCGCAACCGTACCTATCCCGTGGCCGAAGCGCTCGCGCTGGTCAAGGACTGTGCGACCGCCAAGTTCGACGAGTCGATCGATATCGCGATCAACCTCGGGGTCGATGCACGTAAATCCGACCAGCTGGTGCGCGGTTCGGTGGTGTTGCCGGCGGGTACCGGCAAGAGCGTGCGGGTGGCCGTGTTCGCCCAGGGCGACAAGGCCGAGCTGGCCAAGGCTGCGGGTGCCGATGTCGTCGGTTTCGACGATCTCGCCGCCCAAGTTAAGGCCGGTAACATCGATTTCGATCTGTGTATCGCCACGCCGGACGCGATGCGCGTCGTCGGTCAGCTTGGCCAGATCCTCGGGCCGCGTGGTCTGATGCCCAACCCGAAGGTCGGCACCGTCACGATGGACGTCGAGACCGCGGTCAAGAATGCCAAGGCCGGTCAGGTACAGTACCGCACCGACAAGGCCGGTATCATCCATGCGACCATCGGCCGCGCCTCGTTCAGCATCGAAGCGCTGCAGCAGAACGCGAATGCGATCGTCGAAGCACTGGTCAAGGCCAAGCCGGCTGCGTCCAAGGGTGTCTATCTGCGCCGCGTGGCTGTGTCCAGCACCATGGGTGCAGGCGTGAAGGTCGAGCCGACCAGCGTTTCGGCAGTTTGATTTTGGTGGACGGCGGTATGCCGTCCAGATGACTTTGGGCTGTCGCCTCGATGAGGCGGCAGGTTGTCAAAGACCGTTGGGGGAAGGTGTGATGCCGGTTTCTGCCGGTGACCCAGCCGACCTTAATGTCAGGCCTTCACGGATGGCCCCAACGCAGATGGCGTAACCCGAAACAGGATTGTGGTTCTGCGTGTCACCGAGACACGCGCCTTGCTCCTGACGACGGTCGCCTTGGTTGTTCGCAATGGTGCCTTCGGGTGTCTGCGCGAACGTTTTACTGAAGGGAGATGACCTTGGGTCTCAATCTTGATGACAAGAAGGCAGTCGTAGCCGAAGTGTCCGCCGAACTGGCTGACGCCCAGGCCGTGATCGTCGCTGAGTACCGTGGTCTCGAAGTCGGGCAAATCACCGCTCTGCGCGCTCAGGCGCGCAACAGTGGTGTTTACCTGCGCGTCCTCAAAAACACGCTCGTCCGTCGTGCCGTTGCCGGCACCTCGTTCGAAGGTCTGGCCGCACACATGGTCGGTCCGCTGATCTATGGAATTTCCAAGGATCCAGTGGCCCCGGCCAAGGTGATGCAGGATTTCGCCAAGACCAATGACAAGCTGGTTATCAGGGGCGGTGCGATGCCGAACTACGTCATGGACGCCGCTGGCGTCAAGGCGTTGGCATCGATGCCGAGCCGTGAAGAACTGCTTGCCACGTTGTTGGGGACCATGCAGGCGCCGGTTACGAAGTTCGTTCAGACGCTCAACGAAGTACCGGGCAAGTTTGTTCGTACCGTGGCCGCACTGCGCGATTCCAAAGAGACTGCGTAATTATCTACACGCACTTTCGATGAAAAGTGCACTCATGATTCAGGAGTAAGAAATGGCTGTGTCCAAAGACGAAATTCTGGAAGCAATTGGCAACATGACCGTGCTCGAGCTGTCTCAGCTCATCAAGGACATGGAAGAAAAGTTCGGCGTGTCGGCTGCTGCCGCTGTCGCTGTAGCCGCTCCGGCTGCCGCCGGTGGCGAAGCTGCCGCTGTCGAAGAGAAGACCGAGTTCGACGTGATCCTGGTGGCTGCAGGCGAGAAGAAGGTCGAGGCGATCAAGGTCGTCCGTGCCGCTACCGGCCTGGGCCTCAAGGAAGCCAAGGACCTGGTCGACGGCGCACCGAAGCCGGTCAAGGAAGGTGTTTCCAAGGCCGACGCCGAAGCGCTCAAGAAGGATCTGGAAGCTGCTGGCGCCAAGGTCGAGATCAAGTAAGACCCTGGCTTTACTTGGGGCTGGCGACCTTTCGGGGCGCCGGCCCTTTCGTGCTTTGTAACAACAAATAGACATAACCCAGCGTACGATGGATTCACCGTTTCGATCCCATGCCCGATGGGGCGCTGAGTTCTGTCTCTTTGACGTCTGACTTCTACCCGGAGCACCCATGGCGTATTCCTACACCGAAAAGAAACGTATCCGCAAAAGTTTTGCCAAGCGCACCACCGTGCGGGACGTCCCTTTCCTCCTCGCCACCCAGATCGATTCGTTCATCTCTTTCCTGCAGGCAGAGACGCCACCGGAGACCCGGCTGAACGAAGGGCTGCAGGCCGCATTCACGTCGATCTTCCCTATCGTCAGCCATTCCGGGAATGCCCGGCTTGAGTTCGTCCAGTACATGCTGGGCGAGCCCGCCTTCGACGTTAAGGAGTGCCAGCAGCGCGGCCTGACCTTCGCGGCGCCTTTGCGTGCGCGGGTGCGGTTGGTGATCATGGATCGCGATGCGCCCAAGGAGACGATCAAGGAAGTCAAGGAGCAGGAAGTCTACATGGGAGAGATCCCGTTGATGACGACCACCGGTTCGTTCGTGATCAACGGGACCGAGCGGGTCATCGTCTCCCAGTTGCATCGCTCGCCGGGGGTCTTCTTCGACCATGACCGTGGCAAGACGCATTCGTCCGGCAAGCTGCTGTTCTCGGCGCGTGTGATTCCTTACCGTGGCTCGTGGCTGGACTTCGAGTTCGATCCCAAGGATTGCCTGTTCTTCCGTGTCGACCGTCGCCGCAAGATGCCGGTCACGATTCTGTTGCGCGCGATCGGGATGAGCCCCGAGCAAATCCTGGAAGCCTTCCATGATTTCGATACCTTCCGTCTCAAGGGGGAGGCAGTCGAGTTCGAAGTCGTGCCGGAGCGCCTGCGGGGTGAAGTGGCCCGTTTCGATATCTCGGACGCGAGCGGCAAGATCATCGTCGCGCGCGACAAGCGCATCACCGCCAAGCATATTCGCGAGCTGGACCAGGCTCGCGTGAAGATGATCGAAGTGCCGGAAGAGTTTCTGCTGGGCCGGGTCATCGCACGCAACCTCGCCGACCCGGAAACCGGTGAGTTGCTCGCAAAGGCGAACGACGAGATCACCGAGGATCTGCTCGCCAAATTGCGGATCGCCGGTGTGGCCGACTTCCAGACGCTCTACATCAACGATCTGGACCGCGGTCCCTACATCTCCCAGACCCTGCGCATAGACGAGACGGCCGACCAGTGGGCCGCGCGCGTCGCGATCTATCGCATGATGCGTCCGGGCGAGCCGCCGACCGAGGACGCGGTCGAAGCGCTGTTCCATGGCCTGTTCTACGCCGAGGAGCGTTACGACCTGTCCGGTGTCGGCCGGATGAAATTCAACCGCCGCGCCTATCCGGAATCGATCGATGATCGCGCGCCTGGCTGGCTGAAGCGCTTTTACGAGCGGATCGGCAAGATCGCGGAAGAAGGTGCCGGCACCCTGTCGAACGAAGACATCCTGGCCGTCATCGGCGTCTTGGTCGAGCTTCGCAACGGTCGCGGCGAGATCGACGATATCGATCACCTCGGCAACCGTAGGGTGCGTTCGGTCGGCGAACTGGCGGAGAACCAGTTCCGCGCTGGTCTGGTACGGGTCGAGCGCGCGGTCAAGGAGCGCCTGAGCCAAGCCGAGTCCGACAATCTGATGCCGCACGACCTGATCAACGCCAAGCCCATTTCCGCCGCGATCAAGGAGTTCTTCGGCTCCAGTCAGTTGTCGCAGTTCATGGACCAGACCAATCCGCTGTCCGAGATCACGCACAAGCGGCGTGTATCCGCACTGGGGCCAGGCGGCCTGACCCGCGAGCGTGCAGGCTTCGAGGTGCGCGACGTGCATCCGACCCACTATGGTCGCGTCTGCCCGATCGAGACCCCGGAAGGTCCGAACATCGGCCTGATCAACTCGCTCGCGGTGTATGCGCGGACCAATCGCTACGGCTTCCTCGAAACGCCGTATCGCAAGGTGGTCGATGGCATCGTGACCGATCAGATCGATTATCTGTCCGCGATCGAGGAAGGTCACTACGTGATCGCCCAGGCGAACGCCGAGATGAACGAGGAAGGGCGTCTGGTCGGTGACCTGGTGTCGTGCCGTTTCAAGGGCGAGTTCACCCTGTCGACCACGGACCAAATTCAGTACATGGACGTCGCGCCGGGTCAGATCGTATCGGTCGCTGCCTCATTGATTCCGTTCCTTGAGCATGACGATGCGAACCGCGCACTGATGGGCGCCAACATGCAACGTCAGGCCGTACCCTGTCTGCGTCCGGAGAAGCCGCTGGTCGGCACCGGTATCGAGCGTACCGTTGCGGTCGACTCGGGGACCGCAGTGCGTGCCCGCCGGGGTGGCGTGGTCGACTATGTCGACGCCAACCGTGTCGTGGTGCGGGTCAATGACGAAGAGACCCTCGCCGGCGAAGTCGGTGTCGACATCTACAACCTGATCAAGTACACCCGTTCCAACCAGAACACCAACATCAACCAGCGTCCCATCGTCAAGGTGGGCGACCTGATTGGCGCCGGCGACGTGATCGCCGATGGTGCCTCGACCGACCTCGGCGAACTCGCGGTCGGCCAGAACATGCTGGTCGCGTTCATGCCGTGGAACGGCTACAACTTCGAGGATTCGATCCTCATCTCCGAACGGGTCGTTGCCGACGACCGCTTCACCTCGATCCATATCGAGGAGCTGACGGTGGTCGCGCGTGACACCAAGCTCGGACCGGAAGAGATCACCCGTGACATCGCCTCGCTCGGTGAAGCCCAGATGTCCCGCCTCGACGACTCCGGCATCGTGTACATCGGTGCCGAGGTCGAAGCCGGCGACGTGCTGGTCGGCAAGGTCACGCCCAAGGGCGAGACCCAGCTGACGCCGGAAGAGAAGCTGCTGCGTGCGATCTTTGGCGAGAAGGCCTCGGACGTCAAGGATACCTCCCTGCGCGTTCCGTCCGGCATGGTCGGCACCGTCATCGACGTTCAGGTCTTCACCCGCGAGGGGATAGAGCGTGACAAGCGTGCCCAGTCGATCATCGACGACATGCTGCGCAGCTTCAAGACCGATCTCGCCGACCAGATGCGTATCGTCGAGCGCGATGCCTTCGCCCGTATGCGCCGCATGATCCTCGGCCAGAAAGTCAATGGCGGCCCGAAGAAACTGGCCAAGGGCGCGGAAGTGACCGAAGCGTATCTGGAGTCCCTCGAACCCTATCACTGGTTCGACATCCGGATGGCGGATGAAGAGATCGCGGCCCAGCTCGAGGCGATCCGCGAAGGCTTGGAGAAGACCCGCAAAGACTTCGAACTCGCCTTCGAGATCAAGAAGAAGAAGCTCACCCAGGGCGACGAATTGCCGCCGGGCGTGCAGAAGATGGTCAAGGTCCACCTCGCGGTCAAGCGTCGCCTGCAGCCGGGTGACAAGATGGCCGGTCGTCACGGTAACAAGGGTGTGGTCTCCCGGATCGTGCCGGTCGAGGACATGCCCTACATGGCCGACGGTACCCCGGTCGACATCGCATTGAACCCGCTGGGCGTGCCGTCGCGGATGAACATCGGACAGATTCTCGAGACCCACCTCGGTCGTGCTGCCAAGGAACTCGGCAAGCGTATCGACGAGATGCTGCGCCGCAACGCCGCCGCCGAGGAAGTCCGTGGCTTCCTGGACAAGATCTACAACAGCACCGGTAAGGGCGAAGACCTAGGATCGCTCAACGATGGCGAGATCATCGAGCTCGCATCCAACCTCAAGCATGGCGTGCCTTTCGCGACTCCGGTGTTCGACGGCGCAAAGGAGTCCGAGATCGAGGCGATGTTCGAGTTGGCCGGACTGGATTCCAGCGGTCAGGTCACGCTTTACGACGGTCGTACCGGTGACGCCTTCGATCGCAAGGTGACCGTGGGCTACAAGCACGTACTCAAGCTGCATCACCTGGTCGACGACAAGATGCATGCGCGTTCCACCGGCCCGTATTCGTTGGTCACCCAGCAGCCGCTGGGTGGTAAGGCGCAGTTCGGTGGGCAGCGCTTCGGCGAGATGGAAGTGTGGGCGCTGGAGGCCTATGGCGCCGCCTACACGCTGCAGGAAATGCTGACCGTCAAGTCGGACGATGTCACCGGCCGGACCAAGGTCTACGAGAACATCGTCAAGGGCGAGCACAAGATCGATGCCGGCATGCCGGAGTCGTTCAACGTGCTGGTGAAGGAAATCCGCTCGCTGGCGATCGACATCGATTTGGACAGTTATTGAACCGGGTCAACAAGCCCCTCAACGCTTACCCGGATGGAGTGATACATGAAAAGCCTGCTCGCTGACCTGTTCAAGCAAACCCTGCCCAACGAGGACGAGTTCGACGCGATTACCGTCGGGCTGGCCTCGCCCGACAAGATCCGTTCCTGGTCGTATGGCGAGGTGCGCAAGCCCGAGACCATCAACTACCGCACCTTCAAACCGGAGCGGGACGGCCTGTTCTGCGCCAAGATCTTCGGCCCGGTCAAGGATTACGAGTGCCTGTGCGGCAAGTACAAGCGCCTCAAGCACCGCGGCGTGATCTGCGAGAAGTGCGGCGTCGAGGTGACGCTGTCGAAAGTGCGGCGCGAGCGCATGGGCCATATCGAACTGGCCAGCCCGGTTGCGCACATCTGGTTCCTGAAGAGCCTCCCCAGCCGTCTCGGCATGGTGCTCGACATGACCCTGCGTGACATCGAGCGCGTGCTCTACTTCGAAGCCTTCGTCGTGGTCGAGCCGGGCCTGACCCCGCTCACCCGTGGCCAGCTGCTGACCGAAGACGACTATCTCGCCAAGGTCGAGGAGTATGGCGACGACTTCGACGCGTCCATGGGCGCCGAAGGCATTCGCGAACTGTTGCGCACCCTCGACCTGAACAATGAAGTCGAGAAGCTGCGCGGCGAACTCGAAACCACCGGCTCCGAAGCCAAGGTCAAGAAGTTCTCCAAGCGCCTCAAGGTACTCGAAGCCTTCCAGTCCTCGGGCATCAAGCCGGAGTGGATGATTCTGGAGGTCCTGCCGGTGCTGCCGCCGGACCTGCGTCCGCTGGTGCCGCTCGATGGCGGTCGTTTCGCGACTTCGGATCTGAACGACCTCTACCGGCGCGTGATCAACCGTAACAATCGTCTCAAGCGTCTGCTCGAACTCAAGGCGCCGGAGATCATCGTCCGCAACGAAAAGCGGATGTTGCAGGAGTCGGTCGATTCGCTGCTCGACAACGGCCGCCGCGGCAAGGCCATGACCGGCCCGAACAAGCGTCCGCTGAAGTCGCTGGCCGACATGATCAAGGGCAAGGGCGGTCGCTTCCGTCAGAACCTGCTCGGCAAACGGGTGGATTACTCCGGCCGTTCGGTGATCGTGGTGGGTCCGCAGCTCAAGCTGCACCAGTGCGGCCTGCCCAAGCTGATGGCGCTCGAGTTGTTCAAGCCCTTCATCTTCAACAAGCTCGAGCTGCGTGGTCTCGCGACCACGATCAAGCAGGCCAAGAAGATGGTCGAGAGCCAGGAGCCGGTGGTGTGGGACATCCTCGAAGAGGTGATCCGCGAGCATCCGGTCATGCTGAACCGTGCGCCCACGCTGCACCGTCTCGGTATCCAGGCCTTTGAGCCGGTGCTGATCGAAGGCAAGGCGATCCAGCTTCACCCGCTGGTCTGCGTCGCGTTCAACGCCGACTTCGACGGCGACCAGATGGCCGTTCACGTGCCGCTGTCGCTGGAAGCGCAAATGGAAGCCCGTACCCTGATGCTGGCCTCCAACAACGTGCTGTCGCCGGCGAACGGCGAGCCGATCATCGTGCCGTCGCAGGATATCGTGCTCGGCTTGTACTACGCGACCCGCGAAGCGGTGAACGCCCAGGGCGAAGGCATGATGTTCTCGGACGTCGCCGAGGCGCGTCGCGCCTACGAGTCCGGCAACGCCTCGCTTCATGCGAAAGTGTCGGTGCGCATCCCGACGGTCGAGTTCGGCGCAGAGGGGGAGCGGATCGCCAAGCTTCAGCGCTACCAGACCACCGTCGGCCGCGCGCTGCTTTCCGAGATTCTGCCGGCCGGCTTGCCTTTCAGCATCATCGACAAGCCGCTCAAGAAGAAGGAGATCTCCAAGCTGATCAATGCGACCTTCCGTCGCTGCGGCCTGAAGGACACGGTCGTGTTCGCCGACAAGCTTATGCAGTTCGGGTTCACGCTCGCGACCCGTGCCGGTATCTCGATCGCGGTCAAGGACATGCTGGTCCCGAACGAGAAGGATGTATTGATCTCGGCCGCAGAAAGGGAAGTCAAGGAGATCGCCGAGCAGTACACCTCGGGTCTGGTGACGGATGGCGAACGTTACAACAAGGTCGTCGATATCTGGGGACGTGCCGGTGACCAGGTCGCCAAGGCAATGATGGACCAGCTTGGTCAGGACGACGTGGTCGACCGCGACGGCAACACGGTCAAACAGGAGTCGTTCAACTCGATCTACATGATGGCCGACTCGGGTGCGCGCGGTTCCGCCGCCCAGATCCGCCAGCTGGCCGGGATGCGGGGCCTGATGGCCAAGCCTGATGGCTCGATCATCGAGACCCCGATCACGACCAACTTCCGTGAAGGCTTGAACGTTCTGCAGTACTTCATCTCGACCCACGGCGCTCGTAAGGGTCTGGCCGACACGGCATTGAAGACCGCGAACTCCGGTTACCTGACCCGACGTCTGGTTGACGTCACCCAGGATCTGGTCGTGACCGAAGACGATTGCGGCACCCGCGAGGGTTTCGTGATGAAGGCCCTGATCGAGGGTGGCGAGGTCGTCGAGCCATTGCGCGAGCGTATCCTCGGCCGCGTCTGCGCCGAAGATCTGGTCAATCCGGATACCCAGGAAACCCTGATCGAAGCCGGCACGCTGCTCAACGAAGACATGGTCGAACTGATCGACAGTGTCGGTATCGATGAGGTCAAGGTGCGCACCGCGCTGACCTGCGAGACCCGTTTCGGCATCTGTGGCAAGTGCTACGGGCGCGATCTGGGCCGCGGTAGCGAGGTCAACGTCGGCGAGGCGGTCGGTGTGATCGCGGCACAGTCCATTGGTGAGCCGGGTACACAGCTGACCATGCGGACCTTCCACGTCGGTGGCGCTGCGTCGCGGGCCGCTGCGGCCAGTGGTGTCGAGGCCAAGTCGACCGGAACCATCCGTTTCGCCGGCAACATGCGTTACGTCACCAACGCCAAGGGCGAGAAGGTCATCATCGCGCGCTCAGCCGAACTGGTGGTGGCCGACGACATGGGACGCGAGCGCGAGCGGCACAAGCTGCCGTACGGTGCGACCTTGTTCGTCGATGACGGCATGCCGATCAAGGCCGGGGTACAACTGGCCGCATGGGATCCGCATACCCGTCCCATCATCACCGAGTACGCAGGTACGGTGAAGTTCGAGAATGTCGAAGAAGGTGTCACCGTCGCCAAGCAGATCGACGAGGTCACCGGTCTGTCGACCCTGGTCGTGATCGATGCCAAGCGCCGTTCCAGCGGTACCGGAAGCAAGGGTGTGAGGCCGCAGGTCAAACTGATCGATGAGCAGGGCGAAGAGGTTCGCAACGCCGGTACCGATCACCCGGTCGCCATCACCTTCCAGGTCGGTTCGCTGATCACGGTCAAGGATGGTCAGCAAGTCAGCGTCGGTGATGTGCTCGCGCGTATCCCCCAGGAGTCGGCGAAGACCCGTGATATCACTGGGGGTCTGCCGCGGGTGGCGGAATTGTTCGAGGCGCGTGCGCCCAAGGATGCGGGTGTGCTCGCCGAGTTCACCGGCACGGTTTCGTTCGGCAAGGACACCAAGGGCAAGCAGCGCCTGGTGATCACCGAACCGGACGGCACCGCTCACGACTTCCTGATTCCGAAGGACAAGCACTTGATGGTGCACGACGGACAGGTGGTGAACAAGGGTGAACTGATCGTCGATGGCCCGGCCGATCCGCACGACATCCTGCGCTTGCAGGGTGTGCCGGCGCTCGCCCGCTACATCATCGACGAAGTGCAGGACGTCTATCGTCTTCAGGGCGTGAAGATCAACGACAAGCACATCGAGGTGATCGTCCGCCAGATGCTGCGTCGTGTCGTGATCACCGATCCGGGCGATACTCGTTTCATCCGCGAAGAGCAGGTCGAGCGTTCGGACGTGCTGGAGGAGAACGACAAGATGGAAGCCGAGGGCAAGTTGCCGTGCAGCTATGAGAACGTGCTGCTCGGTATCACCAAGGCCTCGTTGTCCACCGACTCGTTCATCTCGGCGGCGTCCTTCCAGGAAACCACCCGGGTATTGACCGAAGCGGCGATCATGGGCAAGCGTGACGAATTGCGCGGTCTGAAGGAGAACGTCATCGTCGGTCGTCTGATTCCGGCCGGTACCGGCATGGCGTATCACCGCAACCGTCGCAACCAGACGGCTGGCGAGGACCTCGGAGCCGAGCATGCCTGGGCTGCGATCGAGGAAGCGCCGGTCGAAGTACAGGTCGATGCCGCCCAGGATGCACAGGCGAGTTGACGCAAGAGCTTGTCTCGACGTAAAATCCGGCCTCTTTATGCGGGCTGACCAATCGTAGTCAGCGTCGTGGTCGCAGCAGGCGTGTTTCGCCGGGGCCCGGAATAATCTGCCGAGGCAGCCTGTCTGGCTGCCTCGGGTTATTTGGAAAATATAAAGCTATGCCAACTATCAATCAGCTGGTCCGCAAGCCGCGGGAAAAAGTCGTGGTCAAGAGCAAGGTGCCTGCACTCGAGGCTTGCCCGCAAAAGCGTGGGGTTTGTACCCGCGTCTACACCACTACGCCGAAGAAGCCGAACTCCGCATTGCGTAAGGTTGCCAAGGTGCGCCTGACGAACGGGTTCGAGGTTATTTCGTATATCGGCGGTGAAGGGCATAACCTGCAGGAGCACTCGGTCGTTCTGATCCGCGGTGGTCGTGTCAAGGATTTGCCGGGTGTGCGTTATCACATCGTTCGCGGTTCGCTCGACCTTCAGGGCGTCAAGGATCGCAAGCAGGCTCGTTCCAAGTACGGCGCCAAGCGCCCGAAGAAAGCCTAATTCCAGGCGTCAAGAGATAAGCAAGAGGTCGTTATGCCCCGTCGTCGTGAAGTACCCAAGCGTGAAATCCTGCCTGATCCCAAGTTCGGTTCCCAGGATGTTTCCAAATTCATCAATGTGATCATGCAGTCCGGCAAGAAGTCTGTTGCCGAGCGCATCGTCTATGGTGCCTTCGAGCACATTTCCGGCAAGGCTGGCAAGGATCCGCTCGAGGTCTTCTCGGCGGCCGTCGGCAACATCAAGCCGGTGGTCGAGGTCAAGAGCCGCCGCGTCGGCGGTGCCAACTATCAGGTGCCGGTGGAAGTGCGTCCGTCGCGTCGTATGGCTTTGTCGATGCGCTGGTTGCGTGAGGCTGCGCGCAAGCGTGCCGAGAAGTCGATGGCTCAGCGCCTCGCCGGTGAGTTGCTCGAGGCGGCCGAAGGTCGTGGTGCGGCGATGAAGAAGCGCGAGGAAGTTCACCGCATGGCCGAGGCTAATAAGGCATTCTCGCACTACCGTTTCTGATTCGTTCAAAACGGTAGTGGATCGGGCCCTGACAAGGGCTCGATTGTTTTGTAAGGCAAGAACCCAAGTTCGCGCTCATGCGCGGCAAACAAAAACAGGAAAGTATCGTGGCTCGAAAGACTCCCATTGAGCGTTACCGCAACATCGGTATCTCCGCTCACATCGACGCCGGCAAGACGACGACGACCGAGCGTATTCTTTTTTACACCGGCGTCAGTCACAAGATTGGCGAAGTCCACGATGGCGCAGCCACCATGGACTGGATGGAGCAGGAGCAGGAGCGGGGCATTACGATTACCTCGGCCGCGACCACCTGTTTCTGGAAGGGTATGGAGCAGCAGTACGCTGAGCATCGCTTCAATATCATCGATACCCCGGGGCACGTCGACTTCACCATCGAAGTCGAGCGTTCGATGCGCGTGCTCGACGGCGCATGCATGGTTTACTGCGCGGTCGGTGGTGTTCAGCCGCAATCCGAGACGGTGTGGCGTCAGGCCACCAAATACAAAGTGCCGCGTCTTGCTTTCGTGAACAAGATGGACCGTCAGGGCGCTAACTTCTTCAAGGTCGTCGAGCAGATGAAGACCCGGCTCAAGGCCAACCCGGTTCCGATCGTGATTCCGATCGGTGCCGAGGAGAAGTTCGAGGGTGTGGTCGATCTGATCAAGATGAAGGCGATCTACTGGGACGAGGCGTCCCAGGGGATGAGCTTCGATTATCGCGATATTCCGGCCGAGCTTCAGGCCGAGGCCGAGAACTGGCGCGAACAGATGATCGAGGCCGCAGCCGAGGCCAACGAAGACCTGATGAACGAATATCTCGAAACTGGCGAGCTGTCGTCCGAGAAGATCATACAGGGCCTGCGTCAGCGCACCATCGCCTGCGAGATCCAGCCGATGCTGTGCGGCACGGCATTCAAGAACAAGGGCGTTCAGCGCATGCTCGACGCGGTGGTCGATCTGTTGCCGTCGCCGGTCGATATCCCGCCGGTTTCCGGGGTGGATGACGAAGAGCGCGAAGTCGTTCGCCACGCAACCGACGAAGAGAAGTTCTCGGCGTTGGCGTTCAAGCTGATGAGCGATCCGTTCGTGGGTCAGCTCACCTTCGTCCGCGTCTACTCGGGCGTTCTGGCATCGGGTTCGACCGTGCTGAACTCGATCAAGAACAAGAAAGAGCGTATCGGTCGTCTTCTGCAGATGCATGCCGATGAGCGGGCCGAAATCAAGGAAGTGCGCGCGGGCGACATCGCAGCGTGCGTCGGTATGAAGGAAGTGACCACGGGCGAGACCCTGTGCGATCCCAGCGCGCCGATCATTCTCGAGCGCATGATCTTCCCTGAGCCGGTGATCCACGTCGCGGTCGAGCCGAAGACCAAGAGCGACCAGGAGAAGATGGGCCTCGCGCTGTCGCGCCTGGCGCAGGAAGATCCGTCGTTCCGGGTACGCACCGACGAGGAATCCGGTCAGACCATCATCTCCGGTATGGGCGAACTCCACCTCGAGATCATCGTCGACCGGATGAAACGCGAGTTCAACGTCGAAGCCAACGTCGGCGCACCGCAGGTGGCCTACCGCGAAGCGATCCGCAAGGCGGTCGAGCAGGAAGGCAAGTTCGTCAAGCAGTCCGGCGGTCGTGGTCAGTACGGTCACGTCTGGATCAAGCTCGAGCCGAACGAAACCGGCAAGGGTTACGAATTCGTCGATGCGATCAAGGGTGGTGTGGTGCCGCGAGAGTACATCCCGGCGGTCGACAAGGGCCTTCAGGACACGTTGCCAAACGGTGTGCTGGCCGGCTTCCCGGTGGTGGACGTCAAGGTCACGCTGTTCGACGGTTCCTACCACGACGTCGATTCGAACGAGAATGCGTTCAAGATGGCCGCCTCGATGGCGTTCAAGGATGCGATGCGCAAGGCCAGCCCGGTCCTGCTCGAGCCGATGATGGCGGTGGTGGTCGAAACGCCGGAAGACTTCATGGGCAACGTGATGGGTGACCTGTCCGGTCGTCGCGGTATCGTTCAGGGGATGGACGACCTGCCTGGCGGGATGAAGGAGATCAAGGCAGAGGTCCCGCTGGCCGAGATGTTCGGCTACGCCACTCAGTTGCGGTCATTGACCCAGGGGCGTGCCACCTATTCAATGGAATTCAAGCATTACGCCGAAGCACCGAAGAGCGTTGCCGAAGCGGTCATCAACAATCGCAAGTAATTGCTACAGTTAAGTTAAGAGAGGATTCTGATAATGGCTAAAGGCAAGTTTGAGCGGACGAAGCCGCACGTCAACGTTGGCACGATTGGTCACGTTGACCATGGCAAGACGACGCTGACGGCGGCGATCACGACGATTCTGTCGAAGAAGTTCGGTGGCGAGGCGAAGGCCTACGACCAGATCGATGCGGCGCCCGAAGAGAAAGCGCGCGGCATCACGATCAACACCGCCCACGTCGAGTACGAGACCCAGACCCGTCACTACGCCCACGTCGACTGCCCGGGTCACGCCGACTACGTGAAAAACATGATTACCGGTGCGGCGCAGATGGACGGCGCGATCCTGGTGTGCTCGGCTGCCGACGGCCCGATGCCGCAGACCCGCGAGCACATCCTGCTGGCCCGCCAGGTCGGCGTGCCGTACATCATCGTGTTCCTGAACAAGTGCGACATGGTCGATGACGAAGAGCTGCTCGAGCTGGTCGAAATGGAAGTGCGCGAGCTTCTGTCCAAGTACGACTTCCCGGGCGACGACATTCCCATCGTCAAGGGTTCCGCGCTGAAGGCGCTCGAAGGCGACCAGTCGCCCATCGGCGAGCCGGCGATCCTGGAGCTGGCCGCAGCGCTCGACTCCTACATCCCGACCCCGGAGCGTGCGATCGACAAGCCGTTCCTGCTGCCGATCGAAGACGTGTTCTCGATCTCCGGTCGCGGCACCGTGGTGACCGGTCGTGTCGAGCGTGGCATCGTGAAGGTCGGTGAAGAGATCGAAATCGTCGGCATCAAGCCCACGGTCAAGACCACCTGCACCGGTGTGGAGATGTTCCGCAAGCTGCTCGATCAGGGTCAGGCGGGCGACAACGTGGGCGTGCTGCTGCGCGGCACCAAGCGTGAAGACGTCGAGCGTGGCCAGGTGTTGTGCAAGCCGGGTTCCATCAAGCCGCACATGCACTTCACCGGCGAAATCTACGTGCTGTCGAAAGAAGAGGGTGGTCGTCACACCCCGTTCTTCAACAACTATCGTCCGCAGTTCTACTTCCGTACCACGGACGTGACCGGTTCGATCTCGCTGCCGGAAGGTACCGAGATGGTGATGCCGGGCGACAACGTGTCGATCACGGTGAAGCTGATCGCGCCGATCGCGATGGAAGAAGGTCTGCGTTTCGCGATCCGCGAAGGCGGTCGTACCGTCGGCGCCGGTGTCGTCGCCAAAGTCATCGAGTAA
>JAUVVG010000025.1 GCA_030604735.1 Azoarcus sp.
CCCGTCGCACCTGGTCGACTGGCAGGGCAAGGACTGGACCCCGGAGATCGCGAAGGAAACCGGTCGCAAGGCCGCCCACCCCAACGCCCGCTTCACCGCCCCGGCCAGCCAGTGCCCCTCCATCGACCCGGCCTGGGAAGACCCGGCCGGCGTGCCGATCTCGGCCTTCATCTTCGGCGGTCGCCGCGCCACCACCGTGCCGCTGGTGTATCAGGCCTTCAACTGGAACTTCGGCGTGTACATGGCCGCCACCCTCGGCTCCGAGACCACCGCCGCGGCCTTCGGCGCGCAGGGCGTGGTCCGTCGCGACCCATTCGCGATGCTGCCCTTCTGCGGCTATCACATGGGCGATTACTTCAACCACTGGCTGCGCATGGGCCATGTGGTCGAGGACACCCCCAAGATCTTCTGCGTGAACTGGTTCCGCATGAACGAGAAAGGCGAGTTCATGTGGCCGGGCTTCGGCGAGAACATGCGTGTGCTCAAGTGGATCGTCGAGCGCTGCCAGGGCAAGATCCCAGCCAAGGAGACCGCGCTGGGCTGGATGCCGCGCTTCGACGACCTCGACTGGACCGGTAGCGACGTCACCCGCGAGGAGTTCGAATCGCTGATCAAGGTGGACGCCGAGGCCTGGCGCAACGAGCTCAACTCGCACAAGGAGTGGTTCGACAAGCTCCAGGACCGCCTGCCGCGGCAGCTGGTGCTCAAGCGCGAACTGTTCGAACTCGCGTTGACGGCCGACTGATCCGACTGCCCCCTAGACCGACATCTTGCCCATGGAAAGCGCCGCACAGTCGGCGCTTTTTTTGCTTGAAGCTGCAGCCTGTTAAACTCGGTCCGCACCGGGCATCTGCCGCACCGGTGCGGAATTCCCGACTTGCCTGACGCCACGGCAGAATCAGAAAACTGGCAGTTCCAACCACCCGCTCTGGAAATCGCCTTGCCTGGCCCTCTGCGAGCAGGTCCGTTCCCAGACAAATTCAACCCCCGCCGACCATGAAAATCTCACGCCGCGCCCAGGACATTCAACCCTTCCACGTCATGGAGCTGCTGCGCCGCGCACGCGAACTCGAAGCGCAGGGGCGCGACATCATCCACATGGAGATCGGTGAGCCGGACTTCCCGACCCCGCAACCCATGCTCGATGCGGCCAATCGCTTCATCGCCAAGGGCGATGTGCACTACACCGGCGCACTCGGCCTGCCGGCGCTGCGCGAGGCGATCGCGCGCTTCTATCACGACCGCTTCGGCGCCGACGTGCCGCCCGAGCGGATCGCGGTCACCGCGGGGGCCTCCGGCGCGCTGCTGCTGGCGCTGGCCGCGACCACCGACCCGGGCGACGAATGGCTGTTGCCCGACCCGGCCTACCCCTGCAACCGACACCTGGTGCGCGGCTTCGAGGGCATCGCACGTGCCATCGCGGTCGACGCCAGCACCCGTTTCCAGCCCACTCCGGAGCAAGTCGCCGCGGCCTGGTCGCCGAACACCTGCGGCTTGATGGTCGCCACCCCGTCCAACCCCACCGGCACCCTGCTCGAAGCGGCCGAACTCGCCGCCTTGCGAGAAACCGTGGTCAGCCGCGATGGCGTGCTGATCGTCGACGAGATCTACCAGGGCCTCACCTACGGCGTGGAATCCAGCACCGCGCTCGCCCAGATGGACGACATCTTCGTCGTCAACAGCTTCTCCAAGTACTTTGGCATGACCGGCTGGCGCCTGGGCTGGATGGTGATGCCGGAAACCCATGTGCGCGAGATCGAGAAACTCGCCCAGCACTTCTTCATCGCCGCCTCCACCCCGGCCCAGCATGCCGCGCTGGCCGCCTTCCAGCCCGGCACGCTGGACATCCTGGAGGAACGCCGCCACGCCTTCGCGGAACGCCGCGCCACGCTGCTGCCCGCCCTTCGCGAACTCGGCTTCATCGTCGCCGCCGAACCGCACGGCGCGTTCTACATCTACGCCGACATCTCGGCGCTTTCGGATGACAGCGAGGCGCTGGCCCGGCGCTTCATCGAGGAGGCCGGCGTCGCCACCACGCCGGGGCTCGACTTCGGCAACCATCAACCTCGTCGCCATCTGCGTTTCGCCTATACCACCCGTCAGGACAGGCTTCTGGAAGCGACGGAAAGACTGGGCAAGGTGCTGGGCAAGTAGGCGTCCCCTGATCCCGATCGACAATGGACCGCTCGATATCAGGATAGGCCTCGCGGTTGGCGCGGCGGGGCTGGACCACGACTGGACCGTTCGTGTTGCGAGGCGGCGCCTCGGCCGACCATTCGCACCGCGTCCATCAAGCGGGACCCAATGACAATCGGCCCAATAAGGGCCGATAGGTTTCGTTCAGGGGAACCGGATATCGCGATCAGGCATCGCCATTGCTGCGCGCCGCCGACATGATCTGCCGCTTCATCGCCATCACACGCTTGGTATAGCGTGCTTCCGGGTCGTTGCGCGCGCCGCCGTAGTATTGCAGTGCCGCCTGCAGCGTGCCGTAGCGCTGAAGTCCCTCGACCAGCACCTTGGTGCCGACCTGCACATTCACCAACGGATCGAACAGGATGTCGTCCGGGGCATTCTCGCCGATCTTGTCCATGTGCCACTTCGGGATCACCTGCATCAAGCCCTGCGCGCCGGCATGGCTCTCGGCCATCGGATTGAAGCTCGACTCGATCGCCATCATCGCGACGATCAGCAAGGGATCCAGGCCTGCGCCTTTGGCGGACTCCTCGGCCACGGCCAGCACCGGCTCCAGCGCAACGCCCGATACCCGGTACTTGCGCGACACCCAATCGCGCACCCGCTGCATCTCTTCGGACAAGGCTACCTCACCGGGCAGCGCATGGTCTTCCAGATGGCCGAGTAACGCCCGCGGCGAAACGCGCCAGCGGTCACCCACACTCGCGGGCTGCACCAATGCATAAGTGGGTCGCGCATCGCGCTTAAGGTCAGCCGACTCAGGACCTGCACCGCCACCATAGCCCATGGCCTCGACGACACTCACTGCCGAAGCCGCGTGCGCTGTACTCGATATCAGGCCGGTATCGGCGAAGCTCACCGAATCGTGCTCGAGATACGCCAGGCTGATATGCGCCACCGTTGCCACACCCACGGCCAACAAACCACCATGGGCAATACGTGCCACAGTTTTACCCATGCTCTTTGCGAGCACGGTCATACGAGTTGCGTGACTCATGGTCCCTCCGCGCTGTGACCGGAATCGTCAGCGACAGCTTTCCGCAACCCACCCGAGGTGAAGTCGATGAATAAATAACTCAGCTGTCTGTGGTGCCGGCGGACCGAACTTCAACCCCGCCTAACACCGGAAACCGGTCGTCAGTGGTTGTTTAGCGCCTCGCCGCAACCAGACGAAGCACCCCGCGGTGCGAGCGGCCATGAATTGAACCAACCACAAGGGGCTGGAACCGCACCGATTATGGAAAATCTAGAAAGCTACGAATTGCTGCATCGCAACAAGTCCGCACTTTATTGATTTGACGCATTTTTGTCAAATACCACGGCAGTCGAGAATTTGCATTATTACCGCTGACGGCGCCAAACCCCAGCAAGAGCGGGCCTCTGTGCATCCAAAATAATGTTGCAAGGACACAACATAGTGACACAATTGGGCGCAGCGGCTACGGGTCGCCTCCCCTATTTCCTCTAATTCCTACCGACTCCAAAACCCACTCCTTAACTCGTGCCCGCACCGTCCGCGAACCCAAACAGCTAACACTCGGCCAATCTACTTTGCAGCAAACCCCAGTCGAAAAACGGCCCAGGATCGGTCTTCCGCCCTGGCGCTATGTCGCAGTGCCCTACCACATCCTCGATCGGATAACGCGCCTCGATCGCCCGCACCAACTCCGCCAGGCGGTCATACTGCACCGCCTCGAAGGGCAGCGTATCGCAGCCCTCCAGCTCGATCCCGATCGAAAAGTCGTTGCATCGCTCCCGCTCCCGCCAACACGATACCCCGGCATGCCAGGCTCGGTCTTCTGTGGACACGAACTGTGTCAAGGCGCCGTCGCGCTGGATGAAGAAGTGCGCCGACACCCGCAAGTGGGCGATCTCGGCATAGTAAGGATGCTCGGTCGGGTCCAGCGTGTTGGTGAAGAGCTGCTCGACACCCTGCCCGCCGAATTGATCCGGTGGCAGACTGATCGCGTGGATGACGATCAGGCTCACCGACGCACCGTCCGGTCGCGCATCCGTGTTCGGAGAAGGAACACAGCACGCAGCATCGGTCCAACCTGCCTCGGAAATCAACATTCATCGCGTACGCAGTTGTTGTCTGGATCGAATTATCTGCGATAGGGGATCACAGCTCAACCGGAGGCAAGCGCGCCGCCGGCATCACTCACCGATCAAGCCGAACCCGCGCCCAATCGATCACCACTTCGGGAAGCACCCGCGACGCCAACTCGCCCTCGAACTCATGCACGAGCGGTTTGCCATAGGCACCGTCGATCAGCGTGTAGATCGTCACCACGCGGTCGGTCGGGTGAACGATCCAGTACTCGCGAACCCCATGGCGCTCGTAAAGATCGCGCTTGACGATCATGTCGTGCCCTGCCGTGGAAGGCGACAGCACCTCGATCACCCAGTCCGGCGCGCCACGACACCCGCGCTCGTCGATCTTGCTGACGTCACAGATCACCGAGAGATCCGGCTGCACCACGGATTCGATCGCACCATCCGCTTGATCACCCCGGGGTAAGCGCACATCGAAAGGCGCCAGATAAACCCGGCAAGGCGCTCCTTCGAGCGTATCGGCAAGCTGCCGTGCTATCTCGAGAACAATGGTTTGATGAGCCGGTGATGGCGCCGGAGCCATCGCATAAGCCACTCCATCGACCAACTCGTATCGCGCGTCTTCTGGCCAGCGGCAATAATCCGCATAGGTGTGATGTTCCGCATCTCTCAACGGCAAACCCATCACGTCACCTCCAAGCATCCAAACTTTGGATAGTGTAGTCCGCTACCCACACTACTCGAAATGTTTGAACAGGTTGCCAACAGTAAAAAGATTCCCCGGCTCTGGAGTCATTACGAGTCATACTGCTTGCAAAATACGCCGTACCGCAACAGCTTGCGCTGTTGTAGGGATACGTTTGACATTCGGGTCTCGACGAATCAATGTCTTACGCGATTAGCTGTCGAACGCACAAGGAAAGGCAGGGCTGCTGGTAGGATGCTACGGAGCTAGGCCTGATCCCTTACCTTTCCCCAGCATGTCAGTTTTCTGCAAAGACCTCATCAAGGTTCGGTGCGTCAAGAATGCGCTCGGCCCAGCGTTCGAGTTGTTCGGCGGTGGCGCCTTTGAGCCGCGCCGAGGTTTCATCGCCGAGCGGGCCGAAGCGTTTGACGAGTTGCCTTTCGAGGATGGCGGCCTCGCCTTCGAGCTTGCCTTCGAGCCTGCCTTCGAGCCTGCCTTCGAGCCTGCCTTCGAGCTTACCTTCAATCTTTCCCTGTTCGAGCGCCGCCCGAATATCGGTGCGCTCGTCACGCAGTGCGCGTTCGCGTACGAACGCCAGGCGGCGTGTTTCCTCATCCGCGCTCAACTGCTTGATGTGGGCGAGCGCCTGCTGAACAGGCGGGTAGTCGATTTGGGCCATGGTGTGCTCCTCGTGCCAATGCTCCAGAAAGGCGATCCACGCGGCCATCGCCGGTTCGCCCGCGCCCAGGCGGTCGGCCTTGGGCAGTTCGATCAGGTTCAATTGTAGTTCATCGCCCAGCTTGAGCGCCGGTTGCTGCCGATCGCGCAGCTCGAAGCACCACAGGGCTTGTTGTTGGTGCCGGGCGTCGGTGAAGAGTTCAAAATCGAGCAGGTGAATGCCGATGGCTGGTTTCAGGCTCGGGTAGTCCTCCCCGCCGTTCAGCTGCTGGGTCAGCGTGCGGGCCAGGTAGTAGGCGCTGCGCGCGCTCCAGGCGCCGTGGCGGCGCACCTGCATTTCGATGTTGTAGCGTCGCCCGTGCGTATCCTGGGCGAGCACGTCGAGCACGATGAACTTGCCGGCGAGCTCCTCAGGCTCGATGCGAGGGTTGAGGATTTCAACGACCTCGATGGGCGGCTCCGTGCTGCGCACCGCGTTGATCAGGGCCGCCAGCAAGGCGGGTGCATCGACGAACAGCCGCTTGAAGACGAAATCGTTCTTGGGGTCGAGAAGCGTCATTGGCAATCGAACGGCTTCAAAAACATGAATATGGAATTATTTCATATTCAATTGCCAGGTGGGGCTTTGCCTGTTCGCCGGTTTGATGAGGCTCAATGACGGGGGTGTTGATGGAATAGGCAACATGAAAATGAGCTAATCGTGGCCCGTCCTGGTTAACCCCTGCAGGCAATGTCTTGCGTATTGAACGCCCTGAGGCTAGAGTGCCCGTTAACGAATACGTTAACAGGCACGGATATGAGCTTTAACTCCCAGGACGTCGTCCCCATCAGCGAAGCGCGTGCGCGACTGACCGAGTTGTCTGATGAAGTCGTGGCGGGAGCCGAGAAGCTGCTGACCAAAAACGGCGCGGCCTACGTTGCCATCGTTGACGCAAAAAAGCTCGACTATTACCACGCCCTCGAGGAGGAGCATGCCAGCCTGGTGATGCTCGCCGAGGTTGAAACCGGCTTGCGTGAAGTGTTGGCAGGTCAGCGCGTCAAGACCGACGATCTCATCAAGGCCCTGTCCTGATAGTCATGGCGTTGCCCCTTAACGCAAAAGTCGAGGCTGCACCGAACTTCATGACCAACCTCGATGCGGCGTACCCGTTCTCCCTCACGCAAGACCCAGAGACTGCCGATCATCGCCTGGTCAAGTTGAAAGAGGCCCTGAGAGAGATGGTGGCGATACTGGCTTGGTCACCTTTCAGTGGCCGTCCAGCGCGATTTCTCACCGGGAAATCTGCACAGGCAAAGTTGAAAGCCGATGCTGTTCAACTACTCGCAAATCAAGCCGCACTCCCGCACCTTCGGGAATACGTAGTAGGTCAGCACATTGTTCTTTATGCGCATTCCGAAACCGAGGTGATACTCCTGGCCCTGAAGCATCAACGCCAGTTGGTCTTCTCTGCAGGCGGGTGACACAAGCGCCGAGAAACCGGCAACAAACAAACGGGACCTGTCTTGAAAGGCGCTAAGTCAAGCCTCTTTTGCACGATACAGCCCGCTCACGCCTGCACGGCCTTGTGTGCTGCCCGCCCGCCGGCACAGCCCTGTGAGCAGCCCGCCCGCCGGCACAGCCTTGTGAGCTGCCCGCCCGCCGGCACAGCCTTGTGGGAGCGGTGCGAGCCGCGAATAAGCCTATCCGCACCCACACGGCCGATTCGCGGCTCGCGCCGCTCCCACCTGTACCGGTACCGCCGTGCCAATACCCCTTATCTCCTTGACGTCCATCTCGGGGGCGGGACTTGCAGCGCAGGATGTCCATTTGCATCACGGCTTCGACAACCGCATCATAGCGCTGCGAGGCACTCAGCCCCTCGCTATCTCATTGAAGCAAAAGAACTGCTCTTCAAAGGTAGTGCCATTGGGGTCTGTCCCCCTTTTTTCTTCTTTTTGTCAAAAGCGATCGTTATGACCTGGGTCATCGACAAAGAACGCAAGTGCGCCTTTAAAAGCGGCAACGACGCCTACCGGGTGATTTTCAGGAGGTTGGAAAGCGGACATCGGTCTGACGACTGGTACTCATTGCCGACCGAGGCCCGAGCCGAGAGACAGCGCCTCCCGCAGTCTGCCACTGGTATCGCCCCGTGAGCCAACCCACCACACTCATCCATCGAATGCCCGATTTCCGGAATCTCGGCGTACTGCTTCGGATATTGCTCCTGACAAACCTGCTGGCCCTGGGCACGGTCGTCATTCAGCAAGCAGATACAGCCGCGCTGCCGGCAGCAATGCTCGAGATCGCGGGCATACTCGAACTTCCCCTGTTTCTCATCGTCCTGGCGCTCTACGCCGCAAATCCCATCCTTGCGCGCATGTCATACCCGTTTGCAGTGGGCACCGTCCTGCTGCTGGTTTCGGCGGCGGTTTCCGCAAGCTTCACGCTGTTGGGAGACGGGCAACTGGGCGCCCTGGCGCGCTGGCTGCTCTGGGCCATCGGCGCAGCTGGCCTGGTGCTGGCCTACTTCGATTACCGTAGCCAGCGCTTTTCTCCCTCGCTGACAGAAGCCCGCCTGCTCGCGTTAACCGCGCGGATTCGGCCTCACTTCCTGTTCAATACGCTCAATGGCGTACTTGGGGTGATCCGGTCGGACCCCAAGCGGGCCGAGCGCGCCCTGGAAGAGCTCGCCGATCTTTTCAGGGCAATGATGCAGGACAATCGAGAACTGGTCCCGCTGGCGGACGAACTCGCCTTGTGCGACCGTTACCTCGATCTGGAAACCCTGAGACTGGGCGACCGACTGGAGGTCATCCGTTCGATAGACGAGGGCGTGACAGACGCGCTCATTCCGCCCCTCATGCTTCAGCCGCTGCTTGAGAACGCTGTGTATCACGGTGTCGAGCCAGCGATCGATCCGGAGCCGGTACGGTTGGAGATTAGGCGAGTTGGATTGGAACTACATGTCCTAGTAGAGAATAGCGTCCTGGATCTAGGTGAGCATCAGAGCGGTAACCGAATGGCCATGGAGAATATACGCGAGCGCCTGACGCTGTTTTTCGACTTGGAAGCGCAGCTGGTGAACGAGATCAAGTATGGTCGTTACAGGGTTGTGATCCGGCTCCCTATTCGCACCTGAGCCGATCTTGGAACCGATGACGTCGACCGCTAGTCGCGCCTATCTCGCCGATGGTCATTGGCGGTTTGTTTATCGGAGGTGAGTCGCGTAGCTTAGAGATCAAACAAGGCTTTTTTTTTGCGAAACTCATTTGACTTCGCGGTAGCCGGCTGGAATGCCATGTATGCATGTACGAGCACTGGTGTTTTACCCCGTGGCACGGACGGATACCGATTGAGTAGATGAGAGTCATTCTTCAGCAGCGTATTGATAACGTATTCTCGAAAAGGTGTATCGAATGGCAATGTTGATAACCAACAAACGCCGGCCAAGCGGATTCACGCTAATCGAAGTGATGATTGTCGTGGCAATCATAGGCATACTCGCCTCGGTAGCGTATCCCAGCTATCAGCAATACGTTATACGAAGCAACCGCGCGGCCGCTCAGGCGCAGATGATGGAAATCGCAAACCGGCAGACGCAGTACTTTCTGGCGAACAGAAGTTACGCCGACTTGGATACGCTGGGATTTACGTTGCCGAGCGAAGTCACCCGGCACTACGGTTGTGCGGCTACACCAGGGTCCGGGAATCCGCCGTCATTTACGATAACTTGCACACCGGTCACAGGAAGCCGTCAAGCCACTGACGGCGTATTAACTTTGAACAGTCAAGGGACCAAATCCCCTGCTGAAAAATGGTGATGGCTATGGTGCGTCTCGATGCTTCAGCCCAGTCAGGGACCACGCTGATAGAGATTCTCATCGCAATCGTAATCTTGGCGCTGGGCCTACTTGGTTTGGCTGGGCTACAAACAAGGCTTCAGGTTTCGGAGATCGAAGCCTACCAGCGCTCCCAGGCCATCGTGCTCCTACAAGACATGGCCGGTCGATTGGCAAGCAATAGAACGAATGCCGTTGACTATATAACGGGTCCCAGCGCTCCCATCGCGGGTCCGAGTGTAACTTGCCCTTCTGCGGTTTCAACAGCTCAACAAAGGGATTTCAGAGACTGGTGCTTGGCGCTGCAAGGGGCATCTGAGTTACTCGGGCCCAATAGCGTCGGTGCGATGGTTGGAGCCCGCGGCTGTATAGAGCAAACCGGGGCCGATTATGTCATTACCGTCACGTGGCAAGGAATGGGACCCCTTTCTGCTCCGCCAGGTGACGTAGGTTGCGCAGCCGGCCTATATAACGGGGGCACGGGCTCTCCTTGCGTCGATGACCTGTGCCGGCGCTATGTTACGACCGTAGTCAGTTTCGGAACGCTTTAGACATGTATATCAAGAGAACACTATGGCGAAATGAGTCAATGAGAAGGCCTACCGGTTTCTCAGTGGTAGAACTCATGATTGCGGTCGCCCTCGGCGTACTGGTCACGCTCTCGTTGCTGGCTGTTTTTCTGAACATCAGTCGCACCAACAACGAAATGGCGAAAACCAATATGCAGGTCGAGAACGGCCGTTTCGCACTGCAGATTCTCGAGAGTGACATTCAGCATGCTGGATTCTGGGGGGGATTCGTCCCGACCTTTGATAGTTTAGTTTTTGATGGTACGCCAAACGACGTTCCTACGGCTGTTCCTGACCCCTGCCTTCCGCTCTCGAACTGGGATGCCGTGTATCGGGCGAACGTGTTAGGGGTGCCTATTTCGATCCACGACACACCTCCCGGGACTTGTGACACGGAGCTCGATACCAATGACGAGCCTGTCATTGCCAATCAACAGCCGAACACGGACATTCTCGTAGTTCGTTATGCCGACAGATGCATCCCCGGCGAAGCAAACTGTGAAGCGGACCTTGCTGGTCGCGTGTACTTTCAGCCATCCCTCTGTGCTGAATCGGCGCAATCGGGTACCGCCACGACGATCAGGCTTGCGGCTTCTTCCGCAACGAGCCCAGAAGCCTTCGAGGGCGCGACCATTCGCATCGTCGGAGGAAGCGGTTTCGGACAAGACCGGCAGATCACGTCCTATGACGGGAGTTCGACGACTGCCACCGTCAGCCCGGGTTGGGCGGCTGCCGTGGATAGCAGCTCGATCTATACGATCGGTGCAGACGATTATGTTCTAACCGATTCTGGATTCGATTTGCGCGGTCGTAGCTGCAACACGGCAGCGCCAAAGCGCAAGTATGTTTCCAATATTTACTACGTCCGTAGTTACGCTGCCGATATTGGAGACGGCGTACCGACCTTGATGCGTGCAAGTTTGGACTTCGACGAGGAAGAAGATGAGTTGAGGTATAGGGTTGAGCCCCTGATAGAAGGTATTGAAGGGCTGCGATTCGAACTTGGCATCGATGGGATCAGCAAGACGTCTGAACCCGTGCAGCTTGACCAAGCACTTGCATGGCAGGATCCGACGTCGAGAACGACGCCGCGCAATCGTGGGGACGGCATTGCGGATACAGCATGTAATACCGCATCGGGGTGCGGGCACCTCGACTTGGCAAACGCAGTTCTAGCAAAGGTCTTCGTCCTGACGCGGACGGTTGATCAGACCCGCGGGGCCAGCGATCAGCGTACTTATTGTTTGGCCACCCTGAATGCGTCAGGTAATTGCCCTGCGGGGTATCTCTATACACCTACCGTAGGTGCTCAGCAGCAGTATTCGCGACATGTCTTCTCTTCATCGGTGAGACTTCACAACATTGCAGGGCGGCGAGATACACCATGAAAATGAATAGAATCGACCGGCATAAGCAGCGCGGCGCTGTCCTGGCGATTGCCTTGATCATGATGGTCCTGATTACCCTCATGGTCACCAGCGCATTTCGCATGAGTTCAACCAACCTTCAGGCGGTGGGGAACTTTCAATTTCGTTCACAAGCGCTGGCGGCGGCCGATGTGGCAATTGAACGAATGTTGGGTCTCGTGACCTTCCCCACCGGGGGCGTAGATGAACCGGTTGATATCAACCGTGATGGATCAAACGAGTATCAAGTCAATGTTGTGCGATCCTGTTTGCGGGCAGACCCGGTTGTGGGCACGGGAGGGCTTGGAACCGGCTCCAGCGTTACCCTTGGATTTACCGCAGTTGCGAAGGAGTACATTGGGCTCCTTGAGTATGACGCTACCGTATCGGACCCGACGACGGGAACATTTGTTCGAGTCAAACAAGGCGTAAGACAGAGAATGTCTCAAGCTGAGTGCGATTCCATTTGTCCGCCAGGGCCGTTGCTCAACTGCAATTGAAGTCTGTTCAGAATAGTGATCACTAGCTGCATACACGAGAGTTGGAGATAGTCATGAAAAGATGGATTGTGCGCGCAACGGTGTGCAGCATTCTGTCGGTAGTAGTCTCAGCCGCAGTCGCAGACGATATCGAACTGTTTGCTGCACCTAGCGTAGGGGAGGCGGGGGCGCCAAACGTACTCTTCGTGCTTGATAACGCGTCTAATTTTTCGTCGAACGTGACCTCGCTGAGATGCAGTATCTCTGCATCGGGAGTCGTCGAAACAGATCCTTCCAGTCCCCAGTTCACATCGCCTACGTTTCTTGACGGAACGGCAGCGGCTGTGGAGCAATGCGCGCTCTATAGCGCACTTCAGGCGATCGATCCTGGTGAAGGACAAACATTCAATATCGGTGTAATGGGTTTCAACGCGACTGGAATGCCCTCGTTCGACCCGGTGACCAATACCACATCCGATACTCCGTGTGCGGGAAATACAGGGGGCTGCCTGCTCATGCGGATGGTGGCATTTGATGACCAGAACAAACCCAATATCCTGAACTGGATCCGGCAGTGGAGCAAAGCCGCGAATCAGGGAATAAAGATCGACGCGAATAATGCAGCCAACGGTGCAGCGATGCAGGAATCGTGGGCATATTATTTTGGCAAGACAGGTGTTTCCGGAAGAAATTATGCTGGTATCCAACCTCAGTCTTCTGTATGCGGAACCGGTAACTACGTCATCTTTGTGGGAAACGCGTATCGCAACAATTCGACGGCTGGCGATCAAACTAATGAGGCGAACAGCCCCAGACGCCCCTTCCTGGGGCTTTCGACGGATGTCAATATGCGTGCCGACCCCGAAACAACTTTACTTGAGAGGGCGCTTTATTCGGGATCCATCACAACGCAGTGTGGAACCGCAAGCCTCCCAGCCTCGAATCAGTATGAGGGCAGTGGTGCGTACGCCCTGAATTGGGCAACGTACATGCGACGTCAGGGGATCATCACCTACAGCGTGGGAGTCCTGGGCCCAACCTGCAATGCAAGCTATGCCGCGCATTTGACCAAGCTTGGGCAGCCCGATGTTGGCGGCGGCAAGTTCTTCGGATCGAACGATTATGACGAGTTGCGTGTCGCGATCGGCACGATATTTAGTGAAATTCTCTCAGCAAACAGTGCATTCGCGTCCGTCAGTCTGCCCGTTAGCGTCAATACTCAGGGTACATACCTGAACCAGGTGTACATTGGGATGTTCAGGCCAGACAAGGACTTTCTCCCACGTTGGCCGGGCAATCTCAAGCAGTATCGAATGGCGTTGCTTGACGGGGATCTCCGAATGGTCGATGCCAATACACCGGCCCAATCCGCTATTTCAGGGGCGGGGACGGGTTTTATAGCAGAGTGCGCTCGGAGTTACTGGACCCCGAGCGCTGTCGACAGCTATTGGGGAGCAACATTTGAAACCGCGAACTGCTCCCCTATATCAGCCAGTTCGAATACACCTGACGGGAACATCGTCGAGAAGGGCGGGCAGGCGTATACCTTGCGTGCGACGTCGCCGAGTGCACGAACGGTTTTGACATGCAATACCGACTGCTCCGATTTGGACGATTTCTTGCCGACAAACTCCGCGATTACCAAGGCCGCACTTGGTGACGCGTCAATGAGCGATGCCGACCGCTCGTCACTCATTAACTGGGTTAGAGGAGCGAACAACAAGGGTGATGAATTGCTTGTCCCCTCGACAGCGATGCGCCCCTCGGTGCATGGCGACATTGTTCACTCGCGGCCAGTGGCAATCAACTTCGCAACGGGTTCGGAAGCAGACGATGAGGCCGGTCGAGAAACCGTCGTGTTCTACGGGGGTAACGATGGTGTCCTTCGCGCGATCAACGGGAACAGAGACGGTGGCCCTTCGATTGGAGGCGTATCACCTGGCGCGGAGCTGTGGTCGTTTGTCGCTCCGGAGTCATACCCCATTCTTGATCGAATTCGCGACAACCTCACACCGATCTACTATCGAGGAACCACGGCTGACAACGCACAGCCGAAAGCCTACGGCTTCGATGGACCCGTTACTGCCTATCGCGATGCGTCGAATACATGGATATTCGCCTCAATGCGTCGGGGTGGAAGAATGCTGTACGCGTTCGACGTTACCGATCCGGTGGGTCCGGATATCAAATGGCGTGTCGGCTGTCCTCAAAACTTCGCGCTTGACGGCACGATTGACGATACGGGATGCATGACGGGATTAGACGGGATCGGTCAGACTTGGTCACCGCCTACTGTGTTGTCCGCTGCGGGCCATACCGGCCCGCTGTTGATGCTTGGTGGCGGGTACGATGTCTGTGAGGACCACGATGGAGGCATGACCAATCACGTCTGCACCGTGGATTCCAAGGGGCGGTACATCTATGTGCTTAATGCAGCTACCGGGGCGTTACTAAAGACCTTCAATACGGAGCGCCCGGTTGTGGGTGAAATTACCGTCGTTCCGGATCCATTCTCGGGAGTGGCAAAGTATGCCTACGCTTCGGACCTAGGGGGTAACGTTTATCGCATCACCATTGGCGTCGCAGCGCCGGTTGATTGGACCATCACGAAGATTGCCGCCCTCGGGTGCGATGATGGGGGAACATGCGCCGCGAACAGAAAGTTCATGTTCGGTCCGGACGTGATCGATGAGTTCGGCACACACATACTTTTGATAGGGTCGGGCGACCGCGAGAAGCCACTGAGCAATTACAGTGTAACCGGAACGGTCGATAACTATTTCTTCATGCTCAAGGACAGACCGTCCGATCCGGATTGGCTTGTTGATGAGTGCGACGGAAATGACTATCTTTGCTTGGAATCACTACTTCCGATCGGGAGCGGTGACCCATCTGAAGAACAACTGGCGACCAAGAAAGGTTGGTTCTTGGGAATGCTGCCTACGGAGCAGGTTGTGACATCAGCCGTAACCGTTTTCGGGACTGCGACTTTCAGCACGCACGTCCCCTATGTCCAACCTTCAACGATCGAAACAGTTGCGGATTGTCAGCCGAATCTCGGAACGGCGCGAGTCTACAATATTCAGTATCGCAACGCAGCAAGTGCGAACAATACCCTTGCCCGCTTCCAACTCATCGCGGGCGGAGGCTTACCTCCTTCTCCTGTCGCAGGTCGTGTAACGCTGGACGATGGCACTACGGTCCCGTTCATCATCGGCGCATCTCCTGAGTCCCCGTTGCAAAGCACATTGACTACATTTACTGGCGTGAGTACCAGTCAACCAAAGGTCAGAGTTTATCGCTACATTCAGAAGTAATAATTAATTTTCAGCTGGACAACCCTGGCGTCCTGCTCGAAGAGGATGCAATCATTGCTTCTCTGCATGGTTCCTTTCAATGAGGTATGGATCGTAGCCACATAGTCCAATTGCGAGTAGCGTTGACTGAACCGGATGAGTGAGCTTATGAGCTGCTATAGAAATCGTTGGAGAAAACTGTGACGTCACGAGGTTTCACGCTTATCGAGTTGATGATCACCATTACGATACTCGCTATTCTTCTGGGTGTCGGCGTTCCATCGTTTCTTGATGCCAGCCTCAGCAGTAGGCTGAGCTCAATTGCGAATGATCTTGTTGCTAGCGTTCAACTGGCACGAAGTGAAGCGATCAAACGGAACAGCAATGTGACAGTATGCGTTTCTTCAAATGGCACGGATTGTGGTTCGGGTGACTGGAACCAAGGTTGGATCGTCCTCGCCAGTTCGGAGGTGCTATTACGGCAATATGCCATTCCAACCGGGTATAGGATAAATAGTGCAGTGTCAGCCTTGACTTTTCAGTCAACTGGGTTGGGCGCAACATCCAATACCTTTAAGGTCTGCCGTGACGCACCGTCGGTTGGATCACAGGAAAGACTGGTTTCTGTAACGGCGGCAGCGCGTGCATCGGTTCGTAGAACGGAAACCGGCGTGTGTCCGTAGATTTTTTTCGCTTGCTTTAACTTACCGCAGTCGATGGCGTAATTGGTTTGAGCCGCTTCCTCCGTACATGTGGAGGGAAGGAAGATATTTTTATTCGCATTACTTGCATGCTTTCTGCTTACACACGTCTCGCTATTGTGTTGTATCTCACCACAATGGCCTTCTCAACGGGATTGGTCTTGCCTGCTCCAATCGGTATTGCGCTGGCCGGAATATTTGGAAACCGTGCTGTCATCGTAGTGGAGGGCGGCCCTCCTAGGACTTTGTCTCCTGGACAGGTATCACCGGAAGGTGTGCGCCTCGTCAATGTTTCTTCAGCTTCCGCAAATGCGGAGGTTGAATATGAAGGGCAAACGATGCTCCTCACGTTGGGAAGGAACACTGTTCACACCAACGCGGTCAGCCAAGCACCGCAAACTATTACGCTTTACGCTGATTCGCGCGGGCATCATTTCGTCACAGGGGGCATCAATGGCGCCTCGATTGAGTTCATCGTGGATACTGGTGCCACCTTGGTATCCATAGGGCGTGGTGACGCAATCCGCGCGGGGATAGATTTATCAAGAGGCGTGAGGATTGCGGTCGGAACGGCAACTGGAATGAGCGAAGCTGTTCGGGTTCGGCTAGATAACGTTCGAATCGGCAGCATCACTCTTTACGGCGTTGAAGCGATCGTATTTGACAACGATCTCCCTTATGTTCTGCTTGGGCAAAGTTTTCTGGGACGAACGGAGATGATACAAAGTGGTGACCGTTTAACGCTTAGAAGCCGATTTTGAAAAACTAGGTTTCCTCCGTATCTATTTATTTCTTTCCCGGTTGTAACATTTTGTCATATCAAATTTTGGACCTCACTAGGCAGAGCTTCTCGCTGTAAGTTACATTCTGCTCAAATAGGCAGCGATCCGGTTTTCGAAACATTTCTCCAGACTTTAGCGCTTAAGTCAGGGAAAAATGTCATTTCCCTAAACCCCCAACCAATCCCGCAACCGCTCCAGCGCCCGATCCGCATCCCGCCGTTCATCACGTAGCCGATCGCGCCGTCTTTCCAGTTGCCGGATTTCGGCACGGAGTTCGGCGCGATCCTTGTCACTGAGCTTGCGGTCGGTTACCAGTCTACGTTCGCGGGCGTCGAGGTCGCGGTCCAGCGACTCAATTGCGTGGCGGGCCTCGCCCAGGCGTCTGGCGGCAGCATGGAGTTCGCCGAAGGTGGGGTCGGTGCAGGCGTAGCTGTAGGTTTGGCGAGACAGGCCCAGGGTGATGGCATTGGGGAGTTGGCAGTAGGTCATCAAACCTTGTTGCCGCCCGGCTTCCCATGCGCGCGTGTCGGGGGCAATGCCGACTTTGGCGCACGCGCTGCGGTGTGCGGCGATGCGGTCGGGGCCGTGTCCGCGCAGGCCGTCTTCGATGCCGAGCGCGTGCCAGTCGACGTAGGGGCATTGTTCTGCCGGGATGCTCGCGCAGGCGGCGAGGGTGGCGCAGAGGGCGACTGAAACAAGCAGGTGTCGGGCTGGGTACGGTTTCGCTTGCATGGACTCGGCTTCAGGAGTGACCGGCTGGCGTCACTTTATCATTCATGGGCTGGCGGGGATCCTCGCAAGTCAGTTGTGATATCTATAGTGATATCATGTAAACATGAGGTATCTACTCGACACCAATGTTCTGGTTGCCGCATTTCGCTCCAGGAACGGCGCGAGTAATGCGATTATCCGTCGAGCTTTGCTGGGGGAATTGCCGCTTGTCATTCAACAGAAGTTGGTCTTTGAGTATCGTGACGTACTCAGCCGCCCTGGCATCCTTGGTGATGCTCAGCTTACATGGTCAGAGATCGAGATCGTGCTTGCCCACCTTGTCGCTAGCGCTCAAGAAATCGAGGTACGTTACCTTTGGCGCCCCAACCTCAAGGATGAGGGGGATAACTTCATCATGGAAATAGCTATGGCTGCTTGGCCCTGCACCATCGTGACACATAACCTGAACGATTTTGTGCGCACAGAACTTCGATTTCCGCACGTTGCCCTATGCACACCGGGGCAGTTGCTACAATCCCTGACACATTAGGAGCTAGCGATGAACAAAACTTCATTTCCTTTGAGAATCCACGAGGATGAACGTGTTCGTGCCAAGCGCCTTGCGCAGGCCTTGGGTGTCTCCGAGAACCGCCTATACTCCGAGCTGATTCACGACGGTTTGTTGATTCGTGAACAAATGCTTTACATGACCCGCCTGCGGGAGATCGCTGCGGCTTCCAGTAAAGCCGATGCCTTGACCATCCTCGCAAAGGCGCCCGATACGGCGCCCACCTCGACCGACCTTTGAGGGTTTGTGGCTCGCGGGGACCGAGTGCAAGGTCTCCCTTGCCCTATTTTGCGCAAGCTCGTGTGCGGTGCCAGGTCGAACGAGGTCCCGGATCGAGCGCGGATCGCGGCTTGCGCCGCTCCTACATCGCGACCGGCATCAATAACCTCTGTGAGTCGCAATTCGCGAACGTTTAGTCAATTTGTCCTATCGCATCACGCTCGATATCGCATATTGCTATATATTGGTCAAGGCGGTACTTACGCATGCCGAGTACGACAAAGGAGACTGGAAATGAGTGTTACGGATGTTTTGGCTCCGTGGACCGCGTTGAACGACGCGCTTGGGTTGGCTGCGCCGATACGCGACGAGCAGCACTACGCCGAGTTACTCGCCTTTGTAGACGAGGCTTTCGAGCGTTTCGGCGATGACGATTCGCACCCCATTTTCGGGCTGGTTTCGATCGTGGCCGACCGCATTCGCGACTACGAGGCGCGCAAGCATCCATGGTCAGCGTTGCCATCGCATTTGCTGCTGCGAGAGTTGATGCGTGAGCACGGCATTGTTCAGAGCGATCTGCCCGAGGTGGGCGCTCAGTCGGTGGTGTCTGAAGTGCTTGCCGGCAAGCGTGCGCTCAATCTTCGACAGGTCAAGGCCTTGGCTAAGCGCTTTGACGTACCGATGGAGGTGTTTTCGGGGTGAGTGGCCCGCGTCTCGCCATTTTGAGGTGCGGGAATGTGGGTCGCACATGGGGTGCTGGATCGGAGCGCTGATCGCGGCTGGCGCCGCTCCTACACCGCACCCGGGCGTCATTACCCCTTGTGGGAGCCGCGCCAGCGGCGAAGCGGCGGCCGGACCCCTTGTGGGAGCCGTGCAAGCGACGAAATGCGGCGGTCGGAATCAGCACTTGGCGTTCTGACGCACACGTTCGCGGCTTGCGCCGCCTACAGGGGTGGATGCTTCAACATGGATGGCGTGCTTCAAATCGCAACCTGCTCGGGCTCCGTATGGTCGATTTCGGCTCGATAGAGATCGATGATGGGAAAGCACAAATCGTAGTCTCCCCAAACAAGTTCGCCACACTCGATTCGGAAGGCTGCGAATCGTGCAGGGTCTAGATAGGCGCGGATGGCTGGGTGCGCCGACCGGGTGAGAAATGGCTCGAAATCGATTTCCCGCTCGGTCAGGTCGTCGAACCGTACCTTGATACGATAGCCAGCCATATGCTCGGCGAGGGTTACGTTCAAAACCGTCTTCATCACTTCAGCCTCCGATCGATGCGCTCAGACGAGACGGATTTATGCAGAACAAAGAAATCAATTCATTTCTGAAAGATTTCGTCAGCCCTGACAGTCACGAGCTCCTGAAAAAGCTCATGTTCATGGGCTGTCAGTAGCGCCCGGCCTCTATCGCTTCAAGCGCTTGTAAAACGCAGTTGCGCGCAGCCGACGCTTGAGTGCGGCCTTGCGATCGTACAGCCAGAAGCGCAGCCGCATGGCGGGGGTAAATTGCTGACCAAGCGGCCCGAGATAGCAGCGCATGAAAGCCTCACGGCTGACCGGGTCGAGCTTGTGGCAGGCGCGGGTGAGATCTTCCAGACGCTTGCGCAGCGGCAATCCCTTGGTAAGGACATGCAGGCGGGCGGTGTCGATCAGCGCGAAGTCGAGTTGGCCATCGGCTTGCGGTATGACTAGGATGTTGCCGCCGGACAGATCCCGAAAATGAATGCCGCGCCCATGCAGGCGCTGCAGAAACGCCGCCAGCGCGGGAAACAGCACTTCTGCCGTGATGCCGGACGGGTGTGCCTGCCCTTTGGCGAAGGCGCCGAACAGCGCACCGACCGACAGCCCGCCGGGCATGGAGGGCGCGCCCACCACATACTCGCAGACATACCAGTTGCGGGTGATATCCACCCCACTCCGCTGCTCGAACCAGGCGACCGGGGCGGCGGTACCGAGGCCGCGCCGCAGCAGTTCGGCCGCGCCGTTCCAGCTTCGCCTGGCCTTGGAGGGTTTCAGGCGGTCGAGCAGTTTCTTGTGCAGGTGGTGCTTGACCGGTTGCTTGACCACCAGCCGGGCGCCGGGCTGGCGCGGGTCGGCGATGGTCCAGATGGCGTTGCGTGCGTGGCGAAGGGCCTGCTCGCTGCGCCGCTCGGGGGTGACCAGCCGCGTCGGGTGCAGCGATTGGATCAGCCTGTCCGCCTCGGACCGATTTGCGGCGAGCACCATGCCGTGCCAGTGCTCGTCGCGGTGGTAGTAATGGCGCAAGCCGGGGTGGTGGCGATGAATGCGTACCCCGGACAGGAGGTCGGCCTCGGGCAGCACGACAACCGGGTGTGCCACCGGCCAGCGCAGATACACCGGCGCTTCGCTAAACAGCGTTGGCGCCTCGTCCAGCGGAAGTCCATCCCGATCCAGCCATTCGGCCGCGGCGAGATCGGCCTCGCGATACAGGTCGCAGGCTGCGGCGGCATGGCTGTTGGTGGTCCACACAATGTGAATGTTGTGCGTGTCGGAAGCGAAGGCATGCACCTCGAGCGCGGCGTTGGGCCAGGCCAGGCGCTTGCCTGCAGGCATGGCGTTCTGCTTGCCGAGGTAGGTGGTGCCGGGAATCAGCCGGTTGAAGGCGGCGAGCGAAAGGGCAGCGGGACGCCGGCGGAAATCGGCCGGCTGACCATCGATCTGCGCATAATGGGTGATGCGTTCGAGCTTGGGGTAGGCGCGCGGGCCGTCGTCGATCAGGCCTTCGCGGTGGCAGACCAGCGGCCCCCAGTAGGCACGCTCCAGGGCACCCGAAGCGGCGCACAATACGAGGTAGCGGGCGAGGTAGTCGGCCTGTTTTTGTTCGCTGTCGGGCAACATGCGCTCGATGCGCGGCAGCGTCCAGAATGCGGCCGGCGACACCAGGCGCGGCACGCCGGCATCCTGGCCGAGCCGGGCGAGCAGGCGGGCCTTCTTGATCAGATTGAAGCGGAGCGCACCCGCCAGGCGCGGGCCGAGGATCTTCTGGTCCCAGCGCTCGGGTTCGGTGGCACGCTCGGCGAACAGGTTGTCGGTGTGGATGTCGGGCAACTGGCCGCGCTCGGCGAGCAGCGCGAGGATGCCCGCGGTCCAGGGCGGCTCGAAGTCGGTGATGCTCGGCCCGGCGAGTACGACGCCGTGCTGGCGGACCTCGCGATAGGCGACATCCCAGGCGGCGAGAAAGCCTTGCAGGGTGTAGCCGGCCCAGCGCTTGCGGTTGAGGGTGGAGCAGACCTCGACCATTTCGATGCGCTCACCATATCGGTCGAGGGTTTCGACGAGAAAGCGCCGCCATTCCTCGCCGGCCGCCGGGTCCGGCATCCGGCTGGCGGCATCGAAGGGCTGGAGCACATGCAGGATGACGGAAAAACCCTCGGCCAGCAGGGCATCGAGAAACCGGGCGACAGGATTGTCCGCGTCGCCATAAGTGTAGTCGAGCCGCACCCGCTGAATGGCGAGCGCCCGCAGTTCGGCGATGACGGCCTGATCCGTGGCCGGATCGGCATTCGTCGCCACACCGACTCCGCAAAACGACTCCGCCACCCTGTGACCGCCCTGCGGTGGCAAATGCCCATTCCGCATCGAAAACCGCCCCTGCACCAAGGCCGACAGGTTGGCCAGGAAAAAGCGACGATGAGGGTGGCGGCTCGGGCTGCGGCCAGGCGAGACAGGAAGATGCGCGCTTCGGGGGTGCTCGGACATGCGCACGGTTACCGGTGATCGAACGAGCCTCGGAGTGTAGTGCAAGCCGGTCGATCGAGGAACCGTTCGGCGTCGCTCAGCGTCGAGTCAAAAGTAGGGATCGAGCCCTCATCACAAGGACGTAGTCACATGGCCCTCGTCACCGCCCCCCTTGTGCTCGACGATTCGCTATGATTATTTGCCTGGCCCTTCATTGCCCTGAAGCCGTTCGGGTCGCGCTTGTCGAGACCGGTTGTCAGCACGGCCCTTCCACAGACTCAGCAGGAGCGGAAGTCAAGGGCCGGGTCGATAAAGCGTGCCGCCACCATAGGAGCCCCTCATGAACCCACCACTTACCGCACGACGCCCGTTCATCAGCATCGAGGACTACCTCGAAGGCGAGCTACAGAGCGAGATCAAGCACGAATACCTTGGTGGTGAGGTCGTGGCGATGGGCGGGGCGAGCGCCAGACATGGTTTGTTGGTGACAGGCTTCGGTTTGACAGTGGGGCCACACGCCCGAAGAAAGGGATGCCAGTTGTTCATCGCCGACATGAAGCTGCGGGTCGAGCAAGTGGGAGAAACCTACTTCTACTACCCGGACCTGCTGCTGTCCTGCGACCCGAATGACCGTGAAACCTATTACCGGCGCAATCCCTGCCTGATCGTCGAGGTGCTGTCGCCCTCGACCGAGCGGATCGACCGGCGCGAGAAGCTCTTCGCCTATCGGTCGATTCCGGCCTTGCGCGAATATGTGCTGATCGACCCCGAGCAACGCAAGGTCGAGGTCTATCGCTACGCGGCCGGCCACAGCACCCACGAAGTGATCACCGAGGGCAGCGTAAGGCTGGACTGTGTCGACGCCGAGATCCCGCTCGACGAGATCTACATGGATGCCGAGCGCACTTGAGCAATCGGCAAGTTCAGCACCTTCTTGCTCCTTGCCCCTGAACATCAAGCCTGGCTACGACCAGTCAGGACGAAGTGTGCACCGGGCTCGTTGCCGGCCAGTTCGAGTCGGGCACCGTTGGCTTCGGCCAGTTCACGGGCGATGTACAGCCCCAGGCCGGTACCCTTGGGGTCGGTGGTGTAGAAGGGCTCGAACACCTGGGTGACTGCGTTGGCGGCGATGCCGGGTCCGTCGTCGACGACATGGATGGCGGTGCGCTCGTGGCTCTCGGCGCGGGTAAAGACTCTTACCGCGCCGGGGCGACCGCTGGAGAAGCGACGCGCATTGGTCAGCAGGTTGCCAAGAATCTGATGCAGGTGAGCGCGATCGACCGCGATCATCGCGCCGGGATGGACGTCGAGTCGAAACACGGCGCGCTCGTCTTCCCCCTTGAGCGAGAGTTCTTCGACCAGCGTGCCGAGAAACGCTTCGAGCGACAACGCCTCGGGCAGGATCTCATCGCGCCGACCGAGCGCGAGCACGTCCCGCACCATGCGCTCGATGCGACGCGCGTTGTCGTTGATGATGCGCACCAGCCGGGCCTGGACCTCGGTGCGCTTCTCCTCGCCCAGAAGATCGGCTGCCTGCGTGACCGCCGAAAGCGGATTGCGGATTTCATGGGCCATGCTGGCGGTGAGCCGGCCCAGCGCGGCCAGCTTGATCTGTTGCACCTGCTGCTGGATCTCCTCGAAATCGGTCAGGTAGATGATGGTGTCGCCATCCTGGTCCTGACGGGCGCCGGCGGCGACCGCTCTGCAACGCAGAAGCTTTCCCAGCGGCCCCATCCGCTGCAAGGTGCCATCCAGAGTGCCCCCTTGGTCGTTGCGGTTGGCGAACTGCGCATCTACTGCGGCGAGCAGCATACCCGGGCGCAACTCGGTGCCCAGTAGTTGCGATGCACGCGGATTGGACTGGCGCACCCGGCCGTCGTGGCTGAGGACGACCACACCGTCGCGCAAGTCCTCGATGATGCGTTCGTTGATCGCGACCTCACGGCCGAGCAGCTCGCCGCGTTGCTCGGCCAGCGATTCGTTGGCCTTGGCGCGACGGGCCAGCAGGCGCGCAGTCATTGCGATGGCGAAGAAACCCATGCAGGCCAGGCCGACCTGGTGGAATTCGGCCGCACCGGCATCGGTGAACTGACGCCAGGCGTTCTCGAGCAGCACCGACAAGGTCGCCAGCGCGGCGAAGAACAACACCATACGCCCTTCGGCCACCAGCCCGGCGCCGGCGAGATAGACCATCATCATCACCGGCATGCCACTGGCGTAACCGCCACTGGACCACATGATGGCGGTCAACGCTGCGATGTCGAGCACCAGCTGTGCGGTCAGCAGCCGGTCCAGCCCCAGCCGCTTCAACGCGTCCGGAAACCCGAGCGCGAGCACGGCCACCAGATAGGCGATGGTGGTGAAGGTGAAGACCTGCGGCGCTTCGCGTCCGAGGTTGAGCTCGCCCCCGACGACCAGAAAGACGCCGGCGACGATCAGGCGAAACAGGTTGAAATAGCGCAGCGGCGGCAGGCGGTAAAGATCCCGTTCAGCGGCCGTCGCTGCCGACACCGTCGCAGAGGCCATCGTCAGGGCTGGTGGTCGCCAAGACGCCGGTGGGCATCGCAGCAATAAAACCGCCCGGCACTCGACACCCCTTCGCTTTCCGGCACATGCAGACCGCAATGGGCACAGGGGCGCACTTGCTCCGGCAAAGCCTTGTCATCGGCCGGCGGCTTGCGTCGCGACGACGCCCTCCTCGCCTGGAACTCCTGCAACGAACGGCGCGCCCACCAGACGACGATCAGGAGCAGGATGAAGAGCAGCAGATTACGCACGATTTAACGAAGAGCCTGTCGTCAAAGATGAGCAGAGTCTAACCCAGCCTCCGCCGTCACGGGCAAGCACACTGGTGATTCTCGCCGGAAACCGGCACGACTTGAGCGTCCTCTTCGGGCCGCCCCCTTCGCTACTCGCCCGGTCGCTGGCGGATGCGGCGGCTCCCCTGCTTCGGCGTCCGCTCAGCCGATCGAAGACACCGCCCGCAGCCGCTCGCACGCCTCGGCCAGGGTGTCTTCGTTCTTGGCGAAACAGAAACGGATCACCCGCTCGTCGGTACCGTCGGCGAAGAAGGCCGAGACCGGGATCGCGGCGACGCCGACCTTGCGGGTGAGGTGTTCGACGAAGGCGGTGTCCGGCATGTCCGAGATCGCGCCGTAGCGGGCGAGCTGGAAATAGGTGCCGCGCGAAGGCAGCAGTTCGAAGCGCGAGCCCTGCATCGCCTCGCGAAAGTAGTCGCGCTTGGCCTGGTAGAAGGCAGCCAGCCCGAGATGGCGCGACGAATCGGCCATGTAGTCGGCCAGCGCCAGCTGGACCGGCGTATTCACCGTGAACACGTTGAACTGATGCACCTTGCGGAACTCGGCCATCAATTCGACCGGGCCGACCACGTAGCCGACCTTCCAGCCAGTGACATGGTAGGTCTTGCCGAAGCTCGACACGATCAGGCTGCGCGCGGCCAGCTCCGGGTCGCGCGCGCAGCTCAGGTGCGGCTCGCCGTCGAACACGATGTGCTCATAGACCTCGTCCGAGACGATCACGATGCCGGTGTTGCGGGTGAGCTCGGCCAGGCGGGCCATGTCGGCCGCGCTCCAGACCGTGGCGGTCGGGTTGTGCGGCGAGTTGATCATGATCATGCGGGTGCGTCGGCCGATCGCCGCCGCCACTGCATCCCAGTCGGGCCGGTAGTCCGGGGCGGACAGATGCATGCGCACCACCTTGCCGCCCTGCAGTTCGATCGCCGGGGCATACGAGTCGTACACCGGCTCGAACACGATGACTTCGTCACCCGGATGGACCAGCGCGGCGATAGCGGTGAACAAGGCTTGCGTCGCCCCGGCGGTGACGGTGATCTCGGTGTCCGGATCGTAACGGCAGCCATACAAGGCCCCGACCTTGGCGGCGATCGCCTCGCGCAAGGGGGCGACACCGGCCATGGGCGGATACTGGTTGAACCCTGCCTGCATCCAGTGATGCACCCGCTCGAACAACACCTCCTCCGCATTGAAATCGGGGAAGCCCTGCGACAGGTTGATCGCGCCACACTCCTGCGCCATGCGTGACATGACGGTGAAGATGGTGGTACCCACATTCGGCAGGCGGGAGGTCAAAGGGGCGGTGAAATGCGGCATGACGGTATGGCTCGTTATGTTTTCGAGGCGCATATTGTGGCAGACGGACGTTAAAATCACCCCATGAACTTCACCCAACCCATCCCCACCCTCTGCCGCGAAGGCGACGGTGTCGTGATCCTCGATCAGACCCTGCTACCCCACCGCTGCGAAACCCGCCGGCTCGACTCGCTCGAGTCAGTCGCCGCTGCCATCCGCGACATGCAGGTTCGCGGCGCACCGTTGATCGGTGCCACTGCCGCGTTCGGCGTGGCGATCGGTCTGAGCGACGATGCGACCGACGCTCGGCTCGATGCGGTGATCGCAGTGCTCGCCGCGACCCGGCCGACCGCAGTCAACCTCCATTGGGCGCTGGCTCGCATGGCGAACCGGCTCAAGCCACTTGCTGATGCGAGCCGGCATGAAGCAGCGTGGGATGAAGCCGAACGCATCTCCCGCGAGGATGCCGAAACCTGTGCCGCGATCGGTCACTTCGGCGTGGACCTCCTGCTGGATCTGGCCGCGAAGCGCAACGGGCCGGTGCGGGTGATGACCCATTGCAACGCCGGCTGGATCGCGACCCTGGGCGCGGGCACCGCGCTCGCCCCGGTGTATGAGGCTCACGCACGCGGCGTGGCAGTGCAGGTGTGGGTCAGTGAAACCCGACCCCGCAACCAGGGCTTGCTCACCGAATGGGAGTTGCGCCAGGCCGGCGTGCCGCACAGCCTGATCTGCGACAACGCGGCCGGCATCCTGATGACCCAGGGCGAAGTCGACATCGTCATCACCGGCGCCGACCGGGTGGCGCTCAACGGCGACAGTGCCAACAAGGTCGGTACCTACCTGAAGGCGCTGGCCGCGCGCGACAACGGCGTGCCGTTCTACATCGCCGCGCCGCTGTCGACGGTGGACTTCAATTGCCCCGACGGTGGTGCGATTCCGATCGAGGATAGGGGCAGCGAAGAGGTCTACACCGTGCTCGGCCTGAATGCCGATCAGGCCGTCACCCGCCTGCGACTCGTCCCCGCCGACACCGGCACCGCCAACCCCGCCTTCGACGTCACCCCGGCCCGCCTGATCACCGGCATCATCACCGAAGCCGGCGTGTACCCACCGGGCGAATTGGCCGCGCTGCGACCCGCGCAATGAACATGCCCACTGCACCGGCTGCGCCCACTACACCTGGCGATCCGACCGGACCGTCCGGTCAGCCCGAAACCCAGGACCCGCCAGCACTCGCCAACGACCTGCTGACAAGCGCCCGCGCCCTCGGCGCGGCGAGGCTGAACACCGGCACGGCCGGTAACGTCAGCGCCAGGCTGGGTGCGGGGATGCTGATCACCCCGAGCGGCCTGCCGCCGGATCAGTGCCGCAGCGAGGACATGGTCACGGTCGATGCGGATGGGCGGGCACACGGACCGCTCGCACCGTCGAGCGAATGGCGCTTCCATCGCGACCTGTACGCCGCCCGCCCGGAGGCCGGCGCGATCGTCCACACCCATGCGCCCTTCGCCACCGCGCTCGCCTGCCAGCGCCGCGAGATCCCGCCTTTCCACTACATGATCGCCCGCTTCGGCGGCGACACCGTCCGCTGCGCCCGTTACGCGACCTTCGGCACGCAAGCGCTTTCGGACCATGTCGTCGCCGCGATCAGCGAGCGCAACGCCTGCCTGATCGCCAACCACGGCATGGTCGTCTTCGGCCGCGACCTGCCCCATGCCCTCGCGCTCGCGATCGAGTTCGAAGCCCTGTGCGAACAATACTGGCGCACCCTGCAACTCGGCCCCCCAGTGCTGCTGTCGGCTGAGGAGATGCGCGAGGTAGTGGCGCGCTTCAGCTGGTACGGCAAACCGCAGGAGACCGAGCGTTAGTCCCGACCGGCATTTTCTTCCGCCCGTTTCAAGGCAAGCTTGAGTGCCCGTTCGCCGGCCACCGACTCGTCATGGCGTTGCTTTTCTGCCATGGACTTGTAGAAACGGGCGGACGGACGGAACACGCCTCGCTCGGCCTCGAAGGCAATGGAGGCCAAGGCTTGCAAGGGCTCCAGTGAGGCTTTGAACCATTCGGAGAACTCGGCAGGCGTCATCTGTCGAACACGCAGCGCCTCTTCGAGCTCGCGCGCCATCTGATGACGCGACATGGCCTCGGGATCCGCAAACGATTGACACCCCATCTCTATGACTCCCAACAATCGAGACCGAGTTTAACGCCTAATCTCCTTGTCTTGCACCGTCGATGCCGAACCGATTCTGACCCGGTGACGGCTTCGCGCATAGCCGTCACCTCATCTCTCAATCACGATCGCCGCCGGACGACAACTCCAGTACCTTCAGCAAACTCGCGGTGTCGTCGCCCCCCCAGCCTTGCGCCATCAGCGCGTTCAGTTGCTGGCCTGCTTGGGCGGCGATCGGCAGCGGGGCGCCGAGCTTGACCGCGTCGCCGAGGAAGATGCCGAAGTCCTTGTGGTGCAGGCGGGCCTGAACACCGGCGGCGAAGTCGCGGCGGACCATGCGGTCGCCGAAGACTTCCATCACCTTTGACGCAGCCGACCCGCCCATCAGCGCGGTATGGACCGCGGCGAGGTCGACCCGGTGTGCGGACGCCAGATGCATGGCTTCGGCACACGCCTGGATGGTCGAGACCATCAGCATCTGGTTGCAGGCTTTGGCGACCTGACCGGCGCCGGCTTCGCCGACATGTACGATGCGATGGCCGAAGCAGGACAGGATAGGACGCACCCGCTCCAGCGTGGCGGCATCCCCACCGGCCATGATCGCGAGTTGAGCGGCCGCGGCGGCGACATCGCCACCAGAGACCGGCGCGTCTATCCAGCCGACGCCGCGTTCGGCGTGACGGGCGGCGAACTCCCGGGCCAGGCCGGGCGAGATCGTGCTCATGTCGACATGAATGCTGCCCTCGGCGAAACCCTCGGCAAGTCCGTCTGGCCCGAAGGCGACGGCTTCAACGTCATGGCCATAGGTCACCATCGTGACCACGACCTCGCTTCGCCGTGCGACTTCGGCCGCTGAAGCGCAGCCGGTCGCGCCAGCCGAGACCAGTGGCGCGGCCGACTCGGGCCGGCGTGCCCAGACCGAAACCTCATGCCCCGCGTTCAAAAGGTGTGTGGCCATCGGCCGCCCCATCACGCCCAATCCGATAAATCCGACCCTCATCGCTCAGCCCTCCCCGCCGCTCATGCGCTCGAGGAGCTTGAGCATCGCGATCGAATCGTCCTCACCCAGGCCACTGCCGACCATGGCGTTGAACATCTGCGCGGTCGCGGCCGACGAGGGCAGCGCGAGACCGAGCCGGTGGGCCTCTTCCATGATGATGCGCAAGTCCTTCTGGTGCATCCAGGCCTTGAAGCCGGGCTTGAAGTTGCGGTCGAGCATGCGCTGGCCGTGGTTCTCCAGAATGCGGGAATAGGCGAATCCGCCCATCAGCGCCTCGCGCACCTTGGCCGCATCCACCCCGCTCTTGCGCGCGAAGTTGAGCGCCTCGGCCACCGCGGCCACACCGACTCCGGTCAGGATCTGGTTGCAGGCCTTGGCGACCTGGCCGGCGCCGGAGGCACCGATCAGCGACACGGTCTTGCCCATGGCTTCGAACAGCGGCTTGGCCTTGGCGAACGCGGCCTCATCGCCGCCGACCATGATGGTGAGCGCGGCGTTGATCGCGCCGACCTCGCCACCGGATACCGGTGCGTCCAGCAGGGTGACGCCCTGGTCGGCCAACCGGGCGGCGATGGCCTGGGCAGCGGCTGGCGCGATGGTGCTCATGTCCACCATGATCAGGCCAGGACGTGCGCCTTTGGCCACGCCGTTCTCACCAAGGGCGACCTGCTCGACATCGGGGGCGTCGGCGACCATGGTGATCACGACTTCGACGCGGCTGGCGACATCCGCTGCACTGGCGCAATCGCCTGCACCCGCGTCCAGCAGCGGTTGCATCGACTCGCGCCTGCGGCTCCAGACGTGAACGGTGTGGCCGGCCTTGATCAGGTTGAGTGCCATGGGGCGGCCCATCAGGCCCAATCCGATGAATCCGACTTGCATTTTCAGTCTCTCCTTGGTCTTATGGCTCGTCTAGGCAAGAGCACGAGGCGGGGGTCAGATGAATTACGGCTCAATCATCAGGGAAATCGGCCGCGGCGCCAAGGGCGCGCGCTCGATCGACGCCGATCAGGCCGAGATCTTGTTCGGCGCGATGCTCGACCGCACGGTGCCCGACCTGGAGCTCGGCGCAATCGTGCTGTCGTTGCGGATCAAGAGCGAATCGCTCGAAGAGTTGATCGGTTTCAAACGAGCCATGGATGCACGTTGCGTGCAGGTCGCGGTACCGCCCGGTCCGCGCTGCGTGGTGCTGCCGACCTACAACGGCGCGCGGCGCCAGGCCAACCTGATGCCCTTGCTCGCGCTGCTGCTGGTGCGCGAGGGTATTCCGGTGCTGATCCAGGGGCGGCACGACTTCGACACCCGGGTGAGCCCGTTCGAGTTGCTCGCCGCGTTGGACATCCATCCGGCCAGCAATACCGGAATGGCGGGCGAGCAACTCGCGCGATCCCGCCTCGCCTGCCTTCAGGTCGAACATCTGCTGCCCGGGCTGGACGCACTGCTCGGCCTGCGCACCCGCTTCGGCGTGCGCGGCAGCGCCCACACCATGGCGAAACTGCTCGATCCGTGCCGCGGACGGAGTGTGCGGGTCGTGGCGGTCACACATCCTGAGTATCTGCAACGGATGCAGGATTTCCTGATCGCAGACCGGGGCTGTGCGATGCTGCTGCGCGGCACCGAAGGCGAAGGTTTTGCCAACCCGCGCCGCCGGCCGCAGATGATGGTGGTCGAAAACGGATCGGCCCGTATCGCCTGGCAGGCCGAGGAAGGGGGGGCGCCTCCGCTGGAGGGCTTGCCGGACGTGCCGCAGGTCGCCGAGAACGCCGCGCTGATCCGGGCGATGCTGTCGGGCGACGTGCCGATTCCGAGGGTGATCCGGGAGCAGGCCGAAGCCCTTGCCGAACTGGCGCGCGCCCGCTGAAATATCGGGCATCGAAAAAATGCCTCCAGGCAAGCGGAATGCACTGCCGTGGGGGCTCAGGTGCCACAGGTCCAACGTTATTCGCGCCTTGCGGCGCTCCTACAGGTTGTTTCGAGCCCACCTTCAAGCTCACGGATTCGCGCCTTGCGGCGCTCCCATTCATCCTTTCGAGCGCCCGTGCAAACGAGGCGCAAGTTGCGCATCCTCGGGTGATTACATCCCTTGTAGGCGCGGCGCGAGCCGCGCTCGAGGGCTGTACCGAGCCTCACCCCAGACGGCCCTCGCGAAAATCGCTGACCGCGGCGTAGATCTCTTCCTGGGTGTTCATCACGAACGGTCCGTATTGCGCGATCGGTTCGTTCAGCGGACGGCCGGCGATCAGCAGCGCGCGGGTCGGTTCCGGGCCGGCCGCGATGACCACCCCGTCGGCCGTCGAATCGTTTGCGAGGATCGCCATGCGCTGCGCCGGAACCTCCGTACCCGCGATGCTCAGCGCGCCGCGATAGACATAAACGAAAGCGTTGAGGTCGGACGCGAGCGGCTGAGTGAAGCGCGCGCCGGCCGGCAGGTGGAGGTCGAGATACAAGGGCGCGGTCGCGTCACGCTGCATCGCCCCCTGCACGCCGTGGGTTTCGCCTGCGATCACCCGGGCGACGACGCCTTCGGCGGTCCTGGCTTCGGGGATCTCCCCCGACTTGATGTCGCGATACCAGGACGGGATCATCTTGTCGCGGGCCGGCAGATTGAGCCATAGCTGGAAGCCTTCCATCAGGCCGTCTTCCTGTTCGGGCAATTCGGAGTGGATCACCCCCCGGCCGGCGGTCATCCACTGCACCCCGCCGTTCTCGAGCAAGCCCTCGTTGCCCCCGCTGTCCCGGTGACGCAGACGTCCGGCAATCATGTAGGTGACGGTCTCGAATCCACGATGGGGGTGGTCCGGGAAGCCGCCGATATAGTCGCCCGGGTCGTCGCTGCGAAAGGCATCGAGCATCAGGAACGGGTCCAGCCGTCGCTGCAGGTTCTGGGTCAGCACCCGGGTCAGCTTGACCCCGGCGCCGTCCGAAGTCGCCATTCCGGTGATGAGCCGCTCGACCGCACGGCTGCGTGTGACACCGATACTTTGATGCTGATCGAACTGCGACATGGCGTTCGTACTCATTTCAATCTCCTTGTTCCAAATGCCGGCTCTCGACCGGCCAGCCAATCGATAAGGCCGTACTGCGCTCCAAGACAGACCCAATCCTGCAGACAAAGCTTGCGGCCTGTATCGTCGGTGCTGCGCAAGTCATTGCAGGCGATGAGTGCGTGCCCGGGCCCCGAATTCGCCCGGGCGGAGAAGAAACGATGCCTCGCCCCCGAGCGCCGGATCCCACAGCCCACGGATGCGCTCAGGCAACGGCAAACACATCTTCGAGTTCGGCCTTCGCGTCGGCAAAGGCCTGTTCCACCGCCTCCGACCCCATCGCCAGCCCCTCGGCGTAGAGGAAGCTTAGATCGGTCATGCCGAGAAAGCCCAGGATGGTTTTCAGGTAGGGCACTTGCGTATCGGTGTCGGTGCCGCGGTACTTGCCGCCCCGGGCCAGCGCGATGAAAACCTTCTTGCCGGTGAGCAAGCCTTCCGGGCCGTTCTCGGTATAGCGGAAGGTCACCTTCGCGCGGGCGATCGCATCCAGCCAGTTCTTGAGTTGGGACGAGATCGTGAAGTTGTACATCGGCACGCCGAGCACGAGCACATCCGTTGCCTGGATCTCGGCGATCAGGGCGTCGTCCAGCGCGACCCGGGCAGCCTGCTCTGGCGTGCGGTCGGATTCGGGGGTGAACAGCGCCTGCAGGGCGGCTTCGTCCAGTGCCGGATGGGGGTTGGCGGCGAGATCGCGCACCGTCAGCGACAGGCCCGGCGCATCCTGCCTCAGCCGTTCGACCACGAGATCGGCGAGACGGGTAGACTGGGCGCCTTCGCTGCGGGCACTGGCATTGATTTGAAGTACATTCATTTTCTCTCTCCATCGGGTTGGGTTGATGGAGTGATCTTATTGTTTATCGCTCGCACCATTAAGCCGGCTATTCGGATAAGATTGTTCTTACCATGGAACAAAACGACCTGGATCCGAATGATTTGTTGATCTTCGCCGAAGTCGTGGAGCAGCACAGCTTCACCGCGGCGGCGGAGCGGCTGGGCATGCCGAAATCGTCGGTTTCGCGGAGAATCTCCCAGTTGGAAGAGCGACTGGGCGAGCGGGTGTTGTTGCGTACCACCCGCAAACTGACCCTGACCGAGTTCGGACGCAGCCTGCTTCACCATGCCCAGCAGATCGCCGCCGAGGTCGGCGCCGCGACCGCGCTGGCCGAGTACCGCCAGGTCCGGCCCAATGGTCGTTTGCGGGTATCGATGCCAGGCGATTTCGCCAACATCCTGCTGATCGATCTGCTGGCGGCCTTCGCCGCGCTGCACCCGGAGGTCACGCTGGACATCGACCTTTCGCCGCGACGGGTGGACCTGATCGGCGAGAACTTCGACCTCGCGCTGCGCATGGGCGACCTGCCGGACGACGCCACCATCGCCGCCCGCAAGATCGGCGAGTTCAGCGAGGGCTTGTATGCCTCGCCGGAATACATCCGCTCTCGCGGCATGCCGAAATCACCAGAAGAATTGATGAACCACGACACGCTGTGTCTGCTGGCCCGTAGCGGCGACCTGCGACCGTGGCGGCTGCGTGGCCCGGAGCGGGAGCACACCCTGGTGCCGCCGGCACGCTTCAGCGCGAACTCGCCCGAACTCCTGATCCGCCTCGCCCGCGCCGGCTCGGGCATCACCGCGGTACCCGACCGCTACGCGATCCCGTTCATGCGCCGCGGCGAGATGCTGAGGGTGCTCCCCGACTGGTGCCTGCCCACAACCACCTGCTGGGCGGTCTTCCCCGGCCGCCGCCTGATGCCGGCCAAGACAAGGGCGTTTCTGGACATGCTGGCAGAGGGCCTGCCGGATAAATGAAAAAATTCTTGCCGCGCGAGAGGATAATTTGGTCTGCGCAGCAGTCGTAACCCCTACGTCGATCATCGTGAAGACAGTGATGATCCATTGGGAACTGAAGGATGGACATGAGGATTGAATACGATCGCAAAGAGGATATGCTGCATATCGAATTCTCCAAAGAACCCATCGTCAAGGATGTTTCCCATGGATGGAATATCAACATCGCCTACTCGGCTTCCGGAATCGCTGAAATCGTGATTCTCGACGCCTGGGAAGCGGGTTTCTGGCCGCTCGAAAATGCGAGCGATCTTCTCAGCCTGGCAGCCTAGTGGTCTGCTTCGTCAATTCTGTTCAGTGATTCACAAAATGCCCCTGCCCAACCCCTTCTACTACCCGCCTCGCTTTCTCTTTCTCGCACTCTTCTTCGTCTGCACCGGCCTGCTCGGTTTCGGGCTCTACCTGCAACATGGAGTCGGGCTCGAACCTTGCCCGATGTGCATCATGCAACGCTACGCCTTCGTGCTGGTGGCGCTGGTCGGTCTGATAGCCGGCATTCACGCGCCGGGGAGAGGTGGAGTGATCGGCTACAGCGTGCTGTTGCTGATCCTGACCGCAGCAGGAGGAACGGTCGCGGCACAACAGTCCATCCTGCAGCGTCAACCCCCGAATCTGGCCGAGTGCGGTCCGGGGTTCGAGTACCTGGTGGAGAGTTTCGGACTGGCCGAGGCCTTGCCGATGATGTTCCGCGGGACCGGTGACTGCGGTGCGATCGACTGGACCTTTCTCGGACTGAGCATCGCCAACTGGTCGCTGGTCTGCTTCATCGCGGTGGGCCTGTTCGCACTCGGAATGATCCTGATGGGCGGGAAAACTACTCCAGCACCTCGATGATCGCGCCGCCGATTTCGTAGCGACCGTCTTCGAGCATGTGACAGCGTCGCACCTCGATCCGCGCGACGAGAGAAGGACGCTCGAGCCGTTCGGTTGGCGAGACGATCTCCACTCGCAGGATCTCGGACTGCCCCGGAACGTAGTCGGCGCGCAAGGTCATGCCGCCGACGCTCAACTCGATGCACTCGGCCGCGATCCTGTCATCGAAGTCGAGCAGGATGAAGGCTTCTGTTCCGAGCGGGATCCGCCGGTCGAGTCTGCGGTCGGAAGGGGCTGCGCGGTCGTTCATGGCTTCGGATCCAGGCAAATGGGCCGCCCGATTTTAGCCTGCTTTGCGCTGCGGCTGTGCAGCCGCTTGAACGGCACGGCGCACGACACCAGGACGGACGCAAGCCTTTCTGTGCTCAATAAGATCGCCGCTTGCTGCCGCGTGCGACCCAGTCACCCGACTGGTCGCCCCCTCTTCAGCAGGCGCCGTCCCGCACCCCAAACTTGCGCAGGAGGTTCTCCAGCGGGCAAAAGCGGGTGAAGCCGCTCTGGAACAAGTTCACCCCGACGAAGGCGGTGAGCCACAGGAAGTGCTTGCTGACGAACAGCGGCGAGGCCTCGACACCGAGCGCGAGGGAAATCAATACGAAGGCGCCGGCGAAGATCCGGACGAACTGGTTGACGGTCAGATTCATGCTGCTTCTCCCCTGAGTTGCTCGACGCGATTCTTCATCGCGGCGAAGTAGAGCACCGGAATCACCACCAGCGTCAGCACGGTGGAAACGAACACGCCGAAGATCAGGCTGAGCGCGAGACCATTGAAGATGGGGTCATCGAGGATGAAGATCGCGCCTATCATCGCCGCCAGCGCGGTCAGGCCGATCGGCTTGGCCCGCACCGCCGCAGCACGGATCACCGCTTCGCCCAAGGCGACGCCTTCACGGACCTGCTGATTGACGAAGTCGACCAACAGGATGGAGTTACGGACGATGATGCCGGCCAGCGCGATCATGCCGATCATCGAGGTCGCGGTGAATTGCGCATTGAACAACGCATGGCCCGGCATCACCCCTATCAGGGTGAGCGGAATCGGCGCCATGATGATCAACGGCACCAGGTAGCTGCGGAACTGGGCGACCACGAGCAGGTAGATGAGGATCAGGCCGACCGCGTAGGCCGCGCCCATATCGCGGAAGGTCTCGTAGGTGACCTGCCATTCGCCATCCCACTTGATGCTGTAGCCGTCGAAGGGGTCGGCCGGCTGGCGGATGAACCACTCGCCGAGCGAACCGGCCAGGCCAGGCCCCGATAACTCCAGGCCGGCCAGCCGGGAGCGAATGTCGAACATGCCGTACAGCGGTGAATCCAGCCGCCCGCCCATGTCGGCCATGACGTAGACCACCGGCAGCAAGTCCTTGCGGTAGATCACCTGCTCGCGCGTGCTCTGCTGAACCTCGACCAGTTCCGATACCGACACCCGGGTGCCATCGTGTGCCCGGACCTGCATCGCGAGCAGGTTGTCCACGCTCGACTTTCGCTCCGGTGGCAACTGGATGCGCACCGGAATCTCGTACTTGTTGTCGCCCCCGAAGATGGGCGTGACGTTCTCGCCCGTGAGCCCTAGCCGCACCACCTCGACGATGTCGGCCTGGGCCACCCCCATGCGCGCCGCCTTGGCCTGATCCACACGCAGCACGTACTTCGGCGCGGCTTCATCGAGGCTGTCGTCGACACCGACGATGTCGGGCGTCGCCTCGAACACCACCCTCACCCGCCGCGCGACCTCGATCTGGCCGTCGTAGTCGGGACCGTAGATCTCGGCCACGATCGGCGACATCACCGGCGGCCCGGGTGGCACTTCGACCACCTTGGCATTGCCGCCGCTGCTGCGCGCGATCTCCGCGATCACATCCCGCACCGCCACCGCGACCTCGTGACTCTTGCGGGTGCGCGCGTCCTTGGCCACCAGATTGACCTGGATGTCGCCCTGCTCCGGCGCGCTGCGCAGGTAGTACTGGCGCACCAGCCCGTTGAAGTTGATCGGACTGGCGGTACCGGCGTAGGCCTGCCAGTCGGAGACCTCGGGCACGCCCGAAAGATGGGTGCCGATCTCGCGCAGAACACGCGCGGTCTCCTCTACCGGCGTGCCGACCGGCATGTCGAGCACCACCTGGAATTCGCTCTTGTTGTCGAACGGCAGCATCTTGAGCACGACAAGCTGCACCACCGGCAACGCGACCGAAGCGCCGATCAGGCCGAACACGACCAGCCACAGCATCAGACGGGCACGCCCGCCCTTGACCGGGTCGATCATCGGCGTCATCAGGCGGCGGAAGAAACGGTCGAGAGCACGCGTCATGCGGTCCTCGCCGTGGCCATCGGGGGCGGTCTTTACCGCAGAGCCGGAAGCCGCAGCACCGGAGGCCGGGAACGCGGCGTGGCCGTGACCAGCATGCCCCGACATCAGCTTGAGCGCCAGCCAGGGCGTGACGATGAAGGCGATCGCGAGCGACAGGAACATGCCCATCGAAGCGTTGATCGGGATCGGGCTCATGTACGGCCCCATCAGCCCGGTGACGAAGGCCATCGGCAACAAGGCCGCGATCACGGTAAGGGTCGCCAGAATGGTCGGGCTGCCGACCTCGTCCACCGCCTTGGGGATCAGCTGCCACAGCGGCGTATTGGGCTCCAGCGTCTTCCAGCGGTGGATGTTCTCGACCACGACAATGGCGTCATCGACCAGGATGCCGATCGAGAAGATCAGCGCGAACAGGCTGACCCGGTTCAGCGTGAAACCCCAGGCCCAGGAGGCGAACAGGGTGGCGGCCAGGGTCAGGGTGACCGCGACGCCGACGATCACCGCCTCGCGCCGGCCGAGCGCGAACAACACCAGCAATACCACCGCGCCGGTCGCGAAGGCGAGCTTGCCGATCAGGGTGTTGGCCTTGTCGTTGGCGGTTTCGCCATAGTTGCGGGTGACGGTGAAGTTGACGCCTTCCGGAATGATCGAGCCTTCCAGCGCATGGGCCCGCGCGATCACCGCATCGGCGACATCGGCGGCGTTCGAGCCGGGCTTCTTGGACACCGACAAGGTCACCGCCGGGAACACGCCCTTGTACGGAATGCCGGCCTTGTCCGCCGCCGCGCCGGTGCCGAACCAGACGCCCTGGCGCGGCTCGTCCGGACCATCCTCGACCACCGCGACATCGCGCATGAACACCGGCCGGGCGTCCACCACCCCCACGACGAGGCTGCGCACATCCTCGGCCGATTCCAGATAGGTGCCGGTGCGGACCAGGACTTCCCGGTTACCGCTGGTCAAGGTGCCAGCCGGCTGGGAGGCATTGGACAGTTGCAGCGCGGCCCGGATGTCCTGCGCCGTCACACCGAAGGCGTTCATCCGCTCGGTATCCATCAGCACCCGGACCACATGACCGGGCCCGCCTATCGTGACCACATCGCGGGTGCCGGCGATGCGCTTGAGTTCGAGTTCGACCGCACGCGAGACCTGCTGCATCTCGAAACCGGCACGCTCGTCGTCGGCGGTCCAGAAGGTGAGGCTGACGATGGGCACGTCGTCTATGCCCTTGGGCTTGACGATCGGCTCGCCGACCCCGAGCTGGGGGCTGAGCCAGTCGCGGTGGGACTGGATGGTGTCGTAGAGCTTGACCAGCGCATCCTGGTTGGGGATGCCGACTTCGAACTGGACCGTGATCACCGCCATGCCGGGGCGCGATACCGAATACACATGTTCGATGCCCGCGATCCGGGACAACACCTGCTCGGCCGGCCGCGCCACCAGCGCCTCGACGTCGCGGGCCGACGCGCCCGGAAACGGCACCATCACATTGGCCATGGTGACGTCGATCTGGGGCTCCTCTTCCTTGGGCGTGATCAGCGTGGCGAACACGCCCAGCAGCAGCAGAATCAACGCGATCAACGGGGTCAGCGCGTTGCGCTGGAAGGCGGCCGCGATCCGGCCGGAGATGCCGAGCCTGTTTTCCATCCGCGGCTCCGCTCAGCGACCCGCGGCTCGGGCCGCGCGCGCGATGATGCCGGCCTGGATCGGATCGAGCGCGATCTCCTCGCCCCCGGTCAGCCCGGCCAGCACCTCGATCATGTCGTCGCCGATCAGTTCCCCTACCCTGATCTGACGCAGGCTGAAACCGGTGCGCGGGTCGGTGACATAGACACCGGTGACCTCGCTGCGGCGCACTACCGCCACCCGCGGCACCACGATGCGATCGGCCTGACCGGCGGAGAAATGCACCCGGGCAAAGGCACCGGGCAACACGCCTTCGAGATCCGGGGGCAGCTCCACCCGGACCCGCAAGGTGTGGGTACGGGCGTCAGCCGCCGGCAGGACGATGACACGGGTCGCTTCGGCACGACGCCCCGTGTCGGGGAACTCGACGCTCGCACCCAGCGAGTCGAGCTCGATCGCCGAGAATCGCCCCTGGGGCACGTCGACCACCGCGCGCATCGCGGACGGATCATAGACGGTCACCAGGCGCATGCCCGGCTGGGCCATTTCGCCTGATTCGACATGACGTTCGGACACGATCCCGTTCAGCGGCGAAAAGATGTCGGCGTAGCCGAGCACCGTCACCGCCTGCCCGCGTCCGGCGCGTGCCGCGCGCATTCCGGCCTCGGCCGCCTGAAACGCCGTACGTGCCTGATCGACTGCGGACTGGCTGACGAAGCCCCGCTCGGCGAGGCTGCGCACCCGGTCGTATTCGAGCCGCGCTTGGGTCAGCGCCGCCTGCGCTTGGGCGAGCACCGCCTCGGCGCCGGCAACCCCCTGGGTGGCCTCGGAGGCATCGATGCGCAACAGACGATCCCCGGCCCTGACCCTGTCGCCGGCATCGACGCTCAATTCGACGACTCGGCCCGGCATCTGAGCCGATACGGTGGCCTGATGGATCGCCTCGATGGTCGCTTCAGCGGCATAAGCGAGCGCAGTCGGTCGGGCCTCGACCCGGAACGTGGGCAGGTCGGCATGAACGGGTGCCGCCAACAGTGCGGCAACGAGCATGACAGGACGGAGAATGCGGGGTGTCTTCATGAACATTAGTATAGTCTAATATTCATGGAAGTCAAAACGAATCGACTCTTACATCCGCGTCCGCAGTAACCTCCGGATTGACCTCACACCCGGCCGGAACGCGGTCATCACGAACTGCCGCCCTCACCCGCGCAGCGTGCGGCATGGGCGGCCATGGCGTCGATGACCGCGTCCGCCTCGCCGACGGTCTGACCGAGCTCGATCTCGCAGTCGGGATGCGCCTCGCGCGCCGCCTGCAGCAACACCGGCAAATCCTTCTTGAGGTGTCCCCCCTGGGCGAGGAACATCGGCACCACCGAGATCCGGCTGACACCGGCCGCGGCCAGTGTATCGATCGCTTCGGGCAGGGTCGGCGTCATGAATTCGAGGAAGGCGAGTGCGACTTCCATATCCGGTTCGGCCGACTGCAGCTTGGTCTGGACCCGCTCCATCGGGCGCGCCCATTCCGGAGCCCGGGCACCATGGCCGAAAAGGATTACTGCCTTGCGCTTTGCCATCTGCTCTACTCCACTGGATTGTGTTCTGAATCGGGCTCATCGCTGCGGGACAGGATCGCCTCGACGCCGCGCGCGGCGGCGAAGAAGCCAAAGCTCGCGGTGACCATCACGCTCGACCCATAGCCGGCGCAGGCAAGTCCCTGCAAGCCGTCTGTGCTGTCACAGGCCCCCTCTGGAAAACGCAACGGTTCGTCGGAATAGACTGCCGGAATGCCGAACGAACGCCTGGGGTTGCGGGAAAAGCCATGCTCGGTGCGCAGGCGTTTGCGGACCTTCGCGAGCAGCGGGTCCTGCTCGGTGCGCGACAGGTCGCCGATCCGGATCCGGGTCGGGTCAAGCTTGCCGCCCGCCCCGCCACACACCACGAGCCGGGTGCGGGTCCGGCGGCAGGCCAGCACCATCGCGACCTTGGCACGCACGTTGTCGATCGCATCCACCACCAGATCGAAGCCTTGCAGCAGCGCCGCTGCATTGTCCGGCGTCAGGAAATCATCGACGATCGTCACCGCCGCGGTCGGATTGATGCCGACGATGCGGTCGCGCATCGCCTCGACCTTGGCCTGGCCCAGTGTCGCGTCGAGGGCATGGATCTGGCGGTTGATGTTGGACTCGGCGACATGATCGAGATCGACCAGGGTCAAGTGACCGACTCCGGTCCGCGCCAGCGCTTCGGCAATCCACGACCCGACCCCGCCAACGCCGACCACGCAGACATGCGCGCTGGCGAGCCTCGTCGCGGCCTCGTCACCATAAACACGCGACACGCCGCCGAAGCGGCGCGCGCGATCGATATCGCCGGAAACACGGGAAAGCGGGTCGGATTGAATCATGATGAGGATCTTGCACGCGCCGATCGGAAATTCCAGGCGATGTTACAGGAGCGCGAACTCGGACAGGGGGATTGCATCCAACACAGGCCAACGACAGCGGGCGATCGCTCGCTCGCATACAGGAGACCCTCATGCCTGCACTTCTTCGCCGGACATTGCTGACCGCCTTGGTGGTCGGACTGGTATCGAATGCGCATGGGTTCGGTTCGGCGATGACGATGACCGAAGCGGGTCTCCAGGCCAGGGAGGCTGGCGATCTGGCCACCGCTGCAGCGCTGCTGGAGAGAGCCGCACGTGGCGGCAACCGGCTGGGGCAGTTCCATTACGCGATGATGATTCTCGACGGCCAGGCCGAGCAGGCAGAACCCCGGGCCGGTTGGCGCTGGCTGCGTCGTGCCAGCGCAGCCGGATTGCCCGAGGCGCAGTTCGAATTCGCCCGGCTTTACGACGAGGGCCAGGGCGTGAGGCAGTCGCATGCGGTTGCCGCCGAGTGGTATCGCCGCGCCGCCTCCCAAGGGCATGCCGATGCGCAGTTCAGGCTGGCGATGCTTCAGTTGCACGGTACCGGCATAGCGGCCGATCCGCATGCGGCGATCCGGTGGTTGCATGCCGCGGCGAGCGCGGGTCGCCGCGATGCCAAGCAGGCACTGGCACAAATCTACTCGGCCGGCTTCGTGATCGAGGCCGACCCGCACGCCGCCGCGCTATGGAAGGCGCGCGCCTCGGATGAGGCTGCGGTTCGTCGAGAGTAAACAACAGGCCTGCGGGCGCGCCGAAACAACTGGCGCGCGCTGTAAGCCTCAGGCCGGTTCGGCCATGCGGGATTCATCCAGCCACACGCCCAGCCCCTGGGCATTGAGTTCCAGGTCCATTCCCAGAATGGCTAGAACCTGTTCTTCCGGCAAGGTCCAGCCGTGGCGCTCGGCCTCCTCCCTGACGATCTGCTCCAATCCGGCCAGAATCTCGACATGACGTGCGACGCCATCACCGCGCGCGGCTCGGGCGACTGCGACTTCGGTATCGATCAGGCGGTGAAGATCGGCCGCCAGTCGCTCGACATCGGTGACGCGGCTGTAATGGGTCAGGTACATCGCCTCCGGTCCGAATGACAGCATGCGATCGATAGACGCATGCAAGGCTTCCGGGTCGAACTGGGTCGGCGTGGTGGTCGGGAACACGAAGGCCCGGCCATTGACGTCGAGTTCGCGATAAGAAAGACCAAAAGTGTCGCCAGTGAAAAACGCCCGCGCTGTTTCGTCCCAGATGCAGATGTGGTGACGCGCATGCCCCGGCGTGTCGATCACGCGAAAGCGGCGGTCGCCCATCGTGACTTCGAGGCCGTCGATCGCGGCGACGATCCGGTCTTCCGCGACCGGCGCGAGGCGACCGTACATCGCGAAGGTTTTCTCGGCGCCATAGACCGCCGCAGTGGCATCCCACAAGCGGGTCGGATCGATCAAATGCCGGACGCCACGCGGATGCACCAGCAGGTTGGCGTTCGGCAGGGCGCACATCAGGCTGCCTGCGCCGCCGGCATGGTCGAGATGGATGTGGGTAAGCATCACCCAGGCGACGTTCTCCGGAGCGATTCCCGATGCGGCCAGGGCGGATAGCACCCTCGGCACCGAGGCATTGGTGCCGGTATCGATGACGGCAGCCTGCCCCTGGTGAATGACGAGATGGATGGCGGCGAGCCCTTCGCGACAATATCCGGCGTCGACTGCCAATATTCCATCCGGATGCGCGGTCACATACTGCACGATCGTCTCCCTCCTTCTCCGAGAGTAATTTGGCGTAATTGTATATGCTTGACCCTGATCCGAACGAACTTCGCCGACAGGATGCCCCACGATGATGCACGCTTTCGACTTTGACACGCCGATCGACCGTCGTTCCATGCCGGGCGAGAAATGGGGACGCTACGCCGGCACCGACGTCCTGCCGATGTGGGTGGCCGACAGGGACTTCGCCGCCCCTGCCCCGGTCATAGAAGCCTTGCACGCTCGGGTGTCGCACGGCGTGCTGGGCTACACCGATGCCTGGCCCAGCCTGGTCGAAACGGTGGTGTCGGCGATCGCGCGCGACCATGACTGGACGGTAGACCCCGATTGGCTGGTGTGGTTGCCTGGCATCGTCACCGGCTTCAACCTCGCCTGCCGGATCGCTGGCCATGAGGGCGACGAGGTGTTCACCACCACCCCGGTGTATCCGCCTTTCCTGACCGCACCGGCGAACAACGGCCGCCATCTGGTGAGCCGTCCGCTGGTGGAGGAAAACGGCCGGTGGGTGTGGAACAGGGAGTCCACCGAAGCGGCCATGAGCGCCCGGACTCGCTTGCTGATGCTGTGCAACCCCCACAACCCGACCGGCCGCGTGTTCGACCGGGACGAACTGTCCTGGCTGGCCGGGCTCGCGGAGAAACACGACCTGATCATCTGCTCGGACGAGATCCACTGTGGCCTCGCGCTGGACGTCGACCACCCCCACATCCCGATCGCCGCGCTGGACGAATCGGTCGCGGCGCGCACGATCACGTTGATGGCGCCGTCCAAGACCTGGAACATCCCCGGGCTTTACTGCGCGTTCGCAGTCATCCCGGACCCGCAGCTGAGGCAACGCTATCGACACGCGATGCGGGGACTGATCCCGCAGGCCAACCTGCTCGGAATGGTGGCAGCGGAAGCTGCCTACCGCGACGGCACGCCATGGCGACTTGCCCTGCTGGCCTATCTGCGCAACAGTCGTTTGCGGGTGATCGACGCGGTCGCCGACATGCCGGGGGTCAGGATGAGCGCGCCGGAGGCCACTTATCTGGCCTGGCTGGACTGCCGCGAATCCGGACTGACCGACCCCGCGCGCTTTTTCGAAGAGGCCGGGGTCGGCCTGTCCGACGGCAAGGCCTTCGGCATGCCGGGCTTCGTCAGACTGAACTTCGGCTGCCCGCATGCCACGCTGGACGAAGCGCTGATTCGAATGAAGCGGGCACTGACAGCCGCCTAGTTCCCGCTAATGAAATACTGCGCTCTTGAAGAAGTTTAAGTATGACGTCCGATGGTGGGCACCTCCCTCTTCAATGGGGAGGCACCATTGCACTAGCGGACGGTTATTCCTAAAAAGGGATATCGTCGTCGAAATCGCCGAATCCGCCCCCCTGCGCTGGCGCCCGCGACGGTGCATCAGACGACTGGGCGGCCGGCCGTGCGGGACGCTGCGGAGCGTCGTATCCGCCCCCCGAGCCCGAGTCCTGCCGTCCCATCGGCGCATCGCCGCCCATGCCCTGGCGGCTGCCGAGCATCTTCATCTCGTCGCCGCGGATTTCGGTCGTGTACCGATCCTGGCCGTCCTTGTCCTGCCACTTTCGGGTCTGCAGGCGGCCCTCGATATAGACCTGGCTGCCCTTGCGCAGATACTGGGCTGCGATCTCGGCGATCCGTCCGAAGAACACCACCCGGTGCCATTCGGTCGCCTCGCGCCGCTCGCCGCTGCTCTTGTCCTTCCAGGTTTCGGTGGTCGCGATCCGGAGATTGCAGATCGCGTCGCCGGACGGCGCATAGCGGGTTTCGGGATCGGCGCCGAGGTTACCGATCAGAATGACTTTGTTCAGGGATGCCATCCCGTTCTCCTGTGTTGATGTGCGGCCGCGCACGGCCGCATGTTGATGCGTCAGGCTGTCGGCCCTGTCGGCCGGACCGCTTCTATCCGCTGCGGGGGCGGGCGCATGGTCGCTGCCAGCGCAAGCCAGATCAGGCCGATGACCACGCACACCGCATTGACCGCCTGCGGACCATAGCGCTGGGCCAGGAAACCGCCCAGCATGCCGCCCATGAACAGGCCGATCGACTGCAGGGTATTGTACACACCGAGTGCCGTTCCCTTGTTCGCCGCCGGTGCGATTTTGGAGATCCACGACGGCTGGGTCGCTTCGAGCACATTGAACGCGACGAAGAACAACGTCAGCGACACCACCAGACCCACCAGGCTGCCGCTGAACAGCAACAAGCCGACCTGGACCAGTACGAGCATTATGATAGCGGCATTGAAAACAAATTTCATCCGGTCGCGCTTCTCGGCGATGATGATGGCTGGCACCATGACCGCGAACGACACCAGCACCGCGGGCAGATAGACCTTCCAATGCTCGACCAGCGCCAGCCCGCCGCCTGCGACCAGCGCGGCCGGCACCAGCACCCACATGGTGGTCTGGATCAGGTGTAGCGCGAAGACGCCGAAGTTGAGCCGCATCAGTTGCCCGTCGCGAAGCACATCACCAAAGCTGCCCGCGACCGGGCGGGGCACCGGCGGGGCGTCCGGTACGATCTTGACCACGACAAAGATCGCACCAGCGGCGAGCACCGCCGTCAGCCAGAAGATGCCGTCCATGCCAATCCAGGCATAGAGCAGCGGCGCGGCGACCATAGAGAAGGCGAAGACCAGCCCGATGCTCGCGCCTATCATCGCCATCACCTTGGTGCGGTGCTGGTCACGACTGAGGTCCGCCGCCAGCGCAGTCACCGCGGCCGAGATCGCCCCCGCGCCCTGCAGGACGCGCCCGACAATGATCATGTGTATGCTGTCCGCGAGCGCGGCCACGACACTACCGAGGACGAAGACCAGCAGGCCGGCGACGATGACCGGCTTGCGACCGAAACGGTCGGACGCCGCCCCGAACGCGATCTGCAGAAAAGCCTGGGTCAGCCCGTAGGCCCCGATGGCGAAGCCGACCAGGGTCAGGTTGTCCCCGCCGGGGATGGTGTGGGCATGGACCGCGAAGACCGGCAGAATCAGGAACAGGCCGAGCATGCGCAATCCGAAAATGGCGGCCAGGCTCACGCCGGCGCGCCTTTCGGCGGCGGTCATCGAATCATGCTTGGGGTGTGACATCGTGGCGCCAACGAAAACAAAGCAGCGATTCTAACAGTCTGCGTTTGTCCGGTACCGACTCGGTTTGGCCCGAATCGACTTTCTCTCGTATAGTTGCATGTTAGCCAGAGCCTGCTCGAGCCATGGAACAGATTCGCATCCGGGGCGCCCGGACGCACAACTTGCGCAATATCAGCCTCGACTTGCCGCGCAACAAATTGACCGTGATTACCGGGCTTTCCGGTTCCGGCAAGTCCTCGCTGGCGTTCGACACGCTTTACGCCGAAGGGCAGCGCCGCTATGTCGAGTCGCTGTCAGCCTACGCGCGCCAGTTCCTGCAGTTGATGGAAAAGCCCGATGTAGACCTGATCGAGGGGCTCTCGCCCGCGATCTCGATAGAACAAAAGGCGACCAGCCACAATCCGCGCTCGACCGTCGGCACGGTCACCGAGATCCACGATTACCTGCGCCTGCTCTATGCCCGAGCGGGTACGCCGCACTGCCCGGACCATCCCGACCAAGCCTTGCAGTCCCAGACCATCTCCCAGATGGTCGACCATGTGCTGGCACTACCGGAGGACACCCGACTGATGATCCTGGCGCCGGTCGTGGCCAGCCGCAAGGGCGAGCAGCACGACTTGTTCGCCGAGTTGCGGGCGCAAGGCTTCGTTCGGGTGCGCGTCGATGGCGAGGTGTTCGAGATCGACACCCTGCCCGCGCTGACCAAGAGCAAGCGGCACACGGTCGATATCGTGATCGACCGCCTCAAGGTGCGCGCCGATCAGCGTGGCCGCATCGCTGAATCATTCGAGACCGCGTTGCTGCATTCCGACGGTCGCGCGATCGCGTTCGAGATGGACGGACAGGTCGAGCATCTTTTTTCCGCGCGGTTCGCCTGTCCGATCTGCAGTTACGCGCTGGCCGAACTCGAGCCGCGCCTGTTCTCGTTCAACAATCCGGCCGGTGCCTGCCCCAAGTGCGACGGACTGGGGCAGGTCGCGTTCTTCGACCCGGAGCGGGTGGTCGGCCATCCCGAACTGTCGCTGGCCGCCGGCGCGATCCGCGGCTGGGACCGGCGCAACCAGTTCTACTTCCAGATGCTATCCAGTCTGGCCGAGCACTTCGGTTTCGACATCGACACCCCTTTCTCGGAATTGTCGCCGGAATTGACCCACGTCATCCTGCACGGATCGGGGCGGGACAAGATCGCCTTCCGCTATCCGTCGGATAACGGACGCATGGTGCTCAAGGAACACCCCTTCGAGGGCATCATCGCCAACCTGGAGAGACGTTATCGGGAAACCGACTCGATCGCGGTCCGCGAGGAGCTCGCCAAGTACCGTGCGACCCAGCCCTGCCCGGCCTGCAGCGGAACACGCCTGCGCAGCGAAGCCCGCCATGTCCTGATCGGCGACAAGGCCTTGCACCAGATCGGCCGGATGCCTCTAGGCGAGTGCAAGCATTTCTTCGACACGCTGGCGCTTTCCGGGCAACGTGCCCTGATCGCCGACAAGATCGTTCGCGAGATCTCGAACCGGCTGAGCTTCCTGATCAATGTCGGCCTGGACTACCTGTCGCTGGATCGCTCGGCTGACACGCTGTCCGGCGGCGAGGCGCAGCGTATCCGCCTCGCCAGTCAGATCGGCTCGGGCCTGACCGGGGTGATGTACGTCCTGGACGAACCATCGATCGGCCTGCATCAGCGTGACAACGACCGCCTGCTGGCGACACTGCGTCAGCTCAGGGACCTGGGCAACACGGTGATCGTGGTTGAACACGACGAGGACGCCATCCGCTCGGCCGACCACGTGGTCGACATGGGCCCCGGCGCCGGTGTGCATGGCGGCGAAGTCGTCGCGAGCGGGACGGCCGAGGAGGTCATCGCCGATGAAGCCTCGCTGACCGGCGCCTATCTGTCCGGCCGCAGAAGCATAGCGATCCCCGCGGTACGCAAGCAAGCGGACCCCGCGCGCACCCTCAAACTGTCGGGATGCTCCGGCAACAATCTCGACGAAGTCGAGATCGAGATCCCCTGTGGCTTGCTGACCTGCATCACCGGGGTCTCCGGTTCGGGCAAATCCACTCTGATCAACGACACCCTATATGCCGTGGCCGCCGGTCATCTTTACCGTAGCAACCACGAGCCGGCGCCGTACCGTGCGGTGGAAGGACTCGACGCCTTCGACAAGGTCATCAGCGTGGACCAGTCTCCTATCGGGCGCACCCCGCGATCGAATCCCGCCACCTACACCGGCCTGTTCGCACCGATCCGTGAGCTTTTCGCCGGCGTGCCCGACGCGCGCACCCGGGGCTACACCCCGGGGCGTTTCTCTTTCAACGTCAAGGGCGGCCGCTGCGAGGCCTGCCAGGGCGATGGGATGATCAAGGTCGAAATGCATTTCCTGCCGGACATGTATGTGCCTTGCGACGTATGCCATGGCAAGCGATACAACCGCGAAACCCTGGAGGTCCGCTACAAGGGTCGCAACATCTTCGAGGTGCTGGAGATGACCGTCGAGCAGGCCCTCGGCTTTTTCGACGCAGTGCCGGCGATTGCACGCAAGCTCGAAACCCTGACCAATGTCGGACTCGGCTACATCCGGCTCGGCCAGAGCGCGACCACCCTGTCCGGAGGCGAAGCGCAACGGGTCAAGCTCGCGCTGGAACTGTCGAAACGCGACACGGGTCGGACGCTGTACATACTCGACGAGCCGACCACCGGACTGCACTTTCAGGACATCGAGTTGCTGCTCGGCGTGCTGAAGCGCTTGCGCGACCATGGCAACACCATCGTCGTGATCGAACACAATCTGGATGTGATAAAGACGGCGGACTGGCTGATCGACATGGGACCGGAAGGTGGCGACAAGGGCGGACGCGTGGTTTGCTGCGGCACCCCGGAGGTCGTGGCAGACCATGCTGGCAGCCACACCGGCCGCTACCTACGCCGCGTCCTGGGTCTGGACGCCGAAAATGCTGTGGCGCGGTCGCCGGCCTTGCTCGCAACACAGAACTCCTGATGCCGATTGGGGGCTTACTGCAACAGACGGGCCCGGACCAGTTGTTGCGATCTGTTTCGCGCCGTGGGCATGGCCCCCATGGACTGGCGCTTTGGTGCAAAATCTCGACCATGAGCACAATGGAGCCCCAAGATGACTGACGTCCCAGCCGATCCCGCATCGCGCTTCCTGCAACGGGTCGAACGTCGCGCCCGGTTCCTCCAGACCTTGTTCATCGCGGAGATGGGCGTCTACCTCCCTTCCGACGATGATCAGCGCAAACGTACCATCATGTCGCTGGCGAGGATGATCGCACGCACCAGCGAATTACCCCACCTCGGCCCCGACGTATTGCAGAAAGCCTACGAAATCCTCAACGGACACCTCGAAGCGATGCAAAAAGTTTTGCCGCACGATGTCCAGTACCGTAACCGGGTGAGGCGGCATTGGTAAAGTCGGATTGAGCCGGCTCGATGCCCTTTCCCACCGCAAACCCATCTCGACGCTCGTCGTTGCCCTCACGCGTCTAGCGCATACATGCGCAACATATCCAGGCTGACCACCTCCAGCGCTGCACTGTGTGTCGCGGCCAGCACCACCGGGGGCGCGACGCCGGCTTCATAGGCTTCACGCCACCTCAAAGCACAGAGACACCACCGGTCGCCCGGAGTGAGTCCGGCAAATCGGTACTCGGGCCGCGGCGTACTCAGATCATTGCCACGCGACCGCGAGAATGCCAGAAACGCCTCGGTCACCTTCACGCAAATCACGTGCCGCCCGAGATCCTCGGGCGATGTCTCGCAGCACCCGGTGCGAAAGAAGCCGGTCAGCGGCGAATAGCTGCAGGCGAGCAATGGCCCGCCCAAGACGTTCAATTGCTCATGCGTGCTCGTATCGCCCACGATGCCTCCTGTTTTCTACTGCATCGATCACTGCGAACAGACAGGCCGATGGCGAGATGGTTTCGATAATCCCGAGCCGCCTTCATCGCTCGACATATCCCTCGGGGTTGAGTGACTGCCAGCGCCAGGCGTCGGCACACATCTCGGCGATGCCCTTCTCCGCTTTCCATCCGAGCAAACGTTCTGCCAGCGTCGGATCGGCCCAGCAGGCAGCGATGTCGCCGGGTCGGCGTCCGACCACGCGATAGGGGACGGGTCGCCCCGACGCTGTTTCGAAGGCCTCGACCACTTCCAGCACACTGTAACCACGTCCGGTGCCCAGGTTGACGATGGCAGGCGAAGGCAGTGATGCCATGCTCTCGAGGGCACACAGGTGTCCTCGGGCGAGATCCATCACATGAATGTAGTCCCGAACACCGGTGCCGTCGACCGTAGGATAATCCTGACCGAACACCTGTAGCGCGTCCCGTCGGCCGACCGCGACCTGACTGACGAAAGGCATCAGGTTGTTCGGGATACCTCGGGGGTCCTCCCCGATCTGCCCGCTAGGATGCGCGCCGACCGGATTGAAATAGCGTAGCAGCGCAAACCGCCAGCGCGGATCGGCCGTCGCGGCATCGCATAAGATCCGCTCTGTCATCCATTTCGACCAACCGTAAGGGTTGGTCGCGCGAGTCGGAAAATCTTCCTTGATTGGCACACTTTCGGGATCACCGTAAACCGTTGCGGAAGAACTGAACACCAGATCACGCACACCCGCCGAAGCCATCGCATCGACCAGGGCGATGGTGCCGGCGACGTTGTTGTCGTAATAAAGCAGCGGCTTCTCGACCGACTCGCCGACCGCCTTCAACGCAGCGAAATGGATGACAGAGTCAATGCGATGCTCAATCAAAAGTGCCTGGACGCGCTTGCGATCCGACACATCAGCGACGCAGAAGTCCATGACGTTCCGACCGCACAAGGTTTCGACACGGCGGATTGCCTCGCGGCTCCCATTGCCGAGATTGTCGAGCACGACCACCTCGTGCCCAGCTTCGAGCAACACCAGGCAGGTATGCGAACCGATGTAACCCGCCCCCCCGGTGACCAGCACATTTGCCATTACCGCCAGACCTTCCGCAAGACTCGCTCACGCGCTAACATCATCAATATGACGTCCGATCTTACGCGAAGCGCCCGAACTTGGACATGCCCGGGTCCAGCCAGATGATGGAGTCGAACGATTGCCGTCTCGACAAGTGGTTATGGGCCGCGCGGTTCTTCAAGACGCGAAGCCTGGCCAAGCAAGCCATCGAAGCCGGCCATGTCCGGATCGCTGGCGAGCGCATCAAGCCCAGTCGAATGCCGAAAGTCGGCGAACTCATCAGCGTCACGAGACATGACCAACCCATCGATGTCACGGTTGTCGCCCTATCGACCCAGCGTGGCTCCGCAGCCGTTGCCCAAACACTGTACGAGGAAACTCCTGAGAGTCGGAGCCGGCGCGAACAGGCCCAGGCCGAACGCCTGCTGAGCCGACAGGACATGCTTGGCGGACGCCGTCCGACCAAGCGCGAGCGCCGTACGCTGGATAGATGGCGTGACGGAAGCTAAGCGGCGCAGCGGACCCGGCGGACCGCGCGATTGAAAGGTGCGGACCGCTACGCCAGAAACAAACAGGCGTAAAAAAGGCCGACACCAGGGTCGGCCCTTTTCCAATGCACGAACACTTACGCAGCGCTAGCCTCGGCGACCTGCTCGCTCTCGGCGCCTTCGACCTCTTCCGGACGGTCCATCAGCTCGACCAGCGCCATAGGCGCATTGTCGCCATTCCGGAAACCGAACTTCAGGATCCGCAAGTAACCACCCGGACGGGAAGCAAAGCGCGGGCCGAGCTCGTCGAAAATCTTGACCACCATCTCGCGGTCGCGAAGACGGTTGAAGGCCAGACGGCGGTTGGCCACGGAGGGCTTCTTGCCCAACGTGATCAGCGGCTCGACGACGCGACGAAGTTCTTTCGCCTTCGGCAGGGTTGTCTTGATCACTTCATGACGCAGCAGCGAGTTGGCCATGTTGCGGAACATCGCCTGACGATGGCTGCTGGTTCTATTCAGCTTGCGAAGACCGTGACGGTGACGCATTTCATTACCTCACTTGACCAACGCGCCTCAACCGAGCTTCTCGAGCCCGGCCGGCGGCCAGTTTTCCAGTTTCATTCCCAGCGTCAACCCACGCGTGGCCCACACTTCCTTGATTTCATTCAGCGACTTACGGCCAAGATTCGGGGTCTTCAGCAGTTCGGTTTCAGTGCGCTGAATCAGGTCACCGATGTAGTAGATGTTCTCGGCCTTGAGGCAGTTCGCCGAACGCACCGTCAGTTCCAGATCATCTACCGGACGCAGCAAAACCGGATCCGGCTCAGGCTCGTCCGACTTGACCGTGGCGGGTTCCGTACCCTCCAGATCGGCAAAGACCGATAGCTGGTCCATCAGCACGCGCGCCGCGTATCGAATCGCCTCTTCAGGATCGACCGCACCGTTGGTCTCGATGTCGATCACCAGACGATCCAGGTCGGTACGCTGTTCCACACGGGCACTCTCGACCATGTAGCTGACACGGCGAACCGGACTGAACGATGCGTCGAGCATGATGCGGCCGATGCTCTTGTTCTCTTCGTTGACCGGCCGCACATTCGAAGGCTCGTAACCGCGACCTTCCTGGACCTTGATCTCCATATCGATCTTGCCACCTGGGGCGAGATGCGCGATCACGTGTTCAGGATTGATGATCTCGACGTCGTGACCGACCTCGATATCGGCAGCGGTCACGACACCATCACCCGCCTTGGACAGGCGGAGCGTCGCTTCAGCACGGTTGTGGAGCTTGAGCACCACGCCTTTGAGGTTCAACAACACATCGACGATGTCCTCGCGAACACCATCGAGGGTCGAGTACTCGTGAAGCACACCCTCGATGCTGACCTCGGTCGGCGCGCAGCCGGGCAAGGACGACAACAGAATGCGCCGCAGCGCGTTACCTAGCGTGTGACCGAAGCCTCTTTCGAACGGCTCCATCGTCACGCGGGCCTGGACCGGCGAAACGTTATGGACGTCGATGATGCGGGGTTTCAGCAGCGAATTGCTTTGCATCAGCAGTTCCTCGGGACTCTATTCTTCAGACGAACCGGTTAGCGGGAATACAATTCCACAACCAGGTTCTCGTTGATCGTCGGCGGCAGCTCGGCGCGTTGCGGGTAAGCCTTGAACACACCCTTGCCAGCCTTCGAGTCCACATCGATCCACTCGGGGAAACCACGCGACACCGCAGCTTCCAGCGCAGCCTTGACACGCAGCTGACCACGCGAACGCTCGGTCAATTCGACCACATCGCCCGGCTTGACCACGTAAGACGGGATATTGACCCGCTTGCCATTCACCAGGATGCCGTTGTGACGGACCAGCTGGCGAGACTCAGCACGCGAGGCACCGAAACCCATGCGGTACACGACAGAATCCAGACGGCCTTCGAGCAGCTGCAGCAGATTCTCGCCGGTCTGACCCTTGCGGCGATCGGCTTCGGCGTAGACGCGACGGAACTGCCCTTCAAGGACACCGTACAGGCGGCGGATCTTCTGCTTCTCGCGAAGCTGAACGCCATAGCCCGACATACGGTGACCTGAACGCTGACCGTGCTGGCCAGGCGCATAGGAGCGACGCTCGATCGCGCACTTGTCGGTGAAGCACTTCTCACCTTTCAGAAACAGTTTCTCGCCTTCGCGACGGCACTGACGGCACTTGGGATCCAAATTACGAGCCACAATTCAACTCCTTGTCAGATACGACGCTTCTTGGGCGGACGGCACCCGTTATGCGGGATCGGCGTGATATCGGTGATGCTCGAAATCTTGATGCCGAGCGCATTGAGCGCACGCACTGCGGACTCGCGACCCGGGCCGGGGCCCTTGATCCGAACCTCGAGATTCTTGATACCGCACTCCTGGGCCACCTTGCCGGCGGCTTCTGCAGCGACCTGTGCGGCGAACGGGGTGCTCTTGCGTGAACCCTTGAAACCGGCCCCGCCCGAGGTAGCCCACGACAGCGCATTGCCCTGGCGATCGGTGATTGTGATGATGGTGTTGTTGAAGCTCGCATGCACGTGGGCAATGCCCTCGGCAACGTTCTTCTTAACCTTCTTGCGAACTTTCGCAGCTGTCTTAGCCATTATTTAACCCCTATCACTTCTTCTTGCCGGCGATCGCCTTGCGCGGACCCTTGCGAGTACGGGCATTGGTACGCGTACGCTGACCACGCAACGGCAGACCGCGACGGTGACGGAAGCCGCGATAGCAACCCAGATCCATCAGGCGCTTGATGTTCATCGTCACTTCGCGACGCAGGTCGCCTTCGACGATGAACTTGCCGACCTCTTCACGCAACCGGTCCATGTCCGACTCGGTCAAGTCTTTCATCTTGACCGAGCGCGCGACACCGGATGCATCGCAAATTTGACGTGCACGCGTGCGCCCGATTCCAAAGATGGCAGTCAGCGCGATCTCGGCATGCTTGTGATTGGGAATGTTTACCCCTGCAATACGGGCCATTCGTTTACCCCAAAAAGCGAAACATTAAATTTTAATCTGAACAGACCAGGATATCAACCCTGGCGCTGCTTGTGACGCGGATCCGTGCAGATCACACGAACCACGCCTTTGCGGCGAATGATCTTGCAATGACGGCACAGCCGCTTCACCGATGCCTGGACTCTCATTTTGCTGCTCCTGTTTCTTGATTACTTAGTCCGGAATACGATCCGGGCCTTGGTCAGGTCGTAAGGCGTGAGTTGCACAGTGACCTTGTCACCGGGAAGGATGCGGATATAGTGCATCCGCATTTTTCCCGAGATATAGCCGAGAACGATATGGCCGTTTTCCAGCTTTACCCGAAACGTTGCATTGGGAAGGTTCTCTACAACCTCACCTTGCATTTCGATTACGTCTTCCTTCGCCATGTTCTCACCTGGTCGGAAGTCCGGAGCCCTTGAAGTTGGCCTTCTTCAGCAGACTCTCGTATTGGTGAGACATCACGTGCGACTGGACCTGGTTCATGAAGTCCATCGTCACGACCACGATGATCAGCAGCGAGGTCCCGCCGAAGTAGAACGGCACGTTCCAGCGCAGGATCAGAAATTCGGGCAACAGACAGACCAGCGTGATATAGACCGCGCCGACCAGCGTGAGCCGGGTCAGGATCTTGTCGATGTAGCGTGCGGTTTGATCGCCCGGACGAATACCGGGAACGAACGCACCACTCTTCTTCAAGTTATCAGCCGTGTCCTTCGCATTGAACACCAGCGCGGTGTAGAAGAAGCAGAAGAACACGATCGCAGCCGCATACAACATCACGTAGATCGGCTGTCCCGGCGCAAGCGTCGATGAGATGTCGCGCAACCAGGTCATGCCGTCACGCGCACCGAACCACTGCCCCAGCGTCGCCGGAAACAGAATGATGCTCGACGCGAAGATCGGAGGAATCACCCCCGCCATGTTCAACTTCAGCGGCAGGTGAGAACTTTGACCACCATAGATCTTGTTACCGACCTGACGCTTGGCATAGTTCACCAGGATCTTGCGCTGCCCCCGCTCGACGAAGACCACGAAGGCGGTCACGACGACAACCAGGACGCAGATCACGAGTGCGGTGAAGGGATGCATCGCACCGGTTCTCACCAGCTCGAACAGCCCACCGATCGCGCTGGGCAGACCCGCCACGATACCCGCGAAGATGATCAGAGAAATACCGTTTCCGATGCCGCGCTCGGTGATTTGTTCGCCCAGCCACATCAGGAACATCGTGCCGGTGACCAGCGTCGCCACGGTGACGAAGCGGAACATCAGCCCCGGATCCAGCACCAGACCAGGCTGCGACTCCAGCGCGATCGAGATGCCGATAGCCTGAGCCAGCGCTAGAACCAGTGTGCCGTAGCGCGTGTACTGCGTGATCTTGCGCCGTCCTGCCTCACCCTCTTTCTTGAGTTGCTCGAGAGCCGGCACCGCCACCGTCATCAACTGCATGATGATCGACGCCGAGATATAAGGCATGATCCCGAGCGCAAAGATGGTGAAGCGCGACAACGCTCCGCCCGAGAACAGGTTGAAGACACCGAGGATGCCACCAGCTTGCGACTGGAACAGCTCCGCGAGTCGTTCCGGATCGATGCCGGGCACCGGAATGTGGGCTCCGATGCGATAAACGATCAACGCACCAAGGACGAAGAGAATCCGCTTCTTCAGGTCCCCGAAACGACCGGTGCTCCCCAACGCGGCTGCAGATTTTGCCACGGTCGATTCCTTGATCAGGCCGTTACCACGGAACCGCCCGCTGCCTCGATGGCAGCCAGCGCGCCCTTGGTCGCACCAATTCCACGCAAAGTCAGTTTGCGGCTAACCGAGCCCGACAGGATGACCTTCGCGGACTGGGTACCGGCGGGAACGATGCCAGCCTGGACCAAAGCAAGCAGGTCGATCTCGTCGATAGGCAGACGATCGAGTTCGGCCAGACGTACCTCGGCGTTTTGCCCGGCAGTCATGGACACGAAGCCACGCTTGGGAAGGCGCCGCTGCAAAGGCATCTGACCGCCTTCGAAACCGACCTTGTGGAACCCACCGGCACGCGACTTCTGACCCTTGTGACCGCGACCGCAGGTCTTGCCAAGGCCGCTACCCATGCCACGACCGACGCGACGCGCCGCCTTCTTGGCGCCTTCTGCCGGCTTGATTGTATTCAGTTTCATCTCAGCCCTCGCTCTTCACAAGGTACGAGACCTTGTTGATCATCCCGCGCACTTCCGGCGTATCGACAAGCTCGACCGAATGGTTGAGCTTGCGCAGACCGAGACCGCGAACGGTCGCACGGTGAGATTGCTTGGTACCGATCACACTCTTCACGAGCGTGACCTTGATCTTCTTCTCGGACATGACTTACCCCAGAATCTCTTCGACGGTCTTGCCGCGCTTGGCAGCAATCTCGGCGGGCGTGCTGATCGCGAGCAGACCATTGATCGTTGCGCGCACGACGTTGTACGGATTGGTTGACCCGATGCACTTGCAGATCACGTCGGTCACACCCATCACTTCGAACACGGCACGCATCGGGCCACCGGCGATGATGCCGGTACCGCTGGGCGCCGGCTGCATCAATACACGTGATGCACCGTGATGACCGATCACCGTGTGCTGCAATGTACCGTTGCGAAGCGAAACCTTTGTCAGCTTGCGCTTGGCTTCGTCCATCGCCTTCTGCACCGCTACCGGCACTTCGCGCGACTTGCCCTTGCCCATGCCGATACCGCCGTCACCATCACCCACCACCGTCAGCGCTGCGAAGCCGAGGATACGACCCCCCTTGACCACCTTGGTCACGCGGTTGATCGCAACCATCTTCTCGCGAAGGCCGTCATCACGCTCATCCGCGGCTGGCGCACGCTTGTTGCTTTGTTGCTTAGCCATACAAATCCTCGCTCAGAACTTGAGGCCGCCTTCGCGGGCGGCATCAGCCAGCGCCTTGACGCGGCCGTGGTAAAGGAAACCTGCACGATCGAAAGACACGCTTTCGATTCCGGCGGCCTTGGCACGCTCGGCGATCAGCTTGCCAACCAACTCGGCAGCTGCGGTGTTGCCACCATGCTTGACCTGCGAACGGACGTCGGGCTCCACGGTGGACGCCGAAGCCAGCACACGCGAACGGCAACCCGAGATCACCTGTGCGTAGATGTGTGAGTTGGAACGGAACACAGTCAGGCGCACCGCTTTCAGTTCTGCGATCTTGGCTCGGGTTTTGCGAGCACGACGCAGGCGAACTTGTTTTTTGTTCATGACGAACCGCCCTTACTTCTTCTTGGTTTCCTTGAGCACCACCACTTCGTCCGAATAACGGACGCCCTTACCCTTGTAGGGCTCAGGCTGGCGGTACGCCCGCACTTCGGCCGCAACTTGGCCGACCTGCTGCTTATCGATACCCTTGATCAAGATCTCGGTCTGAGTCGGGGTTTCGACTTTCACGCCTGCCGGCATCTGATGCACGACAGGATGCGAAAAGCCGAGCGTCAGGTTCAGCTTGTCGCCCTGCGCCTGGGCGCGATAACCCACACCGACCAGGTTGAGCTTACGCTCGAAGCCCTTGGAAACGCCGGTGACCATATTATTCACCAGGGCGCGCACCGTTCCCGACATCGCACGCGAATTCGCCACGCCTTCATCAGCCTTGCATACCAGCGCATCACCTTCGCGCTCGATGCTGACCCCACCCGAAACGCGCTGAGTCAGCTCGCCCAACGGACCCTTGACCGTAATCTCAACTGCGCCGATCTTCACATCGACGCCTGCCGGCACGACGACCGGATTTTTTGCCACTCGAGACATGAGACCCCCTTATGCCACGTAGCAGATGACTTCGCCGCCGACGCGACCAGCGCGTGCGGCACGATCGGTCATCACACCGCGCGGCGTCGAGACGATGGCGACACCCAGGCCGTTGAGCACCTTGGGCAGCTTCTCGCTTCCCTTGTAGATGCGCAAGCCGGGACGGGACACACGCTCGATGCGCTCGATCACCGGACGACCCGCGTAATACTTGAGCGCGATATCCAGTTCCGGCTTGGCGCCGTTCTCACGGACACTGAAACCGTCGATGTAACCCTCGTCCTGCAATACCTTGGCGATAGCGACCTTCAGCTTCGAACTCGGCATGCAGACATTCAGCTTTTGCGCCTGCTGGCCGTTCCGGATGCGGGTCAACATGTCGGCGATAGGATCGGACATACTCATTTCATACTCTCCTTACCAGCTCGCCTTGGTCACGCCCGGCACTTCGCCACGGAACACCAGATCCCGGAGCTTGTTACGGCACAGACCGAACTTACGGAACACGCCACGCGGCCGACCGGTCAGCGCGCAACGATTGCGCTCACGCACCGGGCTCGCATTGCGAGGAAGTTGCTGAAGCTTCAGACGAGCAGCCATGCGCTCTTCCTCGGAAAGCTTCGCGTCGTTAATCTGAGCGATCAGCGCTGCACGCTTGGCGGCAAACTTGGCCACCAGCTTCTTGCGCTTGTCCTCACGATTGATCAGAGCAAGTTTCGCCATATCACCCTCAATTCTTGAACGGGAACTTGAACGCTGCGAGCAGCGCCTTAGCTTCTTCGTCGGTTTTGGCAGTCGTCGTGATGGAGATATTCATCCCGCGCAGCGCGTCGATCTTGTCATACTCGATCTCCGGGAAAATGATCTGCTCTTTCACGCCGATGTTGTAGTTGCCGCGACCATCGAAGGCCTTGCCCGACACACCACGGAAGTCACGGATACGCGGCATCGCAACCGACACCAGACGATCCAGGAACTCGAACATGCGCGGACCGCGCAGGGTCACCATGCACCCGATCGGATAGCCATCGCGACTCTTGAAGCCGGCGATCGATTTGCGAGCCTTGGTCACGACGGGCTTTTGCCCGGCGATCTTGGTCATGTCACCGACCGCATGCTCGAGAATCTTCTTGTCGCCAACCGCCTCACCGACACCCATGTTGAGGGTGATCTTGGTGATACGAGGCACTTCCATTACGGACTTGTACCCGAACTGCTTGAGCAGTTCCGGCGCAACCGTTTCCTTGTAATACTGCTGTAAGCGCGCCATCGTCACTCCTTAGGCGTCCACAAGTTCGCCGTTCGACTTGAAGAAGCGCACCTTGCGCCCGTCCTCAAGCTCCTTGATACCCACACGATCACCCTTCTGGGAGGCGGGATTGAAGAGCGCCACGTTCGAGACATGGATCGGCATCTCCTTTTCGACGATACCGCCGACCTCACCCTTCATCGGGTTGGGGCGCACATGCTTCTTGACGCGATTGACACCTTCAACCACCAGGCGCTCCGCATCCACACGACGCAAAACGGTACCCCGACGACCCTTGTCCTTGCCGGCAAGAATCGTGACTTCATCACCTTTACGGATCTTGTTCATACCGATCACTCCTCAGAGCACTTCTGGCGCGAGCGAGACGATCTTCATGAACTTCTCGTTACGCAGCTCGCGCGTAACCGGTCCGAAGATACGAGTGCCAATCGGCTCGAGCTTGTTGTTCAGCAAAACCGCGGCATTGCCATCGAACTTGATAAGCGCACCGTCAGGACGACGCACGCCCTTGGCGGTACGAACCACCACGGCGTTATAGACATCACCCTTCTTGACGCGCCCACGCGGCGCAGCATCCTTGATGGTGACCTTGATGACGTCGCCGATCGCGGCATAGCGCCGCTTCGAGCCACCAAGCACCTTGATGCACATCACCGAACGCGCGCCGGAATTGTCGGCCACGTCCAGCATGGACTGCATTTGAATCATGAATTTATCTCCAACTTACCCCGCCACAGCGGTCAGTCTTGGAACCCGTAGGGGTAGGGCGCTCGAAATGAGCTAAAAGCAAAGACGAAAATTATAACAGCTTGGCAAAGTTATTGCCAAGCTGTTTTTTGCCACCTGTGAATACAACGCGGATCAGATGATCCGGGCCTTCTCCAGAACCTGCGAAACACGCCAGGATTTGGTCTTCGAAATCGGACGACACTCTTCGATCTCGACCAGATCACCAGCACCAGCCTGGCCATCTTCGACATGAGCATGATACTTGGCGCTCTTGGTCATGACCTTGCCGTAAAGCTCGTGCTTGACCTTGCGCTCGACCAGCACCGTGACCGTGTTCTGCATCTTGTCGCTCACGACACGCCCGACGAGCGCGCGGCGAACCTTTTGAGTCTCTTCAGCCATCATTGTCCCGCCTTTTCACGCAGGAGAGTACGCACGCGCGCGATGTCACGACGCACCTTCCCGAGTTGGCTCGTGTTGTTCAACTGCTGAGTCGCCAGCTGCATGCGCAGCGAAAACTGGGCCTTCAGCAACTCGAGCAACTCTGTGTTCAATTCGCCAGCGCTCTTCGCGCGGAGTTCACTCGCTTTCATGATTACCCCAAGTGACGCAACACGAACACGGTCTCGAACGGAAGCTTGGCTGCTGCCAGCCGGAATGCCTCACGTGCGAGCGTCTCGGTCACGCCATCCATTTCATACAAAACCTTGCCGGGCTGAATCTCGGCAACCCAATACTCCGGATTCCCCTTACCGTTACCCATACGGACTTCGGCAGGCTTCTTGGAGATCGGCTTGTCCGGGAATACGCGAATCCAGATACGACCGCCGCGCTTGATGTGACGCGTCATCGCACGTCGCGCCGACTCGATCTGGCGCGCGGTCAAACGACCACGACCGACCGCTTTCAGGCCGAACTCTCCGAAGCTGACCTTGGCACCGCGCGTTGCCACGCCGGTGTTACGGCCCTTTTGCTCCTTACGATACTTTCTTCTCGACGGCTGCAGCATCATTCACTCCTGCTTTCTTCTTCTGCCTGCCGACCCTGACCATCGCTTCCAGCACGACGGCCACCACGACGGCCGGGGCGTCCTTCACCAGCGTCGTTACGCGGCGCGCCACGACGACCCCGACGGGCTTCCGGCTCGGCTTCCGCAACGACCGGCTTTTCGTTTCGGCCCAGCATGTCGCCCTTGTAGACCCATACCTTGATCCCGATGATGCCGTAGGTCGTCTTGGCCTCGGACACGCCGTAATCGATATCGGCACGCAGCGTATGCAGCGGCACACGCCCTTCGCGATACCACTCGGTACGCGCGATCTCGGCACCGTTCAGACGCCCGGCACTCATGATCTTGATGCCCTGGGCACCAAGACGCATTGCGTTCTGCATCGCACGCTTCATCGCCCGGCGGAACATGATCCGCTTCTCGAGTTGCTGGGCGATCGAATCAGCAATCAGTTGCGCGTCGATCTCGGGCTTGCGCACTTCCTCGATATTGACGTGCACCGGCACGCCCATGATCTTCTGGAGTTCACGCTTGAGCGCCTCGATGTCTTCACCCTTCTTGCCGATGACCACACCAGGACGCGCACTGAACAGCGTGATACGCGCATTCTTGGCCGGACGTTCGATCGTGACACGACCCACCGATGCATGTGCAAGGCGCTTTTTCAGGAACGCTCTGACCTTGAGATCCTCGTGAAGCATCGTGGCGTATTCGCCGCTAGAGGCGAACCAACGCGAAGTCCAGTCACGCGTGACCGCGAGGCGAAATCCGGTCGGATGAATTTTCTGACCCATATGTACTCCTTATTCCCCGACGGTCACAAAGATATGGCAGGTCTGCTTCAGGATGCGATTGCCGCGCCCCTTGGCACGCGCGGTGAAGCGCTTCAGCGTCATACCTTCCTCGACACTGATGGTCTTCACCTTGAGGGTGTCGATGTCAGCGCCATCGTTATGTTCGGCATTGGCAATCGCCGACTCCACTACCTTGCGGATGATCTGCGCGCCCTTCTTCGGAGAGAAGGCGAGAATGTTGAGCGCCTGATCAACCGGCTTGCCCCGCACCTGGTCCGCAACCAGCCGCCCCTTCTGGGCAGACAGGCGAACACCACGGAGAATCGCTCTGGTTTCCATGTTGACTCCTTATCTCTTCGCCTTCTTGCTCGCGGCATGACCCTTGAAGGTCCGCGTGAGCGCGAATTCACCGAGTTTGTGGCCGACCATGTTCTCGGAGATGAACACCGGAACATGCTGGCGACCGTTATGCACCGCAATCGTCAGGCCGACGAAGTCGGGCAAAACGGTGGAACGACGCGACCAGGTCTTGATCGGACGCTTGTCATTGCTCGTACGAGCGGCATCGACCTTCTTGAGAAGGTGAGCGTCGACGAACGGGCCTTTTTTAATAGAACGAGCCATTACTCACCTCTTATCGCTTGTGCCGACGCTGCACGATCATCTTGTCGGTGCGCTTGTTGCTACGGGTCCGGTAGCCCTTGGCAGGCTGGCCCCACGGGCTGCGCGGCACACCACCTTCACCGGTACGACCCTCGCCACCACCATGAGGGTGATCGACCGGGTTCATCGCCACACCGCGAACGGTAGGACGAATGCCGCGCCAGCGATTCGCACCGGCCTTGCCGATCTTGCGCAGGGCATGCTCGCCATTACCAACTTCGCCGATGGTTGCCCGACATTCGACGTGCACCTTGCGGACTTCGCCGGAACGCAAACGAATCTGCGCGTAAGCGCCTTCACGCGCCAGCAACTGCACCGAGGTGCCCGCCGAACGCGCGATCTGCGCACCCTTGCCAGGCATCAACTCGACACAATGGATGGTGCTACCAACCGGAATATTGCGAATCGGGAGCGTGTTGCCGGCCTTGATCGGCGCCTCGGAACCACTCACGACCTGTTGACCGATTTCCATGCCCTTGGTCGCGATGATGTAAGCACGCTCGCCGTCGGCGTAGCAAACCAACGCGATGTTTGCCGAGCGGTTCGGATCGTATTCGATGCGTTCCACACGACCGACGATGCCGTCCTTGATACGACGGAAATCGACGACGCGGTAGTGCTGCTTATGACCACCGCCCTTGTGACGCACGGTGATATGGCCGTTGTTGTTACGACCCCCATTGCGCGACTGCTTCTCGATCAACGGTGCGTACGGGCGACCCTTGTAAAGATCGCTATTGACCACCTTGACCATCGAGCGACGGCCAGCGGAGGTCGGCTTCAATTTTACCAATGCCATAATTCTTACTCCCCGGCCGCGAAGTTGATTTCCTGGCCCGGCTTCAGGCAAACAAATGCCTTCTTCCAACCCTTGCGGCGGCCGGTGATCTTGCCGAATCGCTTGACCTTGCCCTTGACGTTGGCGATCTGAACCGATTCGACCTCGACCTTGAACAGCAACTCGACCGCAGCCTTCACTTCCGGCTTGGTCGCAGCGCTATCCACCTTGAAAACCACCTGCTCGTTCTTGTCGGCGATAAAAGTCGCCTTTTCGGAGATCTGGGGCGCGAGCAGCACCTGCATCAGACGCTCTTGGCTAAATCCGCTCATTGCCAGGCCTCCTCCATCTTGGCCAGCGCACCCTTGGTAACCAGTACCTTCGGATAGTTCACCAGCGAAACCGGGTCGGTTTCAGCGACTTCGAGCACCAGCACCTTGTGCAGGTTGCGCGAGGACAAAAACAGGTTTTCGTCGAACTGATCGGTAATGACCAGCACGGAGTCAAGCCCCATACCCTTCAGCTTCTCGGCCAGCAGACGCGTCTTCGGCGCCTCGACGTTGAAGTCCTCGACGATCGCCAGACGATCTTCGCGGGCCAACTGCGACAGGATCGCAGCCACGCCAGCACGGTACATCTTGCGATTGACCTTCTGGGAGAAATTCTCGTCAGGCTTGTTCGGGAAAATCCGACCACCTCCACGCCAGATCGGGCTCGAAGCCATACCAGCGCGTGCGCGACCGGTACCCTTCTGCTTCCAAGGCTTGCGGGTGGACTTGGCGATCTCGGAGCGACCCTTCTGGGCGCGATTGCCGGAGCGTGCATTCGCCATGTAGGCGACGACGACCTGGTGAATCAGCGCCTCGTTGAAGTCGCGGCCGAACAGCGCGTCGGACGCCTCTAGCGTCGAAGCCTGCTGACCTTGTTCGTTCAGGAGTTTAAGTTCCATTACTTCCTCGCTCAGCTACCGGCCTTGACCGCAGGACGAATGAACACATCGCCGCCGCGGGAACCGGGGACCGCACCCTTGACCAGCAACAGTTGACGCTCGAGATCGACCTTCACGACCTCGAGACCCTGCGTGGTACGCGTGACCGCACCGAGCTGACCCGCCATCCGCTTACCCGGAAAAACCCGACCCGGATCCTGCGCCATACCGATGGAACCGGGCGCATTGTGCGAAATCGAGTTACCGTGGGAGGCACGGTTCGACGAGAAATGGTGACGTTTGATCGAACCGGAAAAACCTTTACCGATCGTGGTTCCGGTCACATCGACCTTCTCTCCGACGGTAAATAGATCGACACCGATCACGTCGCCCGCTTTCAGCTCGGACAACTTGACCGCATCGACTGTGAATTCCTTGAGCATGTGACCGGCTTCGACGCCGGCCTTGGCGCAGTGCCCTGCAAGGGGCTTACTCACCCGACTTGCACGACGCTTGCCGAAAGTCACCTGAACAGCGGAATAACCGTCTGCTTCAGGCGTCTTGAGCTGGGTCACACGATTGTTGGATACGTCAAGCACAGTCACCGGGATGGAACGACCATCTTCGGCAAAAATGCGAGTCATACCAACCTTGCGCCCGACAAGGCCTAGACTCATTTTCTTCTCCTGATTCCCGGTTACGATTGACCGGGGCCTATGAAAAATACAATTTCCGCCAAAAAGCGGAAAGGCCGGATTATACCGGCCTTTTTGAGAACTGCGCAAGCCCTGCGTGAATTACTGGAGCTTGATCTCGACGTCAACGCCAGCGGGAAGATCGAGCTTCATCAGCGCATCGACCGTCTTGTCGGTCGGATCAATGATGTCCATCAGGCGCTGATGGGTGCGGATCTCGAACTGGTCGCGGGAGGCCTTGTTGACGTGCGGTGAGCGCAGAATGTCGAAACGCTCCTTGCGCGTCGGCAACGGCACCGGACCGCGGACGACGGCGCCGGTCCGCTTCGCGGTATCGACGATTTCAAGTGCCGACTGATCGATCAGACGGTAGTCGAATGCCTTGAGACGAATCCGGATTTTCTGGTTTTGCATGATGACAGTTCCTAAAGAGCTGGACATCCGGCGCCACCTGGCGCCGGACCTTCACTGATGTTACTCGATGACTTTGGCGACGACACCGGCGCCGACGGTACGACCGCCTTCGCGGATCGCGAAACGCAGACCTTCTTCCATCGCGATCGGCGCGATCAGCTTCACCGTGATCGACACGTTGTCGCCC
>JAUVVG010000056.1 GCA_030604735.1 Azoarcus sp.
ACTCGATAAGGCCCAGGCGAAGTACCACCGTTACGGTCGATGGTCGCTGCTCCTGAGCTGGGTGCCGGTCATCGGCGATCCGCTGACCGCGGTTGCCGGCATCATGCGCGAACCCCTGTGGAGCTTTGTCCTCATCGTCACCATCGCCAAGGCCGGCCGCTATCTCGTGTTGGCCGCGATCAGTCTTCAGGTGCTTGGCTAGCCATTTCGTTTTGCGACATGTTAAAAGCGACTGAGAAATTGAAAAGACGTCACGAAAGTGACCGCCCCTCGTGCCCATGCGTGAACGCACGTGGTCGGCTCGGCGAGGACTAGCCGTAGCCCTGCATGCCAGCGGCTTGCGGGCCATCAGGAGACCGTCGCGCGGCTGGCGCTCCGGCACCGCCCACATCGAACGCGCTTGTCGCGCCGCAGCGCTCCCCACCCCCCTCCGCGCCGCTTGAGTTGTCTTTCGATGCAGCTATGCTTAAGCGATGAAAGGCCTGCCGCATGATCAGCGCAACGCGGTGCGGCAAGAGGGAGTGGGCTCTGCAATGCACGGTGTGGACGCATGGATAGGCATTGTCCTCGGGGTCGTGCTGCTGGCGGCCATCGCTTTTGCGATTTGGTGCAGCGTGCTACGCCATGCGCGCCGGCGCGATACCGTCGCACGCATGGCCCGCTATCGTGACGCGCAGACCACCGATGCGATTGCTGCGGTCATGGCGATCATCGATGCCGGCCATCTGGTCGGACCCGATGCGATTGGCACGCTGACGCCTGAGGAAAGCACCCGGATCGAGTTCCTTCTGGACGAATGGACCGAGATCGCACTCGGCATCCGCCTCGGAATCTATGACGAGGGAATTTGGTTTTCGCTCTACGGCGGCACGGCGCGCTTTTTCTGGACGCACCTGCGCCCCTTCATGAAGGCGCGACGAGGCGACACAGGACGCGAATTCTCCTGGGCCGAGTTTGACCGCCTCGCGGTGCGCTGGTTGATCCGCATGCACAGTGTCGACAGCGATAAGGCCGTAAAACAACTGAAGACCCTCTCCGGAATGCTCGACCAGACACTGGGCGGCTGAGGCACGGACTTCTGAAAGCGGCGGCAGATCGGTGGCACGACGTTGCGTGGCGCGTTCAGCGCGGCAGCAGCAGAATCTGGCCGGGATGGATCCGGTCCGGATCGGGGATGCTGGCGGCGTTGGCGGTGTGGATTTCAGGCCACATCATGGGATCACCGTAGACCCGGGCTGCGATACGCCACAGGCTGTCGCCGGGGAGGACGCGAAGCGTTCGACCGGGTTCGGCGTGCTCTGGCGGCAGCGCGGGCAGGACAAGTCGCTGGCCGGGGCGGATGTATCGAGGGTTGGGCACGACGGCGCGGTTGGCCTGATGGATGACCGGCCACAGCAGCGGGTCGCCATAGTGGCGGGCAGCGATGGTCCACAGGGTGTCGCCCGGCCGGACGGTGTAGACCACCTCCTCGAGCGGGGTCGGAGCGCCATTGCGCGGGATAGGTTCCGGTTCGGGTGCCGGTGCAGGCGGTGGGATTTCCGGCACCCCGGGCCGAGGTGGCGGGAACGGCTCGAGCGGCACGGGCGGTTCGACCGGTAGCGTCGGCCGGATGGGCTCGACTGGTGCGGGCTCGATCGGTGCTGGTTCGGCGGGTTCGGCGGGTTCGGCGGGTTCGGCGGGTTCGGCGGGTTCGGCGGGTTCGGCGGGTTCGGCGGGTTCGGCGGGTTCGGCGGGTTCGGCGGGCTCCATTGGCAGGGGCTCGGCTGGCACCGAGGGTTCGATCGGCTCAAGCGGCTCGGGTTCGGCGGGCGCCGGCGTGGGCGGCTCCGGGGCGGCGGTAAGGGGTTCTGAGAGCATCTCGTAGATGCGGTCGAAATCTGCCGCCATGTTCTGGCGCAGTTCCGGGTCGGGCTCGGCGCCCAGCATCGCGGTGGTGAGGCGGTCGAACAAGGGGCGGTCGAGTTGGGCCGCCGCGGTGACGGCTGCGTTCTGCAGCAGATCCGAAAGGTGCATCCGCAGGTCCTGCGGGACGCCGGCGGTGACTTCGACGGCGGGGATGCCGTGAGCCTCCAGGCGTTCGAGCGCGGCTCGAGGCTCGTCCGTGGCTAAGAGCTCGATCGCGTCGTGATAGGCGGCCGTCAGTTGCTCGGATTCGGATGGTGCCGCGGGCGGCGGGACCCCGGGCTCGACCATAGGCGGTGGTGCGCCGTTGGCCGCGGCCGGCGGACGATCGATCGGCGCTTCCGGATCGCCTCCCGGCTCGCCGAGAAAGAATACCCCCAGTATTCCGACCCCGACCGCGACCGCGGCGACCAAGGTCACGAGGCCGATACGGGGGGTGCTCGATGGCTTAGGGGAGCCACCGACGGCCGGGGCCCGCCCGGTATGCCCCACCATGGCCGGAGACGGCTCGGCGGTCGCGTCGGACGGTAGGCGCGGGGGCAAGAACGGATCGCTAAGCTCCGCCTCGAGGACCGGCTCCACCTTCATCCTCGGAGGAACCGGAGCCAGCGGGCTAGTGCCGGCGCCGGAGAAGTCGAACAGGCGCCCGTCGGGGGTGCGCATGTGCAGGGCCGGCGCGCCCCATTCGACGGCGTGGCCCTTGGCGTAGAGGAAGGCGCGCGCGGCGGTCAGCGCGGCATCCACGGGCAGGCCCGCGGCGAGATAGCGGTAGAAATGGCGGGCCAGCGCAATCGCGACCTGGTCGGGAATCGGGAACTGCATCGCGATGACCGCGGGCACGCCACGCCGGATCAGGTTCTGCGCGACACCACCGAAGGGGGCGCGGCGGGACACGGAGGCCCCGAGGCAGCTGTTGAGGAACACCAGGCGCAGCGAGCCAAGGTGGGTGCGCAACAGCGTTGCCAGGCGCCGGCCGGTGACCGGGTCGACCTCGCCCGGCGCACCTTCGGCTTCGAGCATGATGACGCCATCCTCGCCGTGGAAGTCGCCGTGACCGATGAAGTGGAGCACGTGGGGCCGCTCGTCGACCAGGGCCTGATCGAGGCGTTCCAGCGTGACGTGATCGACCTGCCGGGTGCGCACCAGGCCGGCATCGGCCAGGGTTGCGAGCGATCGGTCGAGCTGACGCAATTCGTCGCCCACCGCGAGTTCCACATGACCCTCTGGTGCGGCGATGGCGATCAGCAGACGTAGCGGCGGCTTGACCGCGAGCGTCGGCATGGGCTGGTCCAGATCGAGCCAGCGCACCACCGGCTTCATCCGGTCGGAGAAGACGAAGTCCTCGTAGCGCGGATCGTAGAGGAATTCCCACGGCAGGCCGGCGAGGCCGGGTGCGTCGGTGGTATTGATCAGGAAGCGCAGCCCAGCCCCGCGCTGCGGGTCGATGGTGCGCAGGCAGGCTTCGAGGCATTCACTGAGCGGCGGGACGAACAGCGCCCGATATAGCGCCTCGCCGGCACGACGGGCATCGGCCTCCGACGGCACCCGCTCGGGGAGGAGCGTCTCGCCCGCCACCCGCGGCGCGCGCCGGGCGGTGTCCACCGCGTCTCCGCCCGAAGCCCACAACAGCCCGGAGACCGCATCGGGATCGATCGGGAACGGGCTGCCGGACACGACTCCACCGGGCGACTCGGCGACCGACACCGCATAGCCCTTGTGGTTCTGGGGGGCGAAGCGCAGTTGCAGCGGGCTGTAGACGAGGTCGGTGTCGTCGGGGGCCGGCTCGGGCGTCGGCTCGGGGGCCAACTCGGGCGTCTCGGCAGCGCGTTCGGCGGCAAGGCGCGCGACCTCGAGCGCCACTTCAGCGGCCGCATTACCCTCGGGCCGGAAGATGTGGCGTGACTTGAGGAAAGTCGGGATGGACTCGACCGGTGTGGCTTCGAGCATCACCGGCAGCACGATGCCCGGCGGGCTGGCCCACTCGTCACGCGCGATGCGCATTTCGGTGCGGGTATAACGCCCCTCGGCGACCGAATCGGGCGTGATCAGGAACAGGAACAGTTCGCAGGCGAGGATCTCGTCCCGGATCCTGGGACTGAAAGGTTTGCCGGGCTCGAGACGGCTCTTGTCGAAGAAGACCGCGTGTCCCTGATTCTTGAGCTCGTGAAAGAGACTCTCGGCCACATCGTGGCGGGATGACGGATAGGAGAGAAAGATCCGCAGCGGCTTCACCCTTGCAGTCTAGACGACCGCCGAGATTGCGCACATCTACATGACAAATGCGCAGTCCGGACCAGTCGCCGAGAGGCAAGGCTGGAAGAACTGGAATCCGCCCGTTAAGAAATCGTTGCTTTGACGAACAGAGGTTGCCGTGCGGCGGGGAGCGCGATAGCGGGCGTCAAGTCACGGAGGACGGATGATGGCGTTTCAGAATCTCGACGACCCCCGCTTCGATCGCCGCCGGGACCATGACCTTCAACTGCAACTTCTCGTCGTCTCGATACAGTTCCTCGCTTGGCAGGCCGTCAGCGACCAGCTCGTCGACCGCGTTGGTCAGGGCGTCCGCGCTTTCATAGGTTGCGGTGATGGTCTTGCTCATGGACTTCTCCTGTGCGTCTGTCGTCGATGAAAGAGCATGCAGCCGTTATTGCCTTCCTCTGACTTTAGTTCGCCGCCTCCTGCATTTCAATCCGATCTGCCCCCGCTGGTGGCCTAGACCCCGTTGTTGGCGAAATCCTGGGCTCTCGCCCGAGCGCGCGGGGCCGATGCGGCTGAGTGGGTCCGCGATGCGCGCGCGTGGCGCGCATCAGCCGGTCGCAGCGCCGGAGCGCGCCGGCCATGAGGGCAAACAGCCAGGCCAGCGGGCCGAGCAACACCCGTATGAGGACCAACAGCGGAAACAGCACCAGCGCCCAGCCCAGGGTGCGAACCAGTAACACCGGCAGACCGAGGCGGTCGGCGACGTGAACAAACATCGAATCGAGCAGGCTGGGGTGGCGCACGACGATATAGGCCAGCGCGACCGGCGCCCCGATCTTCGCGAGCCGTATCCCGATCCGGCTGCCGCGCAACAAGGATGCGCCCATCAGGGCCGTACGCTCGGAGAATCCGACCGAACGGCCCGCAAGCGCGGGCATGCGGGCGACGCGGAGAACCTTGACAACGCTGACCCCGAGCGCCACATCGACCGCGGCCCAGCCTACGTCGGCAAACGCAAGGGTTTCGTCCTTGCGTACCCGGGTTTCCAACGCTCGCACACCGCCGGCGAAGAAGGCATTGAGCCCCTCGAGGACGCGTTCGGTCTGCACCCAGCTGACTTGTCCGTCGGCGACGACGACGAACTGCCCAATGAAATCGTACCCTTCCTTCGCGATGAAGGCGATCGCGTATTCTCCACGCACCGTCGGGTCGAGCACGACGACCGGATTGCGCTCGGCCTGCGCCTCGGCGCCCCGCCACGTCCGCAGCGCAGACGCCGCCGACCCGGCCCATTCGCCCGCGCGATGCATGAGTGCCAACGCCCGTATCTCGTTATCGAGAAAGTAATGAATCGGCGCAATCGCGTGCACTCCGTACTCTCGCAGCACCGCCTGAAAGGCCGGATCGTCGCCGTACAGTGCGAGCACCCTCCCTGTCATCTGCGGGTGACGCAGCAGCGCCAGGCGAGCCTGCAGCAGCAGCGCCGGCTCGTCGGCCTGCGCGTAGTCGATGAAGACGGCCTGCACATGGAGTGGATGGCGGTTCAGTTTTTCCGCGTCCTCAGGCACCCAGCGTGCCGTCTGGAGCCGGATCAGCTTCTCATCGATAGGAACCGGCTTGGCAATCAACGAGATCGTCAGCGCGGCGACCAGCGCACAGATGCCCAACCAGAACCCTGTCTTCATGAGAATCCTCATCGTTCGCTATGCCCCTGAGCTTGCCGCTCACCACCCAGGCAAGTGGCCACCTTCCATGTCGCCACGGGCGACCGGGCTTCAGCGCGACCTGTCCGGGCGCATCCTTTTCGGCTTGTACTTCTTGAAAATCTCACGCACGTCGCGTTGCGCGCGATCCAGCGTACACAGGCTGGGGTCGTCGTCATGCAGGGTGAAGAAGTCGTCCGCCTGGGCACGCATCACCAGCTGGATCGCCGCCTCGTCCTCCATTGTGTAGATCTCGGTGAGCAGGGTCGCGACCTCGTCGAGATAGGCCTCGTAGCTCATGTGTTCAGGTTGTGCCATGGTGTGTCGCTCTGTTTTCTCCCATCGAGCGGGATGTCTTCACGAATCTACCAGCAAAACACGCACGGATACATGACCGAAACAATCGCAACAACAAGACGGTCGGAAGACAAGGGTGTGACGCCAGTGGAAATGGTATTCACCGGAATGGCTGGCTGCCTGACCGCCGGTGTGGCCGCGGTGGCACAGGCGCACAACATCCAATTGCGCTCCGTGACGTCCCGCCTGCAGGGCCGCATGGACGTTCGCGGCATCCTCTGATGGGAGCGCCGGTCATGCGCCGGAGCAAGGGGAATGGGCGTATCGCTGAAGCCGCCCCGCCCCGCCGACACTCCAGTCGGGGAGCGGTAACAACCCACCCACAAAAAAAATGACCTTGGTTTAAAAGGTCATTTTCTTGAATTCTGGCGGAGAGGGTGGGATTCGAACCCACGTGCCGGGTTTCCCCGACCATCCGATTTCGAGTCGGCGCCGTTATGGCCACTTCGGTACCTCTCCGGACCCGGCCAGTTGCCGGGAGGCCGAATTATACGCACAAGGCCAACCGGCGACAATGCTATTTTGAATGGTTTGTCAGGGTTCCACCGTTTGCGGCTTGGCGCTGCGGGCCAGAAACTCTTCGTAGGCGCGCATCGCTTCGGCTGCGTACATCAGCACTGGCCCACCACCCATATAGGTACACACCGAAAGGGTTTCGACCAGTTGCTCGCGGGTGACGCCGAGCCGGATCAGAGCCTTGATGTGGAAGCCGATGCAGGCGTCGCAACGAGAGGCCACACCGATCGCAAGAGCGATCAACTCCTTTTGCAGTTCTGACAGCGCGCCATCCTTGAGCGCCCCCTTGGCCATCGCGCTGAACCCACCCATGGTTTCGGGTGCTTCGCGATGCAGTGTCTGCAAGGCTTTGGAGACATCGGTGGTGATCTGTACGAATGATTTCCCGGCCATTTCGATTCCCGATAATTTAAGAAAACGCTAATTTAGCATGACTGAGCGCTCCTGCTTTGCGCCAGATCAAGAGCCGCTGACATGCCGCCTCAACGCTCGCGCAAGCTCTCATGGGCGTATTTCAGCAACGGGCCGAGAAAGTATTCGATCAACCTGCGCTGGCCGGTCCGGATCTCGACCACGACGGTCATTCCCGGCGACAGCGGTACGATGCGCTCATCCACCCGCAGTCGGTCGCTGGCGAGACGGACGCGGGCGGTGAACACCGCCCCATGCACCTCGTGCTGAATCGCATCGGACGAAACGCTGACGATCTCGCCTTCCAGGGTGCCGTACTTGGTGAAGGGAAACGTATCGACCTTGATCTCGACCGGCTGCCCGGGAAACACGAAACCGACGTCCCGGTTCGACACCATCGCCTCGATCTCGAGCGGATTGTCGAGCGGGACGATGACCATCAGCGGCTGCGCCGGGGTGACCACACCTCCCAGCGTGTGAACCCCGAGTTGCTGCACGATGCCATCGACCGGCGCCAGCAGCGACATCGATGCCTCGCGACGCTCGGCCTTGATCAGCTCCTGGGCGAGCGCCTTGCGTCGCTCCTCGGCATCCTGAATGCGTCCCAGCCAGTCTCGGCGGCTTTCTGCGACCAGCCGGGCGCGGTTGCGCCGGACCTCCTCCTGGGCGGCCTCCATCTGATGCAGCGATTCACGCATCGCGGCCAGCTCCCGCGTCTGCTCGATCCGCTCCTGCTCGAGCTCGAGATACCGATGACGCGAGATGAAGCGCTTGTCCGCCAGATCACGATAATCCCGCGCGCGTTGCTCGATCAGCGGCAGCGTCTCGCGCAATTTGGCGACCCGGGCCGTCACGGCACGATGTTCCGACTGCCGGCGCACGGCTTCCGCATCGAGTTGGGACAGCGTCGCCGCCAGGGCCGAAAAGCTGCCAAGCACGAGCTGAACGTCCGCCTCATCGAGGATCGTCCGCTCGTCGGCGTGCAGGCCAGCCAGGGCTCGCGCCAGCGCTTCGGGACCGTTCGAATCGGGATGCTCGAGCATGCCGAGGAGCACCCGGTGGCGCAGTGCTTCACGCAGCGACGCCGCCAGCTCGTGTCGGTGGCGCTCGACATCGGCGCGGACCACCGTGCGATCGAGCTCCAGCAAGAGGTCTTCCGCCCGCACCGACTGCCCGTCCCGCACATGAATCTGCCGCACAGTGCCGGCCTCGATCGACTGTATGACCTTGCTACGGCTATCGGGCACGATCTGCCCGTAGGCCGACGCGACCATGTCCACCCGACCGACCACCGCCCACACCAGCGCGAGGAGCGCGAACGACAACAACAGCGCCATGGTCACGCGCGGCAGCGGATGCACCGGTGTCTCCTGCAAGGCGAGCGCCGCGGGCAGAAAGCGCGCTTCATGTCTCGACCGTGGCGGCGGCGCCATCTCGGCGCGGTGACGCCAGGCATGAGCGAATACGGTTCGGTAACGGTGTGCGAGTTCGCACCAGGCCTGGATTCGGTGCCCCACCCTCTCACGCTCCCTGCAGGCTCAGCAGCCGGGCATAGCGCCCCTGCTTTCTTGCGGCCAGTTCGGCGTGGGTACCGCTTTCCACGATCTCGCCACGCTCCATCACTATGATCCGGTCTGCCTCACGTACTGCGGAGAGCCGGTGGGCAATGATGATCACCGTCCTCCCGCGGCAGATCGCCCGCATGTTCTGCTGGATGACCCGCTCCGACTCGTAGTCGAGCGCGCTGGTCGCTTCGTCGAAGATCAATATCCGCGGGGATCCGACCAGGGCGCGCGCAATCGCGATGCGTTGCCGCTGCCCGCCCGACAGGGTCGCGCCGTGCTCGCCGACGACCGTGTCGTAGGCATCGGGCAGGTCGAGGATGAAGTCGTGCGCGCCGGCAAGTCGGGCCGCAGCGATGACCTGCTCCATAGGCAGGCCGGAATCGGCCAGCGCAATGTTGTCGCGTATGGTTCTGTTGAAGAGCAGGTTCTCCTGCGACACCACCCCGATCTGACGCCGCAGTGAAGCGGCGTCCACCTGTGCGAGATCGATGCCGTCAACCAGCACCCGTCCCTGCTCCGGGACGAACAGGCGCTGCAGCAGTCGCGCGAGCGTACTTTTACCTGAACCGGAATGGCCGACCACGCCGATCACCTCTCCCGGTGCGACATCGAGACTGACACCGCGCAGCACCTCCTGGCCATCGGGCCGGTAGCGGAACCTGACCTGATCGAATCGCACCCGCCCGGTCAGGGGCGGAAGGGTCGAACGATTCGGGCCAGACACCTCGGTACGGGTGTTCAGGATGTCACCCAGCCTTTGGACCGAGATGCCGGCCTGCTGAAAGTCGGTCCACAACTGGGCAAGTCGCATGATCGGTTGTGCGACCCGCGCGGCGAGCATGTTGAAGGCGATCAATTGACCGACCGACAACTCGCCGTCGATGACCAGTCGTGCGCCCAGCCACAGGGTACCGACCGTGACCAGCTTGCCGACCAGATTCACGCCCTCGTGGGCCACCGTCGCCAGCGTGTTGGCCCGGAAGCTGGCCGAGACGTAGGCGGCGAGTTGCTGGTCCCAGCGGCGGGTCATCTGCGGCTCGACCGCCATGCTCTTGATCGTGTCGATGCCGGTGACCGATTCGACCAGAAAGGCCTGATTCTCGGCGCCGCGGTTGAACTTCTCGTGCAGACGCGCCCGCAGCAGCGGCGTGAGACCGAGCGAGATCATCGCGTAGAACGGCAGCGACGCAAGGACGACAAGGGTCAGCCAACCGCTGTAGAGCACCATCACCGCGAGGAAGACGACCGAAAAGAACAGGTCGAGCACCACCGTGATCGCATTGCCGGTCAGAAAGGCGCGGATGTTCTCGAGCTCGCGGACCCGGGCCACCGAATCCCCGACGCGGCGCGCCTGAAAATAGGACAGGGGGAGGGCCAGCAGATGGCGGAACAGACGCGCCCCGAGTTCGACATCGATCCGGCTGGTGGTGTGGGCGAACACATAGCTGCGCAGCCCGGACAGCACGACCTCGAACACCGACACCGCAAGCAGGCCGATGGCGACCACATCGAGCGTACTCAGGCCACGATGGACCAGCACCTTGTCCATCACGACCTGAAAGAACAAGGGCGTGGCGAGCGCGAACAACTGCAACGCGAACGACACCAGCAACACCTCGCCGATCAGGCGGCGATGCCGGACCAAGGCCGGCACGAACCACGAGAAGTCGAATCGCGCCAGCTCACCGGCCAGCGAGGCCCGCGAGGCGACCAGGATCAGCTCGCCAGCCCAGCGTGCGTCGAAGGCCGCCTTCTCGATCACGAGGGGTCGCGCTGCGCGAGGGTCGTGAATCAGCACCTTGTCCTCTTCCGCCCGGGCCAGCACGAAGAAATCGCCATTAAGGCCGAGAGCGATCGCGGGCAAGGGCATACGCGGCAGACGGCCGAACGAGGCCGACACCCGGCTCGCCGACAATCCGAGCTGCTTCGCTGCCAGCAGCAACTCGGCGGCGCCGAAAGGTGCACGATCCGGGGCAAACTCGTGGCGGAGCTGGTCAGGATCGACTGCGAGGCCATGATAACGGGCGAGCATCACCAGGCAAGCGAGGCCGGTATCGATGACGGCCTCGCCCGCGTGCTCACCCGCTTCGAGAATGGAAGCGTTGTCAGTCATCACGAACGATTTCGGTTACTGCCAGTTCGCCGCAATGACCGGTTCCAGCACCTCGCGATGCGCCGCCGACAGGCGGGTTTCACCCACCGCTGGCGGAGCGAAGCCGGCCATCGCCGAGACCAGCGCATCCACCTGGCCATCCAGCAGGCGGCGCCCGTCGGCCAAATGGATTTCCTCGACTCGATGCGCGGCGTCACGATACCAGTCGCGCACGGTGATGCTGTCCTCGGTGCCGATGACGCTGATCGCCAGATCGGCTCCGGCACGCGCAAACCACAGCTGGTCGGCCCCTACGCCTGCGGCCAGCTTCAGCACATCGGTGTTGCCGGGTGTCGCATCATCCTCGACGATCACGTCGCGGCCGTAACCCCGCCCGAAATGGTAGGTGTCGTTACCGGCCCCGCCTTCGAGGAGGTCATCGCCGCTGCCTCCGTCGAGCACATCGTCGCCGGCGCCACCGTACAGGCGATCATTGCCGGCCCCGCCGAACAAGATGTCGTGACCGTCGCCGCCGTAAAGCCGGTTGTCGCCGTCGTTGCCGATGAGCAGGTTGTCGAGTTCGTTGCCATGTCCGGTCAGATTGTCACTGCCGCGCAGGGTCAGGTTTTCGACATGGTCGGGGAGACGAAAGCTGACCGTCGCCACCACGGTATCGATGCCCTCGCCCTCGAACTCGAACACCTTGTCGCCGGGATTATCGACATGGTAGGTATCGTCTCCGGTGCCGCCATACATGAAGTCGGCCGCTGCGCCGCCGTCGAGAATGTCGTTGCCGGCGCCGCCATAGAGGCGGTTGGATGCGTGGTTGCCGACGATGGGGTTGTCAAGCGCGTTGCCCGTCCCGGTCAAGGCGCCGGCGCCGACCAGTCGCAGGTGCTCGACATGATCCGGCAGCTCGAACGAGATGGTACTGAACACCGTATCGATGCCTTCGTTCGCGTATTCGACGATGCGGTCACCCGGGTCGTCGACATGATAGACGTCGTTCCCGCGCCCGCCCATCATCAGATCGCGACCGCCGCCTCCGTCGAGAGTGTCGTGGCCGTCACCCCCGATCAAGGTGTCGTCGCCGGCCATACCCCTCAGGATGTTGTCGCCGGCGTTGCCGACGATCAGGTTGTCGAGTTCGTTGCCGACCCCGCGCAACGCAGCCGTTCCGACCAGGCGCAGGTTCTCGACATGGTCGCCCAAGGTCCACGAGATCCGGCTTTCGACCGTGTCCACACCGCCGCCAGCCTCCTCGACAACGACATCGTTCGGATCGTCCACCAGATAGGTGTCGTCACCGTCACCCCCGACCATATAGTCGGCCCCCTGCCCCCCGTCCAGCCAGTCGTTCCCCGCTCCGCCGACAAGCGTGTCGTCGCCACCCCCGCCCAAAAGGATATTGCTGGCGGCCTCGCCAGTCATGGTTTCGGCCTCGTCCGTGCCGAACCGTATCCCGTCCAGCGCAAAACGCCGACCGTCATCGAATACCACCGCGTCGAGCCGGTAGCGGTCGCTGTTTTCAGGGTTGAACCAGTTCAGGATAGTGATCGAGTCGCGCCCATTGGCATGCGCGAAGACCAGCCGGTCCCCGTCGACCCGCAGCGCGAGATCCGATGGCGTCATGCCCGGACCGAAATGCAGTTCATCCTCGCCGATATCGCCATGCGTCTCTGCGACGAGGTCGTTGCCGTCTCCAAGGTGGAAGCGGTAAACATCGCTGCCCGCGCCGCCGTAGAGCAGGTCGTCACCCGCACCGCCATGCAGTTCATCATCGCCCCCGCCACCGAGGACCAGGTCATTGCCGCCTCGCCCCTGCAACAGGGCCCCCTGGTCCGCGCCTACGACGATATCGTTGGCGTTGCTTCCATTGCCGGCGAAGGTCAGCCCCGGATAGCCGAACTCGGCCAGCGCCGCTGCCACCGTCGCGCGGGTTTGCGGATCCGCGTCGGCTTGGACAACCCAGTTGCGCAGCATGCCGTACCCCTCCCAGCCCAACCCGACCAAGGACGGACCGATCAGTCGCTGGAAGTCCATCAGGTCGCGCACCGCCTCGGCTGGCGCCACCGCATGGCGTGACGCGAACGCGGCATGCATGCCGTCGAAGTCGAACCGAATGCCCGACTCACCCGGGACCAGCGCCAGTTGTGCCAGGTAAGGTTGGAGCCGGGTCTGCAGCAGCAATCCGTCATAGACCGCACCGCGCAAGGTCTGCCAGGCCTGGTCGAGCAGATGCCGACGCTCGGCGAACAGGTCGACCGTCACCGCGGTGGCCCCGGCGGGGGCAACCGCGAAGGTCCGCCCGTTGAATCGTTCGAGGGTTTGCAGCTTGTCCACCCAGGCGTCGTGTGCGGCACTGCCCATTGCCACACCCGCGACCCGGATCACGGTCTCCGCGCCCCCGTAGGCCCCGTCACCACTGACTGCCAGGCCGGACGTCCGGCCCCATTCGATGATCAACGCGTCGAGCAAGTCCATCTGGGCGGCACGGGTTTCCGCACCCGCATAGTCGGCCAGCACTGCGGCGAGCGCGGGCGACAGCGTTACCGCCTCGCGCAGGCTGCGCACCGCACCCGATCCACTCATGTCCGGCAGATCGAGTGCCACATCGGTCAGCGGCAGGCGCTCGGCGAATCGACTGCGGAAGGTGTCCTCGATCAGATCGATGTCGCCCATCTGGGCGGTCACCTCGCCAAGCGTTCCGGACGAACCATCGGCCCGGACGTAGGTGCCGAGGTCGGCGATGAGGTTGCCGTTTGCCAGTGGGGTACGATTGAATTTCTTCTCGACGTTCAAGCCGAGGATGCCGAGCTCTTCGAGCGTGAACAGTTCGTCTGCCTGGCTGGCCCCATCCTGGTTGAGATCACGCCATACCCGCAGGGCCGACCAGTTGGCATCGGCGCGATCTACCACGCCATCCCCATTGGTGTCTTCCTGCGCCAGCGCGTCGAAGCCGTCCCGCGCCCGCCCGATCAGCATGCCCTCGCTGTCGAACAGCGGCGTCGAGTCGCCGAAAAGCTCGGTCCCATCGTCGATCGTGCCATTGCCATTGCGATCGAGCACCAGAAACCCGTCGTCCGGCAACACCCAGCCGGAAGCCGTCCTGATGCCGTCGCCGTTGTGGTCGAAGAACACCGGATTGGCGGCATCGATCCCAATCGTCTCCAGACCATCACCATCGAGGTCGAGCGTCAGCGGATCGCGGCGGAGGATGGCGGCTTGACCGGTAGTAAATAGCTGCCCAACCGAATCTGGGATTCCACTTAACCACTCTTGAAGACCAAGCGCGCTCTGCAGTACAGACATCTCAACCCGTTCAGGAAGACTCTGACCAGGCAGAGGAAAAATCTCGTCGGTAAACCGATCGATAGAGTGCGCCCAGTACGCAAATCCGGCCATGGCGATACGACTCACCAACGGAACCCTCGCGGTCAGTAAAACCAACCCAGCTGCCAGTATCTCGGATGGGGCAAGATGGGTCTCCACTCGGCCAAGGTGCTCAGCCGCGAGAGGCAGGGAGATCGGGTCGAAGGACGTCCGATGATTGACGACGTTATCAAACGAGTCTGCAGGATTTATCGCATCAGGATATAGATCATTGAGCGCATCAACTAGCTTGGCCGTCCCGTATGCGTCGAACGTAACCGTATTATGCCCAGTCTCCGCGCCCAGTAGCTGCGAGAGCGAGCCTCCGAGCGAATGCCCAGTAAGTGTTATCCGGGCATCTGGATAATTCTCCCGGATAGTTGAGAGAAACCTTTTGGCATAGATATACTGATGGGGCAGGTTACCAATTGCCATCTGAAAGTTCGCATATAGATCACCATCCGCGCCCCTCAACTCGGTACCACGATTTGCTGCAACGATTTCGCCTGTTTTGTCATTCATGAATGCAACGGCGTCATAACCCGTGTGGTTCAAAGCAGGCTCTAGTTCGATTCTGCTCCAACCCTCAATCGATCCGCTTTCGGCATATGCATATCTTACAAGCGCTGCCAACTCGGCATTTGTTGCCATAGCTCCCCCCTTATTATCCAGATATGACAAGAAGCGTTACTGCTCTGCTTTCGTACAGTTCACCTCACCCAATCGTTGCCTCTCCTGCGCCAGCATCTTCGGCAGGTTAGGCAATCCGCTCCGGTGCATCAGGCAGTTCGTCCAATCCGATGCTGACAACACATAGGGATAAATTTTTGTCATTACCCGATCGGGAACCACGAAATAGATCGCATCCGGCTTGAAAGCGCGGGAACTCGGCTCCTCGCCATCCCCCCGGCGCGTTGGAAGATGAATACGTGTCTCGAGACTTTTGGGATCTCCAAAATGTCGACACGAACCATCTAGCTCGAAGTAAGCCAAGTTCTCCGAATAACTCCGATGCATGACGTAGTAGGGACTGGTGATGCCGGATTCTGGATAAAGGCGTTGCGAATCAGACTTTGGCCGACGCACCCAAGAGCCATGTCCAGGCGTAAACGGTTTAGGCCCGATGTCCCCTCGATACTGCCCCTGCCCCGGCAACCCGCCCCCCATCGGCAGTTGGGATGGATGCATCACGTAGTGCTCACCGGGAGGCCAGACGATAGGCGCATCGTTCTGGAGAAGGCCGACGATTCGGCAGCGATAGGTCGGTCGGTCGAAGAAGTCCATCCTGACCACCTTGACCCCCACCAGCCACAGATACCCGTTCTCCAGCCCACCCTCCTGAACCGGAAGGCCGAAACGCTCGGCGTATTGCGGACTCCAGGCCCATTCGATGACGGCGGCGCGGTGGCCGAGTACCGGGTCGGTCGCTTCCGGCAGCAGGGGGAGCGATTCACCGGGCGGGGTCGGCGATGCCATCGCGACGAACGACAGCAAGAGTGTGAAACAGACGCCGGCGATTGTGCTGGATAAGGTCTTCCTCATGGCTTGCTGCCCTCCTCGGCGGGACACCGCCCCCATCCTGTCAGCGCTTTCTCCCAAGCCGCCGCCGAGTCGAAATCACTGACCAACGCCTGGCCGTTGTCGTCATCGCCGCTGAAATTGCCCAGGCCATGGGCAGTCATGTAAGTCGGCTTGTACGCGGGCGGCCCGATCCGCCGGATCGTGCGGCAGTCACGCTGATGGGCAGGCGCATCGGAGTCCCTTTGTACAACCGCCTCCTGGAAGGCATCGGACGTGGCCTGCTCCAATCCTGCGAAAGTCGTCGTCATCATCGCCGGAATGACCTGGTGGGCGGAGCGGTCGACGACCCGCTGCATGTCGTAGCGACCATAGATGCCCGAAAGCATGTAAAGCCGAACCGCGTCTTCGGTGCGCCCGGCCACGAGGCACTCGCGTGCTCCGGCGAGCAGGCCTGGCGGGCTGTAGTGAGGGCTGACTTCGCTCAGTTCAGCGCACGTTCCGAGCGCAAGTCCATATTGCGTCCGGACGTAGAGGGTGAGTGCGGTCATCGCCACCGCGAGCAGGACGCCCAGTACCAGCAAGCCCTTGACTATCCGCATCATCCAACGCATTGCCGTTCTCCCAAGCAGTCATCCTCGGCACGCCACCCCGTTTGAATCGATCGCCAGAATCTCGGGGGGCGGGCTTGATTCTGCCGCAAATTAAATTCTTTTGGAATATCTTTTTTGCATATCCAGACGAGTCGCCGCGATGCGTTCGACGAGACCGGAAGAGGGTCTCGTCTGACACGACACGCCGGTTCGGGACGGCAGCCGATGTCACGGCAAACCCCATCGCGTTAGTCAGGAATTGATTCAAATCATGGAGCGCCCAGGGTGAGCGCCACAGAATGCGATCCAACCTTCGGGTTGCATGGCGTTAAAACGCATTCCGTAAAAAACAATGAGGGGAAAACCATGAGCGGCACCTTCACCAAGGCGATGGCTCGCAACATCTTTTACGGCGGGACCGTCTTCTTCTTCCTGCTTTTCCTGGCCTTGACCTTCGACACCATGAAGGTTCTGCCCAAGACCGACAATCGGGGCGAACTGACCCCAGGGGCGATTGCCGGCAAGCACATCTGGGAGACGCGCAACTGCCTCGGTTGCCACACGCTGCTCGGCGAGGGCGCCTACTACGCACCCGAACTCGGCAATGTCTATGAGCGCAGAGGGCCGGAGTTCATCAAGGCCTGGATGCAGGCGATGCCGACCAATGCACCCGGACGGCGCCAGATGCCCAACTTCAATCTGACCGAACAGGAGTTGAACGACCTGGTGGAGTTCTTCCGTTACACCAACGGCATCAACACCCAGAACTGGCCGCCAAACATCGAGGGTTGATCAGGGATCGCGTATTGGACACCGAAAGGGGATAAACAATGAAATATCAATCACAAGCGGTCGCAATGCCCTATTTCATAGCGGCAATCGGCCTGTTCGTAGGCCAGATCGTCTTCGGACTGATTCTGGGCATTCAGTACGTCGTCGGGGACTTCCTGTTCCCGGAGATTCCGTTCAACATCGCCCGCATGGTTCACACCAACCTGCTCATCGTGTGGTTGCTGATGGGCTTCATGGGTGCGGCCTACTACCTGGTACCGGAAGAAGCCGAGACAGAGTTGTACAGCCCCAAGCTGGCGCTGGTGCTGTTCTGGATCTTCCTCACGGCAGGCGCGCTGACCATCCTCGGCTACCTGTTCGTCGACTACAACACGCTCGCGTCGGCGACCGGTAACGACATCCTGGCAACGATGGGTCGAGAATTCCTCGAACAACCCTTGCTGACCAAGATCGGCATCGTGGTGGTGGCGCTGGCCTTCCTGTTCAACATCAGCATGACCATGTTGAAGGGCCGCAAGACGGTGATCAACATCGTGCTGCTGCTCGGGCTGTGGGGCCTGGCGATCTTCTTCCTGTTCGCCTTCTACAACCCGTCCAACCTGGTGCTCGACAAGTTCTACTGGTGGTGGGTGGTTCACCTCTGGGTGGAAGGCGTGTGGGAACTGATCATGGCCGCGCTGCTCGCCTTCGTGCTGATCAAGGTGACCGGGGTCGACCGCGAAGTGATCGAGAAGTGGTTGTACGTCATCATCACGCTGGCCCTGGTCACCGGCATCATCGGTACCGGTCACCACTACTTCTGGATCGGTACGCCGGAGTACTGGCAGTGGTGGGGTTCGATCTTCTCCGCGCTGGAACCGATCCCGTTCTTCGCCATGACCGTGTTCGCCTTCAACATGGTTAACCGTCGCAAGCGCGAGCATCCGAACAAGGCTGCCGTGCTGTGGGCACTCGGTACCGGTGTGATGGCCTTCCTCGGCGCCGGCGTGTGGGGCTTCCTGCACACCCTGGCCCCGGTGAACTACTTCACCCACGGTTCGCAGATCACCGCGGCCCACGGTCACATGGCCTTCTACGGTGCTTATGTGATGGTCGTCATCTGCATCATCAGCTACGCGATGCCGATCCTCCGTGGCCGTGCCGCGAATGACCAGCGCGCACACGTGCTCGAGATGTGGAGCTTCTGGGTCATGACCATCGCGATGGTCTTCATCACCCTGTTCCTGACCGCCGCCGGCATCCTGCAGGTGTGGCTGCAGCGGGTGGCCGACACGCCAATGCCGTTCATGATGGCGCAGGACCAGCTCGCGCTGTTCTACTGGATGCGGGTCTGGGCGGGTGTCGCGTTCTTCATCGGTCTGGTGATGTACGTGTGGAGCTTCT
>JAUVVG010000082.1 GCA_030604735.1 Azoarcus sp.
CGCCGCATCGATCTGGTCGTAGGCCTTCGCCTCGCCACCGAACTTCTTCGACAGAATCGTCGTGATCGCCGCCGTCAGCGTCGTCTTGCCATGGTCAACGTGACCAATCGTGCCAACGTTTACGTGCGGCTTCGTCCGCTCAAACTTGCCTTTAGCCATATCACCACCTCTAGTTCAGTTCAGAAAATCCGGAACAAAGTCACTTCGACAATCGCGCACAGCAAGACCGAAAAGGAGTGGTGCCCATGACGTGGATTGAACACGTGGCCTCTCCCTTACCAAGGGAGTGCTCTACCACTGAGCTACATGGGCTCCGAAAACCGTTCATGCCTGGCCTGGAGCGGGTGAAGGGAATCGAACCCTCGTCGTAAGCTTGGAAGGCTTCTGCTCTACCATTGAGCTACACCCGCGTACAACGCAGACGACCCGCTTCTTGCCCGCTACGCGGCCGATACAACCGGACCACTGGCGAAACTTGGTGGAGGGGGAAGGATTCGAACCTTCGAAGGCTGAGCCGTCAGATTTACAGTCTGATCCCGTTGACCGCTTGGGTACCCCTCCAAGCGAGAAGCGCCGCACTATAGAGCCTCTGAGTGGGGATGTCAAATCCTATCGCAGAAAAACCGAAAGACCGAAAGGTCGGCGACGGGTCACAAACACTGGGATGGGCCGTGTGGACATTGCCGGCGACGAATTGCGGTGTGGTATTCGGACACTGATCTGCACCGGAACATCGAACGGATGAACGGACGAATCGGTGCGCGAACCGAACCTTCGGTCGGTTCAGGGTATCCATGCATTTGAACCGACAGCGAATTTGACTACGCTGAAGAATGCGTGAATGCCGGCTGGCACGCGTTACTCTTGATACGTTCTGCTTCACCGAAGTCCCTGATGATCCGCTCGATGCGGCAGCGGCCCACGAAGCCACTGCATGACAAAGCCCTACCCCGCTTTGACCGACAGGAGGCCCCGATGACTGAAACCACCCTGCACACCCCGACCCTGGCTCCACGTGTGGTCAGCCTGGACGACAAGTATCTCGTGTCCGGCCGCGTCTTCATGACCGGCTACCAGGCACTGGTCCGCTTGCTGATGATACAGCGCGAACGCGACCTGGCCGCCGGACTGAATACCGCCGGCTTTGTTTCGGGTTATCGCGGCTCCCCGCTCGGCGGACTGGACCAGACCCTGTGGAAGGCGCGCGACCACCTCGGCGCACACCAGATCGTTTTCCAGCCTGGCGTGAACGAAGACCTGGCCGCGACCGCGGTGTGGGGCTCCCAACAGGTCAATCTGTCACCGAAGGCCCGCTTCGATGGCGTATTCGCGATGTGGTACGGCAAGGGCCCGGGTGTCGACCGCTGCGGCGACGTGTTCCGGCATGGCAATGCCGCCGGCAGTTCTCGCTTCGGTGGCGTGCTGGTGGTCGCCGGCGATGACCACGCGGCCAAGTCCTCCACCCTGCCGCACCAGACCGACCATTTCTTCAAGGCGATGATGATGCCGGTCCTCGCCCCGGCCGGGGTTCAGGAATACATCGACTTCGGGGTCCATGGCTATGCCCTGTCGCGTTACTCGGGCTGCTGGGTTGCGTTCAAGGCGCTTGCCGACACGGTGGAGACATCCTCATCGGTCGATGTCGCGCCGGACCGGGTCCGGGTCGTCGTGCCAAGCGACTTCGCGCTGCCAGAAGACGGGCTCAATCTGCGTTGGCCGGATCCGCCGTTGGTGCAGGAAAAACGTCTGTTGCAATACAAGCTGTATGCCGCCCTCGCCTATTGTCGAGCCAACGCGCTAAACCAAGTGGTCATCGACTCGCCGTCCGCACGGCTTGGCATCATCACGTCAGGCAAGTCTTACCTCGATGTCCGCCAGGCCTTCGACGACCTCGGAATAGACGACGGGCTCGCCGCCGAAATCGGCGTCCGGCTCTACAAGGTCGGCATGGTATGGCCGCTGGAGGCCGACGGCGTCAGGCATTTTGCCGAGGGCCTGGACGAGATCCTGGTCGTGGAGGAAAAGCGCCAGCTGCTCGAATACCAGCTCAAGGAGGAACTCTACAACTGGCGAGAGGATGTCCGGCCGCGGGTGATCGGCAAGTTCGACGAGAAGGGCGAATGGGCCCGCATCCAGCAAAGCGACGGCACCATAGACCATGGCCAGTGGCTGCTGCCCGCCGCCGGCGAACTGACGCCGGCGATGATCGCACGCGTGATCGCCGCGCGAATCGGGCGCTTCTTCACTTCCGACCGGATCAAGGCCAGGCTCGCATTCCTCGAAGCCAAGGAACAGGCCTTGTCCCAGCGTCTGTTCACGATAGACCGGGTCCCGACCTTCTGCTCGGGGTGTCCGCACAACACCTCGACCCGGGTACCCGAGGGCAGCCGGGCAGTGGCTGGCATCGGCTGCCACTACATGGTGACCTGGATGCCGGATCGACGTACCGGCACTTTCACCCAGATGGGAGGCGAAGGGGTGCCATGGGTCGGCCAGGCCCCCTTCACCGAAGAAACCCATGTCTTCGCCAATCTCGGCGATGGCACCTACTTCCACTCCGGCCTGCTCGCGATCCGCCAGGCGATCGCAGCCAGGGTCAACATCACCTACAAGATCCTGTTCAACGACGCAGTCGCGATGACCGGCGGGCAACCCTTCGACGGCGAACTCAGTGTCCCGAAGATCGTCCGCCAACTCCAGGCCGAAGGGGTCGGCAACATCGTCGTCGTTACCGACGGCACCGAGCGGGCCTACGGACCGGCCGACCTTCCCCACATCCCGATACGCCACCGGGACGAATTGGATGCGATCCAGCGCGATCTGAGGGCCTCGCCCGGCGTAACCGCCCTGATCTATGACCAGACCTGTGCCGCGGAGACGCGGCGCCGGCGCAAGCGTGGCCTGTACCCGGACCCGGCGCGCCGGGTGTTCATCAACGAGGCGGTGTGCGAAGGCTGCGGCGACTGCGGCATTGCCAGCAACTGCATGTCCATCCTGCCGGTCGAGACCGAGTTCGGCCGTAAGCGGCAGATCGACCAGTCCTCGTGCAACAAGGACTACTCCTGCCTGAACGGCTTTTGCCCGAGCTTCGTCACGATAGAAGGCGGCAAGCTGCGCAAGGGCAAGGCGCTGACCGCCGACGAATCGGTCTTCGACGATCTCCCACAGCCACGCCTGCCCACGACCACCGAACCGTTCGGCATCCTCGTGACCGGCGTCGGTGGCACCGGTGTCGTCACGATTGGCGCGCTGATCGGCATGGGCGCGCACCTGGACGGCAAGGGCGTGACGGTGCTCGACATGACCGGGCTGGCCCAGAAGGGCGGCTCGGTCTTCAGCCACATCCGGATCGCGGATCACCCCGAGGCCCTGCACGCGGTACGGATCGCCGCCGGCGAGGCCAACGCGGTGATCGGCGGCGACATCGTGGTCACCGCGAGCGACGAAGCCCTGGCGAAGATGGCGGCCGGACGCACCGAGCTGGTGGTCAATTGTGCCGAGACCCCGACCTCGGACTTCACCCGCAACCCCGACTGGCAGTTCCCGCTCGACAAGATGCTCACGTCGATCCGCGACGCGATCGGTGCCGACAGCGGCCACGCCAAGGCGCATGTCATCGACGCACAACAGATCGCGACAACCTTGATGGGCGATGCGATCGCGACCAATCTGTTCCTGCTCGGTTATGCCTGGCAACGCGGCATGGTGCCGGTCAGTCACGACGGCCTGATGCAGGCGATCGAACTGAACGGTGTCGCCATCGAGATGAACCGGAGGGCTTTTCTATGGGGGCGTCGGGCGGCCCATGCGCCCGACGCTGTCGCGCGTTTCGCACGCCCGGCCGACGTGATCCCGCTCAAACCCGCTGGCCTGGACGAGCTCATCGCGACCCGGATCGCCTACCTGACCGATTACCAGGACAAGGCCTATGCCGGGCGCTACCAGGCGCTGGTGGATAAGGTCCGGGCGGCGGAGCTGCGTATCACCGGCGACCCTCGGTCTGTCCGGCTCACCGACGCAGTCGCGCGTCATTACTTCAAGCTACTCGCCTACAAGGATGAATACGAGGTCGCCCGTCTCCATTCCGACCCGGCGTTCTGGCAGCGCATCGATGACACCTTCGAGGGCGATTACGAGGTTCGCTTCCACCTCGCCCCACCGCTGATCTCGCACCCCGACCCGCTCACCGGGCGCATCCCCAAGAAGGTGTTCGGGCCGTCGATGAAGCGGGTATTCCGCTGGCTCGCCCGCCTCAAGCATCTGCGGGGTACCCGCTGGGATCTGTTCGGACGCGCCGCGGAACGCCGCCAGGAGCGGGCCTTGATCACCCGCTACGAGCGGGACATCGCCGAACTGCTGGACGGACTCAGCTTCCTGAAGCTGCCACTCGCGGTGGACATCGCACGGCTGCCTGACAAGATCCGGGGCTATGGCCACATCAAGGCGCACAGCATCGCCACCACCGATGCCGAGCGCGAGCGGCTGCTGGCGCGCTGGCGGGAAGCCGAAGCCGGCCCTGAGGTCGGCGCTGCGCGCAAGCGCGCCTGATACCCGCTCGACCAGGCACTGGCTCGAGCAGGCACGCTGCCGGCTCGAGCAGGCCGTGCCAGACGGATGGCAGGTGTGGTCCCCCACGGCTCCGACAGCCACTCGCGCTACCGCTGTAAGGCGCGCTTCGCTGCGATCCCTGAACTCGGCCTGCGGCCTCAGACAGCAGGGATCGCGGCCGCTACGCGCACCAACAGCGGCATGCGCTCGGGCTGAGTCGCCGCGGGGGACCACACCTGCCACCTGCCACCCGTCACCCGTCATCCGTCACCTGCTCCTGCTCCTGCTCCTGCTCCTGCTCCGGCTCCTGTTCCTGCTCCTGCTCCTGTTCCTGCTCCTGTTCCTGTTCCTGTTCCTGTTCCTGCCTCCATCGTAAGCCCCTGTCGCGTCGTCTCCTCGGTAGGCTATCGTCAACCTTACGAGGAGCTCGATCGAGAAACCATGCGCCGACAGGGAAAGCATTACCGAAGCGATGCCAGCGGCAGTCGACTTTTGCAGGCTCTGCCCGCGTCGGCCAAGGCTTTGCTGGCACAAGTGTGCGGATGGGCGATGGCCGTCTTGCTGCTATCGCTTGGCGTGGTGCCAGCGAAAATCTGGGCGATTGTCGCAGCGCAAGCGCTGATCGCAGCCTTGTCGGCCTTCGTCCTGAAAAGCGAACGCTGGTGGATCGCGATCCACCTCGCCTTCTCGCCGCTGATCGTCGCAGCACTTCGGCTGGATATCGCGCCGGGCTGGTATCTGGTGGGCTTCCTGATGCTGGTCGCGGTTTACTGGACGAGTTTCCGCACCCGCGTACCGCTTTACCTGTCCAACCGCGAAACGGTGAACGCGGTTGCCGCGCTGATTCCGAGCGCCCCCCCGATGCGGATTCTCGACATCGGTTGCGGCACCGGTTCTCTGGTCGTCCGACTCGCCCGCCTACGGCCCGATTGCACCCTGACCGGAATCGAAGCCGCTCCACTGCCCTATCTGATCAGCCGCTTACGCGCCATCGGCTGCCCGAACCTGCGCATCGTGCGAGGTGATTTCTTTGACAGGCCGTGGAAGGAGTACGATCTGGTTTACGCGTTCCTGTCGCCGGTGCCAATGACCGCTGTATGGGATAAAGCCCGCGCCGATTTGGTGCCGGGCAGTCTGCTGGTCAGCAACAGCTTTCCCATCCAGGAGGTCGACGCATCGGGTGTCATCGAGGTCGGAGAAAAACGCGGCACTCAACTTTTTGTCTACCGTGTCGATAAATGAAACAAGCAGCGATCGACGCGCAAACTCGGTTGCTTTAGCAATGATGGAAACGGCGGAATTGACCGGTTAAAGGCCGCGTTATCGCCTCATGCGTAAAGGGCTTCACCAGCATAATGACTCGCACCGGCAAACGGAGCAGGCAATCCAGGAAGCAAAATGGCTGAAATCATCTGTGTCATCGGAAACAAGGGCGGCACCGGCAAGACAACCCTGTCGCACATGCTGTGCCAGGGGCTGGGCCTGCTCGGCCACCGTTCGGCTTGCGTGCTGACCGACACCACACGCGAACCCCTCAAGCCGGATGGCCGGCGTTACATCACCGCCGACGCGCGCACGCGCGAATCGCTCACCAAGGTGGTCGACAAGCTGCGTACGCTGGACAACTGGATAGGCGTGATCGACGGCGGCGGAAACCGCACCGAAATGGACCGCAAGCTCTACGCGCTATCTGACATCGTGTTGTTGCCGTTTCGCGAATCGCACGAGGATATCCGCACCGTGGTGCGCGACCTCGAAATGTTCCCTCGTGCCTACGCGGTACCGAGCCAGTGGTCGACCAACCCGTGGCAGCGGGACGCCGCGGACCGTAGCGTCCTGCAGATGATGCGGCCTTATCGTCACCGCATTCTCAACCCGGTCAATGCCTTGTCCGCGAGCAAGCTGCTACTCCAGAAAACCATACCGGACCAATTGCCTACGCCCCTCTCCAACGCATGCCGCGCCTTGGGACGACAGATTCTCGAAGTGCTGGAGATCGACCATGACGACGCACTCGACATCGGCTATGAACACGGGGAAGTGAATCCGGAAGTCCGCCTGGCGGCCGAGGAAATGCCGATGCGGCTGGCCAGTCGGCGAAACTGAGCCGGGGCGCTCCAGGCGAGACAGGCGGGCTGTCTTGCCACGCGCAATACGCTCCTTTCAAACGCTGTTGCCTTTCCTGGACAGCGCGACCAGGACCTGCGCACGGCTGCGCACGTTCATCGCGCGGAAGATCGCCGACATATGCACCTTGACCGTCCCCTCGGACAAGCCCAGCAGGTCGGCAATCTCTCGATTGGTCTTGCCCTGCCCCAGCAATTCGACGACGCGCGACTGTGCCGCGGTCAGCCCGTAGCGCTCACTGATCGACTGTCCGTTGCGCCGCTTGTCGTCCGACGTGATCTCGGGCGAATAGACGCCGCCGCTCAAGACGGTCCGGACCGCTTCGCGCAACACTTCACCCGAACTCGCTTTCGAGACGAATCCCGATGCGCCCGCCCGCATCGCGCGCCGAATCGACCCGGCGTCATCCATTGCGGACACCACCACCGCAGGAATATCCGGGAACCGCTTGGCCATCACACCCAACAGAGAAAAGCCATTCAGATCCGGCAACATCAGATCGACAACCGCGAGATCCCACTCGGCGCTCTCCTCCAGACGGGCCAGCGCCTGCTCGGAATCGCTCACTTCCACGCATTCGACCCCGGGTTCGAGACGCACGAGGGTCTGCGCCATTGCTTCACGCACCAAGGCGTGGTCCTCGACAATCAGGATTCTCGTCATGTTTCGTCTCCTCAAGCCGGATCGCGCGAAGACGCGTCCAATCGAATGTCGCAAGCATATCACACGGCACTTATGGGGTGCTTGGGTGAGCCCCCGCCGAGACAGGCAAGCTTGCACAGCATCGAGCGGCTGATCGGCAGGGCCCTGATTCGCAGCAGTCCGGAAGACAGTGAGCCACCAAGGCCACAAGACCGTCAAGCATTTCGCAACTGGCCGACGATCGCCCCCCACCAAGCACGGTAATTAGGAGAAAATCCGGCATTCACATTCGATAAACAGGCCGCATGATGTCGCCGACGCCGGTTTCCGCTCTGCCCATGCCAACCCACCACAGCGCGAGAACCCGTCTTTTCGCACGACTGCTTCCTTTACTGCTTGCTACCCCCGTGGCAGCCCTCGCGGACATTCAGGAAGACAGCTTCATCACCGACCTCCCGTTGGTGCTGTCGGCGTCACGGCTGTCCCAACCCCAGCGTGATACCCCGGGTACGGTCACCGTCATCGACCGCGCAACCATACAACGCTCCGGCGCACGCAGCGTCGCCGAGTTACTGCGAGGGGTACCGGGCTTCCAGATCGGATATCGCACCGGCTACTTTCCGTTGGTGACCTATCACGGGCTCTCCGACGAGGCCCCCCGGCGCCTGCTGGTCCGCATCGACGGACGCTCCGCGTATTCACCGTATCTGATCAGCGGAACCGAGTGGCACATGCTGTCGCTGGACCTCGACGACATCGAGCGAATCGAGGTCTTCAGGGGCTCGAACGCGGCCGCCTTCGGCAGCCAGGCCTTCATGGGAGTGGTCAACATCGTCACCCGCAGCGCCGCTGAAACCCGGGGGGTCGGGGTCAAGCTTGCGCAGGGGAACAACACGATCAAGGACCGCGCAACCACGATTGGATTGGCGCAGGGCCCGCTGAGCGTACGTCTGTCGGCCGGAGTGGAGGGCGACGACGGTCTTCGCGACCTGCATGACCGCTACAAGCGGACACGCGCCGACCTGAGAGCCGAGCTTCAAATCGACCAGGCGAATCGGCTCGAAGTCCATGCAGGGTCGGTTCGATTAAGGGGAGGACTCGGCGAACCGGGCGACCTCGCCAATCCAATTCGGACGCTGCGACAGACATCCAACTTCGGTCAACTGCGCTGGCTGTGGGAACCCAACGCGACAGACAGCTTGTCGGTGACTTATTACCGTCAGGAAGAGCGCGGACGCGACGCGTTCACCGTGAGTACTGCCCTGAATCTCACGCCGGGCCAGCTTGCCAGACTCAGCGCCCAGGAAAAGCAACTGGTCGGTGCCCTGCTGGGCCTGCTGGGCCAGATCGATACCCGCGTCGCTTACTCCAACGGAGTCAGCCGCGAAGACCTCGAAATCGAGCATGTCTTTTCGGCCTCCGACGCGTTGCGCATGGTGTGGGGCCTGGGGACGCGAAGCGATGAGATCCGGGCGCCTGGTATCTTCACAATCGACCGGATACGGTATCGCAACAGCCGGGCATTCGGCAGCGTCGAATGGCACCCCTCGGAGGCCTGGCTGCTGAACGCCAGCCTGATGATGGAAAAAGGCTCGTATGTCGGAACGCTCACGTCCCCACGTATCGCCGCCAACTACCATCTGTCCGACCAGCATACGCTCAGAGCATCGTATGGACACGGATACCGCCGACCGACGCCGTTCGAACGGCAGGCCGACACCCGCTTGTCCGACATCGGCTCCGGCCTATTACTGCGGCAGTTGTTCCAGCCCTCCCCCGACCTGGAAGCCGAACGGATCTCGACCTTCGATCTTGGTTACCGCGGTGAGTTCAAGGCGCTGGACGCGATGCTGGACATCCGGCTGTTCGAGGAGCGACTGGCCAACATGACCCGGCGGGACGAGAACACGCCGGGCAGCCTTCAGCAAAACCTCACGTTGCCGGGAGTCGGGTCCATCCCCTTGCCACCGATACTCGAGCTACTGCCGGATACGACGCGGCCGGTTCGCTTCTACAGCGACGACAAGGCGAGGATCCGCGGCATCGAGATCGAGTCGAGTTGGCGTCCGCATCGCAAGCTTCTGCTGGGGGCGACCTACACCCACCTGAACATCCGAAGCCCCAACGTTCGGGCCGAGCGCAGCGCGCCACGGCACTCGGGCTCGCTGCTTGGATCGTGGCAGATGACCGAAAGATGGAATTTCACAGTCGCCCATCACCGGGTCGGCCAGATGAGTTGGTTCCGGGCTGGGCGCAGCATCCTCCCCGCCTACAACCGCACCGATCTGAGGCTCGCCCATCGCTTCGATCTTCGCGACGCAAGCGGAGAGTTCGCGATCGTCGCGCGCAATCTCGGCCGGCGCCATGCCGACTTCAAGGGCGACCTGATCACGCCGCGGGAATGGTTCGCCACCGTCTCGATGAGCTTTTGACCCGAAAATGGCCTTGCCCTGCGGCCGCTGGCTGCGCCTGCTCCTGTTGAGTCTGATCGGCGTGCTGGCCTCGGCCCTGTCCGTCGCGTCGGAACGGGCGCCTAGCGTGCTGGTCGTGACCACCGGACTCGACGGGGCTTACGGCGAACTGATAGGTGCACTGCAGAGCGGGCTCGCGCGCCAGATTGCGCCGGATCAGATCGTCACGCTTGCGCTGAGCGAGCTAAAGGACGGACCACTACCGGAAACCGGCTTCATCGTCACCGTGGGCACAGCCGCAGCGTTGAATGTCGCCTCGCGTGGGCCGACCACGCCGACACTCAACACGCTCCTGCCCCGCGACAGCCATGTCGATCTGGTGCGCCGACACCCCGGGAAACACCTGCCCAGTGCGATCTTCATGGACCAACCGGTCAGCCGGCAGCTCGCGCTGATCGCAGAAGCACTGCCAGACTGGTCCAGGCTCGCGGTCATCTTCGGCCCGGGATCCCGCCCCCTGGCAAGCGAGATACTCAATGCCGCGGCGAATATGGGCTATGACGTTCTGGCCAGTTCGGTCGAGTCTGACCGCGAGATCTACCCGGCTTTGCAGCGCGCCCTCGTACAGCCCGCCGTCCTGCTCGCACTACCGGACAGGGAGGTCTATAACAGCCATACGATCCAGAACGTTTTGCTGACCTCCTACCGTCAGAGGTCCCCTTTGATCGGATTCTCGCCTGCCTATGTGCGGGCCGGTGCATTGCTGGC
>JAUVVG010000077.1 GCA_030604735.1 Azoarcus sp.
AGGGGCTCGCCCCTTCTGAGCAACGCAAACCACCCACCTCAACCTCGAAAGGCTAAACCCCTCATGCCTCGCTTCCACCGGCCAAGATAGTTGTCGTCGACCGGCCAAGGTAATTGACGCGAGGCAGTAGTGCGCAGGCAAGCGCGTGGTTGGCCGGATCCGAAGAGTACTGGGGGAATACGCAGCCTGGCCATGTATGGCAGTCCCTTATGCTGGGGCTGTCCGGGGGGCAGGGTGTCGCAAACGCTTTGTTCGTGCTCGACGAGATCGAGAAGGTCAATCGGGGTGATGGCGATCCTCTCGGAGCGCTCTATCAACTCTTGGAGGATACGTCTGCATGTGTCTTTGCTGACAAGTCCGTACCGTGGCTCCCTGTTGATGCGTCTAACTTGAACTGGTTCGCGACGGCAAATGATGTCAGCACACTGCATCCTGCAATCATTTCCCGTTTTGTGTTGGTCGAGCCCGAGCCTTTATCTACTGATCAACTCAGAGCGATCGCACAGCGAATCTACGGGCAGATGCTCGACGAGTTCGGCTTGACTGATGAGCTCGAGGAGTCTTTGGATGAGGACGCACTCGATCGACTCGTGAGGGGAAGCGTAAGAGACATCAAGCGAACGCTGCGGCAATCGATTGCAATGGCGCTGCGGGAAAGTGAACACAGAGTTCGGATTCCCGCCCCGCGGAATGTCAGCCGGCAAAGACCGGTGGGGTTCATTAGTTAAGGGGGCTCCTATGAACATGCAGGATCCGAAGGATTGGCTCAGGCTGCTTCAGATTCGTGACGGAGATAGCGCAGATCTAATCACGAAGATGAATGAGCAAGTACAGCTGATGGCTCGCACGAAGTACCCGCACGCAAATGACTACAAGAACGAAGATGTGCCCGCTACATACGCTGCCCGCCTTGACGCGCTGACATCCGACGAAGCTGCCGCATTTGATCCCACACTGCCGCTTTCGGCTCTCAGTATCTGGGAACGAGCTCTGAGGGCTGCGACGATTGATATAGGTGGTCGGTTGGTCGCAGACACTGTGCTGGCTCACGAGTCAGATGAGCAACTCCGAAAGCGCTGGAGCGACTGGTTCGCTAACGGCGATTATTGGCCTGGTTTGGTGAGACAGAATTGGGTTCAGATCGTGCGTGGAGCAGCCGAGGCGCTGGAGGAATGGGCCAAGGATCAAGGCGCAGCGCATGTCGAGGGAGCAAGGCAGGTGGTTTCAGCGATGGCATCTAGCGTGCGGGAACTGTCATTCACTGACATTGTGCCAGCGGATTTGATTAAATCTACAGGTATGGACGTTGAGGAGCGTTTCAGTTCCGATTGGTGAGTCCCCCTTAACTCTCAACGTAGCGGCTCATTGCGTGCGGTTGTCTATTAGGAGCGGAATAGATATGCACCCCAGGCATTCGTACAAATAAAAAGTTTTGGAGCATGCTTTACATTCAAAAAATCAGATGCTAGCATCGACTCACATAAAACTTATGGGTCTAAGTAATTGACTTGGTAAGTTCTGTGACGTTTCGCTTGGCGCCTTATAGGTGGCATCTGAAACTGAGTAGATCCGTGAGGTTGCGATTCCGCCGTATAGGCGGCTTAGAAAGTTTTGTTTTTCACGGAGAACACTCCCTTCCGCCGTATAGGCGGCTTTAGTAAAAGAGAAACCCCGGCTTAATCAGCCGGGGTTTCGCTTATTTTGGGTCAATCACTTTGTGACACTGCCGCGCCAGCAGCAACAAGGGCTGCTCCGGTTACTGTGTAGTGGGTGGCCGTGCGTATGCCTATCACTTTGCCCACACCCGGTGGTAGTCGAGGCCGGCAATGGCGGAGATGACGTGCGGGCGATCCACACGGGCGGTGGTGCGGAACGCGGTCTTAGCCAGTATGGTCGAGTGACCGCTTGCTATTTCAGGCTACTGCCGGATCTGAGCCCTTTGAACTCAACCTCACAGACCCACAGAGGTCCTACACCGCAAACCGGCTTCTACTGCGGGTGACCGAGTAGGCCGGCCATTAATGGCGACTGCTCACTGGCAAGTCGTCGGCCTGACCGGTCATTGGGTTCCTGCGCCGCTAACGGCAGCAAGCAGCCAGTCAGCGGTCGAAGCCACGGGACGAAGCTCGTCACCTAGATGCAAGTACCCCAACGCACCGCCCGTCATGTCGGCACGTTTCCGTTCCGGCGAGTCCAAAAAAAAAGACACCGCTAGGGCTGTAATTACGATGACGGAATGTCCGGCGAATTCCTTGCCTCGTCGGTCCCGGCGTTCGGCGGTATAGGCATGCGTAGATCTGACTCCTCCATCCACTCCCGCCACACTGCCATTAATACCGCAAGGATTACAGGGCCGAGGAATAGACCGACAAGCCCGAATGCGGCCAGACCGCCCAATACGCCGAACATGACCAACAGGAAGGGAATGCGGGTCGCATTGCTTATCACCAGCGGACGCACCAGGTTATCCACCCAGCTCACCACCAGTACGCCCCAGGCAAGGAGGCCAAACGCTTCGACCGTGTCGCCGCGAATCAGCAACCAAACGACGACTGACCCCCACGCGAACGGCGTGCCGAACGGAACCAGGGCGATCAGTACGGTGATCGCACCAAGGAGCACTGGCGCCTGCATTCCTGCCCACCAGTAGCCCAGGCCGGCTACGAAACCCTGCGCCAACGCGGTGGCCACCAGCCCCCAGACCACTGCCTTGGTCATGCTTCCGACCGCAGTCAGGGAGTTGTCGATCCGGGCCCCGAGGAATCGGTACAGCACGCGGTGAACTTGGTTCAGCACTGTCTCACCGTCGCGAAACAAGAAGAACATGGTGATGAGCGCAAAACCGAGCTTGGCCGCGTTTCGGCCGACGTCGCCGACCAGGCCGACCAGATGGTCCGCACCCTGGCTCACCCAATCCGTCATCTGCGCCCGAAACGACTCGGGGTCGCGCACCACATCATCCAGTAGTCCCTGAAGATATCCCCCCAACCATGGCACGGTGCGAATGAACTCGGGCACTACCAGCGGCCCTTGACGGAGCTGTGCGGTTATTGCAGCAATGGCTGAGCCGATCTCGCCACGCAAAAGGATGGCAATCCACAACGCTGGCAGCACGAAGGCTGCCGTCAGCAGCATCGTCATAAGAAAGGCGCTGAGACCGGAATAACGCCCCAGTCGGCCGCGCAGGCGCAGGAAGATCGGCCAGGTGGCGTAGGCGACAATGATTGCCCAGGCTACCGGCACGATGAACAGATGCAGTACAGCGTAGCCGAGCAGCAACAGCCCGCCGAGCAGCAAACCCAGGATGACCCGGCGCACCAGACGCTCCGCAACCTGGTCGATCATGACATGAGCACCCGGCGGGTTATGTTCTCACCGCGACTGCAGCGCGGCGATGCGGGCCTCGATCGGTGGGTGGCTTGCGAACAGTGCCATCCATCCGGGGCGTCCGGCAATGCCCGCAGTGGCGACGTTCTGCGGTAGCTCCCCGGCTTCGATGCCGCCTAGACGGCGCAAGGCATTGACCATTGGCCGCGCGTTGCCCATCAGCTCTGCCGCACCCGCATCGGCACGGAACTCGCGCTGGCGCGAGAACCAGGCCACGATGATGCTGGCGAGCACGCCGAACAGGATGTCACACACGATGGTGGTAACGAAATAACCGATACCTGGACCGCTGGATTCCGCGTCATTTCGACGCAGGAAAGAATCGACCAGATAGCCGACCACCCGCGACAGAAACACCACAAAGGTGTTGACCACACCCTGAATGAGGGTCAGTGTGACCATGTCGCCGTTGGCGATATGTGCTACCTCGTGGGCGAGCACTGCCTCGGCCTCCTCGCGACTCATCGATTGCAGCAATCCGGTCGACACCGCCACCAGCGAGCTGTTCTTGGTCGCCCCGGTGGCGAAGGCATTCGGCTCCCCTTGATAGATCGCCACCTCAGGCATCGCAATCCCTGCGGCCTTCGACAGACGGGTTACAGACTCGACCAGCCAGTGCTCGGTGTCGTTGCGCGGAGCATTGATGACCTGAGCCCCGGTGCTCCACTTGGCGATGGTCTTAGACATAAGCAGCGAGATGAACGCTCCACCGAAGCCGATGAGGGCCGCAAAACCGAGCAGCGCGCCCAGGTTCAGGCCGTTCGCGGTGAGAAAACGGTTCACTCCGAGCAGGTTGGCGACGATGCCCAGTACAACGACGATGGCCAGGTTGGTGGCAAGGAAGAGCAGCACGCGTTTCATCGATAACTCCGCAAGTACAGGTTCGGCATGAACAAGTAATCAACTCTCGGTCGGACTATCCGGCCCGCCTTCGATTATGGTTTCGAGATCAGGTTCCGGCATACGGCTCGCCAACACCTTGTCGATGCGCTTGCCGTCAAGGTCGATGACTTCCAGGCGCCAGCCCTCCCAGGTTGCCACGTCACCTGTGCAGGGGAGCCGCCCGAGCAGCCACATCATCATCCCCGACAAGGTGTTATAACGCCCCTTGTCTTCCTCGGGCACACCAGACAAGTCGAGTCGATCCTTCATCTCCACGACAGGTATCAAGCCATCGAGCAACCAGGATCCGTCTTCGCGCTGCACCGCCCAGGCGTCTTCTTCGCCTTGGATGACGAATTCGCCCGTCACGGATTCGATAACGTCATGGAGTGTCACCATGCCGAGAACTTCGCCATACTCGTCGATCACGAACACAAAATAGGTGCCCGAGCTCCTGAAGCGGTCGAGCAACTCCATTCCTGTGAGGGATTCCGGGACGTAGACTGCTTCCTGAAGGTCTTTCGTCAGGTCCAGGGTTTCTCGATGGAACATCTGCGCAAAAAGCTTCTTGGAACTTGCCACCCCTACAATATCGTCAAGGCTTCCGCGGCATACGGGGTAGCTCGAATGCGCGGATTCGGCGACCAAGGTGAGGTTTTCGTCGAGCGGACGATTTAAATCGAGGTAGATCACGTCCGAACGCGGCACCATCAGCGAACCGATCTGTCGCTCATCGAGGCGGAAGACGTTGCGTACCATCTCATGTTCGCTCTTCTCGATCACCCCTGCCTCCGAACCCTCGTTCAGCAGGGCGTGAATTTCCTCCTCGGTGACCGTCGGCATCACGCTTTCGCGCTGCCCAAGCAGTCGCAGCAGCAATGCGGTAGAGCCTGACAGGAGGGAAACGAATGGTCGTGAGACGACGGCCAGCATGCTCATCGGCCTTGCGACAAGGCGGGCGATGCCTTCGGGATGAAGTTGCCCGAGACGCTTGGGAACCAACTCGCCAACCACGATCGATACGTACGTGATCGCCACCACAACCAGCGTGGTCGCGCCAATTTCGCTCGGTCGCTGTGCCACGCCAAGTGTTCTCAGCCACTCAGCCAACGGGCCGGCAAGTGCCGCTTCACCAAAAATACCGCTGAGGATGCCAATGGAGGTGATGCCGATCTGGATCGTAGACAGGAAACGGGTCGGATCTTCACCGAGCTTGATCGCGACTTCTGCGGAACCGTCGCCATTTTCGGCGAGCCGCGCAAGACGAACGCGTCGTGCAGTGACCAGCGCAATTTCCGACATGGCGAATGCGCCGTTCAGCAGGATCAGGGTGACGAGTATCAGGATATCCATGGCCGGTTCTGGTGCGGAAATGGGCGAGTACCGACCCACCACAAGGCGTGTCGGCAAGAGGCGTGGACAAGTACGCGTGCGAATACAACACGCGAGGCAGACTCGCCAGGAGTACTCAACGAATGGACGGGGCCGCCTGAAAACGGCGCTCCGAGCAGGCCGGCTGGCCTGAACTCAGCGCCGACGAGCGCATCATCGGCGGAGGAGATCGGTAAGGTGACCGAGAGGGAAACGGGGCAACACATAGTGCGGGATCGAAAGAGATCCCGCGGCATCCTTCATCCTTGAAGACGATGCGGATCATGCCGGATCGCATGGATTTTGTCACCTGCGACATGAGGACCTTCCGCACCTTTTGGCGTAAGCATTCACCCGCTTGACATTGCAATGACGAAGCCTAAACTCGTGACGACAAGGGGAGTAGCTTCACACGTCCCGGCATCGTCATCACGGAAGAGCGGTCATCCGATCCTCTCCCGGTGCCGGGGGCAACGAGCGCATCAGTTGCAAGCGAGACCTTGCCCGTGGGCAAGGTCCGTGCGTGCAAGGTGCATCAGGGGTCTGTGTCCTGCGGGAACAGGCCCTTTTCGATGTTGTGGAGCTGAACTTGGAAACGCACGCCCAACCCCTTGCCGATTCCTCGCACGCCCGGTCCGGTGAAGACGTCTGTCGTGAGCTGAACGTCGCGCCCGCGACCGGCCTGTCGCAGACGGACATCGCCCCGCGTCTGCAGCACCACGGTCCGAACAGGCTCGCGGAGAAACCGCCGCGCGCCCTGTGGCTGAAGTTTGCCGACCAGTTCAGGAGCGTGTTGATCGGCATTCTGATCGGTGCCGCGCTGCTCGCCGGACTGATCGGCGATCTCAAGGACGCGGCGGTGATCGCGGTCGTTGTATTGCTTAACGCCACGCTGGGGTTCTTCCAGGAGCGCCGGGCGGAGAACGCGCTGGCGGCCTTGCGCGGCATGCTCGCACCCAGTGCAAGGGTAAGGCGGGATGGCGAGGCGCGCATCGTACCGGCTGAAGAGCTCGTGCCCGGTGACATCCTGCTGCTCGAAGCGGGCGATCGGGTGCCGGCCGATGCCCGGGTACTGCAGGCGCATGGCGCCGAAGTGGCCGAAGCAGCGCTGACCGGCGAATCTCACGCCGTCGGCAAGACATGCGAATCCGTCGATCCTGGAGCCTCGCTGGCCGAGCGTGTCGGCATGGTGTTCATGAATACCGTGATCACCCGCGGGCGCATCGAGGCGGTTGTCACCGCGACCGGCATGCACACCGAGATGGGGCGACTGGCCGGCCTGCTCGCGCAGACGGGCGAGTCCGCCACCCCGCTGCAACGCCAGCTCGATGCGCTGGGCAAGCGGCTCGCGCTGATTGCCGCCGTGGTCGTTGGTCTGATGTTCGTCGCCGGCGTGATGCGAGGCGACGACCTGGTCACCACGGCGATGACTGCGATCGCCCTTGCGGTCGCGGCGATCCCCGAGGGGTTGCCTGCCGTGGTCACCGTGACGCTGGCCCTCGGCATGCATCGCATGGCCAGGCGCCATGTGATCGTCAAGAAGCTGGCAGCGGTGGAAACACTGGGTTGCACCACGGTGATCTGCTCGGACAAGACCGGCACGCTGACCCTCAACCAGATGACCGCCCGCGCGCTGCGCATCGGCATGCAGCGCTATACCGTCGAGGGTGAAGGCTATCTCGCCGCCGGCCGGATCCTAGACGAACAGGGCCAGGCAACGGGTTCCACCTTGCAGGGATACCTGCTTCCGGCGGCCTTATGCGCCGACGCGCGCCTGCGCGACGGGCTGCTCATCGGCGACCCTACCGAAGGGGCATTGCTCGCGCTGGCTGCCAAGGCAGGGGTGGATCCAGTGCTGCAGAACGAACATACCCCACGAATCGCCGAGTTGCCCTTCGACTCGGCGCACAAGTTCATGGCGACCTTCCACCACGATGGCGATGCGGTGCAGATGTGGGTGAAGGGCGCGCCCGACGTGCTGATCGCGCGCGCATCGCGCATGTACGGCACGGGCGGGGAGGTCGCGCTGGACGCAGAAGCCCGCGAGCTTCTGCTGCGGGCGAATCAGGAACTGGCCGAGGGTGCGATGCGGGTGCTCGCCCTTGCGGGACGGCGCATCCCGGCGCACGAATTCGATCCCGCGGGCGACCTGATGGCCTGGGCGACCGACCTGAGCCTGTACGGTCTCGTTGGCATCATCGATCCGCCGCGTCCCGAGGCATGCGCATCGATCGCCGAGTGCCAGGTCGCGGGCATCCAGGTGAAGATGATCACCGGCGACCATCCGTTGACGGCTGCTGCCATCGCGCGGGAACTGGGGCTGGTCGGCGAAGTGCACGAGGGACGCGAACTCGACGGTCTGACACCGGAGGCCACCGCCACGCTGGTCGAGCGCAGCGCGGTGTTCGCGAGGGTGGCGCCGGAGCACAAGATGCGCATCGTCGAATCGCTGCAGCGGCGCGGGCATGTAGTCGCGATGACCGGTGACGGCGTCAATGACGCCCCCGCACTCATGCGTGCCGACATCGGTGTGGCAATGGGCATCACCGGCACCGAAGTCACCAAGGAGGCCGCCACCCTGGTGCTCACCGACGACAACTTTGCTTCCATCGTGGGCGCGGTACGCGAGGGGCGCACCATCTACGAGAACATCGTCAAGTTCGTCCGCTTCCAGCTGTCGACCAATATCGGCGCCATCCTGACCGTGCTCGGGGCCCCCTTCCTGGGGTTGGCGACACCCTTTACCGCATTGCAGATCCTGTGGGTGAACATCATCATGGATGGTCCGCCGGCGATGACGCTCGGGGTGGAGCCTGCGCGTCCGGGCATCATGCGGCAACCACCGCGCGCTGACGATGCAGTCATCCTCTCGCCGCAGCGCATGTGGCGCATCGCGCTGTACGGCCTGACCATGGCGGTGGGCACGCTGGGTGTCTTTGTCTGGGCAATGTCATCGGGGGACACCGCTCGTGCGATGACGCTGGCCTTCACCACCTTCGTGCTGTTCCAGTTCTTCAACATCTTCAACGCCCGCACCGAGCATGGCAGCGCCTTCAACAGCCAGTTTTTCAGCAACGGCAAGCTCTGGATGGCGCTGTCGGCAGTGGTGGCGCTGCAGGTCGTCGTCGTGCACTGGGGGCCGGCACAGGCGGTGTTCGATACGGTAGACCTCACCGCGCAGGACTGGCTGATCGCCACCGCCGTCGCCTCCACGACGTTGCTACTCGAAGAGCTTCGCAAGGCGTTGTGCAGGCTGGTGAGCTGACCCGGCCCGCACCGGACCCGGCCGGTTCTCACTGATCGCGGGAATCGGCCCCGGAAGGGCGCGCGACCGACGCGGCACCGTTCGCCGCATCCACCTCCAGCCCCAGCGCGCGCGCCCGCTTCACCCACAGCTGCCGGGCGAGATGCTGCATGTCATCGACCTTGTCGCCCTCGTCGACAATTTCGATGCCAAGCAGGGTTTCGACCACGTCTTCCAGGGTGACCACGCCCTTGGTCTCGCCATACTCGCCGATCACCACCGCGATGTGGTGGCGTTTGTCCAGCAGGAGTTCGAGCAGGGTCGACAAGGGGGTGGCGCCGGCGACGGCCAGGATATCGCGGCGCAGAGCGGTCAACGGCCGGTTGCCGGTGCCCTGCGTCTGCGCCAGCAGCAGGTCCTCGCGCAACACGAAACCGGTCACTGCGTCCAGATCGGTGGCATAGACCGGGATACGGGAAAAGGGCGTGTTCATCTTCGCCTGCAAGGCGTCGGAAATGTTCAAGCTCTCGGGCAGAGCCACCATCACCGTGCGCGGCGTCATGATGTCCTGTGCACGCAGCGAGCCGAAACGGAACAGGTTGCGGATGATGCGCGATTCACGATCGTTGATGTGCCCGGCTTCCTGGCCGATATTGGCCATCGCGACGAACTCGTCACGGCTGAAGACATGCACCGTCTGCCCGCGCGCGATCAGCTTGGTGAGTTTCTCGGACACCAGGATGAGCGGATACATGCTCTTGATCAGGAAGTTCACGTACAGCGCGGTGACGCCGGTCAGACTGCGCCAATACACGGCACCCAGGGTCTTCGGCAGAATCTCGGAGAGGAACAGGATCAGCAGGGTCATCACTGCGGAGAACACGCCGAACCAGGCGCTGCCGAACACCACCGTGGCTTTGGCGCCGGCGCCGATGGCCCCTACCGTATGGGCAATCGTGTTCAGGGTGAGGATCGCGGCAAGCGAGCGGTCGATATTCTCGCCCTTGAGCTTCTTGAGCAGGGCGGCACGCTTGGGGTCCGAGCTTTCAAGCTCTGCGATGAAGGACGGCGTGATGCTCAGCAGGACAGCTTCCGCCACCGAGCACATGAAGGAGAACAGCAGTGCGAGCAGCACATAGGTGAGGAGCAGGATGACGTCGCTGCTCGATGGGTCGGCAACCAGGCCGGTGTCCGCGGCTGCCGGAAGCGCCGAACCGAGTAGTAGCAGGCCGGCGCAGAACAGGAAACAAGAGGAAAGGGAAAGGTAAGATCGAGGCTCAGGGTCGTTCATGAAAGGCGCGTACCGGTGTACCGGACGCTGCAGTTGAGAAGCCGCGAGACTAGCAGAAAATGCCCTCATCGGATGTGCGCTTGCGTTGTGTGACGCATTCCTCTGTGGTGTCTGGAACGAAATGCTGGCGCGCTGGACGAATACGGGGCCTTGTCTTTGATGGCCCGACCCCGCACCCAGGCCGGAGCATCATCTGCCGCACCAACCTGCCCATGAGATCAATGCCCCGATGATCCGACTCCAGAACCTGAGCATGCACTACACCCTGGGCGACTCGCGCATCGACATCCTTCGCGAGGTGAGCCTCAGCATCGCCGCCGGCGAACGCGTGGCAATCGCCGGCCCCTCGGGCACCGGCACGACCTCGTTGCTGCTCCTGCTCGCCGGACTTGAAAAGCCCGCTGCGGGATCGGTGCTGTTCGACGGACGCGCACTGGAGACCCTGGATCGCGATCAACTCGCCGACCTGCGGCGCGACCACATGGGCATCGTGTTCCAGTCCTTCCATCTGGTGCCCAGCCTGAGCGCACTGGACAATGCCGCGCTGCCGCTGGAGATTGCCGGCCGGCGTGATGCCCGCGAGCGCGCCCGGGCGATGCTCGACCGCGTTGGCCTGGGTGGGCGGCTCGATCACTACCCCGGACAGCTTTCCGGCGGCGAGCAGCAGCGCGTGGCGATCGCCCGCGCGCTGGTGCATGAACCCAAGCTGGTGCTCGCCGATGAGCCCACCGGCAACCTGGACGACCGCACCGGTGCGGCGATCGGTGAGCTGCTCCTGCATCTGAACGCCGAGAGCGGAACGACCCTGGTGCTGGTCACCCATGACATGCACTTCGCGGCACAGTGCGACCGTGTGCTCCGTCTGTCCGGAGGCCGGCTGGCCGAAAGTGACCTGCGTGCGGAGGCGTCCGATGCACTCCCTGCTTAGGCTCGCCTGGCGCGATCTGCGCGGCAGTGGGCGCACCTTGTGGGTGTTCTGCGCCTGCCTCACGCTGGGCGTGACGCTGATCGCGGCCAGTGGTGGGCTGTACCGCCAGGTCGGCGCCAGCCTGCTTGCCGATACCCGGGTGCTGTTCGGTGGCGACCTGGAAGTCCGTACCCGGGCGCCGCTACCCGAGGCGATGCTGGAGTGGATGCAGGCGCGCGGCACCGTGTCGCGCCTGGTCGAGTTTCGTACCATGCTGATGACCGAGGCGGGTGATGCGCAGCTGGGCGAACGGCAAAGCACCGACGACGCCAATCCCCTCTACGGCACGGTGGACCTTCTCCCGCCTCAAGCCTTGAACGAGGCGCACGCGGTTCGGGA
>JAUVVG010000015.1 GCA_030604735.1 Azoarcus sp.
AGTGCGCTCGCCGACGTTCACGAACAGGCTGTCGGCGCCGACGTTGAAGGGCTCGAGGCCGGACAGGCGCATCTTGCGTTCCAGCGTCGGAATCTTGCGCGGGGCCACGTCGGCCACCGCCTTGGCGATGGCGGCGATATGCGCCGGCGTGGTGCCACAGCAGCCGCCGACGATGTTGAGCATGCCGGAGCGGGCCCATTCGGCGATGTCGCCCGCGAGTTGCTCGGGCGTCTCGTCGTAGCCGGTGGGCGACAGCGGGTTGGGCAGGCCGGCGTTGGGGTGGGCGGACACGTGGGTGTCGCACAGGTGCGAGAGTTCTTCGACGTACTGGCGCAGCTCCCTGGCACCGAGCGCGCAGTTGAGGCCGAAGGAGATCGGCCGCGCATGCGCGAGCGAGTTCCAGAAGGCCTCGGCGGTCTGGCCCGACAGGGTGCGGCCGGAGGCGTCGGTGATGGTGCCGGAGATCATCACCGGCAAACGCCGCCCCAGGTCGTTGAACAGCTTCTCGATGGCGAACACCGCCACCTTGGCGTTGAGGGTGTCGAACACCGTCTCGATCAGCAGCAAGTCCGCCCCACCCTCGACCAGGCCGCGTGCGGCATCGTAATAGTCATCGCACAGCGCTTCGAAGCTGATGTTGCGGTAGCCAGGGTCGTTCACATCCGGCGAGATCGACAGCGTGCGCGAGGTCGGGCCGACCACTCCGGCGCAGAAGCGCGGTTTGGCCGGATTCTGCGCGGTGTACTCATCACACAGTTCGCGAACCATGCGGGCGCCCGCGACGTTGATCTCGTAAGCGACCGACTCCAGCCCGTATTCCGCCTGCGACACCCGGGTGCCGTTGAAGGTATTGGTCTCGAGGATGTCGGCCCCGGCATCGAGATAGGCGCGGTGGATCTCGGCGATGACCTCCGGCCGGGTCAACACCAGCAAGTCGTTGTTGCCCTTGAGGTCCTTGGGATGCGACAGGAAGCGTTCACCGCGGTAGTCGCGCTCGGAGAGCTTGTACTGCTGGATCATCGTGCCCATGGCGCCGTCGAGCACGAGAATGCGCTCGGACATCAGGGCCTGGAGTTCGGGGGTACGGTCGGGCTGCATGAATCGATCCTTCGGGCGTTACAGTCTGGCGCCACAAAAGCAAACGGCGCGGCAAACCGGTTGGGGTTTGCGAGCGCCGTTGTTCGATTGGCCGAGCCTGGCCCCAATGAAGGGTCGCAGCGCTCCTCGGCACAAGGACAGCATTTTAGCTGCCGAGGAGCGGGGATGCAAAAATTCGGCTGGACAACTCCCGCTGACTGTCAGCGAAGGAGTGATTCGCACGCCGGTGCCTGTGGTGACCACCTCGGTTCGCAGAGACAGTGATTCGCCGCTTGCGCGGCTCCCACAGGGGCACGACGTCTGGAAGCGGCGTAGGAGCGGCGCGAGCCGCGAAGCCTTGCGTGGTGGTCGCACGGCGACGATATCGGACGCAGTGATTCGCCGCTTGCGCGGCTCCCACAGGAGCCCGAGGTCTGGAAGCGCTGCAGGAACGGCGCCAGCCTCGAAACCTTGCATGGTAACCGCACGGTGCTGATAGCTGCGTAGGAGCAGCGCGAGCCGCGAAGCCTTTTGCGTGGTGGTCGCACGGCGACGATATCGGACGCAGTGATTCGCCGCTTGCGCGGCTCCCACAGGGGCACGGCGTCTGGAAGCGCTGCAGGAGCGGCGCAAGCCGCGAAACCTTGCATGGTAACCGCACGGCGCTGATAGCTGCGTAGGAGCGGCGCGATCCGCGAAGCCTTGCATGGTGGTCGCACGGCGACGATATCGGACGCGGTGATTCGCCGCTTGCGCGGCTCCCACAGGGGCACGGCGTCTGGAAGCGCTGTAGGAGCGGCGCAAGCCGCGAAACCTTGCATGGTAACCGCACGGTGCTGATAGCTGCGTAGGAGCAGCGCGAGCCGCAAAGCCTTTTGCGTGGTGGTCGCACGGCGACGATATCGGACGCAGTGATTCGCCGCTTGCGCGGCTCCCACAGGGTCACGGCGTCTGGAAGCGCTGTAGGAGCGGCGCCAGCCGCGAACTTGCGCTTCAGGTCACCACGGATGCGGGTAAAACGGACGGTGCCAAGGGGAGTAGTGCGGCCAGCCGAAGCCCATGCCCCAATAGGGATGCGAACCGATCCCGATGGACAGGCCGAAGGGCCAGCGTTCCGGATAGACGAAGGTCTGGCTGGTCCGGGCTACCTGCCCGTCGATGAAATGCACGTTGAAACGGGTGGCGACCAGGTCGGGCCACTCGTTGGCGATGTTCCAGTCGAACACCTCCTCGCCGGACAAGGAGAAGCGCTGCACCGAGCGGTGCTGACCGAGCAGGCGCTGCACGTCCTCGACCGACATGCCGGATTTGACCCGGGCGAGATTGCTGCGTGAAAGCGCGTCGAACTGTTCGACGATGCGGCCCTCGGCGTCCACCGTATACATCCAGCACTCGACGCCGAAGGGCTGGGTGGCGTATTCCAGCGTGCGGGTTCCGTCTTCGTTGTCCCACACCCGGGTCGGCTGGCCGCGCTTGGCGAGCAGTTCGGCTTCGACGTCGAAGCTGCGTTGCGGCAACAGGCTGGCGCAACCCGTGAGTAGCGCGAGCCACAGCACGACCATCAGGGATGTCGCCAGTTGTCGGGCCGTCGAGTAGCGCGCTGGCCTGCGCCCCGAGATGGTCAAAGGCGATTGCAGGCACTTAGGTTCGACAGACTCCGCCCGAGCGGAAGGCGGTGAGCCAAAGGACCGGATCGAACTCATCATGCACCTCCCGCTTGGATATCAGGGCGACAGCCGCTCGCGCTTCCAGCTTCCGTCGGGCTGCTCGCTGTAGGCGATCCGGTCGTGCAGCCTGGATGCGCGCCCCTGCCAGAACTCCCAGTAGTGGGGTCGCAACCGGTAGCCGCCCCAATGCGGCGGGCGCGGCGGCTTCAGGCCGAACTTGAGACCATACTCGGCTGCCCGCGCGACGATCACGCCCCGGTTCGGAATCGCTTCGCTTTGATGCGAGGCCCACGCGCCGATGCGGTGTGCCAATGGACGACTTTCGAAATAGGCATCGGACGCTTCGTCCTCGACCTTCTCGACATTACCCTCGATCCGTACCACCCGCTCCAGCTCGACCCAGTGGAACTGCAGCGCCGCGAACGGGTTTGCGGCCAGTTCGCGCCCCTTGCGGCTGTGGTAGTTGGTGTACCAGACGATGCCACGCTCGTCGAAATCCTTGATCAGCACCACCCGGGTCGACGGGCGACCGTCCTCGCCGACGGTCGCGAGGGTCATCGCGTTCGGCTCGGGCACCTTGTGCTGGAGCGCTTCGGCGAACCATTCACGGAACTGCAGCAAGGGCTCGCTGGCGACTTCATGGTCTTCCAGGGCGCCGCGCTCGTAACTCTTGCGTAGATCGGAAAGGGGGGTGTCGGACATGGGGCTCTCGGTTTGCGATCAACGCCGGTATTGTACGTTCAGGCTAGTCCGGGTCACGTGGCCGGCAGTGTCGAAATGCACGGTGAAGAAGACCGGATCGGTGATCGTCGGGCCGCCATCGACATTCCAGTTGTACACCCGCTCCTGGCTGAGCTCGAAGAACTGGGTGTTGGCGTGTTTGCCCAGCACCCGCCGCACCTCGTCCAGCGTCATGCCGGCTTTGATGCGGGCGAAGTGCTTTTCGTTCAGCACCTGCTCCACCGAACGCACGATGCGATCCGGGCCTAGCGTGATCATGTGGCATTGCGTACCCGCCGGCTGGCCGGAGTATTCCCAGGTCACCGAGCCATCTTCGTTGCGCCACTGCATGCCGGGTTCGCCAAGCAACTGACGCACCTCGACATCGGTGGTCACGCCGGGCTTGATCTTGTCGAACACGAAGGGGTCGCAGGCGGAAAGCCCGAACAGGCCGAGCAGGCCGAAGAGTGTCGAAAGCAAACGTTTCATGCGGGGGATGTTCCTATAAATGCAGACCGCTCCGGTGAAGTCCGATGCCCTGCCCCGGAGCGGGTTCGCCAGTCACGTTACAATCAGCTTATTCGATCCAACGGCCGGCGCGAAGCCTCAGACATAAAGCGTAACGATGTCCCGCTCCCCACACAGAAACCGCTCGGACACCCCCCCACCAGCCGGGCTGCTGGTCGCGGCCGGCCTCTCGAAGCGCTTCGGTGGCATCGTCGCGCTCGACCGGGTCGATCTTTCGGTGCGGAGTGGGGAAATCTTCGGGCTGATCGGTCCCAACGGGGCCGGGAAAACCACCTTTTTCGACCTGCTGACCGGGTTGTCGCGCCCGGATGGCGGCACGGTGCACTTCGACGGTCGCCCCTTGCCCAGTGGTCAGGCCCACCGGATCGTGGCCTGCGGCATCGCCCGGACCTTCCAGAACAGTCGCTTGTTCGGTGACGCCAGTGCGCTGGAGAACGCCATGGTCGGGCGGCATGCACTCTGCCGCAGCGGTCTCGTCGCCAGCCTGTTGCGCTCGCCGGCCCAGCGTGACGAGGAAGCGCTTGCCGTCGAAGTGGCGCGCGAGGCGCTCGCCTACGTCGGGCTCGCTCGGCACGGCGCCACCCTGGCCCGCAATCTGTCCTACGGTGACCAACGCCGGCTCGAGATCGCCCGCGCCTTGACCGCATCGCCGCGCCTGCTGGCGCTGGACGAGCCGGCCGCAGGCATGAACACGACCGAAACCGACGGCTTGCAGCGATTGATAGAGCGCATCCGGGACGACGGCGTCACGGTACTGGTGATCGAGCACGACATGCGCCTGGTGATGCGGATGTGCGACCGGATCGCGGTGCTCGACTCGGGGCGCAAGATCGCGGAGGGCACGCCGGCCGAGATCAGTCGGGATGAGGCGGTGATCGAGGCCTATCTCGGCCGCAGCTACGCACATGGCTGAACCCTCGCCCCTGCTCGAATTGCGCCAGATCAGCGCCCACTACGACCGGATTCCTGCGCTAAGGTCGCTGGACCTCACGCTGGACAAGGGCGCGACCGGCTGCCTGATCGGCGCGAACGGCGCTGGAAAGACGACTGCGCTGTCGACCATCGCCGGGACGCATGCACTGACCAGCGGCGAGATCCATTTCGCCGGCGAACGCATCGACACGCTCTCCGCGGATCGCAGGGTTAGTCGTGGCATCGCGCTGATCCCGGAGGGACGCGGCATTTTCGCCCGCCTCACGGTCGATGAGAATCTGCGTCTGGGGGCCTACTCCCGGTCGGACCGCGGCGCGATCGCCGCCGACCGCGAACATGTCTTCACGCTTCTTCCACGCCTGCACGACCGTCTCCATCAAGTCGCTGGCACCCTGTCCGGCGGCGAACAACAAATGCTCGCGATCGGACGTGCACTGCTGTCCAAACCGACCCTTTTGTTGCTGGACGAGCCTTCGATGGGCCTCGCCCCCCTCATCGTCGAGAGAATCTACGCGCTGATCCGGACCATCGCCGCCGAAGGTATCGGCATCCTGCTGGTCGAGCAGAACGCGCATCTCGCACTCGAAGTCGCGGACCAGGCCTGGGTCATGGAGTCCGGCCGGATCACACTGAACGGCGCAGCGGCCGAATTGCGCAAGGACCCGAGGGTACGGAGCGCCTATCTCGGCGGGTGATGCGGCAGCCCAAAGCCTTCAAGCCCTATAATTACCGGCCCGGCCCATCATTACCGTGACACCGTTCGGGTCGAGCTTGTCGCAACCGGTTTTCAGCACGGTCCTTCGAAGAGCTCAGGGCGAACGGAATTCAAGGGCCGGGGTAACAATGAAAAAAACCTGGAGCCTGGCATCCATGAAACACCTCACCCCCAAGGAAGCGCACGCCTTTCTTCAATCCCATCCCGAAGCGCTGCTGATCGATGTGCGCAGCGAGATCGAGTTCCTCTTCGTCGGCCATCCGGTCGGCGCGATCCATGTGTCGTGGAACGACGGACCGGACTGGGACATCAACCCGCACTTCGTCGGCGAGGTGCGCAAGCTCGCCGGGCACAGCGGCGAACGTCCGGTGGTGCTGATCTGCCGTAGCGGCAACCGCTCGGAATCCGCCGGCGAGGCCCTGCTGTCGGCCGGCTTCAAGAACGTGGTCAATGTGCTGCATGGCTTCGAAGGCGAGCTGGACGAGAAACATCACCGCAACTCGGTCAGCGGCTGGCGCTTCGACGGCCTGCCTTGGGAGCAGTGCTGATCCCGGCCATCTGCCGGACGATCGACCCGCTTCTTGAAATCCACTCTGAAAATCGACGCCTGAAATCAGTCGTCACCCTCACACCCGGAGCAGCCCGCAGCGCCTCAGCACCCGCCACACCATGTAGGCCGCCAAGCCGGCCGCGACGAACAAACCCATCCCCCACGACAGACTGAGCGGTGACGCCCACAACACCGGGGCAATCAGCCCGGCGGTGACGGCATTGGTGCCGACCTGCATGAAACTCTGGCAACTGGAGGCCATGCCGCGCCGGGTCGGAAACAGGTCCAGGATCATCAGGCTCAGGCTGGGCATCGCGAGCGACATGCCGAAGGTATACAGACCAACCGGTATCACCGAGCCGGGCACCGAGGGTGGCATCGTCCAGGCGTGAATCAGGTTGATCGCGGCTGCGGACAGCATGACTCCGAACCCGACCGCGATGGTCCTGCCCTGGCGCCAGTGGCCGGCCACCCGGCCAGACAGCATCGAGCCGAACAACACGCCCAGCACCGCCGGCACGAACAGCCAGTGGAACTGGTTCGGACCAAGCCCGAGATGTTCCATCAGGAAGACCGGGGCGGACAGCACATAGACGAAGAAGCCGTTGAAGTTGAACGCCAGCGCGGCCGCCAGCAACAGGAACGCGGCGCTGGAAAAGATCTTCAGATAGCCACGGAAAAGCGGGACCGGATGCAGCGATTGACGGTGCTCGGGTGCCAGCGTCTCAGGCAGGAATCGCCAGCTCAGCCAGGCCAGGCTGCCCGAGAATACGGCCAGAAAAACGAAGATCGAGCGCCAGCCTGCCAACAGCAACAGCACCCCGCCTATCAGCGGCGCGATCGCCGGCGCCAGCGCGAAGATCATCATCACCCGCGACATCAGGCGTTGCGCATGGGCGCCGTCGAACAGGTCGCGCACCACCGCCCGCCCGACCACCATGCCCGCCCCCCCGCTCATGCCCTGCAGGGCACGGCCCAGCCACAACCATTCGATGGAAGTCGCCAACGCGCACACCAGCGACGCGAGCGAGAACAGCAGCATCGACACCACGATGACGAGACGCCGCCCGAAACGGTCGGCGAGTGCGCCATGCCATAACACCATCACCGCGAAGGTCGCCATGTAGGCGGTCAGGGTCTGCTGAACCTCGAGGCATGAAGCCGACAAGGCCTCGGCCATGGCCGGAAAGGCGGGAAGATAGGCATCGATCGCGAATGGACCGATCGCGGCCAGGGCTGCCAACAAGGCGGCCAGCCAGCGCGGAACAACGGGCATGGGGCACTCTGGGATGGCGACGCACCAGTTTGGTGCATCTTGTGTTCGTTTTGTTCAGGATACCACTGCGACCTTGCTCACATCGCATCCAGCCCGCGTCGATACTGTATCGCTTCGGCAAGATGCGCTGCCCCGACCCGTTCTGCCCCGGCCAGATCGGCGATCGATCGGGCCACCTTCAGGACCCGATGGTAGGCCCGTGCCGACAAGCCGAGCCGCTTGATTGCCTGGGTCAGCAAGACGCGTCCGGCCTCGTCGGGCGCACACAACTTGTCTATCGATCCGGGCTCGAGGCGACTGTTGGGGGCCTTTTGCCGTTGCTGCTGCCTCTCCCAGGCGGCCACGACCCGCTCCCGCACCACCCCGGTCGGCTCTCCGACCGGGCCGGCCTGCATCTCGGCCGGGTCCAGCAGCGGCACCTCGACCACGATGTCCATCCGGTCGAGCAAGGGCCCGGACAGCCGCGCGCGATAGCGACGGATCTGGTCCGGCGAGCAGACACAGCGCCCGGACGACTCCCCATGATAGCCACAGGGGCAGGGGTTCATCGCGGCGATCAGCTGGAAACGAGCCGGGAACTCCGCCCTGCGACGGGTCCGCGAGACCGTGACCGAGCCGGTTTCCAGTGGTTCGCGCAAGGCCTCGAGCACGCGCCGGTCGAACTCGGGCAGTTCGTCGAGGAACAGCACGCCGTTATGGGCGAGGCTGATCTCCCCCGGGCGCGGGATCGCGCCACCACCGACCAGCGCCGGCGCAGACGAGGAGTGATGCGGGGCACGATAGGGGCGCATGCCCCAGCGCCCCGGATCGAAGCAGCCCTCGATCGATTGCACCGACGCGCTCTCGATCGCTTCCTGCTCGTCCATCGGCGGCAGCAGACCCGGCATGCGCTGGGCCAGCATCGACTTGCCGGTCCCGGGGGGGCCGAACATCAGCAGCGAATGCTGCCCGGCGGCCGCGACTTCCAGCGCCCGACGCGCGAGCAACTGGCCCTTCACGTCGGCCAGATCGGGCGCCGCAACCGGGCTGTCGCCCCCGGACAGGCCGACATGGGGTGCCAGCGGCATCACGCCCTGCAGATGGGCACAGACCGCGAGCAGGTTCACAGCGGGCAGCACGCTGGCGCCGCGCGCCAGTGAGGCCTCGTCGGCATTGTGCTGAGGAAGGACGAGATGTCTCCCGCGCCGTGCCGCCGCCAGGGCCATCGCCAGCGCACCCCGCACTGCGCGCACGCTGCCGTCCAGCGACAACTCCCCGATGAACTCGGTTTCAGCCAGCGCGGTGGCGGGAATCTGGCCGGAAGCAGCGAGGATGCCGAGCGCGATCGGGAGGTCGAAACGACCGCCTTCCTTGGGCAGATCGGCCGGGGCCAGATTGACGGTGATACGCCTTTGGGGAAACTCGAAGCGCGAGGTCTGAATCGCCGCCCTGACCCGGTCACGCGCTTCACGGACTTCGGTATCGGCGAGGCCGACCAGCGTGAACGCGGGCAATCCATTGGCCAGATGGACCTCGACCACGACCTCGGGTGCATCCAGCCCGGCCAGCGCCCGGGTCCGGACCAATGCGAGCGACATCGGCCTCCTCCCTGATCAAAAGGAAGCCAGTGTAACCGCGATCAATGCAGATCAGATAACCTGGGAATGCAAAACGGATGAAACAGTCAGTCTTCCGAGGCCTGGGATCGACTGCGGGCCAGCTCGGCCTCGAGATGGATCACCCGCTCCTCCAGTTCGTGGAGTTTCATGCGGACGTGGGCAAGCACCTCGCGTTGTACGTCGAACTCCTCGCGGGTCACCAGATCGAGCTTGCCGAAGGCACTGCCGAGCAAGGCCTTGACGTTCTTCTCGATGTCCTTCGCAGGGCTGTTTGCAGCCAATTCGGAGAGCTTGTTACCGATTTCGTCGAAGAGGCGGGGTGAAGTCATGACCGGATCCTTCAGCATGGGGTGAATGCGATGAGCAAAGTTTAGCACGGGCATCGCAGCCCCCGTGCGCAGCCCGGAACAACCTGCACCGTCTTGGTGCATCGAAGCGGGCGTGACGATCAAACAAGGGCGCTGCGCTGCAGCATTTCCACCGAACTCACGATCAAGCCCTTGTTTTAACTACTGTTCATCCATCTGGCACAGATCATGCGATAGGTCACTCGTCAGCTACCGACCGTCTGGAGACTCAGATGCAAATCCTTCGTGCATTACCCACCCTAGCCGATGACAGGAGAATTTCATGAAACTCGTCACCGCCATCATCAAGCCGTTCAAGCTCGACGAAGTGCGCGAAGCACTGTCGGCCATCGGCGTGCAAGGCATCACCGTCACTGAAGTCAAGGGATTCGGCCGGCAAAAAGGCCATACCGAACTCTACCGCGGCGCGGAGTACGTCGTGGACTTCCTGCCCAAGGTCAAGATCGAGGCCGCCGTGCGCTCCGACATCCTCGACCAGGTCATCGAAACCATCGAGAAGTCCGCTTCGACCGGCAAGATCGGCGACGGCAAGATCTTCGTATTCGAACTCGAACAGGTCGTTCGCATCCGTACCGGCGAAACCGGCGCAGACGCACTCTAAGGGGAGCCCTCACATGAGTAAAACAATCAAAACCCTGCTCGCAGCACTGGCGGTCGGCGTCGCGGCCCCGGTCCTTGCTGACGAACACACGGCCATGGAGGCTGCTGCGGCCGCCTCCGCCGCGATGGAACACAGCGCTGCGCTGATGAGCAACGTGTTCGAGCTCCAGTACGCGATGGACACCTTTTACTTCCTGGTGTGTGGTGCGCTGGTGATGTGGATGGCCGCCGGCTTCTCCATGCTCGAGGCCGGCCTGGTCCGCTCCAAGAACACGGTCGAGATCCTGACCAAGAACGTCGCGCTGTTCTCGATCTCCTGCATCATGTATCTCATCGTCGGTTACGCCATCATGTACGGCGGCGGCATCTTCCTGTCCGGCATAGACGGTGGCGACGATCTGGTCGCCGACGCGCTGACGGCCTTCGGCGAACGCGAAGACGGCTTCCATGGCGACTCGATCTACTCGGACGCGTCGGACTTCTTCTTCCAGGTGGTGTTCGTCGCGACCGCGATGTCCATCGTCTCGGGTGCGGTCGCCGAGCGGATGAAGCTGTGGGCCTTCCTGGCCTTCGCCGTCGTGATGACCGGTTTCATCTATCCGATGGAAGGCTCCTGGACCTGGGGTGAGGCCGACGTGTTCGGCATGTACAACCTGGGCGACCTGGGCTTCTCCGACTTCGCCGGTTCCGGCATCGTCCATATGGCCGGTGCGGCCGCGGCCCTGACCGGTGTGATCCTGCTCGGCGCTCGTAAAGGCAAGTATGGCCCGAACGGCGAACCGCGCGCGATCCCGGGTGCGAACCTGCCGCTCGCCACGCTAGGCACCTTCATTCTGTGGATGGGCTGGTTCGGCTTCAACGGCGGTTCGGTGCTGAAGCTCGGCGACATCGCCAACGCCAACGACGTCGCAATGGTGTTCCTGAACACCAACACGGCCGCGGCCGGCGGGGCGATTGCTGCGCTGATCGTGTCCAAGCTGATGTTCGGCAAGGGTGACTTGACCATGCTGCTGAACGGCGCGCTGGCCGGCCTGGTGGTGATCACCGCCGAGCCCTCCACCCCGACCCCGTTGCTCGCGACCCTGTTCGGTGCGGCCGGTGGCGTGCTGGTGGTGTTCTCGATCACGATGTTCGACCGCGTGTTCAAGATCGACGATCCGGTCGGTGCGATCTCGGTCCATGGCAGCTGCGGCCTGCTCGGCCTGTTGCTGGTCCCGCTGACCAACAGCGATTCGACCTTCTTCGGCCAGATCGTCGGTGCGATCACGATCTTCGCCTGGGTGTTCGTCGCCAGCCTGATCGTGTGGAGCATCCTGAAGGCAGTCATGGGCATCCGTGTCACCGCCGAGGAAGAGTACGAAGGCGTCGATCTGGCCGAATGCGGTCAGGAGGCCTATCCGGAGTTCGTCAATAAGTAAGTCCGGTGAATTGCGTCTGAACCACGAGGGGTGCTGCGGCACCCCTTTTTGCTGCAATGCACCATGGCGACGAGGGCATCGCACCAGTTCGGTGCCGTTGCGCCACCGAACGGACGGCATTATCGCCCGACACACCGATGACGACTCGAATAATGCATTCAACACTATGTTTTATATTGGTTTTTTATAAAACATGAAGTCTGGCACGAACCCTGCTAATTGATGTTACGAACCTATTCACCCAGGAGAGCACCATGCGCAAGACACTGATCACCACCGCGGTCGCCCTGTCCGCCCTTCCGCTGCTCGGAACCAGCAGCCTCGCACTGGCCGAAAGCGAAGTCAGCGCCAATGTCGGCTTCGTGACCGACTACCGCTATCGCGGCATCAGCCAGAGCGATCGCAAGCCTGCCGTCCAGGGCGGCTTCGACTACGAGCACGCCAGCGGCCTCTACGCCGGCATCTGGGGCTCGAGCATTTCCTGGCTCGGAACCGGCAGCGGCGCCGAGATCGATGTCTATGGCGGCTATGCCGGCGAAGTCGGGGACTTCAGCTACGACGTCGGTGTGTTGCACTACAACTACCCGGGCGGCAAGACCTCCGGCAGCCCCAACCCGAACACCACCGAGCTCTATGTCGGCGGCGGCTGGGGGCCGGTGTCGCTGACCTACTATCACTCCATGACCAACCTGTTCGGTGCGGCGAAATCCAAAGGCAGTCACTACCTTATCGCTGCCTTCGAGCACGAAATCGTCGAAAACCTGACCTTCGACGCGCATATCGGTCGTCAAAAAGTCAAAGGGCCGGATGGCGGCAGCTACACCGACTACGGCATCGGCCTGACCTACGCCGTTGGCGGTTTCGACGTCGGCCTGCATTACATCGACACCAGTGGTCGCTGGGTCAAGGGCGTGAAGGAAGCCAAGGGTACCGCTGTCGTGTCGGTCAGCCGCTCCTTCTGATCGCGCTGACGATCCACGAGAGCGAGATCACGGATCGTCGTCAAGCATCCTCCCCCGCGGCGGCTCGCTCTCCTCGCCGCGACGTTACGGGGCACCTTCGGGTGCCCCTTTTTCGTTGCGCGTCGCCTGAACAGCCCAAGCGACTTCGATCTGCGGCAAGGCCGATTCCACACGTCCGGGTGGCCGGGCCTTCGCCGACCTCGACCCGGTCGTTCGAATCGACCGGGACGGCGTTCAGCGGAACACGATGGTCTTGTTGCGATGGATCAGCACCCGGTCATCGAGGTGGTAGCGCAGCCCGCGCGCCAGCACCGTCTTCTCGACATCCTTGCCGTAACGGACCATGTCCTCGACCGCATCGGAGTGGTCGATACGGATCACATCCTGATCGATGATCGGGCCCTGATCGAGGTCGGCGGTGACATAGTGGCAGGTCGCACCGATCAGCTTGACCCCCTTGGCCCAGGCCTGGTGATAGGGCTTGGCGCCGACGAAGCTGGGCAGGAAGCTGTGGTGGATGTTGATGATCCGGCCGGGATAGGCGGCACACAGCTCGGGCGACAGGATCTGCATGTAGCGCGCCAGCACCATCACGTCGCCGCGCACCTCCTCGAACAGGCGCGCGACTTCGGCATAGGCCGAGGTCTTGTTGTCGGGTGTGACCGGCACATGGTGGAACGGGATGCCATGCCATTCGACGAACCCACGGAAGGTGTCGTGGTTCGAGATCACGCACGGAATCTCGATGTCGAGCTCTTTGCTTTGCCAGCGGGCGAGCAGGTCGTACAGGCAGTGGCCCTGCTTGGATACCAGGATCACCACCCGTTTGCGGACCGCCGAGTCGGTGATCTTCCAGGCCATGCCGAGTTCGTCGGCGAGTGGCTTGAAGCGCTCTCGGAACTCGGCCAGGTGGAACGGGATCGAGTCGGCCCGGATCTCGAGCCGCATGAAATACTGACCCACCTCCTCGCCGTCACCCGGCGGCTCGGCATGGAGCGAGGTCTCGAGAATCCAGCCATTGTGCTCGGCGAGAAAGCCGGACACCTTGCTGACCAGCCCGACCCGGTCGCGGCAGGAGGCCGAAAGCGTGTAGAAGCGCGTGTTGTGCATGTCTGAAGCAGATCTTGGTGATGAAAATCAGCCCACTAGGGCTCGTAAGCGATCCGAGTCCGGCGATGCGGGCTGACGACCTCGTTTCGTGGTCTTGGGCGACTCGCCGGCGGAAGTCGTCGAGATCAACCCGCGCGGGCGAAGGCCTTGTCGATCTCGGCGCGCAAGCCGTCGTAGTCGCGTACCACCGGATACTGCGGGAACTCGCGGATCACGTTCTCGGGCGGGTGGAACAAGATGCCGCCATGGGCTTCGCCCAGCATCGCGGTGTCGTTGTAGGAGTCGCCCGCCGCAACCACGGTGAAATTGAGCTCCTTGAAGCGCTTGACCGCCTCGCGCTTCTGGTCCGGCATGCGCAGATGGTAGTCCACCAGCATGCCCTTGTCGTCGGCCTCGAGGCTGTGGCAGAACAGGGTCGGCCAGGCCAGCTGGCGCATCAGCGGATGGGCGAACTCGTAGAAGGTGTCGGACAGGATCACCACCTGGTAGTCGGCGCGCAAGCCATCGAGAAACGAGCGCGCACCGTCCATCGGCCCCATGTCGGCAATCACCGCCTGGATCTCGGGCAAGCCCAGCCGGTGCTTGGCCAGGATGTCGAGCCGGTACTTCATCAGCACATCGTAGTCGGGCTCGTCGCGGGTGGTACGGCGGAATTCGGGAATGCCGGTACGCTCGGCGAACTCAATCCAGATTTCGGGAACCAGGACGCCTTCTAGGTCGAGACAGACGATTTGCACGGGATGGCCTTTGCGATCAAAAGTGAGCCGCGATTTTACCATCGGCCGTCACGGCGAAACCGCGTCTCAGCCCGGCTCAACGCCCCATGTGGCCATCATGGCGCGACATGCACCACCAGGACATGGTTTTCGGAGCGCTCCAGCCGAGCCAGTTGATCGATCATCCGCGCATCCAGCACGAAACCATGGGCGAGCAAAAGGTAGCCGTCGCGGTGCAGCAGGTCACGCGCCAGCACCATGCCGGGCTTCAGGTCGGCGGGGCGATACGGCAGGGTGATGCCCTCTTCCTCGGCTATCCTCGCCGCATCGCCGCCGGCATAGCTTTCCAGGAAGACCCGCACCACTTCCGGATCGTAGCGTTTGGCGGCGTTGTCCGAGAGAAAGCGCCGCGCATCGGCCGCACTGATCGGACGATTGACCAGCGTGCCCAGTTGCAGGGCATCGTAGTCGTTGACCACCGCCAGCACCCGTGCCCCCAGCGGAATCGCCAGGCCAGCCAGGCCGTCCGGGTAACCGTTGCCATCGAAGCGCTCATGATGATGACGGATCAGCTTGGCCGCACCTTTGAGCGATTCGACCGCCATCAACGCGAGTTCGCCAGTGACCGGATGCCTGACCATCAGGTTGCGCTCGTCCGCGGTCAGGGTATTGAACGGCTTCTTCAGAATCTCGTCGGTCAGTCCGATCTTGCCGATGTCGTGAAGCAGTCCGGCCAGCATCACCTCCTGGACCTCGTCATCGGCCATACCCATGCCACGGGCCAGGCGTCGTGCCTGATCGGCGACACGTCGGGAATGCCCGCCAAGCCGGCCTTCCCGCATCTCGATCAGACCCGAGAAGGCATGCACGGTGTTGAAGAAGCTCTTCTTCAGCTCGGTGTGGGAGATCTCCAGCCTTTGCATCGCCTGCTTGAGGGCGGCCGTGCGCGATGCGACCTTGGCCTCGAGATCGGCATTGAGTTCGGTCAGTGCTTCATTCTGCTTCTGCGTCACCGCCAGCAGACGCTGGTTTTCCGCCCGGAGTCGCTTCTGCGCCAGCGCATCGCGTACGATCAGCTGAATGTCGTTGTCGTCCCAAGGCTTGGCGATGTAGCGATAGATCTCGCCACGGTTGATCGCCGCCACGGTCGAGGAAATATCGGCATAGCCAGTCAGCAGGATACGCACCACCTCCGGCCAGCTGGCCCTGACTTGCTCGAGGAAACGGGCCCCGTCCATCCCTGGCATCCGCATGTCGGAGATCACCAGGTCTACCGTTTCGCTGCCCAACAAGGCCAACCCCTTCTCGCCGTCTTCGGCCAGCAGCACCCGGTAGCCCTGACCTCGGAACAACCGCCGCAATGCACTCAGGATGTTCGGCTCGTCGTCGACGAAAAGCAGCACCGGCTCGCGCTCCTGTGGCGCAGCATCGGGCAGGGCCGGAGAAGCCGTTGTCATTGCTCGAAACTCCCGCTCGCATCGGTGTCGGAGAAACCCGTCACCGGCAATTCGACATGAAAAGTGGTCCCGACGCCGGGCTCGCTGCTGACCCTGATCCGGCCACCATGGCGCAACACAATCTCCTCGGTCAAGGGGAGACCGAGTCCGGTCCCCTCTCCGCTCGGCTTGGTGGTGTAGAAAGGTTCGAAGATGCGCGCCAGCACCGATGCCTCCATACCGCGACCGGTATCGCTGATCGCGACCACGAGATTGTTTTCCTCCATCCGGGTACGGATCGTGATCGTGCCACGATCTTCGATCGCATGCGCCGCATTGAGGAACAGGTTCAGGAAAACCTGGTTGAGCTGGGACGGAATGCACCAGATCTCGGGCACTTTGCCGAAATCCTTGACCACCTCGACCTTGTGCTTGAGCTGGTTGCGCAGGATATTGAGGGTGGATTCGATCCCGCGGTGAATGTCGGCATACAACCACTCCTGCTCGCCCACCCGGGAGAAATCGCGCAGGTCGCGCACGATGCGCTGTACGCGGTCTATGCCGTCCCGGGTCTCGGCAAAGAGCTGGGGCAAGTCCTCGGCCAGATAGGCTACCTCGGCATCCTCATAGCGCTGCCGCGCCCGTGACAGCGCTCCTCCCTCATCCTGCATACCCGCACAGGCTTTGTGATAGGCCGTGACCACCTCGAGAAGGTCGCGCGCATAGCGTTCCAGCGACGAGAAGTTGGAGCTGACAAAACCGAGCGGGGAATTCATCTCATGGGCGACCCCTGCCGACAACTGTCCGATCGCCGCGAGCCGCTCCGACTGCACCAGCTTGACCTGAGCGGTTTCGAGTTCCTGATTCAAACGCATCGTCTCGGCCAGTTGCCGTTGCAAGGCTTCGGTGGCCTGCCGCTCGACACTGATGTCCCGCTGAGTGCCGACCATCCGGATCGGCTCGCCATCGGCGTCGCGCTCGACCACCAGTCCGCGATCCTGAATCCAGATGTAGTCGCCCTCCTTCATCCGCATCCGGAAGTCGCAGACATAGGTTGGCACGCGGCCTTCGAGATAGCTGGAGAGCTGCCGCCGGACCCGCTGCACATCGTCCGGATGGATATGACCCTCCCAGGCAGCAAAGGAGTTATCGAACTCCTCGTCGTCATAACCGAGCATCGCCTTGAAGCGCTGACTGAACAGGATCTGGCCGGATCCGATGTTCCAGTCCCAGGCCCCGTCGCCCGCGCCCTCCAGTGCGAACTTCCAGCGTGCTTCGGCTTCGCGCAGCTGGCGATCGCGTAAAACCCGCTCGGTAATGTCCCGCGCCACGCCGAGCGCGGCCCGTCCCTCGGTCGCCGGAAAGTCGGACAACGACAATTCGATCTCGACTTGGCGCCCATCCTTTCGTATCACCGGCAGTTCATGGACCTCGCCAAAGCGCGGCATTGCGACGACTTCCGACGCCCAATCCGGGGTGCAGCCCGATGACGCCCTTGGCGGCACCAGGAAGCGTTGCAGGTCGCGCCCGCGCATCTCGAACGCCGACCAGCCGAAAATCCGCTCCGCTGCTGCATTCACGTAGCGTATCTGGCCAACACCATCCATAATGAAAATTGCATCGAGCGTAGCCTCACCGATCGCTCGCAACTGCTCCTCGCTATCGTGCAGGCGCTGCAGAACATGGACCTGCTCGGTCTGGTCATGAAAGGTCAGCAGCAGGGAACGCTCTTCCGGTCCGCACCAGAGCGTGCTGACCCGATAGTAGCGCTCACCGTGCGAGGCGGGCAGCAACAACGAGAACGGCCCCTCAACGAGACCGAGGACCGGTTCGAATCCTGCAAGCAAGCCGCGGCGCTCGTCGGAAAGCCCGAACAATGTCTCCGCGGCGGGGTTCCACTGGACGGCCTTGCGCTGCTCGTCCAGGAGCAGGAACGCGAGATCCAGCATGTCCTGGAATTGGGTCAAGTGCAGGCTCACAGGCGTGTGAAATACTTTTGTAGTCTAGCAGTTCGCTACCGATAACGAATCGATGGCATGCTCTGACCCTTGATATCTGCAGTGCCGGCAGGACAGGGATCGAAGGACCGGCCCACTTTCCGCCTTTTTCGTCGTTCAATGCCACACCATCGAATCACCGAGGTCACGCATGCTGCACTCCGCCTCTCCCGGCTCCGCCAAGGATGAACACCCGATTCATCCATCGCAGCTGACCATCGGGATGTTCGTCAGGCTGAAACTCGGCTGGGTATCACATCCGTTCATGTTCAATCAGTTCCGCATTACCCACCAGGAACAGATCGACCAGATACAGGAACTCGATCTCGAGCAGGTCCACTGGGTGCCGTCCCGCAGCACCAGCAAGCCGGCTCCCGTCAGGACGCAGACGACTCCCGAAACGAGTCGCGCCCCCCCATCCGAGCAGACCCAGGCTGGATCCGCACCGCCCGACGGCGCATCCGTCGCCCCCCTTGAGGACGCCGCCGCCCAAGTCGCCCCCGATAGCGCAGAACAGCAGCGAAACACGCCGAGTCGACCCGACCAGGCCGCCCCTTCAAAGGACACCACTGAGACGCCGGCCGAACCTGCCGAGGACATCGCAGCGCCCGCTGCGCGCGGCAAGGCCGAACGGGCCCGCCGCATCGCCGAGCAACGCGCCCGGATCGCGGCATGCGAGAGACGCTACACCAGCGCCGCACGCGACGTCCGCAACCTGATGCATGGCCTGCATGCCAATCCCGGCCAATCGGTCACCAAGGCGCGCGATCTGGTCGGTGGCATCGTCGACTCGTTCTCGACCGGCGACATCGTGATCCACCTGATGAACGAGAAGCTGTCCGACGAGACCGCTTACTTCCATGTGATCAACGTGATGGTGTTGTCGCTACTGCTTGGCAAGGAGCTCAAACTCCCGCCCGAGTTGTTGAACGTGATCGGCGAAGGCGCACTTTTCCATGACATAGGCAAGCTCAGGATCCCGGACACGGTGTTGCGCAACGCAAAACGCAACCGACACGAGGAAGAGTTCTACCGTCTCCACACGGTCTATGGACGGGAGCTGGCACGCGAACTCGGCACCCTGACTCCCGCAGTGTGCGACATCATCGAATCTCACCATGAGACCATGGATGGCAAGGGCTATCCGAAAGGCCTGAAGGGGGCCGGCATCCCGATGCTCGCGCGGATCGTGGCGATCGCGAACCACTACGACAATCTGTGCAATCCGCAGGCCGGAATCGAGCCGCTGACCCCGGCGAGCGCGCTGGCCCGGATGTTCCGCGATGAAGCCGGCGCATGGGACCAGGCCATGCTGACCCGCTTCATCCGGCTCCTCGGGGTCTATCCACCCGGCTCGCTGGTGCAGTTGTCGAACGGCAATATCGGCATAGTGGTATCGGTCAACCACGCCGACCTGCTGCGACCGTCCATCCTGCTTTTCGATCCTGCCGTGCCCAAGGAAGAGGCGATCGTCATCGATCTGGTCGACACCACCGATACCACGGTCGATTTCGTGATGAAGCCGGCCGATCTCGAACCGGACGCGCTACGCTATCTCTCGCCGCGGCGTCGCATGAGCTATTTCCATTCCACCCAGCCCTGAGGACGACTTCCGAACGGCCCCCGACTCGGACCCGCTACTTACGAACCAGGCGGTACAGCCCGGTGCGACTCAAGTCCACAGCAGATTCCTGACCGCGAGCCCTTCCCCGGAGAAGTGATCCAGCAGTTCGCGCTGGTGGTCGAAGTCGCGGGTTTCCATCTGCAGGAGCACTTCGGTCATGCCGACCGGCACATGCAACTCGCCCCGGCGGTGCTCGACATGGCGCACATTGATGCCGAGATCGGCGACTGTCTTGAGCAAGCCGACCAGCCGCCCTGGCGCGTCCGGAATGGTCACGCTGATGCTGATCAGGCGCCCGCTGGAGGCGAGACCGTAATCTATCGAACGCCCGACCAGCGTCATGTCGATGTTGCCGCCCGAAACCACACACACCACCTGATCGTCCGGTCTCAACGCGATCTTGCCGCCCAACAACGCCGCAAGCCCGACTACACCCGCCCCTTCGCCTATGGTGCGGGTACGCTCGAGCAACACCACGATCGCCTCGGCGATCGCGTTGTCGTCGACGGTGACGATCTCATCCACATGACGGGCGATCACCTGCCGGGTCAGCAGGCCGGGACGCTTGACCTTGATTCCGTCGGCGATCGTATGACTGTTCGGCGGCACTTCGCCGAGCGAGCCGTCCTGCAGATAATGGCGCCACGGCGCGACCGCGTCGCACTGCACCCCGATCACCCGGATGCCCGGATGCTGCAGTTTCAGCGCCAGCGCGATCCCGGAGATCAGCCCCCCGCCGCCGAGCGGGACCACCGCGACGGTCAGCCCCGGCGCATCTTCGAGCATCTCCAGGCCGCAACTGGCCTGACCGGCGATCACATCCCAGTCGTCATAGGGATGGAGAAAGGCGAGCCCTTCGGCCTTGGCGCGGCCGATCGCGACGTCGGCCGCCTGCTCCAGGGTGCTGCCGACCAACTGGATCTCGGCCCCGAGAGCCCGGCACGACTCGATCTTGGTCAGCGGCGCATTGGCTGGCATCACCACCGTCGCCGGCAGGCCGGCAGCCCGCGCCGCCTGGGCGACGCCCTGGGCATGGTTGCCGGCCGAGGCTGCGATCACGCCGATCGGACGCGCACCCTGGGCCAGCATGCAGGCGATCCGGTTGGTCGCACCGCGCAGCTTGAACGAACCGGTACGCTGCAGATTCTCGAGCTTGAGCGACACCCTTGCCCCGAGCAGGCGGGTCAGGTATTCGCTGGGAATCTGTCCGGTATGGAAAATCGCATCACCGATGCGGGCGCGGGCCGTGCGCAATGCGGCCAGGTCCAGTGGAATCGGGGTATCTGCCGCCATGTCGGTCATGTCTGGCCCGCTCCTGTAAAGGTGGATTCAACGTGAAAGTCCTTTTATCGACTCACTATGCGCCTCTCTCGCGGGGCCGGGAAAGGGTCGTGTGCGACGATAACGGTGATTCTGGATGTCATGCTTCTGGGCGAGTGGTGGTCATCGGCGTTTGCCGGCATTCAGTCGGCGGGCAAGGCCTCCAGCGCCTCCTCTATTTCCAGCCAGCGCAGTTCGGCCGATTCGATCTCGGCCGCGAGTTCCGCCTGGCGCTTGAGCAAATCCTGCAGCAAGGCCGAGTCGCCCGAGCCGTAAAGGACCGGGTCGGCCAGGCGCTGATCGAGCAAAGACTTTTCCTGTTGCCAGCCGGCCAGCTTGCGGTCGATCTGATCGCGCTCCTTGACCAGCGGGCGACGGCTTGCGAGCCGGGCCTGGCGCTCGGCGGCGGCCCGCTCGCGGTCGGCCTTGCGGCTGGCCTTGTCCGCGACCTGGTCGGGGCACTTGGCGTCGGCACTCGCCACCGCGCGACGCTGCGCGAGCCAGTCGCGGTAGTCATCCAGATCACCATCGAAGACCTGCGCCCGACCGTCGTCTACCAGCAGGAAACGGTCGCAGGTCGCGCGCAGCAGCGCCCGGTCGTGCGACACCAGCACCATCGCACCCTCGAAGTCCTGCAAGGCCAACGTCAGCGCATGGCGCATTTCGAGGTCGAGGTGGTTGGTCGGTTCGTCGAGCAACAGCAGATTGGGCTTGCGCCAGATCAGCAAGGCCAGCGCGAGGCGGGACTTCTCCCCGCCCGAGAAGCTGCCGCAGGGCGTGTCGGCCGAGGTCACCGAGTTCGCGCCGGTGGCATCGCCCTTGAAATCGAAGCCACCCAGATAATTGCGCAAGTCCTGCTCGCGCGCGGTCGGGTCCAGCCGTTGCATGTGCTGCAGCGGCGACTCGTCCGGCCGCAGGGTCTCGAGCTGGTGCTGGGCGAAGTAGCCGCGAGCCAGGCCCTTGCCCTCGCTGCGCTCGCCACCCTGCAGCGCCAACTCGTCGGCGAGCAGCTTGATCAGGGTCGACTTGCCGGCGCCATTGCGTCCGAGCAGGCCGATCCGCTCACCCGGGCGCAAGGTCAGGTCCAGCCCGGACAGCACCACCGTCGCGCCATAGCCGACGGCGCCGTCCTCGATCCGCAGCAAGGGGTCGGGCGCCGGCGGGCTGTCGCGGAAGGCGAAGGTGAATGGGGTATCGACATGCGCGGCCGCGATCCGCTCCATTCGCTCCAGCGCCTTGATCCGGCTTTGCGCCTGGCGGGCCTTGGTCGCCTTGGCCCGAAAACGCCGGATGTAGTCCTCGATATGCGCGATCTCGCGCTGCTGCTTGTCGAACAAGGCCTGTTGCTGCGACAGCCGTGCCGCCCGCTGGCCCTCGAAGTCGGAGTAGCCCCCGCTGTAGAGCGTCAGCTGTTGACGTTCGACATGGGCGACATGATCGACACAGGCGTCGAGAAACTCGCGGTCATGCGAAATCAGCATCAGCGTGCCGCGGTAGTCGCGCAACCATTGCTCCAGCCACAGCACCGCATCGAGGTCGAGGTGGTTGGTCGGTTCGTCCAGCAACAGCAGGTCGGAGCGGCACATCAGCGCCTGGGCGAGGTTCAGTCGCATCCGCCACCCGCCCGAAAAGTCCGCGACCGGCCGCTCGATGTCGGTCGGGAGGAAACCGAGGCCGTCCAGCAGCGCCGCGGCGCGAGCGCGCGCCGCATAACCGCCGATCTCGCCTAGCCGGGCATGGGTTTCCCCGATCCGGGTGCCGTCGTGCGCGGCTTCGGCCGCGGCCAGCGCGGCCTCGACCGCACGCAACTCGGCGTCGCCATCGAGCACGTACTCGATCGCCGGCTGGACGATACCTGGCGTCTCCTGGGCGACATGGGCGATCACCCAACCCGGCGGCATCTCGAAATCACCCTGGTCCTGGTGCAACTCGCCGCGCAGCAACGCGAACAGGCTGGACTTGCCGCTGCCGTTGGCGCCGGTCAGGCCGACCTTCCAGCCCGGGTGGATCTGGAGACTGGCATCATCGATGAGAATCTTCGCCCCACGGGCGAGGCGAAGCTTGCGAAACTGGATCACGTCAGCGTAGCTCGGGTCAAAAGCGTTATTCTACGCACCGATCTGTCACCACTGCAGTCCGGTCTGGCCGGACACCCTGGATTCGCCATGCCCAGATTCGATTTTGCCGATTTTGCCGCTCGTGCCCTTGCAGCGGCCAAGACCCCGGTCGCCTCGCGCCTCCGCCCTCGCCGCCTTGTTTACCGCGCCCGTCTCGGCCTGCCCGCCCTGCTCGCGTTGCTGCTTGCCGGCGCGGCCAGCCCCTTGCTGGCCGATGGCACACCGCCAGAGATCGACCTGCAGCGGGCGAGAGCCCTCAGCGAGCAGGCCAAGGCCTTGCGCGACTTGGCCGAAAACGATTTCCGCGCCACCGAGCCGACCTGTTACGAGCGCGTGCTGGTCAATCGCTGTCTGGACCAGGCCCGGCAACTGCGGCTGGATCGCATCCGGGAAGCGAGGGCGCTGGAAATCGAGGCACGCAGGATCGAACTGGCCGATCGCCAGCGCCAGGCCCAGGAGCAGGGGCTGACCGATCCGGCACCCACCTCCGAGCGCGGCATTCCCCAGCCGACCCCGATTCCGCAAGCCAGCCCGGATGCACGGGTCATCGATATCCGCCAGCAGCGGGAAGCCGCTGCCGCCGCGGCCGAGACCCAGGCCGCCCGCGAGCGGAGAGAGGCCGACGCCCAGCGCGAGGAGTCGCGCGCGCGCGCCGAACGCGCCGCCGCCCGCCGCGCCGAGCAGGCCGCCCGAGACCGTGAACGCTACGACGCCCGCATCCGCAAGCGCGAGGAAACTACCGGCACGATCCGCTGATCTTCAGCTTGGCCGTTCTGTCTCAACCTGGCACGCCAGCGCGACCGTAGCCCCGAGACTCGCTTCGCCCCACGACACGGACAATTTCGGGGCTCGATTCGTGGCCTCGGTGAGGATCGATCACCGCTTGGCCGCCGGTCGGTTCGCCAGCCAGATCCCGGCTCCGACCAGCACCAAGGCGATCACGACGCCGGGGGTCAGCGCTTCGCCGAGGAAGACCACCCCGGCCAGTACGCCCATCACCGGGGTCAGGAACGAGAACGAGGACAGGCGGGTCGCCGGATATTGGCGGATCAGCCAGAACCAGGCCAGATAGCTGCTCGAGGCGATCACCACGATCTGTACGCCCAGGCTGGCCCAGACCATCCCGGTCGGCGCGAACACACCCGGCTCGCGGAACAACGCGGCCAGCGGCAGCAGCGTGACTGCCGACACCGCGAGCTGGTAGAGCAGCATCTTCTCGGCCGCGACCCGGGCCAGCGGGGTGGCCTTGATCGTCAGCGTGGTGGCCGCCCAGAAGATCGCTGCGAGCAGAATCATCGCGTCACCTATCCACTCTCCTTCGGCCGGGCCGAGCAAGTGCTCGCCGAACAACACCAGGATGCCGGCGAAAGCCAGTCCCATGCCGCCCCATTGGGCGCTGCGCATCTTCTCGTTAGGCAGCAGCCAGATCGCGCCGAGGGCGACGAAGAACGGTGCGGTGTAGAGAAAGATCACGCCCCGCGACGCATTGGTATGTTCCAGCCCGCGAAAGATCAACGCGAACTCGGTCGCGAACAGCAAACCGGCCAGCAGCCCGGGCCAGAGGGTCCCGTCACGCTCCCACAGCTTCACGCCGCGCGCCGAGGCCCAGGCCCAGACCAGCAAGGCCGCGCCAAGCGAACGCAGGCCGGATTGGTAGATCGGTGAAATGCCGGTATTGGCCACCTTGACCAGCACCTGCTGCATGCCCCAGATCGTGCACAGCACGATCATCGTCAGGACCGCGACCCGGTCTAGCGCCTCGCGCTGGATCATGATGCCGACCGTGACCGTCAGACGCCGCCCGTTCCGCCGGCCTGAGCCGGCTCGAACGCGATCAGGCGGTAGGATTTGTAGCGCTCGAACACCGCCTGGGTGCGGTTCTCGGCCAGGTACTTGTACTGGAGCTTGGCCAGCTTCTTGCGGAAGATCCAGCCGAAGAGCTTGCGCAGGCGCGGCACGCGGGCGGTGATGTAGCGGTCGATCGAGCCACAGGCCGGAGCGATACGGGTGCGCAGCATCTGATCGACCAGCGCGACCGAGGGGCTGATGAAGCGGGTGATGTCGTCGTCGCGAACAAGGCGGAAACCGTGTTCGGCCAGCGCCGCATAGAAGCGGTCGAGCTTGTGGCCGCCGCCGAAGCTCTTGTCGCCGGGCCGGCCGTCGCCATGGTGCTCGGTCTTGAAGAAGTCACAGACCACGACCTTGCCGCCGGGTGCGAGCAGCTTGCGGATCATCGGCAGGCTGTCGGCCAAGGGCACATACTGGAAGCTCTCCGAGAACAGGATCACGTCGTAGGGCTTTTCGGCGGCCGAGGCCGGCATCTGCTCGAACATGCACGGAAACACCACCGGCGCGACCGCCGGTTTCAGACGGGCGATCCGCTCGCGCACCCGCTCTTCCAGCCAAGGTGCCGGGATCACGCCATCGACCTGGAAACCGCGCCCTAGCAGTTGCTCCAGCAGATGGCCGGTACCGCAACCGACGTCGAGAATCCGGCCGCCGGCCGGGCAGACCTGCTCGACCGCCTCGATCAAGCGGGTCGAGTAGCGCTCCTGCGCCTCCTTGAGCACCCCAAGAGTCGGCTGCTCGCCCTCCTCCCACCAGCCGTAATGCAGATCGTCGATGTCCAGTAGCTGCTGGGCGAGGACCAGTCCGAGTTCCCGGCTATGCATACCCGTCGTTCTCCTTGTATTGGTTGGCGGTAGTCACGGCCGCACTGCATCGTTATCGTGAAAGTCGCCCAGGCGACTCACCAAGCGCCCCTCGCCCGCATGCGAGAGAGGGGGTGGGGTAAGGGAAAAGATCATGGCGGCTTTCATGATCAGGGATGGACCGATTCCATGACGGTCAGGCTCAGTCTACGACGATGACCGGCCGGATGTCGGATGGAATCTGCAAGCGCGCGCGCAAGGCCCGCGTGACCTCGATCCGCCCGTCGTCGGCCACCCGCAGCACATGCTCTATGCCGTAGCGGCGGGTATGGTCGCGCCAGTCGTCGCCGGCGATGAAGGGTGACTTGCTGGTCGCGTCCGACCAGGTGCCGGCGCTGTCGCGCGGCGTGATCAGCACAGTCAGCGACTGGGTGCCGGTAGCCGGCTGACCCGTGCGCGGATCGAGCAGGTGGGCATAGCGCTCGCCATCGATTTCGAAGAAGCGCTGGTAGTCTCCGGAGGTGCCGATCGCTTCGCCATCGTAGAGCGGCAGCGTCGCCAGCGGGCGCGGTTCGCGCGGATGCTGGATGCCCAGCCGCCACGGCGTGCCGCCCTTGGAGCCGAGCGCCATCACGTTGCCGCCGATATTCACCAGCGCGTCGTGGATGCCGCGCTCGCGCAAGATCGCGACCGCGCGGTCCAGCGCATAGCCCTTGGCATAGCCACCGAGGTCGATCTGGACTGCCGGGTTCGGGCTGCTGACCCGGTTGCCGTCGATCTCGACCTCGGCCATGCGCGGCGCGGCGTCGAGCAAGGCCTGTATCGCGTCAGGATCGGGGCGGACCGGCTCGAACTCGTCCGAGTGGAAGCCCCACAGCGCAATCAGCCGGCCGAGCGCCGGGTCGAACAAGCCATCGCCGTCGATCGCGATCTGGCGTGCATCCCGCAACAGGTCGGCGAGCTCGTCCGACACCTCGTGGGCTTCACCGGCCGCGATCGCATCGTTGAGCGCAGTCAGTTGCGACGGTTGCCAGGCATGAAAGGCCTGGTGCAGGCGGTCGAACTCCTGCAGTACCGCGGCCATCGCTGACGCGGCCTGCTCGTGCGACTTGCCATAAACGGTGAGATCGACCCGGGTGCCGAAGACATAGGCTTCCTGGTGGAAAAGCTGCGGGCGGGCGCAGGCAGACAGCAGCAACACGAGCGCAGCGATCACGAGCCAGGCGGAAACACGCGCTGCCAACCCGGGCTCCGGGCGGCGGGCGGACGACGGATGATCGCCCCACAGCGACGCAGCCCCGGCAACAGACGCCCGCATCGCGACGAGCGAACCCCGGCGCGCCAGGCACGCCGCGGAAGACACACGGCGCCTCATGCGCCGCTTTGCTCGATCTTGTCGACGAACAGCCCCGCCACCGAGAAGCCGGTCTGGGCGCCGATCTCGACGAAACAGGTCGGGCTGGTCACGTTGATCTCGGTCAGGTGCCCGCCGATCACGTCCAGGCCGACCACCATCAGCCCGCGCGCCCACAGGATGGGCGCAAGGTGGTTCGCGATCTCGCGCTCGCGCTCGGTCAGCGGCATCGCCACGCCACGCCCGCCTGCGGCCAGGTTGCCACGGGTCTCGCCGGCTTTGGGAATCCGCGCCAGCGAATACGGCACCACCTCGCCACCGATGATCAGCACCCGCTTGTCGCCCTCGGCGATGTCGGCGAGATAGCGCTGGGCCATGATCGTCCTGTGGCCTTCATGGGTCAGGGTCTCGAGGATGACGTTGCGGTTGGGGTCGTCGGCGCGCACCCGGAAGATCTGGCTGCCGCCCATGCCGTCCAGCGGCTTGAGCACCACATCGCCCAGCGCGTCGATGAAGGCCTGCACCTCGGCCGGATCACGGGCGACCAGCGTGGTCGCCATGAACTGCGGGAACTCGGTGATCGCGAGCTTCTCGGAGTGGTCGCGGATCGCGCGCGGATCATTGAAGATGCGCGCTCCGCCCGCCGCTGCGCGCTCGAGCAGCCAGGTCGCGGTGACATACTCGAAATCGAAGGGGGGGTCCTGGCGCATCACCACGGCGTCGAAGGCTGTCAGCGGCAGCGACTCGACCGGCCCCGGCTGGTACCAGGCATCGTCACGCTCACCCATCTGCAAGGCGACCGCGCCGGCCCCGACCGCGCCATCCCGCCAGTACAGGGCCTCGCGCTGGATTGCGAACACCGCATGACCGCGCCGTGCGGCCTCGCGCATCATCGCGATGCTGGAATCCTTGTAGGCCTTGAGCTTGTCGAGCGGATCGAGGATGAAGGCGAGCTTGAGCGGGGTCGTCATCGGCAATATCTTCCGGCGTACCGCCGGTCAGGCCGCCAGTTCGGCGTAGTCGGGCTGGGTTTCCTCGATCTCGACCGACGCGGCCAGCAGCGCCAGGCGCGCGACCACGCCATAGGCGTAGAAGCGGTTGGGCGGCGCATCCGGCGACTGGGCGAGATCGGGCAGGGTGCAGCAGGTGTCGAAGGCGAGCGGCTTGAAATGCATGCCGGGCGCGTTGAGGTTTTCGTCGCGACCACGTTCGGTATGCACCCGGTAGAAACCGCCGACCACATAGTGGTCCATCATGTAGACCACCGGCTCGGCCACCGCGCCGTCCAGGGTCTCGAAGGTGTGCACGCCTTCCTGGATGATCACCTCGTGCACCTGCATGCCTTCCTTGACCACCGCCATCTTGTTGCGCTGGCGCCGGTTCAGCCCGACCACCTCGGAGGCGTCCTTGACCGTCATCACGCCCATGCCATAGGTGCCGGCATCGGCCTTGACCACAACGAAAGGCGTCTCGGTCACGCCATACTCCTTGTACTTGGCGCGGATGTGGGTCAGAAGGCTGTCCACCTGGGTGGCCAGGCACTCCTCGCCGGTACGCTCCTGGAAGTTGATCTGGCCACACACCCTGAATTCGGGATTGATCCGCCAGGGATCGATGCCGATCACGTCGGCGAACTCGCGCGCGACCCGATCATAGACTGCGGCATGGATCGACTTGCGCCGTGCATGCCAGCCGGCATGCACCGGCGGAATCACCCACTGCTCGTTCAGATCGGCCAGTTGCGCCGGTATGCCGGCCGACAAGTCGTTGTTCAACAGCACCGCACACGGATCGAAATCCGCCAGGCCGAGCCGTCCGCCACGACGCTCCAGCGGCTCCAGCGTCAGCGTCGCGCCGTTGGTCAGCTCCAGCGTGGTCGGTGCGGTGATCTCGGGCAGCAGGCTGCCCAGGCGCACGTTCAGGCCGGACATCTGGAGGATCTTGACCAGTTGCGCGACGTTTTGCAGGTAGAACTGGTTGCGGGTGTGGTTCTCCGGAATCAGCAGCAGCTTTCTCGCATCCGGGCAGATCCGCTCGACCGCGGCCTGGGCGGCCTGCACGCACAAGGGCAGGAAGGCGTCGTCGAGGTTGTTGAAGCCCCCCGGAAACAGGTTCAGATCGACCGGCGCGAGCTTGAAACCCGAGTTGCGCAGGTCGGTGGAACCGTAAAAGGGTGGGATGTGGTCGCACCATTGCGCCCGCATCCAATGCTCGATCTCGGTGGCGTGATCGAGAAAACGCTTTTCCAGCTCGAGCAGGGGACCTGTGAGCGCGGTCGTGAGGTGTGGAACCATGTCTGTTGTCTCAATGGAGAGGCCGCGGCCAGGCGGGCCGCGACCAGATGTTTTTCCGGCAATCTTACACCACCGGTTCAGGTCGGAAGAAATGCACCGAAGGAGGCCGGCAGCGGCGCATTCTCGAGACTGCGCTGGGTGAACAGGAAACGACCGTCGCAGACGAAGCCCAGGTCGGACCAATCCACCTCGTTCAGTGCGTCACGCAAGCGCTGCACGTCCACCGCCGGATCATGCGGAAAAATCGCCAGCACCGCACCATCGTAGTGCAGACAATCATGCACGAAAAACGGGGCGGCGACGCGGGTCTTGCCATTTACATAGACGCGCGGCCGGTCTGACTGGTGGTAGCCGCGCCCCCACTGCCACCAGTTGCTGTCGTCGAAGGGCCGGATCCGCCGCCCGATAAGCCGCTCGCGATGGGCTAACAGGGCGTGCGGCGCCGGGTTGCCCGGCTCACACCAGATCATCCTGCGGGTCTGGCCGGTACTGACGGTAGACGAGCAGACGAAGTCGCGGTTCCCCTGCAGCAGATCGACGTAGATCTCGTCCGCGCCCGACACCGCGCCGACCTTGACGAAGGCGATCTCGGACAGATGCAGCGGATAATCCCCACGGGCGAACATCAAATGCCCGGCGGACTCGACCAGATGGCGGGTCTCCCAAGCCGGTGATGCGAGCGCCTGCAAGATACGTCCGGCACTTCCGCCTTCCAGCCGAACGCTGTCGCTCTGTCCTGTGCTGGCGTTCCTTCCGGTACCGCTGGCTCCGATCTCGGCATAGCGCACCGTTCGGTCCTGACAACCCTTTTCGAAACGCCAGATCAGACAGTTCGGCACCGCATCGTCGAACACCCGCGCGTCACCGAGTTCGATCGCATCGGTGATCGAGCCCTGCTCGAACAGCCAGCGATTGAGCTTGACCGCCGAGGTAGCCTTCAGGAAATCGCGTGGCGTGATGAAGATCAGCTCGCCGCCGGGATTCAGGTGGCGGACGCACTTCTCGATGAAGAAGAGATACAGGTTGGAGCGCCCGTCGAACAAACCCGGGCGCAGGCGCTTCACGGTACTGGCCGGGATGTCCTGGTAGCGAACATAGGGCGGGTTGCCGATGATGGTGTCGAAGCGTTCGCTGTCCGGGTAGGCGAAGAAATCCTGGTTGCGCGCACCCGGCGGACAATGCGAGGGGTCGATCTCGACGCCGACCGCACCGGGAAGACGCTTGAGGAAGGCCCCGTCGCCACAGGCCGGCTCCAGCACCCGCCCGTTGTTGCGGCGCAAGCCCAGCATCGCCTGAACCACCGACTCGGGCGTGAACACCTGGCCAAAGGTCGCCACATCGTAAAGCGGTATCGCAAGCTGAGTCGAAAAAACGAGGTCCTGGCTCAAGTCGGGCGTCCCGATCGAAGAAAGCCGGATTCTAACTTGCCGACGCAGGCCGATGCGTGAACAAGGGCAGCGCGACGAACTCCTCGGCCGGCACCGGGCGGCTCACGATGTAGCCCTGATAAGCATTGCAGCCGAGCTCGCGCAGAATGCCCAGTTGCTGCTCGGTCTCGACCCCTTCGGCATGGGTCTTCAGGCCCAGGCTTTGCGCCATCGCGATCGTCGCGGTCACGATGGCCTCGTCGTTGCTGCCCGGCCCCATGCCGCGGATGAAGCTCTGATCGATCTTGAGCTTGTCCAGCGGAAGCCGCTTGAGGTAGGCCAGCGACGAATAGCCGGTCCCGAAGTCATCCACTGCGAGCGCGACACCCAGGGCGCGCAAGGCATCGAGCTTGGCCACCGCCTCCTCGACATCGCTCATCAGGGCCGACTCGGTGATCTCGAGCTCGAGTCTCGTCGGCGGCAGCCCGGTCTCTTCCAGCACCTTCGCGACCACCTCCACCAGGTTGCGCTCGCTGAACTGTCGCACCGACAGATTGACCGCGATCCGGCCGAATGGCAAACCCTGATCCAGCCAGGCCTTGGCCCGAGCGCAGGCCTCGCGCAAGACCCAGGCGCCGATGGTGACGATCAGACCGGTTTCCTCGGCGATCGGGATGAAGCGGTCCGGCCCAATCATGCCGGCACCCGGCGGCTGCCAGCGCAGCAAGGCCTCGGCTCCGACTGCCGATTGTGGCTCGAAACCCAGCATGGGTTGGTAATACAACACCAGTTCGCCGCGCTCCAACGCACGCCTCAGCTGCAATTCGAGCTCGAGACGCTGATTGGCGGCGGCGGTCAGGTCGCTGTGATAGAACTGGAAAGTGTTGCGCCCCTTGTCCTTGGCCCGGTAGAGCGCGGCATCGGCATGCTGCACCAGTTCGATCCCGGTCATGCCGTCGATAGGATAGAGGCTGATCCCGACACTCGCGCTGAGAATCACGTCCTTGCCGCTGGAAATCCAGATTGGCTGCTCGATCAGCGCGATGAGGCGTCGGGTGAGCGCGACGAGCTCGTCGGCATGACCACACGCCTCGACCACGACCACGAACTCGTCCCCCCCCAGACGCGCGAGGGTATGCTCTTCCGGCAGTTCGGCACGCAGACGGCGCGCGATCCGAACCAGCACCTCGTCGCCGGCGGGGTGACCGAGGCTGTCGTTGACGTTCTTGAAACGGTCGAGGTCGATATACAGCACCGCGATCCGGGCCTGCAGCCGCCCAGCCTGCTCGATGGCACGGTCCAGGCGCAGGTTGAGCAAGTTACGATTGGGCAGATCGGTCAGTGGATCGAAATGCGACAGATAAGCCAGCCGCTCCTCGGACAGTTTCGACGGGCTGATGTCGGTCCAGGTGCCGACGATCTCGACCGGCTTGCCGGCCGCGTCCCGGATCAAACGCATTTCGTCGTGCACCCAGCGCATTTTTCCATCGCGGTGCGCGAACCGGTATTCATGGATGCGCAGTCCGGTGACGAACAACTCTTCCATGTCGGCGGCCGCGGCGCGCCTGTCGTCCGGATGGACATGGGAGATCCACCAGTTCGGCGCCAGCGCCTCGGTCTCGGTATAGCCCAGCAGGCGCTCGATGTTGCTGCTGACCCAGGTCGGGGCAATCGAGTCGTCGCTCACCGCCAGCGTGTATAACAAGGTCGGGCTGGCCGACAGCAAGCGCTCCAGCCGCAAGGTGATCTCGCGCAAGCGCATTTCCTCTCGCGCCAGCTGGGCCTGGCGGTGCACCTTCTCGAGGGTAGGCGCGAGCTCGAACAGGTAACCGGCCCGCTTGGTGAGATAGTCGTCGATGCCGAAACGCAGCGCGGACGCGGCGATCTCCTCGCTGCCGTGACCCGTGATCAGGACCATCGGGATAGCGCAGTTGCGCTCATGACGCAGCTCGCGCGCGAGTTCCAGTCCGTCCGCTCCGGGCAGCCGGTAGTCGAGCAGGAGTACGTCGAATCCGCTCCCCTCGTCCTGGGCATCGGCCAGCCGCCGCATCACGGCATCGGCGGTATTCACCACCTCGACCCGGATATGGGGCGCATGGGTGGCGAGATGACGCACGGCAAGATCGCCGTCGAACACGTTGTGCTCGGCGTACAGCACCCGCAAGCCCCGATGGCGCATCACCCCGCTGCTGCGGGTCCGCTCGCAGGCTTCTTCCAGCCGGGTCGCGAGCCGTTTCAGATAGTCGCCGTGCTTGACCAGATAATCGTCCGCGCCGGACTTGATCGCGGAAATCACCGCGGTCTGGTCGCCCGAGCCGGTCAACATGACGACCGTCACCGGCAGGGCGGTCTGCCTGACCTCGGCCAGCAGCTCCAGGCCGCTGCCATCCGGCAGATTCAGGTCCAGCAGCAGCACCTCGTATCCGCCGGGGCGTTCACGCAACATCGCTCTCGCCTCGCCCAGCGAGCAGGCACGGCTCATCTCGACACGGGGGGTGCTGCGCTCCAACGCGATCCGGGTCAAATCGGCGTCGGCGTCGGAGTCTTCCACATAGAGCAGGCGAATAGTCATTATCCGGTCAACACCTCAGGCTGCGCCCAGCCGCGCCTACACGTCACAGGCCGGCATGGCCATGCGTCCCGGCACAGGCAGCGCTTCCTCATCATTCCGCGATCGGCAACTCGACGAAGAAGCGGGCGCCCTGCCCGGGTTCGCTGGTCGCCCACACCTTGCCGCCCATCCGGGCGACCGCCTTCCTCACCAGCGCCAGCCCCACACCGGTCCCGGGGTAGTCCTCGGCACGATGCAACCTCTGAAAGATATCGAAGATGCGGTCATGGTACTTCATGTCGAATCCAATGCCGTTGTCCGCCACCCACAACAATACCCGGTCCGCGCTGACTTCGGCGCCGATCTCGATGCGGGGATGGGCGACCGTACGTGAGAACTTGATCGCGTTCTCGAGCAGGTTGCGCACGACCAGCGCCAGGCCGGCGCTGTCGACGTTCACTGCCAGCGCCGGCACCTTGACCACCATCTCGACCGCCACGCCATCCTGCTCTGCATTGCAGGCGGAAACCAGCGCGTCGACCAGCGCCCCCAAGGCTACCGGCCCGGCCTCCATGGTCCGCCGCTCCATTCTGGAATAGGCGAGCATGTCCTCGATGAGCTGATGCATCTGGCCCACACCGCGACGGATATTCTCGAGGAACTGCCGTCCATCGTCGTCCAGCCGGTCACGGTAGTCCTCGAGCAGGATCTGGCTGTAGCCGTCTATGCCGCGCAGAGGCGCCTTGAGGTCGTGCGACACCGAATAGGAGAAGGATTCGAGCTCCTTGTTCAGGCTCTCGAGCTCGGCCGTACGTGCCTCGACACGCCGTTCGAGCTCGGCATTGAGCGCCTGGAGTTCGCGCTCGGCCGTCTTTTGCCGGCTGATGTCGATCAGCACGCCGTGGATCAGTTTGACCTCGCCCTTGTCGTCGCGGGTCAGCCAGGTGCGGTCATCGACCCACAGCCAGGCACCGTCCGCGGTGCGCAAGCGATACTCCTGCCGGTATTCGTCCGGGCCATGGGTCAGATAATGGGCGACCTCGGACACGATGCGATCCTTGTCCTCCGGGTGAATCAGCTCGGCGAACACGACTTCGCCGCGCATGAAGTCATCGCGTGAATACCCCCATTGCACGATGCTCTTGCTGACGAACTGGACCGGCCATCCGGGCGCGTTCTGCCACTCGAACGCGATCACCGGCGAGCGGTTGATCACCGCCGAAAGATTCTCGAGGTCAGATTGCCGCGCCTGGATGTCGTCCGCCATCGCATCGATCGCCTTGCCCAGCCGGGCGAGCTCGTCCCGCCCTTCGAGACCACATCGCACATCCAGGCGCCCCGCCCCGATCGCGGCCGCGGTGTCGGTGAGCCGTCGCGATCGGCGGAACCACAGCAGGTGCAGCGTCAGCCACAACAAGCCCGCCAACAGCAGAATGCCGATGGCCTCACGGAGCAACTCGGCGCGACCGTTTGCCAGGCGCGCGCTCATCGCCGAGTCGAGATCGACCCGCATCAACAGGCGCTGGCCGTCGTCGATCGGCGCGACTCCGATCAAGGCGTTGCCGCTGTCGCTGCGCAAGGTTTCGATGAAGGTGGATGAGACGAGATTGGCGACATGCAGGTCACTCCTGACCGGTTCAGGCTGATCGCGCAGCACCTCCGGGAACGGGCGCCCCGCGTCGGCCCGGCTGATACTGGCCACGACCATACCCTGATCGTCGACCAGGAACGCATGGGTGGTGCCTGAGCGCAGGCCCAGCTCGGTCACCAGCCGACGCACCCGCATCTGATTGCCCAGGCCGCCCTGGACCTCCAGCCGGGTCTGCTCGATGCCGAGGCGCTCGATCAGTCGCTCACGCTCGTAGAGCTCGACCGAGTGTCCGAATTCCCGCAGCTGCAACGTGAAACTGGTGTAGGCGGCGAGCCCGGCGAACAGCATCAGCAGCAGCGGCGCCAGCACGCGTGCGGGCAACGCGTGAAGCCACTTCATCGCCCCACCTCGCGCCGCGCAAGCAGGCGACGGGCCGGCTCCGGGGCAAGGAGCTGGCGCCAGTCGGGCAGGCGCCCGATCACCTCTTGCTCCAGCCAGCGGCTGGCGAGGTCGCCCCCGTTCCGGTCGCGCTCCAGTCCACCGGTCAGCAGTTCGACACTCTCATCCAGCTCGAAGAAACGCAGACCGGAAAACGTGGCCAGATACTCCTCCTCGCTCATGCCCAGACCGTTGGCCAGCAGACCCGCCGCCGCCTGCGGCGACGCGCGAAATGCGGCCAGTCCTGCCATCCAGCCATCGAGCAGCGCCGACACCGCCTCCGGCCGGGCATCGAACACCTCGGCCCGCACGACCAGCGCATCCAGGATCTCGTCCGGCATCCTGCGACTGTCGAAGATCACATGGTAGCCGGCGGCAAGCAGCCGGCTCTGCATCGGTTCGAAGGTGATGATCGCGTCCACCTGACCCGACATCAAAGTGTCTTCATGATGGCTCGCTTCGACCCGGACCACGCTCAGGTCGGAACGCTCCAACCCGGCATCGGCGAGCAGATGCGCCAGCATCAGGGTACCGACCGAGCCTTCCTCGACACCGATACGCTTGCCGCGAAGTTGCCCGGGCGCGGCGATGGCCGGCCCGGCCAGCACCGCATCCGCCCCGCTCGAGACCGCGATCAGCGCAATGATCTTGATCGGCACCCCTTCCTCGGCCAGGCGCAAGGCGGCGTCGAGGGTCAGCGCAGTCGCGTCCACCACGCCGTTGCGGAGGGCGCGCAACGATTCGGTCGTCGCCCCGACCTCGACGATGGTGAGCAGCTCGGCGTCGAGCAATCGCCGGTCGCGAGCCAGCACCAGCGGGTCGTAGCCCACCCATGGACTCAGGCTGACCTTGATCGGCGGCCTGGACTCGCTACCGCATCCGGCCAACAGGACGGAAACGATCAGCGCGAGGGCGAGCCGCGCCAGGCCAGGCGGAAAACGGTCGAGCATTCGCGCAGCACCCATCGTCATGTTCAGCCCCAAGCCTTGGACATGCAGGCGCCCGATGCCGGCGATCCCGATCGAGCCGGCATCGCCAAGCGGAACCGGGCCGGGCACAAGCGGTTGCACCCCCAATCCATAAAGCATGCCATTGTCCGCGCAGCCCGCACCGGACACAAGCGACGAAAAGCCGGGGGCAGGTGGCGGGCGATCAGATGCTGAACATCGTCCCCGGCAGCCACAGCGCGATCGCCGGCACCAGCAGCACGCACAGCAGCCCCAGCAACAGCATCAGCACATAGGGCAACACGCCCCGCACGATCTCTATCATCGGTGCGCGGGTGATGGCCTTGATCGTGAACAGGTTCATGCCCACCGGCGGCGTGATCAGGGCAAGCTCCAGATTGACCATCAGCAACACCCCGTACCAGATCGGGTTGATGCCCAGGTGCATCATCACCGGCAGGATCACCGGGGTCGTGATCAGGATGATCGAGATGGTCTCGAGGAACATGCCGAGGATGAAGATCAGCAGCATCACCGCGATCAGGAACTCGAAAGTGCCTATGCCCAGATTGACGACCAGCGCGACGATCTCCTGCGGGATCCGCATCTTGGTCAGCACATGGCCGAAGATCGCCGCGCCGGCGAGGATCATGAACAGCATCGCCGAAGTCCGGCAGGCATCGATCGCCGAGTGCCACAGGTCGGCGAAACCGAAATTGCGATAGACCAGCACGACGATCAGCAAGGCCGCCATCGCGCCGATACCGGCCGCTTCGGTGGCGGTGAACACCCCCAGATACATGCCGCCCAGCACCAGCACGGGCAGGGTCAGCGACCAGAACGACTTGCGTACCGCGGCCAGGAGCTCACGTCCGGTCGCGCGTTTCTCGACCCGGATGGTCCGGCTGCCGAAGCGGGCACTCACCATGCACCAGGTGGCGAACACCGCGGCCAGCAACAGGCCCGGTACCAGCCCGGCGACGAACAAGGCGCCTATCGACGACTCGGTGATCACGCCATACAACACCATCGGCGCGCTCGGCGGGATCAGGATGCCCAGCGTGCCCCCGGCAGCGACCAGACCATAGGCCATGCGCGGACTGTAGCCGTAGTGGATCATCTGCGGGATCGCCACCGCGCCGATGGTCAGCGCAGTCGCGACACTGGAACCCGAGATCGCCGCGAACACCGTGCACGCGATGACGGTCGCCACCCCGATGCCGCCGGGCAAATGACGGGTGAAGGTGAAGGCCGCGCCGTAGAGGTCGTCCACCAGCCGGCCGCGGATCATGATGTGGGCCATCAGCGCGAATAGCGGGATCGCGACCAGCAGGTAATGATTGAGTTTGCCGAACACGATCTCGCCGAGCGCGCCCAGGTCGCCCTGCATCACGAAAGTCAGCCCGCCGCCGAACAGCGCCAGGCCGGCAAAAATCGGCAGGCCGGTCAGCAACAGCACCAGCGCTCCGAGCAATAGCAGCAGAAAAGTCATGTCCGCCCGCTCCCGCGCTCGTGCCCGCGCCGGGCATGGCCGGATTCGCTGGTGCTGACCACCACCGGCTCACCGATCGCGACCCGCAGCAGATTGCTCAGCGCCGCCAGCCCGAGCAAAGCCCCCCCGGCCGGAATCAGCAACTGCACCAGATAAATCGGCACTTCGAGGTGACCGTGGGACTTGATCCCGAGCATCTTCGAGAACGACACGGTCTCCCAGCCTTCGACGACGAAGAACACCGCGGTCACAATGACCGCGACCAACGCCCACACCGCCGCGATCCGCTTGCCGGTCTCGCCAAGCAGGTTGGTCAGCAGATCGACCCCGATATGCTCGCCACGACGCATCACGTCGGCTGCGCCCAGCATCACGATCGCGACCAGCAGAAAACCGACCAGACTGTCCACCCAGGTCTGCGGGGCGTTCAACACGTAACGCATTGCAACCGAATAGACGATCATTCCGAGCGAGGCGAGCAAGGCCAGCGCGGACAGCGCGATCGCCAGCCAGCACAGGCCGGCGACGACGCGGTCGAGCAGCATCACGATGCGATGGGTGAGCGAACGAGGGTTTTGCACCGGGGCGTCGGACGGTGTCATGGCGGGAGGGGCTTCAGTCAAGAACGCAGCGCACGCCCGGCGGGCACGCGCGGGCGGGATCGATGATGGACCCGGCTACGGGTTTCATTGCGGGCCGCGCAGGTCGGAGAGCTTTCGCCATCCAGCCCCGACTCTGCGCTCGGGCAAGGACAGGGCGGACGGGTCCGGCAGACCCACGCGCCGGGTTCATCGTGCGAAGATCAAAGCTTCTCGATCAGTTCGATCAGCTTGGCCGCATCTGCGCCGAGCTTGCCGAAGGCCTCCAGGACCGGCGGCTGCATCGCGGCCTTCCAGGCGGCGGTCTCTTCCTCGGACTGGACATGGATGGTCATGCCTTTCTCGCGCAACTGGCCGACCGCGGCGGCGGCGGTCTCCTCGGTCACTGCGATCACGTCCTGCTCGGCCTTGGCGGCGGCGCGGGCGATGGCATCACGCACGTCGGGCGGCAGCCCGTCCCACCAGGCCGGGGTGACGAAGAGATGGAAATACACGGCGAAGAACGGCGTGACCGTGCCGTACTGCTGGACTTCGTAGAAGCGGCGGCTGTAACCGGCCGACACATCGGTCAGGCCGGCGTCGATGACGCCGGTCTGTAGCGCCTGATACACCTCGGAACCAGGCATGGTGGCCGGCGCGGCGCCGACTGCGATCAGGCCCTCATCGACCAGGCGCGACAGGCCACGAATCTTCATGCCGCGGAAATCGTCGGTCGTGATCAGCGGCTTGCCGTTGGAGGTGAAGATGCTGGATCGAGTGGTGTAGAGCCAGGCGATGTTGCGCACACCGCGCTCGAGCAGCTTGGCTTCGAGCAGTTGGGCCGCCTCGGAGCCCGGGAAGGCCTTGAGCTTGTCGAGATCGGTCATGAAGTACGGCAGGGTGATCACGTTCATTTCGGGAATCGTGCCGCCCCACTGGAAGTTGGTGACCACCGCCGCCTCGATCTGACCGCGCGCGACAGCCGCATGATTCTGGCCGGCGGCGAAGGCCTGTTCGGCACCGAAGATCTGCACCTCGACCCGGTTGTTGGTCTCGCGCGCGACATCCTCGGCGAAGCGGTCCAGTGTCTGCGCGATGTGATGGGTCGGCGGCAACTGGTGGCTCAGCCGCATCGTGAAATCGGCCGCGATCGCAGTGGTGACGCTTGCCGCGAACAGGACGGCGCCCAGCAGTGTTTTCTTCATGGTGTCTCCTTTATTTGAATGTCGCCCGGACAGGCTTCGCCACACGGCCTCCACCGGCCGGGGTCGCCAGGACCAAGGCCTGCAGGCCGTTGAAGGGCGTTAAAGATTACCTCATCCCCGCCCGAAACGGCATGGATTCGAACGATTCACGCCTCAAGCGTCGACGCCGGCCTCCGGGTCGGCCGTCACGGCGTCCGCCGCAACATGAATGACCCCCTGTTCGGCAAGGCGCGCGATCTCTTCATCGGAGAAGCCGTTGCCCAGCAGCACCTGCCGGGTATCGGCGCCCAGGATGCCGCCCAGCGACCGGATCACGCCCGGGGTCGCCGACAGCTTGGGTACGATGCCGGGCATCTTCAGCTCGGCGCCGTCGGCAAGCTGGGCCGACAGGATCATCTCGCGTGCCCGGTACTGCTCGTCCTCTACGATGTCGGCGATGCTGTAGATCTTGCCGTGCGGCACATCGGCCGCCTTCAGCACCGCCATCACCGCTTCGGCGTCGTGGGTGGCGCACCAGTCGCCGATCGCACCGTCGATGAAATCGGCCGCCCCGGCACGTCCGTCGTTAGTGGCGTAACGGGGATCCTCGCCGATGTCGCGGCGCCCGATCGCGGCCATCAGACGCCGGAAAATACCGTCACCATTACCACCGATGATGATGTTCACCCCGTCGCGCGAGGCGTAGGTATTCGACGGCACGATGCCGGTCAGATTGCTGCCGGTGCGCTCGCGGATCTCGCCATACATCGCGTATTCAGGCAGCGTGCATTCCATCAGGTTGAACACCGATTCGTACAGGGCGACGTCGGCCACCTGCCCCTTGCCGCCGTTGGTTTCACGATGGCGCAGAGCCATCATCGCCCCGATCACCGCGTGCAGGCCGGCGACCGAATCCCCGATAGAAAGATTCAGCCGCACCGGCGGTCGGTCCGGATAGCCGGTGACATAGCGCAGGCCGCCCATCGACTCGCCGATCGCGCCGAAGCCGGGCTGGTCGCGCCTGGGGCCGGTCTGGCCGAAGCCGGACACCCGCACCATGATCAACCCGGGGTTGTGCTCGGACAGCGCCTCATAGCCCAGCCCCCACTTCTCCATCGTACCCGGGCGGAAATTCTCGACCACGATGTCGGCCTCGCGCGCGAGCCGGCGCACGATTTCCTGCCCCTCCGGGCGGCGCAGATCGACCGCGACCGATTGCTTGTTGCGCGCCTGCACATACCACCACAGCGACGTGCCCTGGTGCAGCTTGCGCCACGAGCGCAGCGGGTCGCCACTGCCGGGCGGCTCGATCTTGATCACCTCGGCACCGAACTCGCCCAGCAACCGCGCCGCGAACGGACCGGCGATCAACTGGCCGAGTTCGAGTACCTTGATCCCATGCAAGGGGGGATTCATCTTTTCTCCTCAAAGGAAACCTGCCCACGTCCGGGAGCCCCATCAGGGTCGCAAACCCGGGTGACGTGAAAAGCGCATGCCAGGGTGCCCACCCGCGCACATACCGGGCGCCAGCGCCGCGCATTATCTCGCTGTCGCGATTCGACTGCCAGGGACGACCGATGCAGCGCATCGCGACACCGGGCTCAGCGGGACACCCCGGTTTCCATGATCAACTCGACCCGCCGGTTGGTCGCGCGGCCTTCGACGCTGTCGTTGGGCGACAGCGGCCGGGTGTCGGCATAACCGGTCGCGCGCAGGCGTTGCGGCGCGACGCCGTTGCTCTCCAGATAGCGGACCACGCTGGTGGCGCGGCCGGTGGACAACTCCCAGTTGGACGGGAAGCGCTCGGTCTGGATGGGCACATCGTCGGTATGGCCCTCGACCGCAATCAGATGGTCGGTCGCATTCAGCACCGCGATCAAACGCCCCAGCACCGCCAGACCTTGCGGGCTCAGCTGCGCCTGGCCGGACGGGAAGAGAATCTCGTTGCTGATCCGGAAGCTGATCGTGCCTTCGGTGACCAGGATCTCGATGTCTTCGCCCAGGGTGTCCAGCGGCAGGCCGGCGAGCGGATCGGGCTCCGGCTCGACCACCGCTTCGGCGACCACCTCTTCCGGTTCCGGCGCAGGGGCCGGCAGCGCATCGAGGATGCCCGGCATGCCTTCGAGCACACTATGGGTCGCCGGATGCGGCTCGGGCAAGGGGTCCGGCAGCCACACCCCGATGTTGCGGTCGGCGAACGCAAGCAACACGATCAGCATCACCAGCAGCAGCGTTATCACGTCCAGATAGACCAGCAGCCAGTTTTCCTGCTCCTGGTCTGCCGGCGGATCGACATGCCAATGCGCATAACGCCCCCCCCGGCCGGCCAAGGGCCGCATACCGGAGGTCGCCGCCGGGGAAGGGGCCGCGCCGTCTGGAGCGACCAGATCAGCCACGGCGGGTCACCGTCCCGGCCCCGCGACCGGCCGGCTGCCTGGGCTTGGCATCGGTGTCGTCGATCTCGTCGTCGAAATGGGCCATGAAGGACTTCAGGGTTTCGCGCATCAGGGCCGGGCTGCGCTTCTCGCACATCATCGAGATGCCCTGCAGCACCATGTTCATCAGCACGATGCGCTGCTCGGTGCGCCGCTCCAGCTTGACCGCGACCGGCTTGAAGATCAGATTGGCGAGCAGGATGCCGTAGAAGGTGGTCATCAGCGCCACCGCCATGTGGCGGCCGATGATCTCGAGGTCACCGCCTTCGAGGATGAACATCAGGTTGATCAGGCCGACCAGCGTGCCGATCATGCCGAAGGCCGGGGCGAAGCTGGCCATGACCCGGAACAGCTGGGCTTCGGCATGTTCCTTGGCGCGCAGGCGCGAGATGCGCCACTGCAGCAGGTCGAGGATGTCCTCCTCCGGGGTCAGGTCGATGACCAGTTGCACGCCGGTGCGCAGGAACGGGTTCTTGACCCGCTTCAGCGCCTGTTCGACCGCGCGCACGTCGCCCTGCATCCACAGCCGCGAGATCTGGACCAGTTCCTCCATGTCGCGCTGGGTGTAGAGCCGTTCGTTGCGCAGCACGGTGCGGAACAAGCCGAACACCCGCACCACTTCACGCAGTGGATAGCTGATGAAAGTCGCGGCGAAGGTCCCGCCCAGCACGATCGCCAACCCGGGCAGGTTGATGAAGGCGGAAGGTTCTTCGGCTGCGAAGACCAGCACGATCACCAGCATTGCGATACCGGCGGCCATGCCGATCAAGGTGGAGGGATTCATCCGACGACGCCCGCAAAAATTTGTATCAGTCCGATTTTGCCCGGACAATGGTAACCCAGTGCTGACCCGGAGAGCTGCGCCATGACGCGACTGCCATCACCACGGCATCGGTTCGAGACCGATGAGGATCCGGCGCTGCCGGCCTGGGCGGCGCGCTACCGAGCGGTCAGACTGGATTCCGAGCGTCTGTGCCTGCCCCTCTGCATCGAGGACTTCGTGATCCAGACCACGGATGAGGCGAGCCCGGCGAAGTGGCACCTGGCCCATGTCAGCTGGTTTTTCGAAACCTTCATCCTGAACGAGTATCTGCCCGGTTACGCCTGTTACGACAAGCGCTACCGGATGCTATTCAACTCGTACTACGAACAGATCGGCGAGTTCCATCCCCGCCCGGCGCGGGGTTTTCTCTCACGCCCCACGGTCGACGAGGTGTATCGCTACCGCACCCATGTGGACCAGCACATGCTCGCCTTGCTCGACGACCCGCGCGACCGCCCCTGGCACGAGATCCTCGAGCGGCTGGAGATCGGGCTGCATCACGAGCAGCAGCATCAGGAACTGCTGCTTACCGACATCAAGCGCAACTTCAGCGTGAACCCTCTGCGGCCGGCCTACCGGGTCGATCTGCCGACGCCTCCGGTCGGTCCGCGTCCGGCGCTTGAGTGGCTGGATTACGAGGGCGGGCTGGTCGACACCGGACATCATGGTCCGGGATTCTGCTTCGACAACGAGCTGCCACGACACCGGGTCTTCCTGAACCCGTTCCGCTTCGCCTCGCGACTGGTCACCAATGGCGAGTATCTGGCTTTCATGGAAGCGGGTGGCTATCGCAATCCGGCGCTGTGGCTGTCGGACGGCTGGGCGCAGGTTCAGAAGCACGGCTGGCGCAGCCCACTCTACTGGGAGCGCATCGGCGGCGAGTGGTGGCAATACACGCTGGCAGGCCTGCGACGCCTCGCGCCGGACGAACCGGTCTGCCATATCAGCCATTACGAGGCCGAAGCCTATGCGAGTTGGGTCGGCCGGCGCCTGCCCACCGAGGATGAGTGGGAGCATGCCGCCTGCGCAAGCCTGTGCAGCCCGACCGACGAGGGCGTTGCGGACCATGGCGGCTCGGGCGGAGCAGGCGCGGAACGGGGAGACACGGACTTGGGCGTACGGCACGATGACGAAGAGCCGCCCCCCGCAGCCGCATGGCCGAACGGCAATTTGCGCAACAGCGGCTACCTTCAGCCTGTCGTCGCCCCGGCTGCAGCGGGTCCGGTCCAGTTGTTCGGCGATGTCTGGGAACATACCCGCTCGGCCTACCTGCCCTACCCGGGCTTCCGCCCGGCCGCGGGTGCCCTGGGCGAATACAATGGCAAATTCATGTCCGGTCAGATGGTCTTGCGCGGCGGTTCCTGCGTGACGCCGGACGATCACATCCGGCCAAGCTACCGGAATTTCTTCTACCCCCACGAGCGCTGGCAGTTCCAGGGGTTGCGCCTGGCCGGAGACCCGGATTGAGCACCGCTCTGCCCAACCTGCACTTCCATGATCTCGGTCCGCCGGTCGAGGATTTCCGGGCCGCCGTGATCGAGGGTCTGGCGGTCAAGCCGCGGCGGCTGTCACCCAAGTTTTTCTACGATGCGAACGGGTCGGCCCTCTTCGACCAGATCACCGCATTGCCCGAGTACTACCCGACCCGAACCGAAATCGCATTGCTACGTGGCCATGGTCGGGCCATCGCCGACTGGCTTGGACATGACGGCCTGCTGATCGAGCTCGGCAGTGGCAGCGAAACCAAGATAGGCGTCCTGCTCGACGCATTGCAGCCTAGCGCCTACATGCCGGTCGACATCTCCGGCCACCACCTGCTCGAATCGTCTCGCCGCATCGCGGCCCGCCATCCCGGACTTGCGGTACATGCGGTGTGTGCGGATTACACCCGCCACTTCCCCGTTCCAGAGGCCGTCGCAAAGCTCGGACGCGCGGCCTTTTATCCCGGCTCTAGCATCGGCAATTTCGAACCCGACGCGGCCCGCACGCTGCTCGGCCGCGTCGCCGCCATCCTGGGGCCGGGCGCGCGCATGCTGATAGGCGTCGACCTCCAAAAGGATGTCGTCCGACTCGCAGCGGCCTATAACGACGTGCAAGGCATCACCGCCCGCTTCAACCTCAACCTGTTGCACCGCATCCGGCGCGAGCTGGGGGCGGAAGTCGAGATCGACGCGTTCCGTCATCACGCGGCCTACGATCCGGCACTCGGCCGTATCGAGATGCACCTGATCGCGACCCGGCCGACGCGGATCCGGCTCGACGGACTAGACTTCCGCTTCGAGCCCGGCGATGGCATCCACACCGAGAATTCCTACAAGTACTCGGTCGCGGATTTCCAGGCCCTCGCGAGCGATGCCGGCTGGGATTGCACCCATGTCTGGCAGGACGACGAGGCCTTGTTCAGCCTTCACGGACTGACGGTCGGTCCGGCGCGATAAGGCTACAAACCGGCAGGCAGGTTGGAAAGCAGCGCAGAGACGGAGAAGTGCCCGGAAGGAAACCGGTTTGCGTGACTTTTCGCACACCCAATATCTCGGCCAGGTCGGCTGATCGCACCGGCGACCGGTTCGCGATTGACCGGGACCGGTCGTCATGCGAACCTCACTTCCCAACGCGTACGCTCAATCGATGATCAGATCCCATACACACCCGGCCCAGAGCGATGCTCGGGCAGGCCAGCCAAGCCGTGACCGCCGCTCGTCGGTGGGATGCGCGACGGCCGTCTGCGCGACAGTCACCCGCGACGACGCGCTGTCCCGGGTTGTCGGCCATGTGGCGCGCGGTGGAGCTTCCGACCCTAGCCCAGCTCACGAAGTGCCCCCCCGAGTTGACCGAGGGTGCAGATGATTCGACGCTGCCGGTGGCTCATCGGCCTCTTTCTGTTGACCTGTCAGCTCGGCATCGTCCATGCACTCGAGGTCGGGCTGCTGTTGTCGCGCAATGCCGGCGCGGACCTGGAGGTCGCCGAAACCATAGGGCGATTCGCAAGCAACGGCGGGAGCGAACATTCGATCACCCTGGTCGGGAGCATGGAGCGGGGAATCGATCCAGCGCTTCTGGCCCGCGCCGACCTGGTGGTCGCCATCGGAGTCGCCGCAGCAAACCACATGGCAAGGCAGGCAGACAAACCCACGATGGCGGTTCTGGTGAGCCGACAGCAGTTCGCCGCGGTGCATCGCGATCATCCAGGCGCGAATCTGTCCGCGATCGTGCTCGATCACCCGCCTGAACGTCAGATCGCGCTGGCCCGCGCCATCCTGCCAGAGCTTCGCCGCCTCGGCATCGTCGTCGGCCCGGACGGCGCAGCGATGGCGGAAACCTACCTGGACGCCGCGTCGTCTGAGCGCATCGCCCTCCAGGTCCGCAACATCTTTGGTAGCAACGAGTTGCTGCCCACCCTGGAGAAGCTCCTGCAGGTGACCGACATGATCATGGTATTGCCCGACCCGATGACCGCTCAGGCCGGCGCGATCCGCTCCATACTGCTCTCCAGCTATCGCACACGGCGTCCAGTCCTGGCCTATTCACAAGCCTATGTCGAGGCCGGCGCACTCGCTGCGATCTTCAGCACGCCTCGTGATATCGGACGCGATGTCACGCACTGGCTGAACCAGCTCGCTGAGCCTTTGGTCACGCCCGGCAGCATGCTGCCGCCGACCCATTTCGGCATCGCGATCAATCGTCGGGTCGCGCGCGTGCTGAATCTCGACATCGTCGACGACCAGACCATCCTGTCGCGCATCTCGGCCGGAGCCGCGCCATGATCTCACTCTACCGTTTGAGCCTGAAACACCGGCTGTTGCTGGTCGTGCTCATTCCTGCGGCGCTGCTGGCAGTCGGTATCGCCGGGCTGTTCATGGCGCGCAGCACCGACGCGGCCAACGACGCGCTACAACAGCGTGCCCTGGCAATCGTCAGCTTCCTCGCGCCGGCCGCCGAGTACGGCGTGATCTCGGGCAACCGCAACAACTTGATGAGCCTGACCCAGGCCGTACTCGACCAGCGCAACGTCACCGCGGTCACCATCCACGACGAAACCGGTGATTTGCTGGCCTACGGCGGCCACCCCAAGCACATCCTGAACGACGCTCACCATCGGCTTGGCCACCTCGACCAGGCACGCATCGAGATCACCGACCAGGACCGGCTGGTCGCGTCCGCCCCGGTCCGGATCGCCCCGCTGCAACTGAGCGATCCATTCGCGGTGAACGAGGACGCCCCCGCTGGCGAGGAGGACCGGCCGATCGGGTGGGTGCATATCGAACTCGACACCAGCGAGCTCGAGTCACACAAGCGCGAGATCGTATTCACGACGCTTTTCTTCGTGCTGACAGGCCTGGCACTGACCACCGTGCTCGCGGTCCGGCTCGCCAAGTCGGTGGACCGCCCGGTCGGGCGACTGGTGAGCGCGGTTCGCAGAATGTCGGAGGGCGAACTGGGCATCATGATTCCGGAACAGGCCGGCAGCGAGGAGTTGCGGACGCTGGAGCACGGTTTCAACAAGATGTCCCGCTCGATTGCCGACGCGCATCACACTCTGCAGGCACGGGTGGACGAAGCGACCGCCCAGCTCGCTCACCAGGCGATGCACGATCCGCTCACCGGCCTGCCGAATCGCCGCGCATTCGAGCAAGCGCTAGAGGCAACCCTGGCCGCATCGCGCCGTTCCGGCGACCAGGGCGCGCTGTGCTTCATGGACCTGGATCGCTTCAAGATCGTCAACGACACCTGCGGCCATGCCGCCGGCGACGAGCTGCTGCGCCGGATCACCGCGCTGATCCGGCAACGGCTGCGTGTGGAAGACCTGATCGCGCGGATCGGCGGGGACGAGTTCGCGCTGATCCTGCGTGGCTGCGACGCGGACGAAGCCAGGGGCATCGCCGAAAGTCTGCGCGAGGCGATCGCCGCCTTCCGCTTCAAGTGGGAAGGCCGGCGCTTCAGCATCGGCGCCAGCATCGGACTGGTGCGGCTGGACGGCTCGCTCGCGACCACTTCCGATGTGCTGGTCGCCGCGGACCTCGCCTGCTATGCCGCCAAGAAGGGCGGGCGCAACCGGGTCATGATGCACGATTCGGCGCGGGTGGCGGGCCGGCGCAGCACCGACCCCAGGGGGTTCGGCCACGACGATCATGCCGATCTGCTCGCGGACGAGCATCTGCATATTCACCGACAGACGATCCACCCCTTGCAGCCCGGCCACCAAGGTCCGCAGCTGGTCGAGATCTTCCTCCGTATCGACGACGGCCAGGGCGGTTATCTCAAGACCGGCGAGCAACTCGCCAGCATCGAATCGGACGAACGTGCGATCGAAATCGACCTGTGGGTCGCCAACCAGGTCTGCCGCCACTACGCCCCGGCGGGTGACGATGTGGCCGACACCTGTTTTTCGCTGAATCTGGGCCGCGCTTCGCTGATGGCGGGCAAGCACTATCTTGTCGGGCTGCAGGAGACGATGAGCAAGTACCGGATCAACCCAGACCGGATCATGCTCGAGTTTCGTGCCGCCGTGGCAGAGCAGGCGCCGGCCGAACTCGAGCTATTCGCCACCGCGGCACGTGCCCTCGGCTGCCGCGTCGCGATCGAGCAACTGGACGGCAGCTCGGCCGGCCTGCTCAACAGTTTCGCCCCGGACTATGTGAAGATCAGCATGAAGTCCCTGATCGAAGCCTACGGCCTGGAGGCCGGTTGCAACCTGGCACAGGCCCTGTGCGGGATGGCCAAAGCCTTGTCTATCCGCAGCGTCGCGTCCGAGGTCGAAGATCCGCTGTTGCGCGGCTCCTTGCAAGATTACGGATTCGACTTCGCCCAGGGCGATGCGATATCGTCTTCGATCCCATTGGACGACCCGGGCGTCGAGACAGGCGAGCCCCCCGAGCCGGACACGGGCGCCGCCCACGACGTTTCACCCAAAGATCAGGAGCACAAGGAATGAATTCACCGGAAACCGGACGATCCGCCACCACCGGTTCCAGGCAGGATAAGCCCGCCGCCACCCAGGCCAGGCTGATCGCGAGCATTGTCGGCGGGCTGTTTCTACTGCTCATCGTCGGCTTCGTCGCGATGGTGTTCTTCGTCCAGGACGAAGTGCGCTTGAACGCGGTCGGCCCGATCGCCCCGGCGCCTGGCGCCGAACGGGGCGGGCTGGTGTTCCAGGGCACCGCGAACATCTGGGAAGTGCGCGGACGCATGACCATCGATAGCGGACACAACGTACGCTTCGCCTTCGACCTGGTCGGCCCGACCGGCCAACCGGCGCCGCCCTCGCTGGACCTGAAACTGAGCGTGGACATGCCCGATCGCGACATGCCGGCCCGACCGCTTCCACTCACGCGCACCGGCATTGGCAGCTATGTGGCGATCGCCTCGGCGCTACCGCCTGGCCGCTGGCGGCTCAGGATGGACTTTCCCGAGATCGACGGCGTTTTCCTGTTCGATGTCGATGACTGACTTTGATGCGGAAGGAGGTCGATTTCGCTCCATCCGGACTCAGTTGCGATCCATCGCCCGCCGCATCATCAGCGCGACTTCCGGTACATGCGCACGCGCATCGAGTGCCACACCGATCGCGCCCCCCTCGTGTGGCATGCACAGAACCGTCAGCGTCTTTCCCTGCACGGTCGCCTGATGAAAATCGTTGGCCGCCACCGAGCCACGCAAGGCCCGGGTCGCTCTCAGAAAACACCCCAGCACCTGTGTGACCGAATCGATTTCCGCACCTTCACGGATGACGACATCCCCTTTCTCGGTGCATAACGCGAGCCCCAGCACGCTGGGCGCCTCGAGAATCCGTTGCAATGCTGCTTCCTTGGCCACACCCGTCTCCTCTTGTCATTGTGGTATACCCGCGACTATGCAGCTTGCGTGCCAGTTTCAACATCTGGCGGGCACCCTGCCGACACATGCTCGCCACCCGTCTTGTCCCTGCCAGGAAAACAGGTAATTCGGCGATCACGACCACCTCGACAGAGGGAATTCGGCAGCGGCAACCCCAGCGCAAGAAAGGTTTCTTGCACTGCAACAGTGCGAAGCTCCGACATCCGGGTCACGATCGGGTGCATACCGGCAAAGCCAACGCCGGGGCCGAGTCCCTGGCAGACTTCGCGACAAGGTATTCGCGCCTCCGCAAGAACCGAATCCCGCGCCAGGTTACAAACCTCTGGGGCGATTGATTCCGCGAGGATGCGGTAACGTCTCGACGCCCACTGACCCCTTCTCCCTGTTACCCGGCCCCCTCTTGCGCCATCAATCCCCGATCATGAAAATTCTGCTGCGCTGCCTGCTCATCGTCGTCCTGATCTACTTCCTGCCGCTAGGCTATGCGGTCACCGCCCATTACGCGGACAGCGACCAGGCCACCGACTGGCGCACCGCGCGGCGGGACAGCGCCGGCCTCGCACCCGACCCGGCCTTTACCGACGAAGCGGTGATCCAGGTCTACGCCGCCCGCGCCTTCCGCTGGCGTGGTGCCTTCGGCGTGCATACCTGGATTGCGGCCAAGCCGCGTGGTGCCAGCAGCTACACCCGCTTCGAAGTGGTCGGCTTCGGCGTCGGACGCGGTGGCCGCGCGGTGCGGGTCCAGGCCGGCGGCATCGCGGATGGCTACTGGTACGGCGCGGAGCCAAGCCTGTTGCGCGAGCTGCGCGGCGGCGAGGAGGTCGACGCCCTGATCGCAAGGCTGCACCAGGCGGCAGCCGAGTATCCGTATGATGACCAGTACCGTGTCTGGCCGGGACCGAACAGCAACACCTTCATCGCCTATCTCGGCCGGGCCGTGCCCGAGCTACGCCTGGACCTGCCGCCGACCGCGATCGGCAAGGACTACCTCCCGCAAGGCGCTGTCTTCGCCCGCCCACCGAGTGGCCAGGGCATGCAGGCCTCGCTGGGCGGCCTGCTCGGCTTCATCGTCTCGCCGCAGGAAGGTGTGGAGCTCAACCTGCTTGGGCTGAGCGCCGGCATCGACTTCCACCCGCCGGCCATCAAACTGCCCGGCGTAGGCCGGGTCGGGGTGGCCGAGCAAGCACAACATTGACGACAGATCTTCTGGCAGGTCGCTGAACCCGCTCGGCACTGTCGGTCACCCGCCTTCGAACCAAGGCGTGCATTCTCCGGATCGACCTCCTTGCGCCGCAGCGCATCATCCGCGGCGATCGAAGGAACGGACGCGCGTCGGGGGCAGACTCACGCCAGCATGGTCTGCCATGCAAGCGGTCGGCATGCTCCCGATTCGCCCTCGCCCCCCTGCTCCCGGGACATCTAGACGATGCGGGCACGTACTGGCGCCTTCTTCAACGGCGCCACAGGCTTCGTGTCCGCCGGCTCATTCGATACCTTTTATTTATCGACACGATTTTTTGAATTCATTTCACCAATAGTCAGCGCCCCGGTATGATGCAACGCATCAAACGATTTTTCACGTTTGTTCAACCGAAACCTCAAAGGAGTACAGCATGAGCAACCTGATCAACACCCACGTCCAGCCGTTCAAGGCCAACGCTTTCCACAACGGCAAGTTCATCGAAGTCACCGAAGAGAGTCTGAAGGGCAAGTGGTCCGTGCTGATTTTCATGCCGGCCGCCTTCACCTTCAACTGCCCGACCGAGATCGAAGACGCCGCCGACAACTATGTCGCGTTCCGTGAAGCCGGTGCCGAGGTGTACATCGTCACCACCGACACCCACTTCTCGCACAAGGTGTGGCACGAGACCTCGCCGGCGGTCGGCAAGGCCCGTTTCCCGCTGATCGGCGACCCGACCCACCAGCTGACCCGCGCCTTCGGCGTGCATATCGAGGAAGAAGGCCTGGCATTGCGTGGCACCTTCGTGATCAACCCGGAAGGCGTGATCAAGACCGTCGAGATCCACGACAACGCGATCGCCCGCGACGTGTCCGAGACCCTGCGCAAGCTCAAGGCTGCCAAGTACGTCGCTGCCCACCCGGGTGAAGTGTGCCCGGCCAAGTGGAAGGAAGGCGAGAAGACCCTGGCTCCGTCGCTGGACCTGGTCGGCAAGATCTGAGTTTCGCGCTTCAAGTCGTACCGGCCCGGGTTCGCCCGGGCCAGCCAACGGGTCGGCAAGTCCGGCCCGGCGGCTCATCCAGGAAGATCGTGCGGTGCAATGCAAAGGTCGCGGTCTTGCTGAATGAGTCGATGACGCCATAGAGCGCCCAACCTCCCCATAACAGAAGAATGATTCTCACTTAATTTCAAGGAGTCCGCCATGCTTGACGCGAACATGAAGGCCCAACTGAAAACCCTGCTCGAGCGCATCAACGAGCCGGTCGAACTCGTCCCCTTCATCGATGACCAGCCCAAGTCGCTGGAAACGCTGGAACTGCTCAAGGATATCGAAGCCCTGTCCGACAAGGTCAGCGTGGTCGAAGGCCGTCCGAACGCCGGCGAGCGCGTTCCGTCGTTCTCGGTCTCGCGTGCCGGTACCGACATGGGCATCCGCTTCGCCGGCCTGCCCATGGGTCATGAATTCACCTCGCTGGTGCTGGCGCTGCTGCAGGCCGGCGGCTACCCGCCCAAGGTCGAGGCCGACCAGATCGAGGCGATCAAGGCGCTGGAAACCGACCTGGTCTTCGAGACCTACATCTCGCTGTCCTGCCACAACTGCCCGGACGTGGTGCAGGCGCTGAACCTGATGTCGGTGCTGAACCCGCGCATCCGCCACAGCATGATCGACGGCGGCGTGTTCCAGGCCGAGGTCACCGAGAAGAACATCATGGCGGTGCCGACCATCCTGCTCAACGGCGAAGCCTTCGGCCAGGGTCGCATGACCCTCGAGGAAATCCTCGCCAAGGTCGATACCGGCGCCGCCGCACGTGACGCTGCCAAGCTGTCCGAGAAGGATGCATTCGACGTGCTGATCGTCGGCGGCGGCCCGGCCGGCGCGGCCGCGGCGATCTATGCGGCACGCAAGGGCATCACGACCGGCATCGTCGCCGAGCGCTTCGGTGGCCAGGTCATGGACACGATGGCGATCGAGAACTTCATCTCGGTGAAGGAAACCGAGGGACCCAAGCTGGTCGCCGCGCTCGAAGAGCACGTCAAGCAGTATGAAGTCGACGTGATGAACCTGCAGCGCGCCGCGGCGGTCAAGCCGGCCGCGACCGCGGGCGGTTACGCCGAAGTGACGCTGGAGAACGGCGCGGTGCTGAAGAGCCGTACAGTGATCCTCGCCACCGGCGCGCGCTGGCGCGAACTCAACGTGCCGGGCGAGCTGGAATACCGTGGCCGTGGCGTCGCTTACTGCCCGCACTGCGACGGTCCGCTGTTCAAGGGCAAGCATGTCGCAGTGATCGGCGGGGGCAACTCCGGGGTCGAGGCCGCGATCGATCTGGCCGGCATCGTCGGCAAGGTCACCCTGCTCGAATTCGACAGCAAACTGCGCGCCGACGCGGTACTGCAGGCCAAGCTGCGCAGCCTGCCCAACGTCGAGATCATCACCCAGGCGCAGACCACCGAAGTCAAAGGCGACGGCCAGCGGGTGAATGGCCTGATCTACACCGACCGTGCCAGCGGCGAATCGCGGGAGATTACTCTGGCTGGCGTGTTCGTGCAGATCGGCCTTCTGCCGAACACCGACTTCCTGAAGGGTACGATCGAACTCTCCCGCTTTGGCGAAGTCATCGTCGATGCCCGCGGCGCAACCTCGGCCACCGGCATCTTCGCGGCTGGCGACTGCACCACGGTGCCGTACAAGCAGATCATCATCGCGATGGGCGAAGGCAGCAAGGCCGCGCTGTCGGCCTTCGACCACCTGATCCGCACGACGCCAGAAACGGCTGCAGCCGAAGTCGCCACCGCCTGATCGTCGTTCCACCCCCTCTCAGAGACTTCGAGAGGGGGACCACAGCCCGGCCCGCGCACGCGGTGCCGGGCTGTTCAGCTTCCTGTTTCGGTCAACGATGCCCCTTGCTCACCGCATGAGCGAGTTCAAGGTCGTTGCCGAGACGGAGCTGCGACATGACCCGGCCGAACGGGGACAGGAAACCAAAGTACTGGTTATCGATGTCAGCCTCGGCCACCTTGCGCGTCGGGAGAGGGCATCCTGGCGTCACGCCCATCCTGCCAGCAGATCTCGGGCAGGGTCTTGCGCATGAGTACGCGGCCGTGCCGGATCGAAACCTGCGCACCGCCCTGGCTGCGCAGGACCTCGTAGTCGCTGTCGGCCGACCGCACGACAAGGTTGGCCGGTCGGCCGACCTCGATGCCGTAGCCCTCACCGAGCGCCAGGGCCCGGGCACTGTGATCGGTCACGAAATCCAGCGCGCGCTGCAGATCCTCGTAGCCGAGCATGTGGCAGATGTGCAGCCCCGCGTCGAGAATGCGCAGGATGTTGCCATTGCCAAGCGGATACCACGGGTCGACGATGGAATCCTGCGCAAAGCACACGTTCAGTCCGGCCTGGTCGAGCTCCGCCACCCGGGTCAGGCCGCGGCGCTTGGGATAGGTGTCGAAGCGCCCCTGCAAATGGATGCTCTCGGTCGGACAGCTGATGAAGCTCAGCCCGGCCTGCTTGAGCAAGCGGAAGAGCTTGGAGCAGTACGCGTTGTCATACGAACCCATTGCGGTGGTATGGCTGGCGGTGACGCGGCTACCCATGCCCTGCACACGGGTGGCTTCGGCCAGGACCTCGAGAAAGCGCGAATGCGGGTCGTCGGTTTCGTCGCAATGGACATCGACCAGCCGATCATGACGCACCGCCAGGTCCATCAGGAAATGTACCGAGGACACGCCCTGATCGCGGGTATTCTCAAAGTGGGGAATCCCCCCAACCCCATCCACCCCCATTTCCACCGCCTCGATCATCAGCCGTCGACCATCCGGATACGACTCGATGCCTTCCTGCGGAAAGGCGACCACCTGCAGATCCACCAAAGGCCGCGCCTCCTCGCGCACCTCCAGCATCGCCTGCAGGGTGCCCAGGCCGGGTTCGGTCACGTCGACATGCGTGCGCACATGCTGGATGCCGTGCGCGGCCAGCATGCGGATGGTTTCATGCGCGCGCGCCTTGGTGTCCTGCGCGGTCACCCGTGCCTTGCGCTCGGCCCAGCACGCTATCCCTTCGAACAAGGTGCCGCTCAGATTCCAGCGGGGCTCCCCTGCGGTCAGCGTCGCATCGAGATGGATGTGGGGCTCGACCAGCGGCGGGACGACCAGATTGCCAGCTGCGTCGATGGTCTCGGCGGCCGTGTCGGCCGCCGCCGCGGAAACCGTTGCGGATGCTGCCCCGTCAACAGGCCTGGAAGTGGGCCCGGAGGCGGGCCCGGTGTCGACCTGCGGCTCGATCGCCGTGATCAGGCCCGCCTCCCAGCGCAGCGTGAATAAACCTTCCCGATCACGCAGTCGGGCATTGACGATGCGGTTCATGCGGTTTCCCCTTGTTCAATGAGTGTTGCGCGCCTTACCTGGATCATGAACCAGATAAAGCCAAGCCATCGCTTGCGTCAAGTGCGCATGCGGGTTTCCTTGCATGAAGGAGTGGTGCAAGATTGCGACTTTTCATGATCAGGCCGTCCGGCCAGCCGGGGCGCTTCGTCCCGGAATAAAAGGGGACCCACCGCGATGAGCGACCAGACCAAATTCCTGCTGCCCGAGAACCGCATTCCGAAAGCCTGGTACAACATCCAGGCCGACCTGCCCAAGCCGCTGCCGCCGGTGCTGCACCCGGGCACGCTGCAGCCGATCGGCCCGGACGACCTCGCGCCGCTGTTCCCGATGGAACTGATCATGCAGGAGGTCACCACCGAGCGCGAGGTCGAGATCCCGGAACCGGTGCGCGAGATCTACAAGCTGTGGCGTCCGGCCCCACTGTTCCGTGCCCACCGTCTGGAGAAGGCGCTCGGCACACCGGCCCGGATCTACTACAAGTACGAAGGCGTCAGCCCGGCCGGCAGCCACAAGCCCAACACCGCCATCCCGCAGGCCTTCTACAACAAGCAGGCCGGGGTGAAGCGGCTGACCACCGAGACCGGTGCCGGGCAATGGGGCACCTCGCTGTCCTTCGCGGGCAGCGTGTTCGATCTCGACGTGACGGTGTTCCAGGTCCGCGTCTCCTACGACCAGAAGCCCTATCGCCGCGCGGTCATGGAAACCTACGGCGGACGCTGCGTCGCCTCGCCCTCCAATGAGACCGAATACGGCCGGCGCGTGCTCGCCGAGCGGCCGGATCACCCGGGCAGTCTCGGCATCGCGATCTCGGAAGCGGTCGAGATCGCGGCGCAGAACGAGGACACCAAGTATGCGCTCGGCTCGGTGCTCAACCACGTGTTGCTGCACCAGACCATCATCGGCATCGAATCGATGGAGCAACTCGAGATGGCCGACGTCTATCCCGACGTCGTGGTCGGCTGCACCGGCGGCGGCTCCAACTTCGCCGGCATCGCCTTCCCCTACATCGGTGCCGGCCTGCGCGGTGGACCGAAGCCGCGCATCGTCGCGGTCGAACCGTCGGCCTGCCCGTCGCTGACCCGCGGCAAATACGCCTACGATTTCGGCGACACCGCCCACATGACCCCGCTGACCAAGATGCACACCCTGGGCTCGACCTTCACCCCGCCCGGCTTCCATGCCGGCGGCCTGCGCTACCACGGCATGGCGCCGCTGGTGTCGCACCTGAAGGAACTCGGCCTGATGGAGGCGGTGGCCTACAACCAGACCGAATGCTTCGCCGCTGGCGTGCTGTTCGCCCGCCACGAAGGCATCGTGCCGGCACCGGAAGCCAACCACGCGGTCAAGGGCGCGATCGAGGAGGCGCTGCGCTGCAAGCGCGAGGGCAAGTCGGAAGTGATTCTGTTCAACCTGTGCGGTCACGGCCACTTCGACATGGCGGCCTACACCAACTACTTCGCCGGCAACCTCAAGGACGACAGCTACGACGAAGCCGAACTCGCAATGGCGCTATCCGGCCTGCCGAGCGTCTCCGAAGTCTGATCCAGGGCTTTCATGCCTCGCCTCGATGGGGCGATGGCATGATCATCGACGCGCCGGCCCGGCGCGTTTTTTTTTGCCTCCTTACCCGATTGAATTAGTCGACTATTACCGCCGGACTGGGCTAGAGTCCACCGTATCCAAGACCCATCCGACGGTTTCCCTCAGGAGCGCCCAACATGCCGAACCGCCTTGCCGGCGAGACTTCGCCCTATCTCCTGCAGCATGCCGACAACCCGGTCGAGTGGTGGCCTTGGGGCGAGGAGGCCTTGTCGCTGGCACGCCGGCTTGACCGCCCCATCCTGCTGTCGATCGGTTATTCCGCCTGCCACTGGTGTCATGTGATGGCGCACGAATCCTTCGAGGATCCAGAAGTGGCCGCGACGATGAACCGCTTGTTCGTGAATATCAAGGTCGACCGCGAGGAGCGGCCGGATCTCGACCAGATCTACCAGTCCGCTCACCAGATGCTCGCCCAACGCAACGGTGGCTGGCCGTTGACGATGTTCCTGACACCGGACGGCACGCCCTTCTTTGGCGGAACCTACTTTCCCAAGACCGCCCGCTACGGCCTGCCCGGCTTCGCCAGTCTGCTCGAACAGGTCGCGTCCGCCTTCGGCGACAAGCGGCGCGAGATCGAAGAGCAGAATGCCGGATTGCGTGCTGCGCTAGCCCGCGCAGCCAGCCCGGGCGGCGGCACCCACCACTCCGACTTCGGTCCGTCGCCGCTGGCCAAGCTGCGTGACCTGCTGTCGGCGAGTTTCGACGGCCGCTTTGGCGGATTCGGCAATGCGCCCAAGTTCCCGCATCCGACCGATCTTGCGTTCCTGCTGCACCGCTACCGGACCAGTGGCGACGAACACGCCCGCGACATGGCGCTGACCACACTGACCCGGATGGCAGAAGGGGGCATCTACGATCAGCTCGGCGGCGGCTTCTGCCGCTACAGCACCGATGAGCGCTGGCAGATTCCGCACTTCGAAAAGATGCTCTATGACAACGGCCCGCTGCTCGGGCTCTATGCCGAGGCCTGGCAGATCAGCGCAGCGCCCTTGTTCCGTCGCGTAGCCGAGGAAGCCGCCGAGTGGGTGATGCGCGAGATGCAGGCGCCGGAAGGCGGTTACTACTCGGCACTGGACGCCGACTCGGAAGGCGAAGAGGGTCGGTTCTACGTCTGGGAGAGGACCGAGGTCCGCAAGCTACTGGAGCCGGCCGCATTCGCACTGGTCGAACGCCACTACGGATTGGACCTGACACCGAATTTCGAGGACCGGCACTGGCACCTGACCGTCACCCGCCCGCTGGACCAGGTCGCCAACGAGCTCGGCATCGAACAGGACCGTGCGATGACCCTGCTCGCCGAATCACGCAAACGCCTCTTCGACGCCCGTAAGCAGCGGGTACGGCCCGGCCTCGACAACAAGATTCTGACCAGCTGGAACGGCTTGATGATCGCAGGCATGATGCAGGCCGGCCGCGTCTTCCAGCGTGACGAGTGGGTGGAGTCGGCCCGGCGCGCGATCCGCTTCATCCGCGAACGACACTGGCGTGAAGGTCGTCTCTTCGCCACCAGCGCGGGTGGCGTCGACAGCCATGGACGGCTCAACGCCTACCTCGATGATCACGCTTTCATGATCGCCGGCCTGCTCGAGGCCCTGCAGACCGACTTCGACCCGGACGACCTTGTTTTCGCCGAGGATCTGGCCGACGAGCTACTCGAAAACTTCGAGGACCGGGGCAGCGGAGGATTCTTCTTCACCCGCCACGACCACGAAGCGCTGATCCAGCGGCCCAAGCCCATCCATGACAACGCGACCGCGTCCGGCAACGGCGTCGCCGCGCGCATGCTGGCCCGGCTGGGCCATGTCACCGGCGAGCTGCGCTACCTCGATGGGGCCGAACGCGCGCTGCAAGCCTTCTACGACGCGCTCGCCCGACAACCGGGTGGCTGCGCCAGCCTCGCGATGACCCTGGCCGAACAGCTGGCGCCCCCCGCCACCGTGGTGGTGCGCGGCGACCCGGCCGACCTGAAAACCTGGCGCCAGGCGCTGGCCTGCCTGCATCTACCGGATGCTATGGTGTTCACGCTTCCAACAAGCGTGACCGGCTTGCCACCGGCATTGGATAAACCCTGCAATGGACGGACCCAGGCCTGGGTCTGTCATGGCCGGCAATGCCTCGCTCCGATCGATGATCTCGACACATTGAAAAGCATGCTGATGCCAGCGGTTTGACTCGACGGCGACTCACAGTCGCCTCCGGCACCCACCTAGACTACTTGTAAACGCGCATGGATCGGCCGCATCCCGAGCCATGCGACGCAGCGGTTTCACCAGTCGAGCACATCCCCGTTCGAATGCCAGAAGGTACCACTGTTGGCCAGGGTGAGCCCGTCGATCCGGGAAGCCAGCCGTTCGGCGGCCTGCCGGGGCGTGATGTCGCCGGCGAAGCCAACCATGCGGGTCTGGACAAAGCCCGGGTGCAGCAGCGCAACCGCGATGCCACGGGGTGCGAGGTCACGGGCGAGGCTGACGCCGGCCGCGTTCAAGGCGGCCTTGCTCATCCGGTAGCCGTAGTAGCCCCCCGAACCGTTGTCGGTGATCGAGCCCATACGACTGGTGATCATCGCGACCTTGGCGCCTTCGCCCAGATGTGACAGCAGGGCTTCGGTGATGCGCAGCGGCGCGATCGCGTTCACTTCGATCTGACGGGACACGTTGTCGTAATCGATCTCGCCGAGGGTGTTGTCGTTGAACACCCCTGCGTTGTTGATCAACACATCGACCCGGCGGTCCTTCAATGCGTCGATGATCCACTTGCCGGCATCGGTATCGGTCACATCGATACCGGACAATACCTCGACACCCAGGGCATCGAGTTCCTCGGTCCGGGTCCGGCAGACCGCGATCACCGCGTCGCCCCTGTTCTTGAACACCTTGCACAATTCGAGTCCGATGCCACGGCCTGCGCCGGTCACCAATACGGTTGCCATGAGTCGTTCTCCTGTTATCGCTGCGGTTTTGTTCTAGCCTGCCTGTCAGCTCACCTCGGGCGCCAACGCTTCGGTCAGGCGCACCGCGTTACGTCCGGCTTGCTTGGCGGCATAAAGCGCCTTGTCTGCCAGCAGCAGGATGCGTTCGATGTCGTCGCCTGGCTGCGCCAGGTGGGCGCCAATACTGACCGTCACCGGACAGCGACCGTTCCCGCCGTGGTGACGCTCGACCGCGGTACGCACGCGCTCGGCCAGCGTGTGCAGCGTGTCACGGTCACACGGGGTCAGCAAAATCAGGAACTCGTCTCCGCCCCACCGGCCCGCATGGTCGTAGGGACGGATGTTGGCGCGCAGCAACTCGGCCACTTCCGACAGCACGGCATCGCCGACGCCATGACCCAGCGAGTCGTTGATCCCCTTGAACCAGTCCACATCCAGCCAGATCACGCCGAAGGTCGCCCCGGTGCGCCGACTGCGCTCGATCTCCTCGGCGATCAGTTCGTTCATGCCACGCCGATTGGTCAGGCCGGTCAGCTCGTCGACGGTCGCCAGGCGATGCAGGGCATCGGTTCGCTCGCGTACCTTGCCCTCCAGCTCGCGGGTGGTCATCCGTACCGACTCGGCCATCGCATCGAAATGGCCGATCAGCCGTCCGATCTCGCCATAGCCCTTGGGCAGCGGGGCCGGCGCAAGGTCGCCATCGCGCACCTTCAGCATCGCGCGCTCCAGCGCGCCGACCGGTTTCAATACCAGATAGCGCAGCGCGAGGTGGAACAGCAGCAAGGTCACGAACAGGGTCAGCGCGAACAGCAAGGCCACCGGCAGGAAGCTTCGCATCGGCATCAGCACATCCAGGTCCAGCAGCGTCACTTCGTACCAGCCTATGGTCGGCAGGTAGGCAATGCCGGCAAGGTGGCGCTTGCCATCGACCATCACGAAATCACTCAACACCTGCCCCGGCTCCGCGCCATTGCGGCTCAGGGTGTCCATCATCCGCTGCATCCGCTCGCCGTCCGCTGCGGTATCGAAGAGCCGGTCCAGGGTGCTCTTCTGCCCCTCCGGCTTGACCAGGCTGGCAAAGTCGATCAGGCGCGCGTCGCGGTAGAGCTGGATCGCGCCCTTGTAATCGACGAACAAGGTGGTGATACCCGGTTGTACGGCCTCGACGATGTCGCGCAGGAATTCGTCGAGCTCAAGCCCGGTACCGACGATTCCGAGGATGTTCTGGGCCTCGTCGCGCATCAGCACGTCGATCCACAGCTTGGTCACGCCGAGCTCGACGTCCGGATTGACGTTCAGGTGAAAGTCACGCCCCTCGCGCACGAGCTGGTAGAACCAAGCATCGTCCGGCTTGTCCGGATCGAGGTGGTAGCGCAGTGGCTGGTCGCTAAACTCGCCAGCCCGATTATTGTGATAGTAGGCGCCGGACGCGAGCAGGGCCACGAAATAGCTGTGATCCATGAAGTTGCGCCGAAAGCTTTCCATTTCCTGGATGGCGGCGGCTTCCAGTTCGGGTTGTTCGGGCGTCAAGGCCCAGCGACGCAGGACCTGCGAGTCTGCCATCTGTCTGGACAGCGCGATTTCGCGTTCCAGTGGCTGCAACAGCCGGGCGCTGTCATAGCGTACCTGGAGTTCGGCGACCCGCTCGCCCCACTGCTCGATGATGCCCTCGGCCACACGCTGGAACATCGACCAGGCGGCAAAAGACGCAAACACGATCAGGGAAGCGGCCAGAATCAGGAAGCGAGGCTGAAGACTCATACCCATGACCGATACCGTATGGATTCTTGTTCATTGTTGCTGTAACACTACCACGACTTCCTGGCGGCAGTGGCCTGCTCTCTTATCACATTGGGAATCGGATCGACTCGGGGTCATGCCGTCTGAGCGCTTGCCCCCTGCGACGCGACCGCGTTGTTCCGCCGCCGGTCGGGTCCACCGCGGCAGGCTTGAGCACGGCATGCGGATGACACCGCTCACCGGGCGGTCGCCACGCTCGGTACAATGGGACGAAACCATATTGAAGGAACGCGCGCGCAATGGATTCCACCCAGCCATCCTCCGCCTTGCTCCCCGCCGTAGAGATCGAAACCCGCCCTGACCCGACTCACGCGGTCGTCTGGTTGCACGGCCTGGGCGCCGACGGTCACGACTTCGAACCGGTGGTCGAGGCCTTCGACACCGACCGCTTTCCGGCCACGCGCTTCGTCTTTCCGCATGCGCCGGTGCGACCGGTCACGATCAATGGCGGCTACCGGATGCGGGCCTGGTACGACATCGTGAGCCCGGATTTCTCGCAACGACGCGAGGATCCGGCCGGTGTGTATGAATCGGCCGGACTCACCCGTGCCCTGCTGGCACGCGAAAACCAGCGCGGCGTCCCGGACGAGCGCATCGTGCTGGCCGGCTTCTCCCAGGGTGGTGCGATCGCGCTGCACACCGGACTGCGTCATCCGCGACCACTGGCAGGCCTGCTAGCCTTGTCCACCTATCTACCGTTGGCCGACACCCTCGCCGAGGAGGCCGACCCGGCCAACCGCGACACCCCGATCTTCATGGCTCACGGGCATGGCGATACGGTGATTCCCTACGACTTCGCCGAGAAGTCCTTCATCCTGATGCGCGACCAGGGCTACCGGATCGACTGGCACCCCTACTTCGCCGAGCACGGCCTGGTGATGGAAGAGGTGCGCGACATCGAGCAGTGGTTGGCCACCGTGCTGACGGCGTGAGCGATCCATGGCGACCGCGCCGTGATCCGCTTGTTTTCAAGGATGTAGACGGTTCCCGCGGAACTGCCGCCGTTTTGTCGAATCCGATCGTATCGTTGCAGCGCCGTCGCAGGCCGCGACGACAGGGCCTGCACTCCGTTACCATGTGGGCACGGCACCTTCGATGACCCAGCCCATCCAACGACGATTACAACCCCGGACCTAGATCCCGATGCCGAGAAAACTCCTGTTCGCCCTGTTCCTTCTGACGCTTTCTTCAGCAGCGCTCGCCCAGAGCATGAGAAACATAGACGGCTGCAACATCCGTCGCGGCGCCTTCTGCGTCAATATGAATCTTCAGGGTGCAGAACTCGCCGGCGAGAACCTGGCCAACTCGCAGTTCACCCGCAGTAGCCTGTCGTCGGCGATCCTGACCGGCGCCAACCTCACCGAAGCCAACCTCAGCCGAACCAACCTGAGCCAGGCCGATCTGTCCGAAGCCACACTGAACCGCGCCAACCTGACCGGCGCAACCCTGATCGAGGCCAGGCTGACCGGCGCCAACGTGCAAGGCGGCATCTTCCGCAACGCCAACCTGACCGGCGCCGACCTCGGCAACGCAAACCTGATCAATGCCGACATGACCAACGCCCGCCTCGGTGGCGCGAACCTGGACGGCGCGGACTTGCAACGGGTCAACTTCCGCGCAGCTGACCTGCGTGGCGCCTCGCTCAAGGGCGCCAACCTGCAAGGCGCCAATCTGCAAGGCGCCAACCTGATCGATGCCGACCTGACCGACGCGAACATAGACCAGGCCGTGTTCGACAGGGCACAGATGACGCGCTGTATCGGTTGTCCTTGAATCGCCCGGGCGCAGGTGGCAGCGCGGCACATACCGCCTTGCCCGTCCGATTGCGCTATCGAAAACGGCTGCCTGACAGCCGCCCCCGATCACGCTCTCGCCAGTCCGTCAGCCGCCAATTCGACCAGCTTGTCGTGCCGTGTGTAGTACACCGCGCATCTCACCGGCTCGGGCTGGCCGGCGAACAAGGCGGCATAGCGCGCCAGTTGCAGCCGGTAGCGCTCGGCATGCTGGCGCAGCACCGTCTCCGAGGTGGGGTTCGGCACCGCGGCGCTCTTGAAGTCGATGATCCAGCGGACCCCGTCCTCGACGAAGGTTCGATCGATGACATGGACGGCGGCGCCCAGCGCCGAGCGGGTGCCGAGCGCGAGTTCCGAGGCGGCCCGCTCGCGGCGGGCGAGTATCCAGCGGCCGGTCGGGCTGTCGATGCAGCGGCACAGCATCGTGGCGACCTCGTCGGCACCCGACTCGACCTCCGACTGGCCGAGCCCCTGCAGACCCAGCCAGCGCCGCATCGCCGGGCGCAACGCGTCGATACGCCCGGCCCTCCAGGCCGTGACGCCTTCGCCGGCAATCAGCTCCAGGTAACGATGGACCAGTGTGCCGATGACCGCTTCCGGCGAGTCACCGGGGCTCGTGCCGATCAGATCATGGCCTGACAGGTCTGCCCGGGTTTCATCGGACTCACTGATCGAACCTGCGCGCGTCGACGGCGGCACCGGGGCGTGCCCGCCCTCGCCCGGTCGAGCCCCACCCGGCGTAGGGTCCGCAGCCTCCTCCAACAGGACCGACGGCCCTGGCACGCGCAGCCGCAGCAAGGGCGGTACGAAATCGTTGAAGGCCGGCAGGTCGTCGGGCTTGGGGGCATGCGCTGGCACCACCGCGGGGGCGGACGCGAACGCCGTCTCCAGCACCGGCCACATCGTCGCGAGGGGGGTGCCGCCCGGGGCCAGCGGCTGGCCGGTTTCGGCGTGGAGGCGGCTCACCGCGACCAGGTGCAGCGCCCGCACCGCGCGGGTGACACCGACATAGAGCACCCGCAAGTCCTCGTTGCCGCTACGCTCGGCCTCCAGGCCTTGCAGGTACTGGTAGGCGGTCGGAGCGGCGCCCTTTTCGCTGCGGGCGGTCAGCGGGGCCACGACCAGACCGGTGCCGCCATCGCTGCGCGGGACTTCTTCCCAGCGCAGCAAGGGCGTATCGGTCTGGCCGACCGTGCGGTGCAGGCCGGGCAGGATGACGGTATCGAACTCCAGCCCCTTGGACTTGTGGAGGGTCATGAAGCGCAGCGTGTCCGGGGCCGACGGGTCCGGCGCGGCGTAGAGCTTGCCGACCTCGACCTGCAGCTGCTCCGGACTGAAGCGACCCGCCGCATCGAGTCGCTCGACCAGCCGGAACCAAGCCTCGACATCCTGGGCGGCGGCGGCATCCGGCAAGAGCGCCGGCCCGTCGAGTTGCAGCCACACCCCTTCGACCCAGCGCGCCAGCGGCTGGCGCCCCTGCTGCGCCAGCGCGTCGTTCATGACCTCGCGCAGATGCGCGAGGCGCCGCTGGCCCTCTTCGCTCAGGCCTGAGACGCGCCTGGCGTCGTTGATCAAGGACACAATGGTACGCGGCTCGGGACTCGACTCGACGCCCATCCCGTGGTCCATTCTGGCCTCGGATCCGTCGACTGGCCTATGGTCTGCTCCCCCATTCGACACACCGTCCGCCCGACCGTCCCCAGCACTGTCCGCAACACCGTTCGAGACGGAGTCCCGTCCGGCGTCCAGCATTGTCTCCGATGCTGCGTCCGGCCAGGCAGCCCCGGCCAGTCGGTACAAATCATCCAGCCGCAAACCGCAGCACGGCCCGCGCAGCAGCGCGAGCCAGGCGATCCGGTCGGCGCGGTGGCACAGCGCCCGGGTGAGCGTCATCAAGTCGTCTATCCACTGCCGGCCAGCCAGGGCTTCGATTTCGACCGCCTGGAAACGCACCCCGGGGCGGCTGGCGCGGATCTCGGCGACCAGCGCGCTAAGATGGGTCCGGGCGCGCACCAACACCGCGATCTCCCGGGTCGGGTCGTCCTTCCGCACGGATTCGATGATCTCGAGCACGCGCAGGGCTTCCAGCCGATCGGCCTCGGCAGCGTCGCAATCCGCCGGTATGCACAACGGATGCACCCCGACACCGGCCCCGGGCAGGCTGGCGCGGGTCGCGACGAAGGGCCGGTAACGGATCGCACCGCCCGCGACGTTGTCCTGCGTCGGAAAGAGTCCGGCACAGGCGGCGTTCACCCAGTCGACCACCTCGGGGCAGGAGCGGTTGTTGCGGGTCAGACGCAGGCTCTCCAGCGCGATGCCGCCGATGCCGGCCTGGCCCGCCTGCAGGAACAAGCCGACATCGGCCTTGCGGAAGCGGTAGATCGATTGCATCGGGTCGCCGACGCAGAACAGGGTGCGGCCGTCGCCCTCGCTCCAGCTGGCGGTGAGCCGCTCCAGCAGGCGGATCTGGACCGGGCTGGTGTCCTGGAATTCATCCACGAGCAGGTGTTGCAGGCGATAGTCCAGGCGCAGCGCGAGCTCGGTCGGCCCATCCGCGTCGGCCAGCGCCTGCAGCGCACGTTGCGAGACCTCGATGAAATCGGTCTGGCGCCGGGCCTGGAAAATCTGCCACAAATGGGCGCTGGCCAGCCGCAGCACCCCGCCCAGGGTCATGACGATGGCCGCTTCGTCCTCATGCGCCTCGGCCATCGGCAGCTTGCGCAGACGCGCCAGGCGGGCGTCCAGGCCGTCATGTGCGCGCAAGCCGGCCAGCGCCTCTAGCATCGCCTCCTTGCTGGCCTTCCCGGCCGCCCCCGCCGGAAAACCCTGGTTCTTGTTCAGCGCCTTGCGCCATTCGCCCTGGGTGGTCAGTAAGAAGTCGCACAGCGCGCACCAGAATGGCAAGCCGTCCTGGTCGGTCGGGAGCGTCCCGTCCCACCCGCGCAGCCGGGCCAGTGGCGAAGCGTCGTCGACCTGATCGGCCGCCTGGGCGACCAGCGGCGCCAGCGTCCGCCCACCGGCACGCTCGAAAGCCCCGGCGATCTCCGTGATGTCGCCGGCGACCAGTTGCTTCAACACTGCCGCCGATTCGGCCACCAGCTCGTCGGCATGGGCGTTGTGCAACCACTGGTCGCGGGTCGCCAGCATTTGCGCCAGCAAGCGGGTCAGGCGGGCAGTGTCGTTGTCGAGATAGGCCAGCGCGCCGGCGACCGCATCGGCGATGCCGGGCAGGCCGGATTCGAGCAGCGCCAGCGTGCGCTCGGCCGCCTCTAGATACAGCGGTTCGGCATCGTCGGTGACCTCGGGCTGGCTGCCGAACGAACTCAGCAAGGGCATTTGCCGCGCGAGCGACCCGCACAGCGCGTCGATAGTCAGGATGCGCAACCTGCCCGGCTGCGCCAGCAGCGACCAGCCCAGCTCGGCCGAGCGGGCCAGCACCGCGGTCGCCAGCGCAAAGGTCCTTTGCCGGTGCGGTTCGGCGGGCGGCTCACCCGCTGCGGCCAGTTGCAGGTTGCCGAGGATGCGGTTGCGCATCTCGGCCGCGGCCTTGTTGGTGAAGGTGATCGCGACGATCTCCTCCGGCTCGGCGACCCGCCCGAGCAGCATGAGGTAGCGCTGGCTCAGCAGCTCGGTCTTGCCCGCGCCGGCCGGCGCCTCGACGATGAAGGACTGCGGCGCGAGCGCGCGCTCACGGGCCTGGGCGTCCTCTTCGAGCAATCGGTCCGAAAAGCGGCCATGCGAGCCGACCGGCGGGTGCGATGGATTGGGTTCGAATACGCTCATGCGGCCTCCGCCTTGACCAGTTTCGCCCGCGCCTGCTCATACAGCCAGGCGCGTTCGGCCAGGCGCAGGATGGGCAGGACGTCGCAGTAGGCCAGATCCTGCTCACGGGTAAGGCGCACCGCGGCTTCGCCGGCGCGCACCTCGCGCGCGATCGCGGCCAGCGCGGTACGCCAGTGGGCCAGCAGCGACGGCCAGTCCGGGAACCGTTCCTCGTCGAACAGCTTGCGACCCTCGTCCAGCCCGGCCACCCCGGGCAGCAGATCGGCTTCGGCCGCGATGCCGGCGAAACGCTGGGTCTTCAGCCTGACCTGGGCGAAAGCGATTCCGGCCAGGTCGTCCTCGGTGGCGACCTGGGTCGCATAGATCGGCAGTTGCGGCTCGGTGATCCGGGTCGAGGCCCAGCTCGACACATCCAGTGTCGCGCCGGTCTTGTAGTCGAGCACCAGCGCGCGGCCATCGTCCAGGCGATCGATGCGGTCGGTGAACAGGCGTAACGCGATGCCTTCGATCTCGACCTCGGTCTTCTGCTCGCAGGCGACCACGCTGAAGCCGGCCGGCCGCCTGGCCTCCAGCGCCACCCACAGCGCCAGCAGACGATTCAACCGGGTCCGCTCCAGCGCCAGGAAGCGCGGCGGCAAGGGCAGCTCGCGCCCGGCGACGAAGGCCGCCAGCCCGGCCTCGACCGCGTGCGCGATCGCCTCGGTCAGAGCGGCCTCGCCGAGCGCGGCCAGCCAGGTGGACGAGCGATCGCGCCAGAAGGCTTCCAGGACCGCATGGACCAGACTGCCCCGCTCCATCGCATCCAGCCCGTCGACCGGGGTCTCCAGCGATTCGGCGCCGAGCCGGTATCGGTAAAAGGCCCAGGCCGGGCAGATCGCCTGGGTGCGGAGCAGGCCGGTGCCACCACGCACATGCTCTCCTTCCGGTACCGGCGGCGCCCGCGCGTCGTCGATGCATTCGACGACGGTTTGGAGCCCGCCGCTGCGCGCCACAAGCCGGCGCTCGGCAAGCGTGTCCGCCAACTGCGTCACGGCATCCCGGATCGGAATGTCGGCCAGCAAGGGGCTGGGCCTGAGCTCGGATTCGCCTTCGCGCAGCGCCCAGGAGAACACCGGCGCCGGCGCAGCGCCCAGCAAGCGGGCGTGGAGCCCGGCGGCGAAGGCGAGTTGTACCTCGGGCGAGGCATTCGGGCAACCGGCGCTGCGCTGCAGGCGGGCCGGAAGCAAGGGCGAAGGCCGCGCCGGCGGCGGCCACAGGTGATCGTTCATGCCCATCACCCACAGCGCATCGAAGCGCTCGCCGGCGGCCTCGAGCATGCCCAGGATCTGGATGCGTGGCATGCCCTCGGTTTCCGGCTGGAAGACCTGCTCGGCGCAGGCCTCGGCAAGATGAGCGAGCACGCCGGCGAAGCCGACCTCGCCGACGATGGCATCCAGCCCTTGCAGCGCGGCGATCGCCTCGCGAAAGGCGGCACAGGCCTGGTAGTCATGGCTGGACGGACTGCGCTCACCGGGCCAACCGATCGCGTCGAGCAGACGGGTCAGCGCCTCCCGCCAGGCCGAGGGCAGTGCGCGCGCCGGGCATGTCTGCCGCTGCGCGACCAAGCGCTCGATCGCGTTCGCGCTCCGGTGCAGAGGCAGCCCCTTGGCGATCGCCTTGCGTGCGAGCCGCATCACCCGCGCAAACGAGGTACGCAAGGGCAGGCCGGCGCGCAACTGCGCATCGAACAGGGCCCGCGCATCGGCTTCGCTGCCGTCGGCCGCCCAATAGGGCTGGATCAGAAAGGCGCCGAGATCGGTCTGCACCAGCCCCTGCGGGTCCGCGAGCGCGTCCCGGTCGGCCACCAGCCGCAGCCAGTCCAGCGCGACCGCGACCGGCGGCATATCGACCAGCGGCGTACCCAGCGACAAGTTGTAGGGTCGCTGCCGCTGGGCCTCGGCGGCCCGGACGGTACCGGCGTCGAGGACATGATCGAGCAGGCGGGTCAGCTGCGCCCGACGCGCTGCGAGGTCGGGCATCACGATGCCGATGCGTGCATCCGGATGGCCTGCCAGGGTCTCGGCCGCCCAGTGGGCGACCGCCCGGCACTCGGCATCGACATCATCGAGCGCGACCGCCCGCGGCTGCGGCGCCGGCATGGCCTCCACCGCCACCGGCTCGACCGGGCAGCCACGCGCCGCCAGCACCGCGCAAAGACGCTGCTCCAGCGGGTTGAAGCGGTCGAACCCGGCCAGTCCGACCCGCGCCGGCAGGCGCCCGACGCCGGCCTCGACCTGCGCCACCTGCCAGGCCCGATAGGCCGACTCCGGCATCCACCGCCGCTCGGCGCAAAAGGCACGGAACGCGTCACCCCAGGCCAGGAAGCGCGCGGTCTCCTCCCCTGCCGGCGCGGAAGCCACCGCCAACGCCCAGGTATCGACCAATGCATTGGCGACCATGGCCTCGGCCGCCAGCCCGGCGATGTCGAACAGACTGGCGGCCGCGTCGTCGCCCAGGCTCTCGCCAATGACCCGGACCCAGAGCGCGCGTTCCTGCTGTGGCGAGAGCACGCATACCGGCATCGCGTCGGCCCCGATCGCGCCGACCAGCAAGGCCTCCTCGATCAACCCGTCCAGCCATTGCGCGATGGTCGCCGTCGTCGGCAGCGGGACCGCTGGGCCAGGACCGGAGTCCCCGCCGCTGGTCACCACGGCGGCCAGGCGCCGGCTACGGGCAAGACGGTGGGTCGCACACAGCACCACTTCGTTCATTTCCGGGCCACTCATCGGACTGCTCCTCTCATGTCGCGAAGGATTATGCCCGTGTCGCAGGCTCGCGGGATGAGCCGGTCGCGTTACCATTCGACAGGCAGTCGGTCAGGCGCATGGCGCGCTCCTCACAGACCGACCGACGCTACGACCCGATCGAACCGGAGAACCGGCGACCAGAGACCGAAGTCCGAAGAACAAGGAATGGCCGACCCGGCAGACGTGTCGGCGCCCCGGCCATGGAGCCGACAATTCACCCCATCCCATCACAAAGGACGATCTCCACGATGCCGCCCGCCCCAACAGATCCACCCCGCACCCCATCTCCGAACCCGCCTCCTTACGACCCCGCCGTCGCGATGGCCAAATGGCCCAACGTCCCGGCCTGTTACGGCTGGCTTTCGCTGGACCGCCGCGGCGGATGGCGCTTTCAGGGCGAGCGGGTGACCCATGCCGGCCTGACCGCATTCCTGAACAGCTTCTACCAGTGCGACGCGCAAGGTCACTGGCTGGTGCAGAACGGACCGCAAAAGGTCTTCGTCGAGCTCGACTACATGCCGCTGGTCGCCCGTTTCGACGGTCAGAGCCGATTGCTGTCCCACACCGGCAAACAGGTCGAGAAAGTCTCGGAGATTCGGCTGGACGAGGACGGCAATGTCCTGCTTCGAACCGACATCGGCCCCTGCCTGCTGGACGACCGCGACCTGGCCGCTTTCTTCGAGCAGTGCCGCACCGAAGAGGGCGAACCGGCCGATGAACAAGTGCTGACGGCCGCGCTTGCCGGTGAGGCCGGGTTACGCTGGAGCGGCCATCCCGTTACTGCGCTGCGCAAGATCGAGGCCCCGGACCATTTCGGTTTCGTTGCGGCGCCGGCGCCACCGGAGAAGCACTGAGCCGCGCTGCCCCGAGGATGTCCCGACGGCGCCGATCTCACCCGCGGCATGGCCACAAATGCCACTTCGGTCTTTTTTCATAACTGTGCGGTGCAGTTTTCCGGCCCGTCCATCGCTTAGGCTGTCGAATCCCCATCACCGTAATCGAATGACCCATGAGCATCATCTCGACCGAACAAGTGCTGCATGTGCATCACTGGAACGACAATCTCTTCAGCTTCCGCACTTCGCGCGACCCCGGCTTCCGCTTTCGGAACGGCCACTTCGTGATGCTCGGCCTGCCGGACGCGCAAAGGCCGGTGATGCGTGCCTACAGCATCGCCAGTGCCAATCACGACGAGCATCTCGAGTTCTTCAGCATCAAGGTCCCGGATGGTCCGCTGACCTCGCGCCTGCAACACCTTCAACCCGGTGACGAGGTGCTGGTCAGTCGCAAGCCGGTGGGAACACTGGTGATCGACGACCTGCATGACGGGCGCAACCTGTATCTGCTCGCGACCGGCACCGGCCTGGCGCCGTTCATGAGCATCATCCGCGACCCGGAAACCTATGAGAAATTCGAGCATGTGGTCCTGGTGCACGGCGTACGCTGGATCAGCGAGCTCGCCTATCGGCACACCATCACCGAAGTGCTGCCCCGGGACCCCTATCTGGGCGAAGTCATCGAAGCGCAGCTGCATTACTACCCGACGGTGACGCGGGAGCCCTTCCACCACCAGGGCCGGCTCACTCATGCGATCGAGACCGGCCGGCTCTTCGACGAGCTGGGACTGCCCACCCTCGACCCTGCTCTGGATCGCGCGATGATCTGCGGCAGTCCGGCGATGCTGAAGGAGACCTCGGCCTTGCTCGATGCCCGAGGCTTCGTCATCAGCCCGCGCCAGGGAGAACGTGGCGATTACGTCATCGAACGTGCGTTTGTCGAAAAGTGAGGCGAATCCCCTGACCCCGATGTCCGAAAGAACAAGCTGGCCAGGGACGGCCGAGGTGACGGCAGCCGCAACGGGGACCGCCGAAGTCCGTGTCGGCGTGATCTGCGCCGACTGGTGCGGCACATGCCGGGCGTTCCGCGAGGTCGTCGAGGCGATGCAGCACACCGACGCTGCGCTGCGATGGATCTGGGTCGATATCGATCAGGAAGAAGCGCTGCTCGAATCATTCGAGATCGAGGCTTTCCCCACGCTGCTCGTGATGCGTGGCGAAAGCCTGCACTACTTCGGCGCGGTACGCCCCACCTCGGAAGCGGTCGTACCCCTGGTTCGATCGGTGCGCGAAGACCGCCTGCCGGCGCTGCAGGCCTCGGCGCAGCTCACGGCCCTGATGAATCATCTCCGGCATCGCCAGGCGGATCGGTTACCGTAGCAACAGCGACGCCGCGATCGCCCACAGCATCAGCGCGACCAGCCCATCCAGCACCCGCCATGCCCCCGGCCTGGCGAATAGCGGCGCGAGCACGCGCGCGCCGTAACCCAGGGTGATGAACCAGACGATGGAGCCAGTCACCGCGCCCGCAGCGAAATAGGGACGCACGGTTTCGGCCTGCTGGCTGCCGACCGAGCCGATCAGCACCACCGTATCGAGATAGGCATGCGGGTTGAGCAGGCTGAACGCGGCGGCGGCGAACAAGGCCTGTCCGTGGCTCAATCCCTTGCCGTGCCCGGCATCGACCCGCATCCCGGTACCCCGCAGCGCGGACAGCATCGCGCGCAACCCATACCAGCCGAGGAAGGCCGCACCCCCGTAACGGGCCACCGACATCCAGTCCGGATTGGCGGCGAACAAGGCCCCTGCGCCGGCCACGCCGATCAGGATCAGCATCCCGTCGCACAAGGCACTGACCGTCACCGTCAGCCCGACATGCTCGCGCTTCAGCCCCTGGCGCAACACATGCGCGTTCTGCGCACCGATCGCCATGATCAGCCCGACCGACACGATGAAACCACTGAGAAACACGCCGCTGACACCCATTTCATCCCCCTTGAGACCGGTGATCGCCTGCACGGGCAGTGCGATCGATTGTTCGATGGGTGGAATGTAGTGGCCGCGCAGCATGCTGTTCAGTAAAATTAATAAATATTATCTTTCATGATTTTTTCTTATGATCGACGCCCGCTACATCGCTTTCGAGACGGTCCTCCAGGAAGGCAGCTTCGAAGCGGCGGCACGCCGGCTGTCACTGACCCAGTCGGCGGTGTCACAGCGCCTCCGCCAGCTCGAGACCGATCTCGGACAAGTGCTGCTGGTCCGCAGCAAGCCGGTGCAGCCAACCCCGGCGGGACGACGCCTGCTGCCTTATCTGGCGCAGATGCGGTTGCTCCAGACCGAAGCCTCACGGGCGCTCCAGACCGGCACAGGCGGCGGGAGGATGCGGCTTCCGGTCGGGGTCAATGCCGACAGCCTGGCGACCTGGTTCTGGCCTGCGGTCCAGGACGTGATCCGCAGCGAAGAGGTGGTACTCGACTGCGTGCTGGACGACCAGGACCACACCCATGCCTTGCTCGCCGACGGCGAGGTGCTCGGCTGCGTCAGCACCCGGCCCGAACCTATCCGCGGCTGCATCGCGCGCCGGCTCGGGGTGATGCGCTACCGCTGCGTCGCCTCGCCGGATTTCCGCCAGCGCTGGTTCGCCCGCGGCCTGACCCGCAACGCACTGGGCGAGGCCCCGGCCATCGTGTTCGGCCGCCATGACGACATGCACGACGAGTTCCTGCGTCACCATTTCGGTCTGGACAAGGGGCAATTCCCGCAGCATGTGGTCCCCTCTTCCGAGGGCTTCGTCGCGGTGGCACGGGCCGGCCTCGGCTATGGGTTCGTGCCCGAGATCCAGATCGCGGCAGAGCTGGCCGACGGCTCGCTGGTCGATCTCGCACCGGCAAGCTTCGAGGACGTCGTGCTTTATTGGCACCACTGGCAAGTCCAGTCCCCGGTCATGGCCCGGCTATGCGCCGCGGTCGAACTCGGTGCGGCAAAGGCCTTGGCCGGCCAAGGATTCGCGACGCACGCGGACCCAGGCGGCACGACCGGATGAACGAGACAGCGCAAGGGCAGTCGGAGCCACGAGGCTGTGGTCGGCAACGACTCGTGGCATCACGCCGTACGCGATTGCCCGACACAACGGAACGGCATAAAAAGCCGATTGCCGCCTGGTCACGTTAAAATGACGTCCGATCCGCCGTGGAACCGCCCCTGGCTGCCCCGATAACGGCCGGCACCCACTTTGACCGACCCGACATCCAGACAAAGGGATTCATTCTGTCCGAGCCGACCGACCTCATGCGCCGCACAAGCGGGAACCCGACGCCAGGCCCGCGCCGAACGCCAGGCAAGTGGGCGGCACCGGTATTCGCTGCATGGCTCTCGATCACCACCATGACGGCGGTACATGCCGACGATCATCCAGTACCGGCACTGCAGATCGAGGGGTTGAGCGAGGGTCCGATACTGACCAATGTCCGCAATACCGCAGCGCCGCGCACCCTGGCATGCGATGCGCCAAGGGCGCGCTTTCTTTCTTACCTGCGCAATGTGGAAACCGCAGCGCAAACCGCCCTGCGTGCGCTGGGCCACTTCAACGCGCGTATCGAGAGCCGGATCGACACCGTCGCCGACTGCCTCACCCCGGTGATCTCCATCGAGGCCGGTCCACCGGTCCTGATCGACGCGATCGACATCGTGATCGATGGTCCCTTCGAGGCCGACCCGTCGGCTGCGCGCTACTTCGAAACCCTGCGCCTGAGCGTGGGCGACCCGCTCAACCAGGGGAACTACGACAGCGCCCGCGACGACCTGATCAACCGCGCCCGTGCCCGCGGCTATCTCGACGCCCGCTATACCCGGCGCACGCTCGTGGTCGACCCGGAAACCAATACTGCACGTGTCGAACTTACGCTGGCGTCCGGGCCACGCTACCGCTTCGGCGAGATTCGCGCCGACCAGGACATCCTGAACGAGCGCCTGGTCAGACGGATGATGCCGGTCCAGCCGGGCGACGACTACAGTAGCGACGGCCTTGCGGCCCTTTCCGGAAATCTCGCCGCAAGCGGTTACTTCGCCGACGTGCGGGTCCGCCCCGACCTCGACAATCGTGACAACGAAGAAATACCGGTCAATGTATTGCTGACCCCGCGCAAACGCACCGCCTACGAGTTTCGTGCCGGTTTCGGCACCGACACCGGGGCCAGGGTACGCGCCGACATCGACCGGCGCTGGGTGAACCGGCGCGGACACAAATGGCGCGGTGGTCTCGGTCTGTCACAACGCACGATGACGCTCGACACGATTTATTCGATTCCACGCAGCAACCCGCTCACCGACAGCGTCGATTTCTACGCCCGTGTCGCGCGCGAGGACAACAACGACATCGTGTCCGACATCGGGACCATCGGCACCCAGATCTCGCAGGTACGCAACGGCTGGACCCAGAACGCCTTCTCGGAATACCGCTTCGAGCGGAGCGCGTTCGGCAACGAACCGCGCCGCTCGACCAACTTCCTGCTCACCGGCATCCGCCTTGGACACCGCGATGTGGACGACCCCTTGTTCCCGACCCGCGGCCACTCCCTCAACCTCAGCCTGCAAGGGGCGACCGCCCCCTTGCTCAGCTCGACCTCACTGGTGCAGGCCAGCGCCCGCGGCGCGCTCGCCTGGCCGGTAGCCGGCAACATCCTCCTCGCCCGTGGGGAAGTCGGCACCTCCTGGGTCGAGGACTTCAGCAAGCTCCCGAAATCACTGCGCTACTTCACCGGCGGTGACAACTCGGTGCGCGGCTACGCCTTCGAAAGCCTGGGGCCGGAGAACGATGACGGCCAGGTGGTCGGCGGCCGCCATGTCATCGTGATGAGTGCCGAGGCGATGCGCCCGGTGGTTGGCAACGACTGGTTCGGCGCTGCCTTCATCGATGTCGGCAACGCCTTCGACTCGTTCAAGGAAATGAATCTCAAAGCCGGCGCCGGTGTCGGCGTGCGCTGGCGCTCGCCGATCGGGATGGTCAGGGTGGATGTGGCGATGCCGCTCAGCGGCACCTCGCGCTCGCCGCGGCTGCATCTCGGTATCGGCGCGGCCTTCTGATCATGGCGAACCCGATGCGCAAACTGCTGAAGATTTCCCTGTGGACACTATTCGCGCTGGTCCTGCTCATCGCGCTGCTGCTGGGCTCGCTGGTCGGCACCGAAAGCGGCTTGCGCCTGGCCGTGCTCAAGGCGACCGACCTGGACCCTCGGGTCTCGGTCGGCCGGATCGAAGGCAGCTTGTGGCGGGGCTTCCGTTTCGAAGACATCCGCTATGACGACGGCGCCGGCACAGAAGCGACGATTGGCGAAGCCCGGTTCACGGCGGTCTGGCCAGCGCTGACCGCTCGCCACCTGCATGTCAGCGAGATCGCGCTGCGCGAGACCCGGATCCGGCTGCCCGGTGGTGATACCGAAGAGACCGAGCCGACCCCGCTGAACCTGGACGAGTTGTTGCCGCCGATTCCGCTCACGATCCGGGTCGACCGCCTGTTTATCGAGGATTTCGCGCTGCGGCCGGCACCCGATGCGGAGTGGATCGCGCTTCGCGCGCTGCAGGCCTCGGCTTCGGCCGAGTCGGACCAGATCGCGCTGTCGGACATCGCACTGTCACTGACCGCGCCGATTGCCGCCGACCTGCGACTCGACGCGACGCTGGGCGCCGTACACCCTTACCCGCTGACGGCACGGGCGACCGGATCGGTCGGACTGGACCAGGGCCGGCTCGAATGGTCTATCGACAGCAGCGGCCCGCTGGAGCGCATCCGCAGCCTCGGCCGCTTCGACTGGCAGGGCCTGGAACTCCCCGCAGCCGTGGTAGAGCTCGACGTCGAACATGGTTTCGAATCGGCCCGGATCGACGCCCTCGACATGGACACGCTCGATGGCCGCCTCAGTCTGGCCGGCACCGTATCATGGGTCGAAGGGGTGATCTGGGACATGACGATCGCCGCCCGCGAGCTGGTCCTGACCCCGCTGGTCGAGCAGGCCGACGGGCCATTGAGCTTCGACCTCGCAACCCGCGGCACCCTGGCGACGAACGGAGAGCTCAGCCACGAATCCCGTCTCCACGGCGGCAGCGCCTCGTTCGAAGGTATCGCGATCACCGATTTCATGCTGGATGTCGCGGGCGGTCTGGACAACGCCGAGATCCGCGCTTTATCGCTGAAGTTGCTGGACGGCAGCGTGGCTGCGCATGGGCAGGCGAGCTGGGGCGAAGTGATCAGCTGGCAACTGGGACTGGACGCGACCGACATCGACCCCGCAGCAGTCGCCGAGGGGGCCACCGGCCGGGTCAGCCTGAGGCTGGACAGCGAGGGGCAGCTGGACGAGGACGGCACCTTGAGCCATGCCAGCGAACTCGCGAACCTGCACGGTGACATCGCGGGCATCGTGTTCGAAGAGATCGGCTTGAAGGTCGCGGGCGACCTGGCGCGGATACGGATCACCGATTTCGCCGGCAGCGTGCTGGGAGCCGCTTTGAGCGGGGGCGCCGAGCTCGACCTTGGCGAGGACATCGCCTGGGACGCGCGACTCAGCCTGGACGACGCCGACCTGTCCCGACTCGCCGAACAGGTGCAGCCGCCGATCGCCGGATCGATCGGTTTCGATCTCGAGAGCCGTGGCACCCTGCGCGACGGCCAGCCCTATCTGACGGCCAGTCTGAGCCGGCTTCGAGGCCAGCTCGAGGGCCAGACCCTGGCGGGTCGCATCGATGCCGAAGTGGCGGCGGACGTGGTCAAGCTGCTGCCGGCCGACATCGCCATCGGCGAGAACAAGGTCATGATCAGCGGCACCGTGACCCCGCCTTTCGATCTGCGTTACGAGATCGCGCTGCCATCGCTGTCGGCACTGCCCTTGCCGGAAGCGCTCGCGCTGACCGGCCGGATCGAGGGCACGGGGACGGTGCGCGGCACACTCACCGCGCCCGAGGTCGATGCCAGCCTGGCCGGCCGGGGCATCGCGATGGACGATTTCCGGCTCGACCGGATTACGGTCGAAGCCCGTGCCCAAGGCGACCGACTCGACCTCCGCGCCGAACTCACCCGGCTGGAAGCCGGCGGACAACAGCTCGACTCGATCGCGCTGACCGCCGACGGTCTGCTCGATGCACACCGTGTCGCGCTCGACGCGCGCACCGAATTCGGCCGACTCGAACTGGGACTGGAAGGCGGTCTGAGCGGCGAGACCTGGTCCGGGCGGCTGGCGCGCCTCGACCTGGGCGGTACGCCAGCCGGTGACTGGTCGCTGCAGGCGCCTGCCGCGATCCGCGTGACTGGACAGGACTTTTCGCTGGCGCAGGCCTGCCTGGTCGAGCGGGGTCGTGCCGGTTCGCCCGGCCGCCTGTGCGCGGCCGCCTCCCGCAGCGGCGCCAACCCGATCGACGCCGCCCTGGAGGCGATGTTGCCGCTGGCGCTCGCGGCCGAGTTCCTGCCGCCAACGCTGGAGTTGCCCGGCAGCGTATCGCTCGAAGCCAGTGCGCGCATCGGCGAGTCGATCGTTGCCGATGTACTCATCGCCTTGCCCGACAACCATCTGGTCGCGAGTGGCATCACCGAAGAACCGCTGCACATCGACTATCGCGATACGCGGGTGCAGGTCCGCCTGCGCGACCAGCAATTGAACAGTGAACTGACGGCCCGTCTGCCCGGCTACCTCGACCTTGCCGGCGGGATCGACGCACGACTCGACGGCAACCAGGCCCTGACCGGGACGATCACGCTGAACATGGCCGATCTGGCGTGGCTGAACGCGGTTACCGCGGCGGTCGCCGAACTGACCGGCTCGGTGCGCGCCGAGATCACCCTCGGCGGCACGCTGGTCGAACCGCAGCCGGTCGGCACGATCCGCGCGGACGGCCTGGCATTCACCGTACCCGATACCGGCGTCGCCTACCGTGACGGCCAGTTCGAACTCACGATCGACGCGGAACAACAACTGGCCCTGCAGGGGCAACTCGCGGGACTGGAAAGCGGCACGCTGACCCTTGCCGGCGAGGGCTCACTCGCCGAGTTGCCGGCGTGGCGGTTGACGATGGAGGTCGAAGGCGCCGATTTGCCGGTGATGCGCACGCCGGAACTGGTGGTCGACATCAGCCCCGAGATCACCATCAGCGCCAACCAGGACCTCGCCAACGTGCGCGGTCGCGTGGTGCTGCCGGTCGTGCTGGCCACCGTCAGGCAATTGCCCGAGGGGTCGGTTGCGGAATCGCCTGATCTGGTCATCGTCAGCGACGAGGACAACCAAGGCGGCACGCCGGCCTATGTGGTTCGTACCGATCTCGAGATCGTCCTCGGCGACCGGGTCCGCCTCGAGGGCATGGGTTTCTCCACCGGCCTGGCCGGACAGATCCGGCTGCGCGGCGATGAGACCGCACCGATCGCCGCCTTCGGCGAGGTCGACCTGCGTGACGGACGTTACGCCGCATTCGGCCAGGACCTGCGGGTGGACCAGGGCCGGCTGACCTTCAACGGCCCATTGAACGACCCCGGGCTGGATGTGCGGGCCTCGCGCACCGTCGGCGAGTACCAAGCGGGGCTGGAGATCCGTGGCACGCTCGGCAACCCGACCACCCAGGTATTCTCGGTCCCGGCACTGCAGGAGAGCGACGCGCTCAGCCTGCTGCTGACCGGGCGGATGCTGTCCAGTGGCACCAGCGGCGCCGACGCCAATCTGCTGGTCAATGCGCTGGCCGGACTCGGCGTCGCTCAGAGCGACGAGATCATGCGCGACATCGGCCAGACCATAGGCTTCGACGAGCTGGGTCTGGAAACCGACGGCGGACTGGGCGGCACCCAGCTGGCGATCGGCAAACGCCTGAGTTCCAAGCTGCTGGTGCGCTACGCGGTCGGGGTGTTCGACGGGGTCGGCAAGTTCATCACCGAGTACAACATCAACCGCTACTTCGATATCGAGACCAGCTCCAGCGCCGAGGCCCAGGGCGGCGACCTGATTTTCAGGCTGGAGCGCTGAGCGGTCCGGCCGCCGGGCTGCTGGGCGCGAACCCCTCCGCCCCGGACCGGTCACACCCTCGACCGGGCGCGTGATCGCACCCACTATCGCAAACCGACAAGCGACCTTGTTCGCCTTGTCCCACAAGCGCATCAGCCGACATGGCCCGACTACTGGTTTTCCTGATTCCGCTGCTCCTGCTCGCCATCTGGCTGCCCGGCTGGTGGGTACGGCGCACCATGCAGCGCTACAGCGAACCGGCCGACCGCTACTATGGCAGCGGCGCGCAACTCGCGCGGCTATTGCTGGACAAGCAGGGCTTGAACGAGGTCAAGGTCGAGATCGACGAACGCGGCGACCACTATGACCCGGTTGACCGGGCGGTCCGGCTCTCGCCGGACAACTACCACAAACGCTCGCTGACCGCGATCACGGTGGCGGCCCACGAGGTTGGCCATGCGATCCAGCATGCCGAGGGCTACTTGCCGCTCAGGACCCGCGAGCATCTGGTCCGCCTGGCCGGTGCCGGCCAGCGACTGGGCGCGATGATGATGGTGGCGGTACCGGTGATCACACTGATCACCCGCCATCCGGCGCCGGGGCTGATCTTCGTCGTCGCGGGCCTGCTCTCGATGGGCCTGGCCGCAGTGGTCCATCTGGTCACGCTGCCGACCGAGTTCGACGCCAGCTTTCGCCGGGCCTTGCCCATCCTGGAGCGTGGCGGCTATCTGCACGAATCGGACTACCCGCATGCGCGCCGGATACTGGAAGCGGCTGCGCTGACCTATGTCGCACAGTCGCTGATGAGCCTGCTCAACATCGCGGCCTGGATCCGGTTCTTGCGGCGCTGAATGGGGCGCATCCCGCCGCAGCGGGGCTGAGGAATAATTCCGTGCAGCCAGAAATCGCTCGTGCAAGAATAGCTTTTATTCCCATAACATTTATGTGGTCTATTCGGGCATAAGCTGTTTCGATGCTGTGCAATTCCTGAAATGACGATCTCCCGCAATGAGCACAGACTTCATTCCGATCGGACTGATGGCGCCGATCACCGGCATCGCCGCCCTACATGGTCCCAGCATCGTACTCGGCGCCCAACTCGCCTGTGACGAGATCAACGGCGGTGGCGGGGTGCTCGGGCGCGCGCTGAAACTGGTCATCGAAGACGATGGAAGCATGCCCGATACGGCCGTGCCCGCGGCGCGGCGGCTGATAGACCAACACCGGTGCGTGGCCTTGATCGGCACGTTGATGTCCAACTCGCGGATCGCGATATCGGCGCAGGTTTCCGAACCGCTGCGCATTCCGTACCTCAATTTCGCCTTTTACGAAGGCAGCATCCGTGGGCGCTACTTCTTCAACTTCGGGGCGCTGCCGAACCAGCAGATCGACTGCATCATTCCCTACCTCGCCGAGAAGTTCGGCGACAAGATGTTCTTCGCGGGCAGCGACTACGAATGGCCGCGCGGTTCGATCGCAGCGGCCAGGCACGCCCTCACGACAATCGGCGGCGAGGCGATGGGTGAAGAGTACCTGCCCATAGGCAGTGGCCGGATCGATCAGATGCTTGAACGCCTTCAGCGTTCCGGCGCGAACGTATTCGTGTCCTACTTCACCGGCGACGAGCAGATTCAGGTCCTGGAGCGCATGGCGGCGCTTGAGCTCCAGGACCAGTTCACGACCTTTGCCGGACATTGCGACGAAGCACTGGTCCAGAGGTTGGCCCCCGCCCTTCGCGACGGGCTGTATGCGGTCAACAGCTACTTCATGGCGGTGGACACGCCGGAGAACAAGTTGCTACTGGACCGGATCGCCTCCAGAGCCGCCCAGGCCCGCGCCGACACGCCCCTGACCACGTGTGGCGAAGCCGCCTATCTGTGCGTCAAGGCCTTCGCCCTGGCTGCCGAGCAGGCCGGCAGCGTCGCCGCCGACGACCTGGCATCGACCCTGAAACAGATCGAACTGTACGCCCCCCAGGGCCGTGTCAGGATGGACAAGCACACCCAGCATGCCCATCTCAACACCTATCTCGCGCGGTGTAACGCACACGGCCGGTTCGACATCGTGGCCTCCTTCGGCTTGCGCGCGCCGTCGATTCCCGAGCGCTACCGCAGTACGGGTCCCTCGGACAAGAACGACGGATCGATGGACGACGGTGCCGGACACCCGACCGCCGATGCCGGAACCACCGCGACCGTACTACTCTCCCGCACTGGAAACGTACTGGGTCTGAGCCGCGCCGCGCTCAAGCTCTGGCAACCCCTCGATCCGGATTACCTCATCGGTCGAGAGATCGAGAATCTGCTGTCCGATGCCAGCACCGCCGTGCTCCGGAAGGCCATGCAGTCCAACGAAGCATGGCAGGGCACGCTGGAGGCGAGACTCCCCAACGCCGGTGCCTGCGTGGTGACCGCCAGTCTGGAACCTCTGGTCTACCGGCAAGGCCGCGACACCTGGAGCCTGCTGCTGGCGCCACTCGATGCCGGTATTCTGGCTCAGAATCAGCACCTGCTGTCGCTTGCCGGCCTGGCCATGGTCTCGACCGACAGCAAGGGCATCATCGTCCATGCCAGTGCGTCGGCCTGCGCGATGTTCGGCTACGAGGCGCGGGAGCTGATCGGCTCATCGGTTCATCTGCTGCTGCCACCGTCACTCCGGGCCCGCCATGGCGAGCACCTCGGCCACTTCGCCGCGAACCCGGCCTTGAGCATTCCGATGAGCAAGCGCGACGAGTTGTCCGGTTATCGCAAGGATGGCTCGACCTTTCCGCTGCAGGTAACAATCTCGAAGTTCAAGCTCGGCGACGAGTGGGTCCTGGTTGCCATGATCCATGACATCAGCGAACGCAAGCTCGCCGAGGATGAACTCATCCGGCGTGCGACCCACGATCCGCTGACCGAACTCGCCAACCGCGGCCTGATCATGGCCCGCCTGGACAATGCCCTGGTGCGGTCGCGGCGCAGCGACCAGCCGCTGGCCTTGCTGTTCATCGACCTCGACGGTTTCAAGCTGGTCAATGACGCGCACGGACACGGCATGGGCGACGCCTTGCTCAAGCAGATCGCAGGCCGGATCCTGAAGCAGACCCGACCGGGCGACACGTTGGGGCGGCTGGCAGCCGACGAGTTCTTGCTGCTGTGCGAACAAGTCGACGATCCGGTGACCATCTCGTCCTTGGCCGATCGCCTGATCGACGCGATCCGGAAACCGGTCCATATCGGCAATATCGAATTACGAATCAGCGCCAGTATCGGCATCGCACTCAGCCATGAGCGCGCGCTGGATGCCACCGCCTTGCTGCGCGAGGCCGACCTCGCCATGTCGGCAGTCAAGGCGCGCGGGCGCAACGGCTGGCAATTTTTCAACGACGCGCTGCAACAGCAAGCCGACCTGCGCGGCAGCATCAATACCGGCCTGAAGACCGCGCTGGAGAAAAGCGAGTTCAGCCTGCTGTGCCAACCCATCCTGTCGACCGAGGATGAACGCATCGCAGGCGCCGAGTTGCTGTTGCGCTGGCACCGCGCGACGGGTCCGGTCTCACCGGCTGACTTCATCCCTATCGCCGAGTCCAACGGCACCATTCACGACATCGGCGAATGGGTGTTCGGCGAAGCCTGCCGGCTCGAATCGGGCTGGCGTGCCAGGTTCGGCGAGACAGCGCCCTATGTCTCCGTCAACCTGTCTACCCGCCAACTGGACGACCCGCAGCTACCCGCCAAGTTCGCCCGACTGATAGCCCTGTACGACGCCGATCCGGCCCGAATCATTCTCGAGGTGACCGAAACCTCGCTGATGTCTGACGTCGCGCACTGCCTGATGATTCTGCAGGAACTGGCTACCCTGGGACTGCGGTGCGCAGTCGACGATTTCGGCACCGGCTATTCGTCGCTGACCCAGCTTTTGCGCCTGCCGATCGACACGCTCAAGGTGGACCGCGAGTTTGTCGACGGCCTGCACAAGCGGCCGGACAGCCGGGCGATCACCGCCGCGGTGATCAAGCTGGGCCATGCGCTGCAGTTGAAGATCATCGCAGAAGGCGTAGAAAACCAGGAGGAGATGTCGGAGCTCAAGGTACTGGGGTGTGACTTCGTTCAAGGCTATCACCTGCACCGACCCATGTCGCAACAGTCCTTCCTCGAGGTCGTCCATGCACAACGTTGCGCGCATTCAAGGTTTTTCGACCGGACGATCCACTACCTGATTTACGTCAGCAAGGGCCGCACGCGTTTCGATGATGCTTCGCTGAAGACCTTGCTGACGCAATGTCGTCCGATCAATCAGGCCAATGCGGTGACCGGGCTTTTGCTGACCCAGGGCGACCACTTCATGCAAATCATGGAAGGCCGGGAGGAAGACGTCCAGAGGACCTTCGACCGGATCCGCAACGACCCTCGACACGAAAACATCCGGGTCGTCGCGCGCGGCTACAAGCAGACGCGCATGTTCCCGCAATGGGAAATGGGGCATCGCCCGCTCGGACCGGATTCACTGCCACAATCCTCGCGGCCACAGTCCGCGTCATCGCGGATCATGCCCCACGTCCACTTCATGGACCTGGCCAACGATCCGCGTGCCTGCTTCACCTTCATCTGCGCTTACGCGGACGACCTGACTGCCTGACGGCGGCTACTGCAGGGGTTGCAGCCGGAACAAGGCCTCGGCGTTGCCGGAGAGCAGCCGCTGGCTCAGTTCGGGCGGCAGCGCATCGACCCAGCTCCGTATCGTCCCGACCACTTCGCCATAACTGCGCCAGCGATTGGTGCTGAAGGTGTCGACCGCGACCACGAAGCGGTCCGGCCAATCCTCGATCAGGCCGCGCCACTCGGGCAGGAGCTGTCCGTCCGGCGCGATGCGCTCGTCCCGGACCGAAGTGTCGATCCAGAGCGACCGCCCGGCATGCCGGATGAGCGTCCGTTCGACCCAGGACGGCAATGGAATCGCGCCCAGGTGCGCCCACAACACGCGCAGCTCGGGAGCGATCCCGAAGGCCCGGTCCACCACTTCCGAGTCACCATGGATCATCAGCACCAGGTCGTGTTCCGCGGCGATCCTGACCAGACGCTCGAACACCGGACTGGCGGCATCACGCGCGAAAAGATGCAGCTCGCCCAGCCCGACCCACGGGTGGCCGTCCACCAGCATGGCCTCGACCCGATCGGGCAAGCCCGCGTCGTGCATCCACACCGCCTTGCCGAAACCGCCGGTATAGACACCGAGAAATGGCAGGATGCGATCTGGCGCATGGGCATGGAGCGCGCTTGCCAGCGTCGGAGGCGAACCGCTGATCACGATCCGCGACACCCCGGCCGCATCCAGGGTCTGGATCACATCCTGGGGCGACAAGGCTTCGGCGTCCTGTGCGGTGTAATGTGAGTGCGCATCGATCATCAGCGAATCCGCCGCCTGCAACACGCTGGTAACGGCAAGCAACAAAACCAGTGATACGCTGTGCCCAAGATTGAACATCGGCTGAGGCTCCATAAGCGAGTAGTCGGTCAGAACCCTACAGGCCGGGAGAGTTCGGTTTGCGGCCGGGCCGGGTGCACCCTCTATCATGGCGACTTCTTCATCCAGCCCGCACACGCCCCGCACTCGCCCCCCAATGCCTCCCCCGTCCCCAACTGGCCACAATGACCGTCATCCCGATCCGCTGACCCACCGCGGTGTGCTCGCGATCGCGCTGCCGGTGATGCTGTCCAACGTGTCGACGCCGCTGATCGGGGTGGTCGATACCGCGGTCGTCGGACAGATTCCGGACCCGGCCCATATCGGTGCGGTCGCGGTAGCCTCGCTGGTATTCACCTTTGTGTTCTGGGCCTTCGGCTTCCTGCGCATGGGCACGACCGGCCTGGCCGCGCAGGCGCTTGGCGCGCGCGACGACGACGAACTGCTGGCAGCGCTCGGGCGCGCCCTGCTGATCGCCGGCGTGGTCGGCGTATTGCTGATCGCGCTGCAGTGGCCGATCCGCGAGATCGCATTCCGCGTGCTCGACCCTGGGCTGCAAGTGGAACCGCTGGCGCGGACCTACTTCGACATCCGGATCTGGGCCGCGCCGGCGGCACTGGCCAATTACGCGCTGCTCGGCTGGTTCATCGGCATCGGCCGAACCGACATCGCGCTGGTGCTCCAGCTGATCCTGAATTTCACCAACATCGCGCTCGACGTGCTGTTCGTTCTCGGCTTCGGCTGGGGCGTGGCCGGGGTCGCCCTCGGCACCCTCGCGGCGGAAGTGACCGCGGCCGCAGCAGGCCTCGCGATCGCCGCGGTGTTCGTCCGCGCGCGCGGTGGACGCTGGTCCCGCG
>JAUVVG010000068.1 GCA_030604735.1 Azoarcus sp.
CTCGCGGTCGCCGTCGATGCCGGTGAGGTCGAGCTCGGGATGCCGCTGCTTGATCCAGACCGCGAGCGTGCCGGTGCCGCAGGCGAGGTCGAGCGCCCGCTGGCCGGGTGCGAAACCTGCCTGCTCGATTAGGGCCGACTTGAACGTGCGTTCGCGTGTCGTCGAGGCCACGACCGCATCGTAGGCGGGGGTGAGCCAGCGGTAGCCGAGGGCGGGAACATACTTCTGATCGTCAGCTTGAGACATCATGCTCGCTCCTGCAGAGGTGTGTCGGCGGCGAGGCTGAATGAGCGTTGCGCTGGAATGCCCTCACCATCGTGTGGAACAACCGGTCAACGCGTGACTTCAAGCTGCGCCCGGCGCAGCAGCAGCGAATTGCCGATCACCGACAGCGAGCTGGCGGTCATCGCGACGACGCCGACCATCGGATGCAGCAGGCCCAGCGCCGCAACCGGGATCGCTGCGACGTTGTAGAACCAGGCCCAGAAAAGGTTCTGCACGATCTTCGCAAACGTCGCCTTGGACAAGCGGATCGCCTCGACCACCTTGGTCAGTTCGCCCTTGACCAAGGTGACGTCCGCTGCCTCGATTGCGACGTCGGCGCCGGCACCGATCGCGATGCCAACATTGGCCTGCTTGAGCGCCGGGGCATCGTTGATTCCGTCTCCGACCATCGCAACGCGCTGGCCGTGCTGTTGCTGCAAGGACTTCATCGCATCGACCTTGCCCTCCGGGAGTACGCCGGCCATGACCATGTCGACACCGACCTGAGCGGCGACATGGCGGGCGGTACGTTCGTTGTCGCCGGTGACCATGACGACCTGGATGCCGAGCGCGCGGAGTGCGGCGATCGCGGCCTTCGAGTCGGCCTTCACGGTGTCGGCGACTGCGACCAACCCCGCGGCACGACCGTCGATGGCAACCAGCATCGTGGTCTTCCCCTCGTTCTCGAAGCGCTTCAGCGTGTCGTCGAGCAGACCGTAGGCGATGCCGGCCTCGTCGAGCATGCGGCGACTGCCGACACGCACCAGACTGTCATTGACCTCACCTTGCACGCCTCGCGCGGTCACCGCCTTGAACGACCGTACGGCGGGCACCTGAACACCGCGCTCACGCGCGCCGTTGACGATGGCTTGCCCGAGCGGATGCTCCGAGCCGGCCTCGACCGCGGCGGCCGCACGCAGCACCATCGCCTCGTCGAAGCCTTCGGCCGCGATGACGTCGGTCAGCGACGGCCTGCCCTCGGTGATCGTACCGGTCTTGTCGAGCACGACGACCTTGATGTCCTTGAGCGTCTGGATCGCCTCGCCGGAGCGGATCAATACCCCGCGTTCGGCACCGATGCCGGAGCCGACCATCAGCGCCGTGGGGGTCGCCAGGCCCAGCGCACACGGGCAGGCAATCACCAGTACGGCCACCGCCGACAGGGTACCGACGATCAGTGGCGTGCGGCTCGGGTCAACCCAGGGCAGGAAGCCTGCGCCCCAGTCGAGCACCGGCTGCAGGCTCGCACCGATCGCAAGCCACATGACGAAGCTCGCGAGGCTGATCAGGATCACCGCCGGTACGAACTGGCCGGTGACCCGGTCAGCGAACTCCTGGATCGGCACCTTCGAGCCCTGGGCCTGTTCGACCAGCCGGATCACCTGCGACAGGAAGGTATCGGCGCCGACCTTGGTCGCGCGGATCTTGAGCAGGCCCTCCTTGTTGATCGTTGCGCCGATCACCGGGTCGCCCTGCCCTTTTTCGACCGGCACCGACTCGCCGGTTGCGATCGATTCGTCGACATGGCTCGTGCCTTCGACGATCTCGCCGTCGGTCGGCACCTTGGCCCCGGGGCGAACGACCATCACGTCGCCGACCACAAGCTCGGCCACCGGCACTTCGACCTCGCGGCCGTTACGCAGCACCGTTGCGGTCTTGGCGCCGAGTGTGACGAGCTTTCGGATCGCCTGCGACGCGCGACCTTTCGCCCGCGTCTCAAGGTAGCGGCCGAGCAGGTGGAAGGTCATGATGGTTGCGGCCATCTCGATGAAGGACGTCATCGGGTAGATGAAGCCGATCAAACCGATCACGTAGGGCGGGATGCTGCCGAGCGAGATCAGCACGTCCATGTTGGCGGTGCGGTTCTTGAGCGAACGCCAGGCCGACTGGTGTGTCGCCCACCCGCCACTCGTGAACACCACCGGAAACGCGAGCAGCGCGACGATGGCGAGATAGCCCGGCACCGGCTGCCAGAACATGTGCGGCACCATCAGCAACATGATCAGCGTAGCCGGCACGGCGGCAATCCACAGCCGCCTTTGCGCCAGCGCCAGGTAGCGCTCCTCGGAGTCGGTCGCCTGCTGTCCGCTCGGGGGGCTCTCGAGATCGACGCTGTCGACGTCGTAGCCGGCACGTTCGATCGCGGCACGGATCGCGTCCGGCTGCGTGCGCGTCGCGTCGAAGCGCACGGTCACACGGTGGTTGGCGATATTGGTCTCGACCCCTTCGATACCGTCCACCCTGCGGATGGAAGTCGATACCAGGCCGGCGCAATGATTGCTGCCCATGCCCGGCACGGTGATCAGCACCGATTTCGAAACAATGGCGGGTGTGTTCATGGCCCGGTCCCTCAAGTTGTTCTTCACGCCCACAGCATGATCTGTGGTGGCTGTCCGAACGATTGCAGCGGGATTACGGATTTGTCAGGCTGGCAGGACGTCCGCTCATCAGATCTCGAACCGCAGCAAATGACACATCCTGCTCACCAGGAGTGTGGGCAGGACGTCCGGATGAGGACAAGACCCTGCATTGCCGGATCACTGAGGTGCCAGTTATTTGTCAGAAATTCCACAATCGCATCCAGCCTGGATAGACACACAAGGCGACCCAAGCGTCCCACGAGGTGTACGCATTGAACCGATCGTTGCGAGTGAGGGCAATCGGGGGAAGGCCGTCATAGGCGGCGCGCAATTCCGGCTTCAGCGTGACAGTGCCGGCGATGCGGGCCGATCGAGTACCGCTAGGTCGATGCGCTCAAACCCGACGGGCGTCGCGTTCATCTACCTAGCAACTCGCCCGCGTGACGTGGGCGCTATCCGATGCATCGGGCGCGCTGTACACCGGCGCAAACCCCCCACCCGGGGTTCTGAAGTTGGTCGTCTGCCCCTGGTATAGCCGCGCTGCGACCCACTGCACCGCGCCGTCGTAGGTGTAGGCGCGAAGGTCGAACTTCAGGGCCTTGGCGGCTTCCGGCGTGACCTGATCGTTGACCCTCCTTTCTCCCGGCGCGACGAGGGCCTGGGCCACATAGTCTCCGGCAAGGATGTCCTGCCAGACCCGCTTCGTCAGTTTGTCCCCCCGGTAGGCCGCACGGCTGCCGTAGCCAGCCACCGGCTTGAAGAACAGGCCGCGACGCGCGTCCCACAGGCGCGCCGCATCGGCCGCATCGACGACCTCGGTGCGCGGCACATGCTGCAACAGGATTTGTTGCGTGGATTGAGGAACGCCCAGCGCCCCGAGTCGTGTGGCGTCGCTGAACAATGCGAGGTGGCGCTTGTCTGCGTAAAGCGCGTGGGCCTGCGGATGCGGGGTCAGCACGACACCGCCTTGCAGATACGCTTCGCGCAGCGCGGCGCTGCTAGCCTGCTCGAGGTAGAAGTCGGTCAGCCGGTTATAGACCAGGTCGATGGCGAGCTCACCGTGCCACAGCGCGCCGCCGCGCCATTCGAGCGCGGTCGGATCAGCGATGATCGCTCGCAGTCCATGCCGCGCGAACAACTGCTGGAACAGCAAAAACTCAGGGTAGAGGTACTGGTCCTCGGGCGCCACATCGACGATGGCGATGCTCGTCAGCGGCCGCGTATTTCCGCCCAGGCCGGACAAACGCCATTCGTGGCGAAACATCTCGACGATGCGGTGCTCGAAGGCGGCCACGGTGGCCAAGGTGGGCACCATCTGATCCACCGCCGTGCAGCAGGCCCGTTGTGCCCGCGCCAGCACGGCGTTGAGCATCGCCCCACCGGCATTGGTGTTGATCTCGATCAGCCCCAAGTGACCTTGGTCGAGGTGAAAGTCGTAGCCGAAAAAAACGCCCAGTGGCCCTGCGCTGCCCATCCGGGTGATGGCCGGCGCGGCAGCCAGCACCTGCTCCCGATAGGCCGGCAAGGCCACGACCGATTCGACAGCCTGCATGACCTGCGCCATGCGTTGCAACTGCGACGCCGCCACGAATACGGGTTGCGCGGAGAAAAGGAACGGGCACCGCGCTCGAACCATCTCGGCGAGCCCGGGCTGGCCGAATTCGGAGTCAAGCGCTCGAGCCAGCGCGTGCGGGTCCAGACTGAGGCAAAAGCACGCGAGGTTGAGTGCTTCTGCCGCACCCGGGTGCGCCCGATCTGCTGGCGACGAGGCCAGAGGCTCAATGACGCTCGTTCGAGCCAATTCGAGCCGCCCGCCGCGGGTGCGCACGCATGTCGGTGGTAATGGGGCCGGCATGGTCGGCCATGAGTCCTTCCATGACTCCAATCCGCTCAGCGGGCAGGTGAATGCGACTGGATTCTCTGCTCCATCGCTTCCATGCGTTTCTCCATCATTTCCATGCGCTGATGCATGGCCTCAGGGCCACCACCTTGCATCCCCATCATGCCGCGCATACCGCCTTGCATCATGCCTGGGCCCATCGGCATATCACCGGACATCATCGGGCAGCCAGCCGGCATGGCCTGCATCATGCCTTCCATGTCGGCCATCTGCTCTTCCATGAGCTTCATTCGCTCGGCCGGATCCTGTACCTGACGCATGCGCTGCATGCGTTCCTGCATCGCCGAGATTCTGGCAGCCGACGCGGCGGCGGGCGTAGGTGCGACGTCTGACGCCGATGCATCGGCCGGGTGATGGGCCGCGTGATCGCTCTGCTGCGCGAACGACACGCCCACGAGCAGACTGCCGCCGAACAGCGCAGCGAGCAACAACGGGGTGCGATTGCGAGTGATGGTTTTCATTGCAAACCTCCTTCGGACGGGTTATTCGTATGCATCTGTATCAGTCTAGGCGCCCCAGACCGACGTCAGCCTGACCGGGGGATTACATCTTCGTAATGCACGGCGCGCTGTCCACACTGGCGCATGCCATCACGAAAGGGACGGTCGGACCCGCCAATGCCCGCTCGGCCAGGACGCTTATCGAACGCGCTGCCAGTCTCGCCCGCATCGCCACCACTGAAAAGACTTACCATCTGCCCGATCCGAGTCAGATCGTCAGCCAACGTTTCATCCTCGGGCGCTGAACCCGCGCGGCTTCGGAGCCGGGTCGCACTCCTGACTCGTTCAATGCTCGAATTCAAAGCGCAAGTGTGACCCAGGTGTGTGGTTCAAGGACTTGACGTGACAGTCGTAGCGACGCTGCAGATGACCTGCGATTCTATCGAATGGGAACTCGTCACCTCGCATCGGAGCCGGGTCGCATGCGACGTCGATGAGCAGGCGGAACTCGTCGAACTCGACGTCGATAGTGAATTGCGCTTGTGGTGCAAGATGAATCACTTCCTCGCACCATTCGACCATGGCCGGGGTAGCTCGCCGTATCACGTCCGCGCGCGCTCCCCATATTGCGCCGCGTTGTTCCATAAAACGGAATACCGAATCCTGGATCGGAGCGCCCGGAGCGAGTTCGAGGTGCGCCGTTCGAGATACGCCAACACTTAGCACGAGGTTTAGGCAGACGGCCAGGGTGGTCGCGAAGGCCAGAGGGCTGCTGACGAAGGCGCTCGCCCAAGCGGGTGCGTTCGTGAAGGTGTCAGGCATCAGGTCCAGGCCGATACCTGCGAGTACGGACAGCCCGATGACATAGGTCCGCCGGAGATCGAGCAGGCGTGACCCGATCAACGTCAGTCCCGAAATCATCAGGAAGCAGGCCAGGAACAGTAGCCCCGCCCCCATCACCGGAGCAGGCATCAGGGCGACGGCGCCTGTTGCCCGTGGGACGAAGGCGAGCGCGATGAAGAAGCCGCCCGTAGTAAACGCGATCCGGCGAGCGGTTGCACCACTCGCGGCCGCCAGAGCCACGTTACTTGCGCCGATCGAGGTCGGTGCTCCGCCAAGCAGGCTGGAGGAAAGGTTGCCGATCGAATCGGCGACGATTCCTCCCCGGATGGAGCGCATGTCGGGTCGTTTCCAGTTCGCGTCGCTGGTCTTCTGCGCGCTGGTGATCAGTCCGACCACCTTGAGGTTCGACGCAAGGGTTGCGACGACGAAGGGAATCAGCAGCACCGGGCTGAAGGAGAAGTCGAATGTGGGCAGGGATGGGGTCGCGACTAGCGGAAGCTCCATGAGCCGCGCCACATCGGCGCCGCCAAGCAGTCCAGCGGCGAACGCGGTGACGTAGCCGACCAGCAGGCCGAGGATGGTGGAATAGAGTCGAATGCTTCCTGCGCCGATCACGGAAAACCCGATCATCGTGGCCAGCGTCAGCAGACCGACCATCAGCGCGGTCGGATCCATGGATGTCTCCGAATCGGCACCGACGAGTCGCGGAAGGGCAACCCGGATCAGCGAAAAAGCGACCATCAGCACGACCACGCCGCAGACTTCCGGGGGAAAAAGCTTTCGTAGCCGGCCGATGACTTGCGACAGCACGAGTCCGACCACGCCAGCCACGAAGAGCATGCCGAACGCGAGCCCGAGGCCCCCGAGCTGCACCGCGGCCAGGGTGGGGGGAAGATAAATGGCAGAGGTGATCTGCGGTGCAAGGTGTCCGGCACCGACCGGCCCGTAGCGGCCAGCCTGAAGCAGCGTGACAATGCCCATGGCCAGCAGCGACATTGCCACTAGCGTGATCGTCCCGCCTCGAGACAGCCCTGCCTCCATGGCGATCAGCACCGGAACGACGAGGCTGATCGTCGCGATAAAGACATGCTGTGCCCCGAGAACCATCAGTGCCGGCAGGGGGGGGCGATCGTCCGGGCCATAGATGAGGTCGGCCGGTCTCGCCGACGATCTCTTGAGGGCGCCGTACAACCGAGCGACATCGATCGCGCCGGCCGCCTGAGAGGCGAGCGCGTTGAGAAGTTGCAGATCTCCCGCGTTGTAGTGGCGCACCTGTTCGCTTCCCGCGACGACGACGCCAATACTGCGGCCCTTGCTACGTAGAGCGCTGCAGACGATTGACCGGAGGGCGTTGTCTGCGTGCACCGGGCGCGGGTCGGCGCGCAGATCGTTGACGATCTCACCGGTACCCGAGCGCAACACATCGCCGACGATGTCCTCCCCGACTTCGAATGCCGAGCGTGAATGGTAGGCCGGTCCACGAGAATGCGCGCATTCGAGGCGTCCAGTCTCCTCGTTCAACAGCAAAACCGACACGCTGTCGCATCGCAGGAAGCGCATTGCCTCGTCGCAGATAAGTGCTGCGACCTGCTTAGTGTCCGGCGCTTCGAGTAGCCTCTCCGAAACGCTGTAGAGCATCGACAGTTCGCGGTACTTGTCCAGCGCGTCGGCAGCCAGGGCTCGATTCTCGATCCCGAGATCGGCGATTGCCGAAAGCGCATTCGCGACCGCGGTGGCATGGCGACCGAAAACCCGACCCACCACATCGCCGTGCAATTCGATGTCGGCCGGCTCTCCGACGCAGCATGCCGGGTCCCCGTAAAGGACTGCGCCGGTCCTGCCGATGATCGCGAGCTCCTGGCCACCTGACTGTGCAAGCAGCGACCGCACGCTCTCACGTCGAATCAGGCGCCGCAAATCGCGGTCGTCGAGTTCCATCGGGAGGTTTCGCCCGATCTTGGCTGTCAGTGTCGTCGGGAATCCAACGCCTCACGCACCAGGGTCAGCAAGGCGTCGGGATCGAAGGGCTTGGTCATGTAGTAGTCGGCGCCTGCACGCTCGCCGCGTCGTCGGTCATATTCCTGACCTTTTGCGGTCAGCAGCAGGACATAGGGAGACCCGGCCTCGGAATCCCCCCGAACTTGCTCGCACACCTCGAATCCACTCATTTTCGGCATCATCACGTCGAGGATCACGACCTCGGGATGCTCCCGCTGGATGATGGCAAGGGCCTCGGCACCATCCACGGCGCTCAGAATCACCACGCCATCATCCTCGAGTTCCTCGAGGCTTTGTTCGATCAGCCTTCGCAGATGCGGCTCGTCGTCCGCGATCAGGATCTTGCTGGTCATTTCGAATCCTTTCGAGTGAAAGCGCTCGCCGTCGAATCGGCGCGAGCGCATTGCAGGGTGAACGTGAAAGTACTGCCGGCACTCGGGGTGCTTTCGAGGCGGATCGTTCCCCCCAGGTGTTCGACGATTTCGCGGCAGATCGCAAGCCCGAGTCCTGTGCCAGTGGGCTTCCCGGTCAGGGTGTCACCGACCTGGCGGAACTTCTCGAAAACCGCATCCTGTTCTTCTGCGGCAATGCCCCGCCCGCTGTCCGAGACCGCTATCTCGACGAACCCGTCGTCTCCCAAGGATGCGGCACAGCGGATGTGCCCTTCGGACGTGAACTTTACGGCGTTCGAGATCAGGTTGATCAGGACCTGGATGATCTTGTCCCGGTCCGCGCGCACCATTGGCAGCGACGACGGTACCGCGGTAACAAAGGACAAGCCCTTGGTCATGTAGAGCGATGCGGTTGCGGTTCGCGCCTGGGCGACCAGGTCATCGACATCGAGATGCTCGATATTCCAGACCATTTCGCCGGCTTCGATCCTTTCGAGATCGAGAACATTGTTGATGAGCGCGGTCAGTCTGTCGCCTTCGGCCAGGATGATGTCTATGTTCTCGCGCACCTGCCGGACCGCGTTTCCGGTTTTCGGGTCGTTGGATCCCAAGGCGGGCAGAATGTTGCGTTCCAGCCGGCGCTGGATGATGCGGGTGAATCCTAGGATGGACGTCAACGGCGTACGCAGTTCATGGCTGACGTTGGCGAGAAATGCCGATTTCGCCGCATTCGCGGCTTCTGCATGGCGACGGGCCTCTTCGAGCGAACGCTCGTGTTCGCGCCAGTCCCGAGGTACCGAGTCGAACACCGCCACCGCGCGCGCCATGGCTCCGATTTCATCCCGTCGCTGCTGATCCGGCACGCTCGGAACTGTTTTGCCGGCCGCGATCGCGGTGAGGATGTCTATCATTCCGGTGATCGGCCTGGAGATTGCGCGCCCGACGAAGAGGGTCAGGATGATTGAGGCAAGGATCGCGAGTATGGATCCGGTCATGAGCCACTTCGCCAGGGAGCGCACTTCTCGCTCGGTACGGTCAGTCGTGCTCTGGGCGGACTCCAGAGAGCGCTCTGCGAACTCCGCGATATAGCTCTGCAACTGCTGATAGTGCGCCATGATCGTACTCACCGACATCGTATCGATCTCGGCACCGGCGACCAGTCGTGTGGATACTGCACGGTGAATGATGAGAAAGTCCTCTATGTTGGAAATGACGTCGGCCTCGCCCGGTTGCGGCGAGGCGGCCTTCAAGGCATCGAAGGTGTCGTCGACCGCTTCGTACTTCGACCGGATCGACTCGCGTAAATCGTCGAGAACCGGGTCATTCGGCTCGAGGCGCTGGGCCAACTGGATGTAGCGCAGCAGTTCCGCCTGCACCTCGGAAACCTGCAGCAGCAATCGGGTGGTCGATGTCGTCGCCCGCGCCATGGGACCGTGCACCACGTCCAGAAACGATGTCTGCTGCTGGCGCAAGGCCTGGTCGAAGATCACGATCACGACCAGCATGAGCACGATGATGACCGCAGGCGCAAAGAAGACGGCAGAGCGAATCGAGCGGTTGGCTAGCATCGCGGCAGTCACGGTCTATCCGGGATGGGAGATCGGGGACGGCAGGCGTGAGCACCGCGAGCTTGCCAGCGCTGCTTGCGTACCCAGTGGCACGATCGAGGCAAGCGGTCGGCATGTCGAGCCCGAACACAGCGAATATCCGGCTGCGAACGTCGAGTTGGCCAGTTCCACATGTTCGAGAAGGGGGAGCTCAGGACGATACCGCCATACGCCCTCTTCCCGGATGGCCCCCGCCGGCGGCTCCATGCCGGCTCCGGGAGCCTCGATTCGCGCGCTGACGAGTTGCAGGCCGTCTTTGGTGGCGAGGTATTCTTCCTCCCATCGTGTGGCCTCGACCGAATGCTGCCAGACCAGTATTACCCGATCTACCGGGAGCACTTCGAGTACGTTGGCAGCAAGTACCGCGATACAGAACGGCCCTACCATTTCGCCTCTCCTTGCAATCTATTGCGCAATGCCTTGCTCCCTGAAGTAGCGAAGAGCGCCGGGGTGCACTTCGATCGGACGTACTGCGAGTGCGTGCTCGGCACTGATGGTGCGCGTGGCCGGATGCGCGGCCCGGATACTGTCGAGATTGCCGAAAATCGCCTTGGTGATGCGATAGATGATGTCGTCCGGGGCGTCGGAAGTGGTCACGAAATAATTATTGAGCGCGGCCGTAGGCAGCGCATCCGGCTGTCCCGGATAGGTCCCGCCAGGAATCGAAGTCGGAAAGAACATCTGCGGGTTCCGGAGAACCAGCTCTGCTTCGATCGGTACGAACATGATCGGGGTCCGTTCCACCGCATCGATGACCGCTGCCACGCCGAGCCCAGCAGAGATGATGACGGCGTCGAGTTCGCCTTTGACCAGCAACTCGACGCTCTCGCCGTAGTGGAGGTATTCGACGTGAAGCAGGTCGGCATAGCTCAGGCTGGCGGCGCCCAGCAGCGCCCGGGCATTCAACTCGTTGCCGCTGCGCGCGGCGCCAACCGAAACACGCTTGCCGGCAAGGTCGGCGAGGGCGTTGATCCGGGCATCCGCACGGGATAGAACGTGGACATAGTTCGGATAGGCCGCGCCAACCAGCCGGATCTTGGTTCGTGAACTGGGGAAGCCGGCTTCAGGGTTGCCCTCCCAGGCAGCCGACAGGATGTCACCCTGGGCCAGAGCGAGGTGCCCCCTTCCGCGTTGCAAGAGGTTGAGGTTCTCGACGGTGGCTTGTGTCGACAGAACCTTGACCTTGGCCTGGGGAATCTCGCGCTCGAAGATCTCATTGAGCTTCATGCCGACCGGAAAATAGACTCCCGATGTTCCGCCGGTCAGTACTACGAGATCATCGGCCCAGCTTGGGATGGAGAATGCGATGATCAAGCTCGCGACCCAGGATCGTGCATATCTCATTGTAGGTGCCTCCTTCGGACTGCCTCACCGCCATGACGGTGAGGCATGCGTTCAAAGCTGCACTGACCGTCGCATGTTGCGACGGCCTTCAAGATGGGCAAGACGGGTCAAGTATCGGCCGCGGAGTGCGGGAGGTCAAATGCGGACCTTCGCTAACTGTTGGCAACGCGGTCGGGCCACGGGCCTTGGCCTCCATCGCCCACAGGCGCGCCTTCGGACGGCGCCTGACGGTCCGGCTCCCGCACCAGCGCCCCCGGCCGATCGCGTGGCAAGCCCCACTGCTTCACCACCGCATAGATCGCCGGAATCACGATCAGGGTCAGGATGGTCGAGGACACCATGCCGCCGACCATAGGCGCGGCGATACGGCGCATCACCTCGGAACCGGTGCCGGTGCTCCACATGATCGGCAGCAGGCCGGCGATGACGGTGATGGTGGTCATCATCTTGGGCCGGACCCGCTCGACCGCGCCTTCCATCACCGCGCGGTAGAGGTCGGCCACGCCGGGTTGGCGCCCCTCTTCGGCGCAGCGGGTTTGCGCGTCGCGCCAGGCGTGATCCAGGTAGATCAGCATGATCACGCCGGTCTCGGCGGCAACCCCGGCCAGCGCGATGAAACCGACCGCGACTGCCACGCTCATGTTGTAGCCGAGCCACCACATCAGCCAGATGCCGCCGATCAGCGCGAACGGCACTGTGATCATCACGATCAGGGTTTCGGTCATGCGCCGGAAGTTGAGGTAGAGGAGCACGAAGATCAGCGCCAGGGTCAGCGGGACCACGATCTTGAGCTTCTCCTTGGCGCGCTCCATGTACTCGAACTGGCCGCTCCAGGTGGCATAGGTGCCGGGCGGGAAGCTCACCTGCTCGGCCACCGCCTGCTGCGCCCGGCGCACGAACGCGCCGAGGTCGGACTCACGGGTGTCGACATAGATGTAGCCGACCAGCATCGCGTTCTCGGTGCGGATGGCCGGTGCGCCGTTGCGGATGGTGACTTCGGCCACCTGGCCGAGCGGCACCATGCCGCTTGCGGTGGGCAGGAACACCTCGCGCGCGATCCGCTCCGGGTCGCTGCGCAGGCCGCGCGGGTAGCGCACGGTCACGCCGTAGCGCTCCAGCCCCATCACCATGGTGGTGACCTGGTCGCCGCCGAGCGCGGTCGCCACCACCTGCTGCAAGGCGTCGACCGTGAGCCCGTAGCGGGCGAGCTGGTCGCGGCGGGGCTCGATGTCGAGGTACAGGCCGCCGGTAACCCGCTCGGCGTAGGCGCTGGTGGTGCCGGGCACCGACTTCACCGCGGTTTCGACTTCGCGCGCGACCCGCTCGATGTCCTCCAGGCTGCGACCGAAGATCTTGACCCCGATCGGGGTGCGGATGCCGGTCGACAGCATGTCGATGCGCGCCTTGATCGGCATGGTCCACGAGTTGGCGAGGCCGGGAAAGCGCAGCGCGGCGTCCATCTCGGCGATCAGTGCATCGACGGTCAACCCCGGCCGCCATTCGGATTCCGGCTTCAGGTTGATCACCGTCTCGAACATCTCGATCGGCGCCGGGTCGGTGGCCGATTCTGCGCGGCCGGCCTTGCCGTACACCGACTCGACCTCGGGGAAGGTCTTGATGATGCGGTTGGTGGTCGCGAGCAGGCGTCCGGCCTCGGTCACCGACATGCCCGGAATCGAGGCCGGCATGTAGAACAACGTGCCCTCGTTGAGCGTCGGCATGAACTCCGAGCCGAGCTGGCGCGCCGGGTAAATCGTCGCCGCCATCGCCGCGAGTGCGAGCAC
>JAUVVG010000069.1 GCA_030604735.1 Azoarcus sp.
ATCACCGCGTCGAGCGTGCTATTGACCCCTTCGACGATCACCCGGTAGTCGCCCTGGTGCTTGCTCGCGTCCGCACGGGTCGACAGCTTGCCCTCCACCGCCGCCTTGGACAGCATCTGGGCGTCGGCAATCATGGTTCGGACGCTGGTCTGAACATTACCCACCGCCTGCACGACCTGGCCGACTTCATCCTTGGATTGGGTGGTAAGCGTGAAGTTGAAGTCCCCGACCGCCATCTTGTTGGCGGCTTCCAGTGTTTCGTTGAGAGGACGCACGATGGAACGGGTGATGAAGAAGGCGAAGCCGATGCCGACCAGGATGGCGATGACAGCCAGCGTCGAGATTTGAGTCTGGGCTGCGCCGGCATTGCCGATCGCGGTATTGCCGGCGTTCTCCATGATCTGAATCTGAAACGCGATCAGGTTGCGCACACCTTCGACATAGGCTAGCTGCGCCTGCTCGAGCGGCCCGTTGTTGGTCAGCAACTCGCTTGCTCGCAATCGGTTTCCTGCACGAATGGCGGCACTGAAGTCGTTAAGGATACTGACGAAGTTTGCCCGCCGGGTCGTCATGTCGCCGAGCAGGCGGACGCCCTGGTCCGAGGTGATCGCCTGCTCCAGGCGTTGAATGTTCTCGGTGATCTGGGCGGACAACGGCGGAATACGGCCTAGATGACGTTCGGCAGCCGTGACGTCGTCGGCGATAAGCGCATCACGCGCAATGATTGCGACATCACCGACAAGGTCGATGATGTTGTTGGCCCACACCGTTTTCGGGAAGTCGACTCGGTTGAGATTGTCGAGGTCGTTGGCCAGGCCACGCACTTGCAACATGCTGACGACCGAGATGACGACCAATAGCAGCAGCACTGCAGCGAATGCAATGGCTAGCCGTACACTGACCTTGAGGTTGTTCATGACGAATTTCTCCGGGGTGTTGTGTGTTTGTCCGAGGGGGTTTGGAGTCGGATGAGCGTCTGGTCTGGTCTGGTCACAGTCTTGCCGTGCTGCCCGATGATTTGAGGCCGTGTTCGGCGTAACCGGAATGCTCTTCGCGCTGGGCACAGCGCTGTACTAGTGCCTGTACGTCTACGATGAGCGCGACCTCGCCGCTGCCGAGAATGGTCGATCCGCCTATGCCCCTGAGGTGGCGGAAGATCGTGCCGAGCGGCTTGATCACGGTCTGGAACTCGCCCAGCAACTGGTCGACCACGATCCCCGCCTTCAGCCCGGCGTACTGCACCACCACGACGTTCTGGCGGGGTGGAGCGTCACTCTGGACTTCGAACACCTCCCTGAGGCGGACGAAAGGCAGCACTTCGCCGCGCAGATTGACATAGTCCCGCTCGTTGGATCCGTTCGCGAGTTCGATGCACTCGACCACCGAGTCTAGCGGGATCACATACGAGGCGGTGCCGACCCCGACCAGGAAGCCGTCGATGATGGCCAGGGTCAGCGGCAGCCGTATCGCGAAGCGTGATCCCTGGCCCATCTCGGAAGTGATCTCGACGCTGCCGCGCAGGCTCTGGATGTTCCGCCTGACGACATCCATGCCGACGCCTCGGCCGGACAGGTTGCTGACCTGTTCCACCGTCGAGAAGCCGGCTTCGAAGATCAGGTTGTAGATCTCGCTGTCGGAGAGCGTCTGGCCCGGCTGGATGATGCCTTTTTCCACCGCCTTGGCCAGGATCTTGTCGCGGTTCAGGCCGCCGCCGTCATCCACCACTTCGATCACGATGCTGCCCGAGTCGTGATAAGCGTTGAGTTCCAGCCGGCCCTTCTCGGATTTGCCGGCTGCAAGACGCGCTTCGCGCGACTCGATGCCATGGTCCATCGCGTTGCGCACCAGATGCATCAACGGGTCGCCGATCTTCTCGACCATGGACTTGTCGAGCTCGGTGTCGCCGCCGGTGATGACGAGCTCGATATCCTTACCCAGTTCGCGGGAGACATCGCGCACGACCCGGTTGAAACGGTTGAAGGTTTCGCCGATCTGTACCATCCGCAGTTGCAGCGCCGAATCGCGGATGTCTTCGACCAGCCGGTTGGTGAGCGAGGCCGCCTCGATCAGCTCTCCCATGCGGCTGCGTGCTGCCAGCAGATTGACGCTGGCGCCGGCAATGACCAGTTCGCCGACCAGGTCGATCAGCTTGTCCAGCTTGTCTGCCTGTATCCGGATCAGACGTGATTCGGCGATCTTCTTGTCATTGACCTGTTTCTGCCGGGTGACCGCCGCTGCGACGAGTTCGGGCTGGACGACTTGTTGATCGACCAGGATCTCGCCGAGCTTGGGAGGCGCGACTTCGTCGTTGTCCTCTCCCGCGGTCTGGGCGGCCTGGCTTTGCGCGCCGAGCGCCTCGGACAGTTCGGAAGGTGTAAGCGCGCCGATCTCGACCAGGATCTCGCCCAGACGCATTTTGTCTTCCGGCAGCGCGAGCATCAGCGCGACATAGTCCGACAGCTTGCTGTGGGGCGGCAGGATGTGGAGCGTGCACTCGTCCCGGACGAAATCGAACACTTTCTCGATGGCGGACTTGTCTGCGTCCGAAGCGAAGCTGATTTCGAAACCGAGGTAGCAAGACTCCGGGTCCATTTGATCAGCGTCAGGCATGGCATCGACCAGAGTCTTGATCTCCTCGATGCGACCGAGCGTGGTCAGAAAGCGCAGGAAGGACAGCGGATCCATGCCGTTGCGCAATACGTCCGGACCGAAGCGCAGCGAAATATGCCAGCAGTCGGTTTCGACCGCGCCGCCTCCGGAGGAATGGACGGTGCCGGTGCTGACTAGGGGTTCGACACTTGAAGCCTTTGTTTCATCTTGTTTTTCGGACAGCCAGTCGCGCTGCAGTCGCGCCAGCAGTGCATCACCATCGATGGTGACCTCCGGTGACGGTGCGCTCACGCCGCTTTCGAGTACGCCGATCAGCGTGCCCATGTGATCGGAGCAGGCGAGCAGCAGCGCGATCAGGTCGCCGTCGGCGGTGATCTCGCCGTTTCTGAGCTTGTCCAGCGCACTCTCGACCAGGTGGGTGAAGGCCACCAGAAAATCGCATTCGATGACGCCGGCCCCGCCCTTGATGGTGTGGGCGGCACGGAAGATCGCATTCAGCGTGTCGATGTCGTCCGGGGTCTTCTCGAGTTCGAGCAGCGCGGACTCCATCGCTTCGAGCTGCTCACGACTTTCGGTGACGAAGACGTTGGTGATTTCATCCATGGTCTAACGCGCCTCCTGTGGCTGAATCAGGATCGGATCGCCGAAATGGGCTGCCATGTCGAGGAAGTCGACCACTTCCTGCACGCATTGGCTGTGCGCGACGATGCTGGCGGTCTTGCCGAGACGGACGGCCTCGCGTTTGACCAGCACCAGCAACTGGAAACCGGCGGTGTCTATCTCGCCGACGGCCGAAAGATCGAGCTCGAGCAGATCGTGAGTGCTCAGGGCATCGATCAGTAACTGCTTTTGTGCCATGGCGTTGTAGATCGTCATGTCCTCGGCAATGGCCAGACGGTTGCTACTCTTGCTGTTGCGGTTCGGCATGGCGTGTCCGCTCCTGATCAATATGAAAGTCGCCGCGGCGACCCTCTTGTTCGCATGGGAGAGGGTATGGGGGAATGGATAAGGGTCATGGCGGCGTTCATGGTTCGGGCTGCGCTCGTCATGAGGGTCAGAAAAGCTCGACTTTCGAGCTTGACTTCTTATCGCTGGCGCCTGCTTTCCCGCCTGCACCCAATGACTGGCGATGGGTGTCGCGCTGTGAGTCCATCACATAACGCGAATACAGTTGTTCGAGGTGATCGGCCAGCGGGGTGTATTGATATCCCGGGGCTTCGGCCTGGGTCAGCCGCTCGCCGAGGTGAGTCAGATGTTCATCCAAGCGGACCAAGGCTTCACCGATCTGCTCGATCTGCTGCCGCGTCACATCCTGAAACTGCACGCTGGCCAGCGTCTCCATGAACATCATCGCAAGCTCCTCGCTGCTTTGCGCGACCGTGTCGATCACCGAGCCCTGGTGCCGCAGAATCTGTTCATAGCGCTTGCCCAGTTCCATCAACTGGTCGGCGAACTTGCCCAGCGCGGTCTTCTCGTTCTCCAGGTTGAGTTGTGACAGCTTGGCCTGAAGCTGTTGCTCGATGGTCAGGGCTACGCCATGAATGCCCTGGTTGATCGCGACCACGGCCTTCTCGGTTTCGGTGGACAGCTTGCGCACTTCGTCGGCAACGACTGCAAAACCACGGCCGGCCTCTCCGGCCCGGGCTGCCTCGATGGCGGCATTGAGCGCGAGCAGATTGGTCTGGCCGGCCAGGTCCTTGATGATCTGGGTGAGTGACTCGAGCGAGCGGGCTTCCTTGACGATTTGGGTGACCCGGTTCTGGTCGTCTTCCGCCTCGGCGATGCGGCTGTCGATGTAGGCCCGCATCTCCTGGATCAGGACCTGATTCTGGCTGATCTGGCGCTCGGAGTTTGCGGCCAGCCGTGACGACTCGGACGAGCTCTCGGCAACGAAACCACCGAGCCGGGTGACGACCGTGTCGATGGATTGCAGACGTTCGGTGATGTCGTAGGCCGCCTGCTCGGTCTGTTGCACGACACTGTTCAATTGGCCGCGCAAGACCTCGTTGTAGGTTGGTACCGTCGCCAACTCGGCTGAAACCTCGTCCGTGACGGTGTTCATCAGGGAACTGGCCTGTTGCAGACGCTCCTGCGCCGAAGGCATGCCGAACAGCTGGTCGCGAAAGAAGGCGACCGACACGAATCGTTGCGCGATGAAGGCGACCGTGACGATGAGAATCGTCCCCAGCGCATCGCCAAGCGGGTTAGGGATGCCCAGGCCTGCGAGAAACTCGTCGTGGAACCAGTCGTTGAAGAAGAAGACGGTCAGGCCGGCACCCAGCGCGACGACGGCAGTGACCAGTATGGAGCGGCGATAGAGCAGGTTCAGGTTCATCACGATTGTCCGCTGTTCATTTTTGGTGTGGTGTTCCGTGCCGGTTCTTTGCTTGTTCGTCCCGACTTCAGTCCGATCGAATCGGACGATCGAGGTTTGACGTCTTGGCGGTTCTAAGCATCGCCACGATGAACCGACATCACGAGCACAGCGCTGCGCGCAGCGGAAAACCGAATGACGTTAGCGAATCACCAGTTTGATCGTATTGAGCAACTCGTCGGCGGTCGCAGGCTTGACGATCCAGCCAGACGCGCCGGCGGCCTTGGCCTCTGCTTTTTTGGATTGCTGTGACTCCGTGGTCAGGAACAAGATGGGCATGAACTTGTAGTTCGAGAGTTTCCGGACCTCCTTTATGAACTCAATGCCGTTCATGCCGGGCATGTTGAGGTCAGTGATCAGCAGATCGACCTTGACCCCGGCCTGAAACTTTTTCAGTGCCTCGCCGGCACTGGAGGCCTTTTCGACCGCATAGCCCCCCTTGCCCAGGATGCCGGAAATGCTCAACAGGATGGTGGCCGAATCATCGACCAGGAATATCGTTTTCAAGTTAAAAGCACCGTTGTCAGATTGTATCGAAGTCGGTCCAAACCCGAGGTCATGCCCTAGGCAGGGCGACGGTATGCCATTCGCAGCGAGCTCGATCGGGATTGCTGGAGGTGTCGAGCGCGGTATTCGTCCTATTCTGTTCAGTTACAAAGCTTAACGGAGGTGTCCGCCTCATCTTGAGGAGATTTGACTATAGATTTGCGTTTTTGGGCATTGATATTACGCAAGTCGAGCTGGATTTTGGGTATTTTCGGGGGCGCTCTTCCGAGTGTCCATGCCCGAGTCACAGGTGTCATGGACAAAGCCCCGGATTGTTCACGGTTGCGGGCTTTTTTGGTGCAATTTTGGCGCAATTTTGGTGCGAGCCGGCGTGAGTGGCGGGTGGTCGTTTTCGTCAGTCGAGCGGTATGACGATATTGATGGCGGGTCGTGCAAGGCAATGCGCCCACCGCAGCAGAAGCGGTGGCTATTGTCAGGATGAACAACACCGTCATGCGCCGCTAGACGCGTTCTCGTGTCGCTGCATTGGTGAAGCACGCCACTAGAGCTTCGGGCTGAGGACCAACTCGACCCTTCGGTTGGTCGCGCGGCCTTCTTCCGAGCCGTTGTCCGCGATCGGCTCGGACTCGCCGCGCCCGTCGGCGCGCAACCTGGCGAGGGAAAGACCACCGGCTAGCAGGTAGTCCATCACGGCTTCGGCGCGCTGTATCGACAGGCTCAGGTTGTAGACCTCGCTGCCGATGCTGTCGGTGTGACCGAGGATCAGGACGTCGTTGTCCTCATGTTCGCGCAAGGGCGGGATGATCTGGTCGAGCAGGCCGCGCAGGGCGGCGGTCGGGGAGGGGCTGTTGGGCGCGAACCCGTGTGCCGCGGGTAGCCGCACCAGCAACCCGCCATCGTCCATTTCGTGTGCTTCCACATCGGCGAGGTTTGCCAGTGCCTCGATCAGCGCAGTGCGCTGCGTGACCCAGGCCGGTTCGGTCGCGGAAGCCGGTTCGACTCGATCTGCGCCGTTCGGGATCGTGCCTTTGCCGGGCATTCCGGCACAGGCACTCATCAGGATGGCGATCATGGACAGGGTGGCGATGTCGAGTCTGGTCATGTTTTCACGGGCTCATTCCCGCACAGGGCGGAGAGGGATGGTGGGGAAGATGGAGTACGGGATCACAGCTTTGATCGAACAGGGGGCCGTGACCATGGACTGGGTCGCGATCGGGGTGTGTTCGATGGTCGATTGTAGCCGCTGGACGAACTTGCGGATGACCCTGATGTGCCAGGGGGTGAGCTCTGCGAGGAGCTTAGGTATGATGTCCAGCGTTCTGCCCCGTGTTCGACCGTGGCAACGGCGATGCGCGGGCGTCTTTATTGCCGAGGATATATTTGATGAGTCTGACTGCGGAAGCTGTTACCAACGTTCTGAAATCGGTTGTCGATCCAAACACGGGCAAGGATCTGGTGTCGTCCCGCTGCATCAAGGGCGTCACCGTGAACGCCGGGCAGGTGAAGTTCATGGTCGAGCTGGGCTATCCGGCTCGGAGCCAGTTCGACGACATCCGCGCCTTGTGCGCCACGGCGGTCAAAACACTGGAGGGCGTCGAGTCGGTCGAGATCGAGGTCAAGAGCGTCATCGTCGCCCATGCCGTACAGCAGGGCGTGAAGCTGTTGCCAGGGGTCAAGAACATCATCGCGGTCGCATCCGGCAAGGGCGGGGTCGGCAAGAGTACAACTGCGGCGAACCTGGCCTTGGCGCTGGTCGCGGAAGGGGCCAGCGTCGGGATTCTGGATGCCGACATCTATGGCCCGTCGCAGCCGCAAATGCTCGGGATCGGCGACAAGCGTCCTGAATCCTACGACGGCAAGAGCATGGAGCCACTGGAGGCGCATGGTCTGCAGGCGATGTCGATCGGCTTTCTGGTGGATGTCGAGACGCCTATGGTCTGGCGCGGACCGATGGCGACCCAGGCGCTGACCCAGTTGCTGAAGGAAACCAACTGGCGCGACCTCGATTATCTGATCATCGACATGCCGCCGGGCACCGGAGACATCCAGCTGACACTGTCGCAGAGCGTGCCGGTCACCGGTGCGGTGATCGTGACCACGCCCCAGGACATCGCCTTGCTCGATGCCCGCAAGGGGCTGAAGATGTTCGAGAAAGTCGGCGTGCCCATCGTCGGGGTGGTCGAGAACATGAGCCTGCACATTTGTTCCAAGTGTGGTCACGAGGAACATATCTTCGGCAGCGGCGGCGGTCAGAAGCTTTGTGAGGACTACAACATCCCGTTCCTGGGTGCTTTGCCGCTGGACATGCAGATCCGCAAGGAGGCCGATGGCGGGGCGCCGACCGTGGTCACCGATCCGGATGGCCGCATCTCATCCATTTATCGCGATATCGCCCGCAAGGTCGCGGTCAAGGTCGCCGACAAGGCCAAGGACATGAGCCACAAGTTTCCGAGCATCGTGATCCAGAACACCTGATCCCCGGCCAGACAAGCGGGCGTGCGGGCAAGCCGTGAAACCAGTTTGGGGAACCTCTGGCTCACGGCTTCGTTGTTTCTGGCGGCGATACCGGCCAAGACAGGATCATCATTGCAGCGAGCGAACTGCCGGGCCGCGGCGCTAGTCGCCAAATCGGCCAAGCCCTCTGGCCGAGCCGATCTTCAGGCTGCCAAATTCGTAGCGTGATGCCGCAGGAACCGCGTTAAACTACGCGGATTTTTCAGGCCGCCACGAAATCGGGCGCCAAGTCGTCGAGGAAAGCGCAGCCCATGTCCATCAAGTCAGACAAATGGATTCGCCGCATGGCGGAGCAGCAGGGAATGATCGAGCCCTTCGCGCCCGAGCTGGTGCGGAACAACGAGTCGGGCAAGATCGTTTCCTATGGCACGTCGAGCTATGGCTATGACGTGCGTTGTGCCAATGAATTCAAGATCTTCACCAACATCAACTCGACCATCGTAGACCCCAAGGATTTCGATGCCCGCAATTTCGTCGATTTTGTCGGCGATGTCTGCATCATCCCGCCGAACTCCTTCGCGCTGGCCCGTACCGTCGAGTATTTCCGGATTCCGCGCAGCGTGCTGACGGTCTGCCTGGGCAAGAGTACCTATGCGCGCTGCGGAATCATCGTCAATGTGACGCCGCTCGAGCCGGAATGGGAGGGGCATGTGACGCTGGAGTTCTCGAACACGACCCCCTTGCCAGCCAAGATCTACGCCAACGAAGGGATCGCGCAGATGCTGTTCTTCGAGTCCGACGAGGTCTGCGAGACATCGTATCGTGACCGGGGTGGCAAATATCAGGGGCAGCAGGGTGTGACGCTGCCCAAGATCTGACGCCGAGTCACGACATGTCTGGCCCTGGGCAGGGCTGTAAGCGGGGCCGATCACGGCCCCTTGTGCTTTCTGGTAAGGTTTTTGCAATCAACCCACGGGTACCATGCCCAAGCCGCTAGGCTAAACACGCTGGAGAGAGGGATGCGTTTTCATTTTCCGATCATCATCATCGACGAGGATTTCCGTTCGGAGAACACCTCCGGCCTCGGCATTCGCGCGCTGGCCAAGGCGATCGAGGGTGAAGGAATCGAAGTCCTCGGTGTCACCAGTTATGGCGACCTGACTTCGTTCGCCCAGCAGCAGAGCCGTGGTTCGGCTTTCATCCTGTCGATCGACGACGAGGAGTTCTCTTCCGAGCAGGCTACCGACAAAGCCATCGCCGACCTGCGCGCCTTCGTGCAGGAGATCCGTCACCGCAATGCCGACATCCCGATCTTCCTGTATGGAGAGACCCGTACCAGCCGGCACATCCCCAACGATGTGTTGCGCGAGATGCACGGTTTCATCCACATGTTCGAAGATACGCCCGAGTTCGTCGCGCGTTATATCGTGCGGGAGGCAAAGAACTATCTGGAAACCTTGGCACCGCCTTTCTTCCGCGCGCTCACCCACTACGCCGCAGACGGTTCGTATTCCTGGCACTGCCCGGGACATTCCGGTGGCGTGGCGTTCCTGAAGAGCCCGGTCGGTCAGATGTTCCATCAGTTTTTTGGCGAGAACATGTTGCGCGCCGATGTGTGCAATGCGGTCGAGGAGCTCGGCCAGTTGCTGGACCATACCGGGCCGGTGGCAGCTTCCGAGCGTAACGCGGCGCGCATCTTCAACTGCGACCATCTTTATTTCGTGACCAATGGCACGTCTACCTCGAACAAGATGGTCTGGCACACCACCGTGGCGCCCGGTGACATCGTCGTCGTGGACCGCAATTGCCACAAATCCATTCTTCACTCGATCATCATGACCGGTGCGGTACCGGTGTTTCTGACGCCGACCCGCAACCATTACGGCATCATTGGCCCGATCCCGCTGCAAGAGTTCTCCATGGAGACGATACAGCGCAAGATCGAGGCCAACCCGTTCGCCCGGGAGGTCAAGGACAAGAAGCCGCGGATCCTCACGATCACCCAGTCGACCTACGATGGGGTGGTTTATAACGTCGAGACCATCAAGGAGATGCTCGACGGCAAGATCGACACCCTGCATTTCGACGAGGCCTGGCTGCCCCATGCGGCCTTCCACGACTTCTATGGCGACTACCATGCGATCGGGGCCGACCGGCCGCGTTGCAAGGAGTCGATGATGTTCTCGACCCAGTCCACCCACAAGCTGCTGGCGGGCTTGAGCCAAGCCTCGCAAATCCTGGTGCAGGATTCGCTGACGCGTAGACTCGACCGCGACATCTTCAACGAAGCCTATCTGATGCACACCTCGACCTCGCCCCAGTACGCGATCATCGCCTCGTGCGATGTCGCGGCGGCGATGATGGAACCGCCGGGCGGCCCCGCACTGGTCGAGGAGTCCTTGTCCGAGGCGGTGGAGTTCAGGCGTGCGATGCGCAAGGTCGAAGGCGACTTCGGTGTGGCGGACTGGTGGTTCAAGGTGTGGGGGCCGGAGTACCTGCCGGAGGAGGGCATCGGTGAGCGCGAGGACTGGATGCTGAAGGCCGGCGAGCGCTGGCATGGCTTCGGCAACCTCGCCGAAGGCTTCAACATGCTCGACCCGATCAAGGCCACCGTGATTACGCCGGGGCTGGATGTCGATGGCGACTTCGCCGATTGGGGTATCCCGGCCGGCATCCTGACCCGCTACCTGGCCGAACACGGCATCATCGTCGAGAAGACCGGCTTGTACTCGTTCTTCATCATGTTCACGATCGGCATCACCAAGGGTCGCTGGAACACCCTGGTCACCGAGTTGCAACAGTTCAAGGACGATTACGACGGCAACCAGCCCTTGTGGCGCGTCATGCCGGATTTCAGTGCCAAGTACCCGCGCTACGAGCGGATCGGTTTGAAGGACTTGTGTGCGCAGATCCACAGCTTCTACAAGGCACATGATGTCGCCCGCCTGACCACCGAGATGTACTTGTCCGACATGGTGCCGGCGATGAAGCCTGCCGAGGCTTTCGCGAAAATGGCCCATCGCGAGATTGAGCGGGTGGGGATCGATGAGCTGGAGGGGCGGGTGACCGCGATGCTCGTCACGCCTTATCCGCCGGGCATTCCGCTACTGATCCCGGGTGAGCGCTTCAATGCCACGATCGTCCGCTACCTGAAGTTCGCGCGTGACTTCAATGCGCAGTTCCCAGGCTTCGAAACCGATATTCATGGTCTGGTCTGCGAGGAACGCGACGGCAAGCGCAGCTACCATGTCGATTGCGTGAAGTAGGAATGCGCAACTGACAGTCGGGAATCCGGAACCGGCCGCCTGATGGCGGCGGTTCCGGACGAACTCAGGAACGAACTTCCAACTCAGGACGCGCGCTGAACGGATTGCCGGCGGGCGTATTCGACGAAGTCGTAATCGAACTCGTTAGACTCGTCCGCACTATGCGCTTCGCGACCCGTCTCGACGAAGACCGATTGGTCGATGAACGGGAAACGGGTGTCTCCATCGATTTCATCAGCCTGCACTTCGGTCAGCAGCAGGCGGTCGGCGCAGGCTATGGTCTGGCGGTAGATTTCGGCCCCCCCGATCACGAACAGTCTTTCGCCACCGGCCTCGACCACCGCGTCGATGGCAGCCTCCGGGCTGGCGAAGACCTCTGCGCCGGGCGCGCGATAGGCCGTGTCGCGGGTCACGACCATATTGCGGCGCCCAGGCAGTGCGCGTCCCAGCGACTCCCATGTCTTGCGTCCCATCACGACCGGATGCCCGGTCGTGGCCGCCTTGAAATGGGCGAGATCCGCCTTCAGACGCCAAGGCAAGGCGTTGTCGCGACCGATCACGCCGTTGCGTGCCACTGCCGCGATCAGGACGATTTCCGGCCGACTCCGCAGTCTCTCGTCCTTCATACCGCGACCGGCGCCTTGATGTGGGGGTGGGGGTCGTAGCCTTCCAGCGTGAAATCCTCGAAGCGGAACTGGAAGATATCGCTGACCGCCGGGTTGATCCTCATCTTCGGCAACGGGCGTGGCTCACGACTCAATTGCTCGCGCGTCTGGTCGAGGTGATTCAGGTAGAGATGGCAGTCACCGCCGGTCCACACGAAATCGCCTGGGCGGTAGCCGCACACCTGTGCCACCATCATTGTCAGCAGTGCATACGACGCGATGTTGAATGGCACACCGAGGAAGATGTCGGCGCTGCGCTGATACAGCTGGCAGGATAAGGTGTTGTCTGCAACATAGAACTGGAACATCGTGTGGCAGGGCGGCAGGGCCATGCCCTGGATCTCGCCAGGATTCCAGGCCGAGACGATGTGGCGGCGCGAGTCCGGGTTGGTGCGAAGGCCTTCGATCAACTGGCTGATCTGGTCGATGCTGCGGCCGTCGGTCGTTTCCCAGCGCCGCCATTGTTTGCCATACACCGGACCGAGATCACCGGTTTCGTCCGCCCACTCGTCCCAGATCGATACGCCGTTCTCCTTGAGGTAACGGATATTGGTGTCGCCGTTCAGAAACCACAGCAGTTCATGAATGATCGAGCGTGTGTGCAGCTTCTTGGTGGTCAGCAGTGGAAAGCCATCTTCCAGGTCGAAGCGCATCTGCCAGCCGAAGACCGACAGGGTGCCGGTGCCGGTACGATCGGTTTTGGGGTGGCCGTTTTCCAGGACGTGCCGCATCAGGTCCAGATACTGTTTCATTGAAATGTCCGGGTTGTTCGAACGATGATTCTACCTCTGCCGAGGGGCATATCGACTGGATCCGGGGTCGATCGATCTGGGCGTGGACATCACTCTGTTCATTCTCCGGAAGGAAGCTTGCGCGCCGGACGCGTTGGAGAACGGTTCGGCGGAGTTGATCATTGGCAAGCACCGTAATGGACCGACGGGGATGGTACGGATGACGTTTATCGGGGAGTACACGCGCTTTGAAAATTTCTCGCCCTCGATGCAGTCGTACTAAGGGTGGG
>JAUVVG010000028.1 GCA_030604735.1 Azoarcus sp.
ACGCATCCATGCTTTGCGCCCGCGAGATGCGCGGGAGCAGCTCCAGCGCAAACGCGGTGATCTCCTTCTTCACCAGCTGCTCGACCCGTTTGGCGTCGTACCAGGGTTGCAGCATGCCGATCAGCACGCTGCCCGGCTTCATCTTGGCGAGCAATTTGGACGGCGGTGGCTGCACGCACAGCAGCACGTCGGCCTCACCGAAGATGTCGCTGCCGGAATCGGCCAGGCGTACCTCGGCAAACGCTTCGTCACGATAGTGCGCCGGTACGCCAGCGCCTTTCTCGAGCACGATCTCCGCGCCCAAGCCTTGATACTTCTTCACCACATCCGGCACCACTGGCAGACGACGCTCGCCCGCCAGGGTCTCCGATGCTACGCCTATCAATAGAGGCATTACCGTCCTCCCACAAAGTGTGTTGGATTGGTTCAATCATGAGGGGCAGCCAAGCACGCCGACCCGGTTCGCAAGCGTTGCGAACATGACCGATGACAGCCATGGCGCGCATCTATTCGACCCGCCCCATGGCTAGCGCATCACACGTCGCTCGCCACGAAAATCTTGTTTTTTCTCCCCACCGCTTGCGCAGTTCATACAAGCGCCGCATCCCGGATAATACTGATGCGGGCGGTAATCGCAAACCTGTTTTGCCCAAGCTCGCACGGCAGACCGGTGCCTTGCGGGTTGGGTCCGCGTCGCTGATGCGTCGCGCTGTATGCAAAATGGGGAGTCCTCGGGCGTGGCCAATGCCAAGGCAGTTCGCGCCGCCCAGCAGGCCTCGGCGCCCACGGTATTGACCGTGGGGCGGGACCGGCTGGCATGGTCGACCTGGAGAAGCCCTCAGCTTTGCTTGCCGGCCTCGACGAACCGGATAATGGCCAGCGAGATGTTGTCACCGCCGCCAGCCGCACGCTCCCTGGCCTCCTTGACCAGCACGCTCGCGGCATGCCGCGCCGGCATCGAAGACACGATGCGCGCGAGCTCTTGTTCCGGGAAATACGCCCACAATCCGTCCGAACACAGCAAAAAGCTGTCGCCGGCGGTCAAGGGCGAAGTTTCACCGAAGCTCATCTGAGGTTCTCGATCGCTGCCCAGGCAGGACAACAGCACGTTTCGCTGCGGGTGGGTCATTGCGGCGGCGGCATCCAGGCGTCCGCGTCGCTGCAACTCCCCGACGACCGAATGATCGAGGCTGCGGCTGAGCACGGTCTCACCGCGAAAATGATAGATTCGCGAATCTCCGCAATGCACCCAGTCCACCCGGTCCGGCTGAAGCAGCAAGACCACCGCGGTGCTGTGCGGATCCTTCTCGGTGGTAAAGCGGGTCAGGCGAATCACCACATGCGCTTCATTGACGATGCTTTCCAGCAGGTGGCGGGGGGTCTCGGTCGTGGGTTTGAAAGCCTCGAAGTTCTGGCGGGCCTTGAGCAGCACCTGTTCGGCAGCCATGGACCCACCGCTATGCCCGCCCATCCCGTCGGCGAGCACAGCCATCATCATGCCAGGCCGGGTCGGGTGGGGCAGCAAGGTGACTTTGTCCTGCTGCTCGGCCCGATCGCCGACATGACGGGCTACACAAGTCTCAACGGTGAGTGGCATGGTCTGACAAAGTCTGGCAATGAGAAATCATAGCAACAGGCCTGCCAGATCGGGCACACTTCACGGTCATCGGCCTCACGCTTGACCCAGCATTCGTGACAAATGTCACGGACAACACACTATCGGATAGAAAAGGAGCAAACCGTGTTTCCAGGACGTGGATACAACGAGATCAAACCGGGTGACGTTTTCACCACCACGATGACACTGACTGAAACCCATATCGTGCTGGGTGCCGGTCTGTTCGGTGATTTCAACCCGCTGCACATCAACCAGCGCTTCGCCGAAGGCAGCCGCTTCGGCACCCGGATCGCACACGGCTACCTGACGACCTCGTTCATGGCGGCGCAACTCGGCATGATCTTCCACGGCACTGCCATCGCCTATGTCGAACACACCTCGCGCTTTACCGCCCCGGTGCGCCCCGGAGACACGCTGACCATAGCCTGGACTGTGGCCGAACTGGCCGACAAGCCCAAGCATCAGGGCGGCATGGTCAGCCTCAGCGGGGTCTGCACCAACCAGGACGACGAGAAAGTCGCCGAGGCCGATGCCAAGATTCTGGTCGCGAACAATGCTTGACGTGAAAGTCGCCGTGGCGACTCACTCAGCTTCCCTTGCTCGCTTGCGGGGCGAAGGCGGGCTTTAGCTTCGCGCCCCACGGGCCGGGGTGCAAACCGATCCGTGGGGCGCGGAGCGGGGGTTGGGGAGGAGGGAAACGTTCATTATGGCTTTCGTGAACTGGGAGGACCGACGCCATGGCCGTTAGCGGTAGCGAAGAGCAGCAATTCAACGCCCCGCTCCGGCGTAGCAGGCGACTGTCCCCCCAACTCAACCCGGCCTGCCGTGCAAGCGCTCGTCGAGCAACTCGATCCAGTGCCTCACCGGTACGGTCGCGCCGGCCTCGAGGTGGGTGATGCAACCGATATTGGCCGAGGCGATGCGCGCCGCACCGCCCTCGGTCAGGGCGGCCAGTTTGTTCTCGCGCAGGCGTCCGGACAACGCCGGCTGCAGGATCGAGTAGGTACCGGCCGAACCGCAGCACAGATGCCCATCCCGCACCGGCGTTGTCTCGAAACCCGCCGCGCCCAGCAGCTTTTCGACCACACCGCGGATTTTCAATCCGTGCTGCAAGGTGCAGGGGGCATGAAAGGCGACCTTTTCGCGCGGGCGGGTGCCATCGCTCCCGAGCAAGGGCGCCAGGCGTTCGCTTTCACCCGCGACGATTTCGCTGATATCACGGGTGAGACCGGCCACCGTCTCGGCCTTTTTCGCATAGGCCGGGTCGGCGGCGAGCATATGGCCGTAGTCCTTGACCTGGGTCCCGCAACCGGATGCGGTCATCACGATCGCCTCGATCTCGCCACGCGCGATCGCCGGCCACCAGGCATCGATGTTGCGGCGGGCATCTGCCCGCCCGCCGTCCTGATCGTTCAGGTGGAAGCGGACTGCGCCGCAGCAGCCAGCGCCGGGCAACTCCTGCAGGGATACGCCGACCGCGTCGAGCACCCGCGCCGCCGCGGCATTGATCGAAGGGGCCATGGACGGCTGCACGCAACCGGCCAGCGCGAGCATGCGCCGCGAATGGCGGGGTGCCGGCCAGCCCCCCGCCGGGCGACTTTCCGGCACTTTTTCCTTGAGCTTGGCCGGCAGCAATCCTCGAACCGCACGCCCCATGCCCATCGCGGCACCGAACAGTTTGGTGCGCGGTACAAACTCGCGCAGCGCCCAGCGTACGGCCCGGTCCATGCCCTGACGCGGCACGCGCTGTTCGACGATGCCACGCCCGATATCGGCCAGCCGGCTGTAATGCACGCCCGACGGACAGGTCGTCTCGCAGGAGCGGCAGGTCAGGCAGCGGTCCAGATGCAAGCGGGTTTTCTCGGTGACGGGCGCGCCTTCCAGCAACTGTTTGACCAGATAGATCCTGCCCCGGGGGCCATCCAGCTCGTCTCCTAGCAGTTGATAGGTCGGACAGGTTGCGGTGCAAAATCCACAAGGCACGCACTTGCGGAGAATCTCGTCCGCCTCGCGGCCTTCCGGGGTGTCCTTGATGAAATCGGCAAGCTGGGTCTGCATGTTCAGAATCCGTTGTAGAGTCGGCCCGGATTGAAAATCCCCGCGGGGTCGAATGCCTGCTTGAGCTGGCGCTGAATCTGCATCAGGGCCGGCGACAACGGCTGGAACGCGGGTACCGACGCCTCCCCGCCCCGGAATCGGGTGGCATGCCCGCCCAGCGCGATCGCGCGTTCGCGAACCCGCTCGGCGGACGCAGCAGTGCGAAGCCAGCGCAACCCGCCGCCCCACTCGATCAGCTGATCACCGTCCAGTCCCAGCCACGGCGCCGCAGTCGGCACTGCCAGCCGCCATAACACGCCCCCGTTCTCTGTGGAATCGGCGAAGAAGGCATGCTGCTGCTCCCTGACCGAGATCCAGAAAGAGGTCGCTTCCGGGTCGGGCACCGTCTCGCCCCCCAGCCTTGTTACGGCCGACGCAACTGCGGCCGGCGCACCGGACAACCTCACCATCAACACGCCCCCATGCCAGGCGGACGCCGAGATCGGCAGGGGCTGTCCGCCCCAGCGGTTCAGCGCCTCGACCGCCTCGGCCTCGTTCATCGCGAAGCGCAGACTGGCCTCCAGCGCCGGACGGGGCAGGACCTTGAGCGAGACATCGACGATGGGCCCGAGGGTGCCTAGGCTGCCACAAACCAGCCGCGAAACGTCATAGCCGGCGACGTTCTTCATCACCTGTCCGCCAAAGGAGAGCAAGTCGCCCCGCCCGTCGATGATACGGACGCCGAGCACGAAATCCCGCACCGCACCGGCGGCCAATCGACGCGGACCGGACAGGCCGGTCGCAACCGCGCCACCCACCGTCGCCCCGGGACCGAAATGGGGCGGCTCGAAGGCCAGCATCTGGCCTTGCCCGGCCAGCACGTTCTCTAGTTCCACCAGCGGGGTGCCGCCATGCACGGTGACGACCAGCTCGGTCGGCTCATAGCTGACGACTCCGCTCAACTCGCGGGTATCGAACGACTCTCCGGCACACGACCCGCCATAGAAATCCTTTGACCCGCCCCCCTGGATCCGCAGCGGTGTGCCGGCCGAGGCCGCTTGCCGGACCCGTGCCTGCCAGCGCTCAATCACTTCCTTCATGAAACCCCCATTCCGAGGATGCGTCCTGTTGATCACGTTGCGCCTGCCAACCGGCCACGGCTCGAAGTGCCAGCCAGGATCCGATCAAGGACATCACCGGCACCACCACCAGCAAAAACTGTATCCACCCGGTACTCATCGCTGACCCATCCTCGCCTCAGAAACGGGGCAGTTCCGGATGCGGCAACTGCCCCCCACTGACCCGTATGCGGCCGTACTCGGCACAGCGATTCAAGGTCGGGATCGCCTTGCCCGGATTGAGCAGCCCGGCCGGGTCGAAGGCCGCCTTGACCCGGAAGAACATCGCCAGTTCGGGCCGGGTGAACTGCGAGCACATCTGATTGATCTTCTCGATGCCGACGCCGTGTTCGCCAGTGACCGTCCCACCCAGTTCGACCGACAACTCCAGGATGTCGGCACCGAATTCCTCGGCCCGCTCGAGTTCGCCCGGCTGGTTGGCATCGAACAGGATCAGTGGATGCAGGTTGCCGTCACCGGCATGAAAGACGTTGATGCAGCGCAGGTCGTACTTGCGCTCCATGCTCTGGATCGCCTCGAGCATTTCGCCCACGCGCTTGCGTGGGATCGTGCCGTCCATGCAGTAGTAGTCGGGCGAGAGCCTGCCGGCTGCGGGGAATGCCGCCTTGCGCCCCGCCCAGAAACGCATTCGCTCGGCTTCGTCCCGCGAGACACGCACCTCGGTCGCGCCCCCGGCCTCGAGGACCTGGCGCATCCGCGCGATCTCGTCGGCCACCTCTTCCGGCGTGCCATCGGATTCGCACAACAGGATGGCCTTGGCGTCCAGCGGGTAACCGGCATGAACGAAGTCCTCTACTGCGACCGTGGCGGGCTGGTCCATCATCTCGAGACCCGCCGGAATGATGCCGGCCGCGATGATCGCAGCGACCGCGTCGCCCGCCTTGACCACATCGTCGAACGCGGCGAGCACACATTGCGCCAACTGCGGTTTCGGCGTGAGCTTGACCACCACCTCGGTGACGACCGCGAGCATGCCCTCGGATCCGATCACTGCCGCGAGCAGATCGTAGCCTGGGGCATCGGGCGCGAGGCTGCCGAACTCGACGATCTCGCCAGCAATGGTCACGCCCCTGACCTTCAGAACGTTGTGCACGGTGAGGCCGTATTTCAGGCAATGCACCCCGCCCGAGTTCTCGGCGACATTGCCTCCAATCGTGCAGGCGATCTGGGACGAAGGATCCGGCGCATAGTAAAGTTCATGCACCGCGACCGCCTCTGAAATCGCGAGATTGCGCACCCCCGGCTGCACCACCGCGAGTCGTGAATGCGGATCGACCGACAGGATGCGGTTGAAGCGTGCCAGCGACAGCAACACTCCGAAGGCATGCGGGGTCGCCCCGCCGGAAAGCCCGGTACCCGCACCACGGGCGACCACCGGCACCTGCAGTTCATGGCAAATTTTGAGGATGGACACGACCTGATCCTCGGTGGTCGGCAAAACCACCACCATCGGCATCTGCCTGTAGGCCGACAAACCATCGCATTCGTATGGTTTGAGATCCTCCGATTCGTACATCAGACTGCCGGCCGGCAACACCCGCGACAGGGCTTCGACCACACGTGCCTTGTCCACCGCCGAATAGTCACCTTCCTGCTCGCCAGCCAGTACGGCCTCCGAGATCGCACTCATTCGCCTTTCTCCTCCTGATCGGTGACACGCCAGCGCGTCGGATCGAGCCCCAGCCGCGTCGCCGCCTCTACCAGATGTGCCGCCGCGGCATTGCGGGCAGCAACCGGATCGCCTGTCGCGATCGCGTGATAAATCTCCTCATGCTCCTGCTGCGCCCGTCTCGCCCTTCCCGCCTGATGACCGGTCTGGTTCCAGGTCGGCACCCGCGAATCGGTCAACTGGTGACCCATGAATGCCTGAAAACGCGCCAACTGCGGATTCTGGGTCGCCGCCGCCACGGCGACATGAAATTCGTCATCATCCGCGACCGCGTCGGTGCCGAGCTCGATGGCACGGCGCATGCGCTCCATCGCCGACGCCATTCTCGCCAGATCAGCGGCCGTGCGGCGCATCGCGGCAAGTTCGGCCGCACCGGTCTCCATCAGGTAGCGCAACTCGAACACATCCGACAACTCCCTGGGCAGCGTCTCCACGGTGACCGGGCCCGGCGCGGCCAGGCGAAAGCTGGCCTCCCCCGGCAAGGCCGCCACGAAGGCCCCAGCCCCCTGACGCGTGGTGACACAGCCGTCCGCCTTCAAGCGGGAGATCGCCTCGCGGATCACGGCCCGACTGACACCGAAACGCTCGCACAAGGTTTTCTCGGTGGGCAGTTGCACCCCTGGCGCGAACTTCTCGGCCAGGATCCAGTGCGCGAGCTTCTCGGCAACCTCGTCGCTGAGCCTCGCCGAGCGCAAACGTTTACCCGCTCCACCGGACATCACACTCATCCGCACGCCCCGCCAAATTTGTCTGACAACTTAGAATGGTAGAACACGATGTTCCCCCTGTCACTACCGACCTTGTGATTGCGGCACAACCCTCGCCCTCGATGCCGGGAGCCGAAGAGGGATGACCACCTGCCGACTGTTCCAACACGACCGCAGGCGCGCCACGAGAGAGGTTCTTGTCAAATGTGCGATCAGGCTTGCAGCACGCCCCGGCGAATCTGGTCTCTTTCGATCGACTCGAACAAGGCCTTGAAGTTGCCCTCGCCAAAACCTTCGTCTCCCGTGCGCTGGATGAACTCGAAGAACACCGGACCCAGCAATGTCCCGGAGAAGATCTGCAACAACAGCCTCGGCTTCTCGCCCTCTGTGTTGCCGTCCAGCAGAATGCCACGCGCCTGCAGTGCCTCGACCGGCTGACCATGTCCGGGCAGACGGGTCTCCAGCATTTCGTAGTAGGTCGCGGGCGGCGCGGTCATGAACGGCAGGCCGGCTCGCTTCAGGCCATCCCACGAGGCCAGGATGTCATCGGTGTAGAGCGCGATGTGCTGGATGCCCTCGCCGTTGAACTGCATCAGGAACTCCTCGATCTGGCCGGTCTTTCCCGAGGCCTCTTCGTTGAGCGGGATGCGTATCCTGCCGTCCGGCGCGGTCATCGCCTTGGAAGTAAGCCCGGTGTACTCGCCCTTGATGTCGAAGTAGCGGACTTCCCTGAAATTGAAAAGCTTCTCGTAGAAGCCGGCCCAGTAGGCCATGCGCCCGCGATAGACATTGTGGGTGAGGTGATCGATGAACTTCAGGCCGTGCCCGACCGGGTGGCGGTCCACCCCGTCCACGAAATGGAAGTCGATGTCATAGATCGACTGTCCATCCTCGAAACGATCGATCAGGTATAACGGCGCCCCGCCAATCCCCTTGATCGCCGGCAGGCGCAGCTCCATCGGGCCGGTCGGAATATCCACCGGCTGCGCCCCGAGTTCCAGCGCACGCCTGTAAGCGGCCTGCGCATCCCTGACCCGAAAACCCATGCCGCAAGCCGAGGGCCCATGCTCTGCAGCGAAGTAATAGGCCAGGCTACGGGGTTCGTAGTTGACGATGAAATTGATCCCGCCCTGGCGAAACAAGCTCACGTCCTTGGAGCGATGTCGCGCCACCAACGTGAAGCCGAGCCTCTCGAACACCGGTTCGAGCACGTTCGGGGTCGGCGAGGCGAACTCGACGAACTCGAAGCCCATCAAGCCCATCGGATTCTCGAATAAGTCGGCCATGCTCTCCTCCTGCCACGACATCCTCTCGTATGTCGGCTCGATCCGCAGCCGCAGCGACGATCGGGCGCCGCTGATTGCATTCTAGAGCTTATACGGTAACCTGAGCGACCGCTCCTTCCGCTTTCGGGCCGCAGATCGCAGGATCGCAGCCGGCACAGAAGTCCAGACAAATGGTTTCGACCGATCACAAGCTGACCGAACGATTGCTGCCCTTCCTGTCCTGGCGACGGAAGTGGCGCGAGCATGGCATCCGCGGAGACGTCGTCGCCGGGGTCACGGTGGCGCTGGTGATGATCCCGCAGGCGCTCGCCTACGCCCAGCTCGCCTCGCTACCCCCCTACATCGGCTTGTATGCCTGCGTGCTGCCGGCAATCGTTGCGGCACTGTTCGGCTCCTGCGCGCAATTGTCCACCGGCCCGGTTGCACTGACTGCGCTCCTGACCGGCGCCAGCCTGATGCCATTTGCCCGGCCCGACACACCGGAATTCCTGACCCTGGCCATCCTGCTCGCGCTGATGTCGGGACTGGTGCAGCTTGGCCTGGGGGCGCTCAGGCTGGGCTGGTTGCTCAACCTGCTGTCGCGCTCGGTCATGACCGGCTTCATCAACGCGGCCGCGTTGCTGATCTGCCTGTCGCAGATTCCGTCACTGCTGGGACTGGGCATGGAGCGCAGCGATCATTTTTTGATCGACTTCTGGCATCTGGTCGCCAAACTCGGCTCGGCCAACCCGTGGTCCCTGCTCTTCGGCCTGGGCTCGTTCGCCTGTCTGCTGGTACTACGAAGGATCGCACCCAAGCTGCCCGGCGTGCTGCTGGTGGTCGCGGCGGCCACGGTCGTTTCCGCAATGACCGGCTATGCCGAGCGCGGCGGCGCGGTGATCGGCGAGATCCCGGCCGGACTGCCGCTCCCGTCGCTGCCGGTCATCGACTGGGGCATGGCGCTGGCACTGCTGCCGGCCGCTTTCATCATCGGGCTGGTCAGCTTCATGGAGGCCACCTCGAGCGCCACACTGATCACCGGGCGGACGGGTGAAAAATGGCAGCAGAACCAGGAACTGATTGGCCAGGGCATCGCCAAGATCGCGTCGGCCTTCTCCGGCTCGATGCCGGTCAGCGCATCGTTTTCGCGCTCGGCCCTGAACTTCGCGACCGGCGCCAGGACCGGCCTCTCTTCGTTGATATCGGTCGGTTTCGTGGTGCTGACCCTGCTTTATCTGACGCCGCTTCTATGGCACATGCCCAACGCGGCACTTGCCGCCGTGATCCTGCTGGTCGTCTCCAGCCTGCTCGACTTCAAGGCGCTGCGTCGTGCCTGGCAGGCCAGTCGCGACGACGGCATCGCCTCGGCTGCGACTTTCGTCACCACCCTCGCCTTCGCCCCCAACATCCAGATCGGGATCATGACCGGTCTGCTGCTGTCGCTGTCGCTGATGCTTTATCGCGACATGCAACCGCGCACCGTGATGCTCGGGCTGCATCCGGACGGCACCTATCGCGACCTCGAGCGCTTCGGCCTGGAGCATCCGCACCCCAGGCTGGTCGTCCTGCGCTTCGACAGTCCGCTCACGTTCGTCACTTCCGAGGCTTTCGAGAAGGCAGCGCTCGAAGCGGTACAAGCCCAGCCCAACGTCGCCATGCTGATGGTGTCGGGCACCGGCATCAACGCGATCGACGCAAGCGGACTGCACGCCATTTCCAGCCTGCAGGAGCGCTTGCGCACAGAAGGGCGCACCCTGGCCTTTTGCGGCCTGAAGAAACAGATCATCGACCCGATGGAACGCACCGGCCTGTGGGAGCGCCTCAAGCCGCATGCGCATTACCGCACCGTGGGGCATGCGCTGGATGTCGTCCTGCCATTGCTCGGCCCGATCCCGGAGCAGCGGGAAGGCGACTCCGAACCGACCGTTTGACTGCTGATTTTCTTGACTAATATCGACCGAATCTGCAAAATGCTCGATTCTTTGCAAAACCCATCAACTGGAGTTACACCATGTACGCGGTGATAAAAACCGGTGGCAAGCAGTATCGCGTTGCCGCTGGCCAAAAGATCAAGGTAGAACAGATACCGGCCGACGTGGGCTCCGAAATCACTCTCGACCAGGTTTTGATGGTCGGTGAAGGCGAGTCGGTTCAGATCGGCACGCCAGTGGTCTCGGGCGCCGCAGTCAAGGCCACCGTGGTTTCCCACGGTCGTCACGACAAGGTCAAGATTTTCAAGATGCGCCGGCGCAAGCACTACCAGAAGCACCAGGGCCATCGTCAGAACTACACCGAAATTCGCATCGAAGCGATTTCGGCCTGAAGCAGGAGGTAATGCGTCATGGCACACAAGAAAGCCGGCGGCAGTTCCCGTAACGGTCGCGACTCAGAATCAAAACGACTCGGCGTCAAGCGCTATGGTGGCCAGGCCGTCGTGGCGGGCAACATCATCGTCCGCCAGCGCGGCACCGAATACCACCCGGGTGACAACGTCGGTATGGGCAAGGATCACACCCTGTTCGCACTGACCAACGGCACCGTCCAGTTCTCGGTCAAGGGTCCCACCAGGCGTCGTACCGTCACGATCGTGCCCGAAGCGGCCTGATCGTCGGCATCCGACCTGAAAAAGCCCTATCCTTGCGATAGGGCTTTTTTGTTTTTGCAAGACATACAGACATGAAATTCTTCGACGAAGCACGCATCGAGGTCATCGCCGGAGACGGCGGTAACGGTAGCGCCTCGTTCAGACGCGAGAAGTTCGTTCCGCGTGGCGGACCGGACGGCGGTGACGGCGGCCGGGGCGGCAGCATCTACGCCGTGGCCGACCGCAACATCAACACCCTGATCGACTTCCGCTACACGCGCACCTTTCGTGCCGAGCGCGGTGAAAACGGCCAGAGCAAGGACTGCTACGGCAAGGGGGGTGACGACGTCGTGCTGCGCATGCCGGTCGGCACCGTAATCAGCGACCTCGAAACCCGCGAATTGATCGCCGATCTCGACGAGGACGGCAAGCGGGTTCGCATCGCGCGTGGCGGACGCGGCGGCCTGGGCAACATCCACTTCAAGTCCAGCGTCAATCGCGCCCCGCGCAAACGCACCATGGGCGAGGAAGGCGAGCGCCGCAGCCTGCACCTTGAACTCAAGGTGTTGGCCGACGTCGGATTGCTCGGCATGCCGAATGCCGGCAAGTCGACCTTCATCCGCGCGGTCTCGGCTGCCCGGCCGAAGGTGGGCGACTATCCGTTCACCACGCTGCATCCCAGCCTGGGCGTGGTCCGGACCGACGAGAACCGCAGCTTCGTGATCGCCGACATTCCCGGCCTGATCGAAGGCGCGGCCGAAGGCGCCGGACTGGGCCATCAATTCCTGCGCCATCTGCAACGGACCCGCATCCTGCTGCATCTGGTCGATCTGGCGCCGTTCGACCCCGAGGTCGATCCGGTCCGCGAGGCCCAGGCCATCGTCGAGGAGTTGCGCAAATACGACGAGGATCTGTACCTGAAACCGCGCTGGCTGGTGCTGAACAAGCTCGATCTCATTGCCGAAGAGGAACGTGCCGAACGGGTCGCAGCCTTTCTCGAGGCCTATGGCGCGGTCGAGCGCCACTTCGAGATTTCGGCGATCAAGGCTACCGGTGTGCGCGAACTGGTGTTCGCGATCCAGGACCACCTCGACAAGGTCAATGCCGAGATCGCCGCCGAGAAGGCCAGGCTGGCCGCCGAACAGGCCACACAACCCGCGCCGGACGACGACGACACCTGGCCCGACGACCTCGAAGGCGACGATCTGGATGATGACGACAGTGGCGACGACCTCGACGATGACGGCGACGACGCTCCCCGCCACCCCGCCGAACAAGACAAAGACTCCTCTTCCCGCTGAATGCCATGAGAGAAAAAGTGCGCTCGGCGCGCTGCCTGGTCGTGAAGGTCGGCAGTGCGCTCGTCACGAACAACGGTACCGGCCTGGACAAGGCCGCACTGGCCGACTGGGCCCGCCAGATCGCCGCGCTGCGCGCGGCCGGCAAACAAGTCGCGCTGGTCTCCTCCGGCGCGATCGCAGCCGGCATGCAACGCCTGGGCTGGGCCCGGCGTCCGCACGAGATGAACAAGCTCCAGGCCGCGGCGGCGGTCGGTCAGATGGGCTTGGTCCAGGCCTACGAAGAAGCCTTCTCCCAGTACGGGCTGCATACCGCTCAAATCCTGCTGACCCATGAGGACCTCGCCGACCGGGAACGCTACCTGAACGCCCGCTCGACCCTGACCACCCTGCTCGACCTCGGGGTGGTGCCCATCATCAACGAGAATGACACCATCGTCACCGACGAGATCAAGTTCGGCGACAACGACACCCTCGGCGCGCTGGTCGCCAATCTGGTCGAAGCCGACGCGCTGATCATCCTGACCGACCAGAAGGGCCTGTACACCGCCGACCCGCGCCGGGATCCATCCGCGACCCTGATCTCGGAAGGCCAGGCCGAAGACAAGGCCTACGAGGCGATGGCCGGCGGTGCCGGCAGCGGCATCAGCCGTGGCGGCATGATCACCAAGGTCCGGGCTGCGCGCCGCGCCGCGCGCAGCGGCGCCCACACCTGCATCGCCAGCGGACACGAGCCCGACGTCTTGATCCGGCTCGCCAGCGCCGAACCACTGGGCACGTTGCTGTACGCCACCAGCACCCGCCTGGCCGCGCGCAAGCAATGGCTGGCCGACCACCTGCAACTGGCCGGCAGCCTGATCCTGGACGACGGCGCCTTGACCGCACTGCGCAGCGGTCGCAGCCTGCTGCCGGTGGGCGTGGTCGAAGTCCAGGGCGAATTCGAGCGCGGTGCGGTGGTCGCCTGTCGCACGCTGGGCGGCGACGAGATCGCGCGCGGCCTGGTCAACTACTCGAGTTCGGAATGCCGGCGTATCGCGCGCAAGCCCAGCCAGCAGATCGAGGCAATTCTGGGCTACATGGATCAACCCGAAATGATCCACCGCGACAACATGATCGCCACCTGATACCGCTTGCCCGGACAGACCATCCGTCATGACTTTCCGCGAGGATCTTGAACCCATCGGATGAACAGCTCACAAGATCACGTTCTGATCGTCGATGACGATCGCGAGATACGCTCCCTGCTGGCCGACTACCTGACCAAGCAGGGCTTGCGCTGCACCACCGCGGCCAACGGGCGCGAGATGAAGGACGCGCTCGAACGCCACCAGGTGGACCTGATCGTGCTCGACATCATGATGCCGGGCGAGGACGGCCTCACGCTGTGTCGCAACCTGCGCGGCAGCGAACACCGTCATGCAGCGACGCCGGTGCTGATGTTGACCGCGCGTGGCGACGACATGGACCGCATCCTAGGCCTGGAGATGGGCGCGGACGACTATCTGGCCAAGCCCTTCGTCCCGCGCGAACTGCTCGCCCGGGTGCGCGCCGTGCTGCGCCGTACCCGGGCGCTGCCGCCCAATCTGGACACCGGCGAGGCGCAGGATGTGCGCGAATATCGCTTCTCGGGGTGGCGACTGGACACCGTCGCACGCCATCTGATCGCACCGGACGGCATGGTCGTCCCGCTGTCCGGCGCCGAGTATCGGCTGCTGTGCGTCTTTCTCTCCCACCCGCAGCGCGTGCTCAGCCGCGACCAGTTGATGGAGCTGACCCGGGGGCGCGAAGCCGATGTGTTCGACCGCTCGATCGACCTGATGGTCAGCCGGGTTCGCCAGCGGCTGAACGAGAACGCCCGCGACCCGAGCATCATCAAGACCGTCCGCAACGGTGGCTATGTGCTCGCCAGCACGGTAGACACGGTCCCCTGATGGGCATGCGCCTGCCTCTCGCGCCCCGCACGCTTTTCGCGCGCCTGATGCTGATCTGGCTGATCGGCATCAGCGCGGTGCTGGCGGTGAGCTTCGCGCTCTTCCTCGGCGAGCGTGACCGCTTCGACCGCGGCGTGCTCTTCGAGGGCGTCGCGCGCGAGATAGCCGCTTCTATCGACATCATCGACCAGCTCTCGCCCGGCGAGCGCGAGCGATGGATAGAGACCATGGGGCGCCGTCGGCTGCGGCCCAGCTTGTCCGCCCCCCCGGCCGAGGCCCGCCCCCTTCCGGACCGGTTCGAGCTGGTCCAGGCGCTGACCCAGGCGCTCCCGGAACGCGAGGTAACGGTCCTCGCTCTGCCGCCGCGGGGCGAGGAGCGCCCCCACCATGCGCGCTTGATCGCTTTCGTGCGGCTCTCGGACGGCTCGCCACTGACCATCAGGTTGCAACTCCCTCCGCTCGCCCCCTCCTCCAGCGCCGCCAGCCCGACCCCGCTGCCACGGGTGTTGGCGGCGCTGGCGGCCCTGATTCTCGGCGTCACCCTGCTGACCTGGCTTGCCGTGCGGATCGCGACCCGGCCGCTGTCCCGTCTTGCCGAAGCGGCCAAGGCCATCGGCGAGGATCCAGATCGCCCACCCATGACCGCCGAAGGCCCGACCGAAGTCGCCCAGGCCGCTTCGGCCTTCAACCAGATGCAGCGGCGGATCCGCGAGCATGTCAGCGAACGCACCCGAATCCTGGCCGCGATCACCCACGATTTGCGCACCCCGATCACGCGTTTGCGGCTGCGCGCCGAGCAAGTCGAGGACGAGTCGCTACGGGGCCGGATACAGTCCGACCTCGACGCGATGCAGGCACTGGCCAACGAGGGCATGGATTTCGCGCGCAGCCTGGGCGCACCGCTGCAGATCGGCATGGTCGATCTCGATGCGCTGCTCGAGGCGCTGGTCGCGGACGCACAGGACATGGGTTGGCCGGTCGCATTGCGAGGCCGGGCCAACGCGCCGTGCCTGGGCGATGCGGTGGCATTGAAGCGGTCGCTGTGGAATCTGGTCGATAACGGCATCAAGTTCGGCGAACGGGTCGAGATCGAGGTCACTCCCCAGGACGACGCGATGCTGGTCCGCATCCATGACCAAGGGCCCGGCCTGGACGAAGCCGAACTCAACAAGGTGTTCGAACCCTTCTACCGGACCGAGGCGTCGCGCAACCGCGAGACCGGCGGCACCGGCCTCGGCCTGGCCATCGCCCGCAATCTGATGCGCGCGCAAGGTGGCGAGGTCAGCCTGAGGAATGACCCGGCCGGCGGTCTGATCGCCGAAGTCAGGATCAAGAGCAGAGCGGGTCACTGACGACCGGATGGCCGGCACCGCGTCTCCGGCTTACGCACCGTTCATCGCGCCTGAAGGCCGTCAGCGCCCGATCATGGACCCGGCCCGGGGCGGCAGCGGGCGGCCAACGCCTGGAACCCCCGCACCTGTGCCTCCACCCACGGCGGGCGATGGCCGAGTTCGTCGGCGAGGATCTCCGCGACCCCTTGTGCGACCCGGCTGGCGGCATCGGCATCGAGAGACAGCAGTCGATAGCGCCTGGCCAGCACGTCCTCCACGGTTCGGGCCATCTCGTACCTCACCGGATGCCTGACGCCGGCTTCGGTCAGCCGCGGGTCGTCCAACAGGACACGGTCAGCGCCGGGCAATCCGGCGAGCTCGGCCGGCATCACCCCGCCCGATGCCCAGCCCGTCGCGCCCAGTTCCGCACCATGCAGGCGCAGTTCGGCGGTGACGCAAGGGCGGCGGGGCAAGTGCCCATGCGCTTCGGCCGTGTCGAGGGTCTCCTCGGCCATCCTGCGATAAGTGGTCCATTTCCCGCCAGTGACGGTAATCAAGCCGGCCGGCGAAACCTCGATCAGATGCTCGCGAGACAACTTGCCGGTATCCACCTTGTGGTCGGCATCGATCAGCGGTCGCAATCCGACAAACAGGCTCAAGACATCTGCTCGCGACGGCGGCTCCTCGAGATAGCGGGCGGCCGTGGCGAGGATGAAATCCACCTCGCCTTCCAGCGGCTCCGGTTCTAGCGGGCAATCCTGACGAACCGTATCGGTGGTACCGATCAGCACCTTGTCGCGCCACGGAATCAGGAACAGCACCCGCCCGTCCGGCGTTTCCGGCACGAGCATGGCTGTGGCGCCCGGCAGAAAGCGGCGATCGACGACGAGATGCACGCCCTGGCTGGGACGCATCAAGGCTGACAGGGTCGGTCGTTCGAAACGACGCAAGGTATCGGCCCACACCCCGGTCGCATTGATCACGCTGCGGGCGGAGAGGTCCATTACGCGCCCGCTCTCGCGATCGCGCGCCCGCACACCGACGACGCGGTGGTTTTCGAATCGCAGCGCCTCGACCGCGGCGTAGTTGAGGGCGACGCCGCCGTGCGCGAAGAGGCTCCGCATCAGGCTGATCGCGAGGCGCGCGTCATCGAACTGGGCGTCCGAAAAGGCCAGACCGCCGCGCAGCCCCTCCGGCTCCAGGGACGGCAACGCCGCCAGTGTTGCAGCGCGATCGAGCACCCTGCACGATTCGATTCCGAACCGTCCGGCCAGCATGTCGTACAGCGTCAGTCCGGCGGCGAAGCGGACCTTGTCCATCCAGCGATAGGCCGGCACCACCAGGCGCAACGGATGGACCAGGTGCGGCGCGTTGACCAGCAGGCGAGAGCGTTCGATCAAGGCCTCACGTACCAACGACAGATCGCCCTGCGCCAGATAGCGGACACCACCGTGAATCAGCTTGGTCGAGCGGGAACTGGTCCCTTTCGCGAAATCATGCGCCTCGAGCAACAGGACCGAATGCCCCCGCGCCGCGGCATCCACCGCACAGCCGAGTCCGGTCGCCCCGCCACCGACGACGATGACGTCCCACTGCGGCGTCGCATCCACGCGCCGCGCGAGCTCGTCCCTATCCAGCCGGCCGGGGCATGCCCGTGCGATCATGAGGCGTCCGCCCCGGCGACCATGATGTCAATCCGCCGGAGCCCAGGCACGGGCGCGCTCGATCGCGCGGTGCCAGTTCGCGAGCAGATCGGCGCGTCGCTGCGGGTCGATAGCCGGCTCGAAGCGCCGGTCCTCCACCCATTGCGAGGCCAGCTCGTCGGTACCACGCCAGACTCCGGCGCCCAGTCCTGCCATATAGGCCGCACCGAGCGCGGTGGTCTCCAGCATGCGGGGCCTGACCACCGGCACGCCGAGCAGGTCGGCCTGGACCTGCATCAGCAAGTCGTTGGCCGCCGCGCCGCCATCGACCCGCAGCTCGGTCAGTTCGGCCGCGCCATCGCGCTTCATCGCGTCGACCAGATCGACCGTCTGCAACGCGATCGCCTCCAGCGCCGCCCGCGCGATATGGCCGGCACCGGTGCCACGGGTCAGGCCGATCAGCGTACCCCGGGCATAGGCATCCCAGTACGGCGCCCCCAGCCCGGTAAAGGCCGGCACCAGCACCACCCCGCCGCTGTCCGGCACCGAAGCGGCCAGCGCCTCGACCTCGTGCGACTGGCGGATGAGGCCGAGGCCGTCGCGCAACCACTGCACCAGCGCCCCGCCGATGAAGATGCTGCCTTCGAGCGCATAAGTGGTCTCGTCACGATGCTTCCAGGCGATCGTGGTCAGCAGGCGGTTGGTCGAAGTGACCGCATGCCCGCCGGTATTCATCAGCAGAAAGCAGCCGGTACCGTAGGTATTCTTGGCCATGCCGGGCGAAAAACAGGCCTGACCAAAAGTCGCAGCCTGTTGATCGCCCGCTATGCCGGCGATCGGCACCGTCGCCCCAAGCCTATCCGCGCGCGTTTCGCCGCAGACGCCGATGCTGTCCACCACCTGCGGCAGCATTCCGGCTGGAATCCGGAACAAGGCCAGCAGTTCGACATCCCATTTCAGGGAGTGGATGTTGTAAAGCATCGTCCTGGCTGCATTGCCGGGATCGGTCACATGCGCGACCCCGCCGGTGAGATGCCAGATGAGCCAGGTATCGACGGTGCCGAACAGCAGCTCTCCCCGTTCGGCACGCGCCCTCGCACCCGGCACGGCATCGAGCAGCCAGGCGAGCTTGGTCGCCGAAAAATAGGCGTCGAGTTCGAGACCCGTGCGGGCGCGTATCGTTTCGGCCGCGCCCGCCTCGCGCAGACGGTCGCAATCCGCAGCGGTGCGCCGGTCCTGCCATACGATCGCCGGTGCGATCGGCCGGCCACTCGCCCGGTCCCACACCACGGTCGTCTCACGCTGATTGGTGATCCCGACCGCGGCCAATTGTCCCGCCTCTATGCCGGCATCGACCAGCGCGTCCCGCGCGCAATCGAGCTGGGTCTGCAGAATCTCGTCCGGATCATGTTCGACCCAGCCGGGTTTAGGATATTGCTGGGCGAAGGCACGTTGCGACACACCGACCATACGGCCCGATTCGTCGAACACGATCGCACGCGAGCTGGTCGTTCCTTGATCCAGTGCGAGCACATGACCCATCGCAGGCTCTCCTCAATCGTTTCCACAAGCCTACCGCGAAGCGCCGGGTTCAGGTACCCGCTTGCGCGCCACTTTCTTCGGCTCCAGGCTGTGCACCGATAGCCCGCGGAGCCTCACGGCGACGGATCCGATGCCGTATCGATTGAACCCGGCCACGCCTGCGGATATAGTGATTCGCATACCACGACCACGCCCGGAGGCCCAAGATGATCGCAATCGACCATAACAACAGTCTGGTGTCACTGGCCGTGTTCGGCGAGTTCACGCTGGCCGACTACAAGGAGTTCGAGGAGCTGGTCAATTACAAGGTCAAGTTCGAAGGCCCGGTCAACCTGCTCTTCGACCTGCGCGAGATGGCCGGATTCACACTGGACGTCGCCTGGGAGGAAATCAAGTTTTCCAGGGCGCACGCGCACGACTTCGGCCGCATCGCGGTGTTGACCCAGGACCAGTGGCTCACCTGGAGCGCCTGGGTCACCCAGCTGTTCGTGGACGCGGAAGTGCTGGTCTTCAGCGATGAACATGAGGCTCGCACCTGGCTGGAAGCAGAACCGGAGGCCACCGAGTGAGTGAGTTCCATCGTACGCTGGTCAGCGTCGAAGACCTGATCGCCAACCTCGACGCACCCGACTGGTGCATCGTTGATTGCCGCCATACCCTGACCGACCTCGAGTTCGGACGCGCGGCTTACCGCGAAGGCCATATTCCCGGCGCGATCTTCATGCATCTCGACGAAGATCTTTCCGGCCCGACGAACGGGCAAAACGGCCGCCATCCGCTGCCCGATCCCGAGCTGTTCGCCGCCCGCCTCGGCAGTGTCGGCATCGGAAACGACACCCAGGTGGTGGCCTATGACGATGTGGGTGGCATGTACGCGGCCAGGCTATGGACGATGTTGCGCTGGCTGGGTCACGACAAGGCCGCGGTGCTGGATGGCGGGTTTCGCGCCTGGTGCGATGCGGCCCAGCCCCTGGAACAGGGCACCCCCCGGCGACAGGCCCGCCGGTTCTCGCCGGTGATGCAGCCGATCATGGTCCCGCTCGCGCTGGTCGAGGCGCATCTCGGCCAATCCGACCTGCTGGTGGTAGACGCCCGCAGCCCCGACCGCTTTCGGGGTGAAAACGAGACCCTGGACCCGGTAGGAGGCCATATCCCGGGCGCGATCAATCGCTTCTTCCGCGACAACCTGGAAAACGGCCACTTCAAGTCGCCCGACCAGCTTAGGGAGGAGTTTCTGAAACTGGTGAATGGCCGAGCCTTGTCCGAAGTCGTTCATCAGTGCGGATCGGGGGTGACCGCCTGTCACAACCTCCTTGCCATGGAACACGCCGGCCTCGGCGGCTCACGCCTGTATGCCGGCTCCTGGAGCGAATGGTGCGCCGACCCGGCACGGCCCGTCGCCACCGGGCCGAATGGCTGACGATCATGACCGGGGAGTGATGGCGAGCATCCATCCCGGATCATGGAATCACCCCGGCCGCCGCCTCAAGCTCCCACCCGCCAGCGGTCGCCGCAGCGCTGACACCATCTTCTTCCCAGCCTCTCCTGAGCGGGAGGATGGGCTGTCCTGAACGATTCAATCTTTTGATTGGCGTACCGCGAAACCGCTGCTACCGTGCTGCGCCAACGCCCACACCACATGCTCGCGCACCAGCGGCGACGGGTCGTCTTGCCGCGCCATCAGCGCCGCGACGACCTCGTCGGAGGTCGGCGCATTGCCCAAGGCCACCGCGATGTTGCGCAACCAGCATTCGTGGCCGATGCGGCGGATCGCACTCCCTTCGAGACGCGTCATGAACTCGGTTTCGGTCCACGCGAACAATTCGACCAGCGTGGCCTGGTCGAGCCGGTTGCGGGGGGCGAAATCGGTCTCATCGGCCAGGCGGGCGAAACGGTTCCACGGGCACACCAGCTGGCAATCGTCGCAGCCGTAGATCCGGTTGCCGAGCAGCGGCCGGAGTGGCATCGGAATGCTGCCCCGGTGCTCGATCGTCAGGTAGGAGATGCAGCGTCGCGCATCGACCTTGTAGGGCGCGACGATCGCTCCGGTCGGACAGGCATCGATGCAGGCGGTGCAGCGACCGCAGTGGTCCGAAACCGGTCGGTCCGGCGGCAAAGGCAGATCGGTGTAGATCTCGCCGATGAAGAAGAAGGAGCCGGCTTCACGGTCGAGCAGCAAGCTGTGCTTGCCGCGCCAGCCCAGGCCGGCGCGACTCGCGAGCTCGACTTCCAGCACCGGCGCGGAATCGACGAAGACCCGGAAACCGTGCGGCACCTCGGCGGCGATCCGCTCGCTCAGGCGCTGCAGTCGGGTGCGCATCAGCTTGTGATAATCGCGCCCCAGCGCGTAACGCGAGACATAGGCCCGTGACGCATCTTCTAGCAGCACCTGCGCATCGCTCGCATCCGGCCAGTAGTTCATCCGCGCGCTGATGACCGCTACCGTGCCGGACACGAGTTCCGCCGGTCGAGCCCGTTTCAGGCCGTGGCGGGCCATATAATCCATATCGCCATGGAAACCGGCCGCGAGCCAGTCCAACAGGCCCTGCTCGGCGCTGGTCAGATCGATGCCGGCAATGGCCACCGAATCGAAACCGAGCTCCCGCCCCCACGCCCGAATCCGCGCTGGCAGCGCTGCAAGGGTGTGCGGGTCGGGCGCTTTTGCGGAGAGCGTCTGATGATCCAGTTCATTCACCCGACAGATGATAGCGACTGCGGCTTCTCGCTGCAGCTCGATGACGAGACCGACACGGAAAAAGCCGGGGCTGCGCTCGCGACTGCGCTCGTCCCCGGCCTGGTCATCCACCTGGCGGGCAACCTCGGCGCAGGCAAGACGACACTGGTGCGCGGGGCACTGCGGGCGCTCGGGTGTTGCGAAAAAGTCAAAAGTCCGACATACACCTTGATTGAACCTTACATCGTTTCTAGATTACACTTATATCACTTTGATTTTTATCGCTTCGCTATACCCGAAGAATACCTCGATGCGGGACTGGACGAGTATTTCGACGGACACGGAGTCTGCATGGTGGAATGGGCCGATAAGGCCGAACCCTATGTACCGAAACCTGACGTCATCGCAACCCTGGGCGTCAGTGGTGCAGGACGCACACTCACGCTCCTTGCGCTGACGGAGGCTGGACGAACATGTACAACAACGATGAAGACCGCGCTGTCCCAGACTTGAGCCCCGCCCTGCTGGCCGACGTCGGGCGCCGGAAGATGCTGAAATTCACCGGTGCCGCGCTGACGCTGCTGGTCAGCCCGGTCGGCTTCGCCGCCTCCACAAGCCTGGTCGCGGTACGGGTGTGGCCGGCCACCGACTACACCCGGATCACGCTGGAGAGTTCGAGCGAGCTGAGCTTCAGTCACATGATCGTCAAGGACCCGGAACGCCTGGTGGTCGACCTGAAAGGGGTCGAACTCAACAGCGTGCTGCAGTCCCTGCCCTCGCGCGTGCTCGAATCCGATCCGGTGATCTCGCTGATCCGAGCCGGGGTCAACCGCCCGGGCGTGGTGAGGGTGGTGGTGGAGTTGAAGGGCGAGATCAACCCGCAACTGTTCACCCTCAAGCCGATTGCGAATTATGGCCATCGGCTGGTGCTGGATCTGTATCCGACCGAGCCGCTCGATCCCTTGCTCGCGCTGATTCGCAAGTCTACCCCGATGGAAGCCGCCCGGGGCGACGCCGGTGGCGAGCAGGTCGCGACCCATGGCGCCCGACAACCCGCCAGGCAGAATGCGCGGGCCGCACCCGAAGCGAACCGCCTGATCACGGTCGTACTGGACGCCGGCCACGGCGGCGAGGACCCGGGCGCGATCGGACGACGCGGAACCTACGAGAAGAACGTCACCCTGTCGATCGCGAAGCGCCTGCAGCGCAAGATCGACGCAGAACCGAACATGCGCGCGGTGATGACCCGCAACGGCGACTACTTCGTGCCGCTGCAGCAACGGGTCGCGATCGCTCGACGGGTCCAGGCCGATCTGTTCGTCTCCATCCACGCCGACGCTTTCGTCCGCCCGGAGGCCCGCGGCAGCTCGGTCTATGTGTTGTCAGAGCGCGGCGCCACCAGTTCGGCGGCGCGCTGGCTGGCGCAGCGCGAGAACGAAGCCGACCTGATCGGCGGGGTCAATCTGGCCCGGCAGGACGGGCATCTCGCGCGCACGCTGCTCGATCTGTCACAGACCGCGACGATCAACGACAGCCTCAAGCTCGGCGCGGCCGTCCTCAGCGAACTCGGCGGCGTGAACAAGCTGCACAAGCCGCAGGTCGAGCAGGCGGCCTTCGCCGTGCTGCGGGCACCGGACATCCCGTCGGTGCTGGTCGAGACCGCCTTCATCAGCAACCCCGAAGAAGAGCGCCGCCTGAACGACAACGCCTACCAGGATAAGATGGCCGACGCGATCCTGCGCGGCGTCCGCCGCTATTTCCAGGCCAACCCGCCAGTCCATCGCACCACGGTGGCCCAACTCGGCGGCTGATCGCGTTTCACCCGCTTTGCCGCTATAATCTGGCGTTTCGCGAAGCCCCCGGACGGGGGCTTCGTCATTGATCGAGCGGGAGCCAATCCGGCTCCGATTTGAATCGTCGTCGCCGCAATTCGCAGATTCGACCCCTCGATGCGATCCTGCAGCGACGCGTGGTCGGGCAATCATGCAGGTTTTTCGAGGCATCCCCGAGCGTGCCAGGCATCCCACTGCCCTCACGATCGGCAATTTCGATGGAGTACACCTCGGTCACCAGGCGCTGTTGAAGCTGCTGGTGGCCAAGGCGCGCGCGCTCGACGTGCCGGCCACGGTGATGACCTTCGAACCCCACCCGCGCGAGTACTTCTCGCCGTCCGATGCACCGGCCCGGCTGGCCTCGCTGCGCGAGAAACTGCTGTGGCTCGCCGCCAACGAGGTGGATGTGGTGCACGTGTGCCGCTTCAATGCCGCGATCGCGTCGGTGCCGGCAGACCGCTTCATCGACGACTTCCTGATCCGCGGGCTCGACGTCCGCCATCTGATCATCGGTGACGATTTCTGCTTCGGCGCACGTCGCCAAGGCGACTTCGCCCTGTTGCGCGCGGCCGGCGAGGCCAAGGGCTTCGGCGTAGAGGCCATGCACACGCTGGAACTCGGGGACGAGCGGATTTCGAGTTCCGCGGTCAGACGCGCGCTGGCCTGTGGCGATCTGGCCCGGGCCGCGGCCCACCTCGGACGGCCCTACAGCATCGCCGGGCGTGTCATCGCAGGCAAACAACTCGGACGGACCATCGGTTATCCGACCGCGAACATCCAGATGAAGCATCGCAAACCGGCGCTGAGCGGGGTGTTCGCGGTCACAGTCGAAGGCCTGGCCGAGCGGCGCATCCACGGGGTTGCGAACATCGGCGTCCGCCCGACCGTGGATGACGGCGCCCGCCCGCTGCTCGAGGTCCATCTGCTCGACTGGAACCAGGACTGCTATGGCGCCCACCTGCGGGTACACTTCCACGACAAGCAGCGCGAAGAGATGCGATTTCCGTCTCTGGACGCGCTGTCCGAACAGATCGCCCGCGACGCCACCCAGGCGCGCGACTGGTTTGCACGCAACCCCATTCAAGACTGAGGCCGGAAACCACCATGGCTGATTACCGCAAGACGCTCAACCTGACCGACACGCCGTTTCCGATGCGCGGCAACCTCGCCAAGCGCGAGCCTGACTGGATCAAGGACTGGCAGCAACGCAAGCTGTACCAGAAGATCCGCCAGGCCTCGGCCGGACGTCCGAAGTTCATCCTGCACGACGGCCCCCCTTATGCCAACGGCGACATCCATATCGGCCATGCGGTCAACAAGATCCTGAAGGACATCATCGTCCGCTCCAAGACCATGGCCGGCTTCGATGCGCCCTATGTGCCCGGCTGGGATTGTCACGGTCTGCCGATCGAGCACCAGATCGAGAAGCTCCACGGCAAGCACCTGCCCTCGGACCGCGCGCGCGAACTATGCCGCGAATACGCCGGCGAGCAGATCGAGCGGCAGAAGAAGGACTTCATCCGGCTCGGCGTGCTCGGCGACTGGGACAATCCCTATCGCACCATGCAGTTCTCCAATGAGGCCGACGAGATCCGGGCGCTCGGCCAGCTTTACGCCAAGGGTTTCCTGTTCAAGGGTCTGAAGCCGGTGAACTGGTGTTTCGACTGTGGCTCGGCCCTGGCCGAGGCCGAGGTCGAGTACCAGGACAAGAAATCGCCCATGGTCGACGTCGGCTTCCCGGTCGATGAGGCCGAGCGCGGCAAGCTCGCCTACGCATTCGGCCTGGACCAGTTGCCGGACGGCCCGGCCTACGCAGTCATCTGGACCACGACCCCCTGGACGATTCCGGCCAACCAGGCACTCAACGTCCATCCCGAAGTGGTCTACGAGCTGATCGCGACCGACAAGGGCATGCTCGTTCTGGCCGCCGAACTGCGCCAGGCCGCACTCGAACGCTTCGGCCTGGAAGGCAGGGTGCTCGGTGCCGCGCAGGGGATCGCGCTCGACCGGATCGACTTCCGCCATCCCTTCTATGATCGCAAGTCGCCGGTACTGCTGGGTGACTATGTCGCGACCGACGCCGGCACCGGCATCGTCCACAGCGCGCCCGCCTACGGCCTGGACGACTTCCTCACCTGCACCCGCTACGGCATGCGCAACGACGAGATCCTGACCCCGGTCCAGGGCGACGGGACCTTCGCCGACAGCCTGCCCTTCTTCGGCGGCCTGAGCGTCTGGGACGCCAACCCGAAGATCGTCGCCAAGCTCGACGAGGTCGGCTGCCTGTTCGCGTCCGGCAACCTCACCCACAGCTACATGCACTGCTGGCGGCACAAGACCCCGGTGATCTACCGCGCGACCAGCCAGTGGTTCGTCGGCATGGACCGCCTCGCCGGCCGCGAGAAGGTCGAGGCCGGTGCTCCGACGCTGCGCGAACTCGCGCTGAACGCGATCGAGAACACCCGCTTCTACCCGGCCTGGGGCAAGGCCAGACTGCATGCGATGATCGCCAACCGCCCCGACTGGTGCGTTTCGCGCCAGCGCAACTGGGGCGTGCCGATTCCGCTTTTCCTGCACAAGGAAAGCGGCGAGCCGCACCCGCGCACACTCGAGCTGATCGAAGCGGTGGCGCTCAAGGTCGAGGCCGAGGGCATAGACGCCTGGTTCAAGCTCGACCCGGCCACGCTACTTGGCGACGAGGCGGCACAGTACGAAAAGATGCACGATACGCTGGATGTCTGGTTCGATTCCGGCACCACCCATTGGACGGTGCTGCGCGGATCGCATGCCAACGACAGCCAGTGGCCGGCCGACCTCTATCTGGAAGGCTCGGACCAGCATCGCGGCTGGTTCCATTCCTCACTGCTGACCGGCTGTGCAATCGATGGCCGCGCGCCCTACCAGGGGCTGCTGACACACGGTTTCGTCGTGGACGGCCAGGGCAAGAAGATGTCCAAGTCCAAGGGCAACGTGGTCGCGCCGCAGGAGGTGTCGGACCGGCTCGGCTCCGAGATCCTGCGCCTGTGGGTCGCGGCCACCGATTACTCGGGCGAGTTGACGATCTCCAATGAGATTCTCGACCGCGTGGTCGAGGTCTATCGCCGTTTGCGCAACACGCTGCGCTTCCTCCTTGCCAACACCTCGGACTTCGACATCACTCGGGACGCGGTGCCGGTCGATCAGTGGCTGGACATCGACCGCTGCGCGCTGGCACTGACCCGCCGCCTGCAGCAGCAGGTCACCGCCGATTACGACCGCTTCGAGTTCCACAAAGTGGTGCAGGCGCTGCAGAACTTCGCCTCCGAAGAGCTCGGCGCCTTCTATCTCGATATCCTGAAGGACCGGCTCTACACCAGCCGCGCCGATTCGCCCGCTCGCCGATCGGCCCAGACCGCGCTGTGGCATATCACCCAGAGCATCACCCGCATGATCGCGCCCATCCTCAGCTTCACCGCCGAGGAGATCTGGCAGATTGTCGGCAAGGGCGCGGACGACAGCGTGATGCTGCATACCTGGCACACGCTGCCGGAAGGCGCCGACGAGGACGCGCTGATCGCGCGCTGGGACAGGATCCGGGAGGTGCGGGCGGAAGTCCAGAAAGAGCTCGAGAACCTGCGCGCAGCCGGCAAGATAGGCTCGTCGCTGCAGGCCGAGGTGACGCTGCGCGCGAGCGGCGAGCGCTTCGATGCACTGGCCAGCCTGGGCGACGACCTGTGCTTCGTGCTGATCACCTCGCGCGCAGAGCTGGTGCAGGTTTCGGACGCTGGCGACGAAGGACTGGATGCTACAGCTTCGGCCCACACCAAGTGCGAGCGCTGCTGGCATTACCGTGACGATGTCGGCTCGGTCGCGGATCACCCCGGCCTGTGCGGACGCTGCGACAGCAATCTGCATGGCGCCGGCGAGACCCGAACCCATGCCTGAGGCCAAACGATGAACAGGCGGCTGGCCGGCTGGCTGGTCCTGGCGGCGTCTATCGTCGCGATAGACCAGCTCACCAAGTGGATCGTGCTGTCCACGATGAGTTACGGCCAGGCGATCCCGGTCACCGGTTTCTTCCAGCTGGTGCTGGTGTTCAATCCGGGCGCGGCCTTCAGTTTCCTCGCCGACCAGCCCGGCTGGCAGCGCTGGTTTTTCGTAACGCTGGCGATCGTGATCTGCGGCTGGCTGTTCACCATGCTGCGGCGACACCAGGACGAGTTCGCGCTGCCACTGTCCTTCAGCCTGATCATAGGCGGCGCGATCGGCAACGTGATCGACCGCATCCTGTATGGCGCGGTCGTCGACTTCCTGTATTTCCACATCGATCGCTATGGCTGGCCGGCTTTCAACGCCGCCGACTCGGCGATCACGGCCGGCGTGGTGCTGATGCTCTGGAGTCAGTTCCGCCCCCAGCCCAAGCCATCCACCCCGGAGAACCCATCGTGACCCAGACCGTTCAGCACGGCAGCCTCATCACCCTGCACTACCGCATCGCCCTTGACAACGGCCAGCCCCTGATCAGCACCTTCGAGGGAACGCCCGCCACGCTGCAACTGGGCGCGGGCGAGTTGCTGCCCAGCCTGGAGCGCCTGCTCACCGGCCTGCCCGAAGGGACCCAGCAGAGCTTCACGCTGACGCCCGATCAGGCCTTCGGCGATTACAAGCCGGAGCTGGTCGAAAGGGTACTGCGCCGGCACATGAGCGAAGACAATGTCCAGGCGATGAGCATCATGGAGTTCACCGCGCCTGACGGTTCGCGCTATTCCGGACTGGTGCGCGAAGTGGACGACGAAGCGGCCTTGATCGACTTCAACCACCCGCTGGCCGGCAAAACGATTCGTTTCGATATCAACATCATCGGCATCATGTGAGTCGCGCCGAGCCGCGCCTAACCCGACGAGAGAGACCATGAGCGACAAGGAAATCCTGCTGGCCAACCCGCGCGGCTTTTGTGCCGGCGTGGAACGTGCGATCGAGATCGTCGAGCGCGCGCTGACCCGTTTCGGCGCCCCGATCTATGTGCGTCACGAAGTGGTGCATAACAAGTTCGTCGTCGACGACCTGCGCGCCAAAGGGGCGGTCTTCGTCGAGGAGCTCGACGAAGTCCCGCCCGACAACACGGTGATCTTCAGCGCCCATGGCGTCGCGCAAGCGGTCCGGGCAGAAGCCGAGGCGCGCGGCCTGCGCGTCTTCGATGCGACCTGCCCGCTGGTGACCAAGGTACACATCGAAGTCACCCGCATGCGCGAACAGGGGCGCGAGATCGTGATGATCGGCCATAAGGGCCACCCCGAGGTCGAGGGAACGATGGGCCAGGTGGACGGCGGCATCCATCTGGTCGAATCGGTCGCCGATGTCGCAGGTCTCTCCGTTTCGGATCCGGACAAGCTCGCCTTCGTCACCCAGACCACGCTGTCCATGGATGACGCCTCCGGGATCATCGCAGCGCTGCGCGCGCGCTTCCCGAAGATCGAAGGGCCGCGCAAGGACGACATCTGCTATGCGACCCAGAATCGCCAGGATGCGGTCAAGTTCATGACGCCGCAAGTGGACGCGGTGCTGGTGGTCGGTTCGGTCAACAGCTCGAACTCCAATCGCCTGCGTGAAGTCGCAGAACTGCGCGGCGTGCCGGCCTGGCTGGTAGACAACGGCGATGCGATCGACCCTGCCTGGCTGGAAGGCAAGCGCCGCATCGGCGTCACCGCCGGCGCGTCCGCGCCGCAGGTGCTGGTGGACGAGGTGATCGAGCGACTCAGGACGCTGGGCGCGAAGACCGTAAGAACGCTGGACGGCGTCCCGGAAAAAGTCGTGTTTCCGTTGCCCAGGGAGCTGCAAAAGTCAGCCGGCTGACACCCTTCAGCCAGTTCCGGGACCAGCCCGGCATTCGCGGATTCGGGCACGACGCAGCGGAGCCAGGGATGAACCCGGAAGCCGCCCGATAGCACACGGCGGCGACGTTTTCCCCCTGATCGACCCGAACCAATGGGCAGAGAGATTCGAAAAAAAGGGCGCCGTGGCGCCCTTTTTCGATTGCCGTCGAAGCGGCCAAATCAGAGATGCGGCCCCATGATCCGGCGGTAGAACTCGTGGAAATGCTGCATTCCGTCCTCGTACGGCGACTGATAAGGCCCGACCTCATTGCGCCCCTCCTTCAGCAGCGCCAGCCGGCCGCGGTCCATGCGCTCGGCGATCTCGTCGTCCTCGATCGCGGTTTCCATGTAGGCCGCCTGCTCCGCTTCGACGAACTCCCGCTCGAACTCGACGATTTCCTCCGGATAATAGAACTCGACCACGTTGGTGGTCTTGTCCACATCGACCGGAATCAGCGTGCTGACCACCAGCACATGCGGGTACCACTCGACCATCACGTTCGGGTAGTAGGTCAGCCAGATCGCGCCCTGATCGGGCTTCTCGCCGCCGTAGTAGTCGAGCACCGCCCGGTGCCACTTCTCATAGGTCTGTGACCCCGGCTTGGCCAGTGAGGTGATACCGACCTTCTGCACCGAATACCATTCGCCGAACTGCCAGCTCAGGTCGTCGCAAGTGACGAAATTACCCAGCCCCGGATGAAATGGGACGACATGGTAGTCCTCCAGATACACCTCGATGAAGGTCTTCCAGTTGTAGTTGCACTCGTGGATTTCGACCCGGTCGAGCTTGTAGCCCGAGAAATCGAGCTGCGGCGCGACCGTCATGCCGGAAAGGTCGTGCGCGGCCGAACGCGGCCCCTTGAACAGCAGCCCCTGCCAGTTCTCGAGCTCATCCCGGCGCAGGTTCAGGCACGGATTCTCAGGAAAATGCGGCGCGCCGAGCACGGTGCCCTGCTGGTCGTAGGTCCAGCGATGCACCGGGCAGACCACGCGCTCGGTCGACCCCGACCCCTGCAGCATGATCGCCTGGCGGTGTCGGCAGACGTTCGACATCAGATGCACGCCCTCGCCGGTGCGAAACAGCAGCTTGGCATGATCCAGCCATTCGAGTGAACGGTAATTGCCGACTTCGGGTACCATCAGCTCATGGCCGACATACCCCGGACCGGCATCGAAGAGAAGGCGCTTCTCCAGTTCGAAAACCTTCTCATCGAAATACATCGAGACCGGCAGCTGGGACGTACCCGGTGCCAGTTGAGCCTTGGAAGCGATGTCGGACATACCCGAACCTCCTTAGACGAAAAACCAAGAAATCCGGAAGAAAACGACCTTCCATTTTATTCGAAATGTTGTTTGACCACCAGTTGTCGCATCGGTTATGTTCGATGCTTTTTCCCCTCTGCAGACCATGACAAAGACGGCCAGTTCGCCGAAATCGTTTGAATCGGCCATCACCGAGTTGGAGCGCATCGTCCAGGAGATGGAGAGCGGCGCGATCACGCTGGAAGACGCGCTGGAGCGCTACCAACGCGGAGTGGGCCTGCTCAAGTACTGCCAGAGCACCCTGCAAGCGGCCGAACAGAAGATTCTTCAGCTCGAAGGCGACACGCTGAAACCGACCGATCCTCCGGGAAGCGCGTCGTGACGGACCCCACTTTCCAGGCCTGGATGGCCGCGATGCAGCAACGCACCGAGGCGGCCCTGGCCGTCGCCTTACCGGACCCGGCGATCGCACCCGACCGGCTGCACGAGGCGATGCGCTACGCCGTGCTGGGCGGCGGCAAGCGGGTCAGGGCTTTGCTGGTGCATGCGGCCGGGCAGCTCACCGGCGCCGATACCGCGGCATTGGACCGGGCCGCCTGCGCGGTCGAGCTAATCCATGCCTACTCGCTGGTCCACGACGACATGCCCTGCATGGACGACGATGTGCTGCGTCGCGGCAAGCCGACGGTACACGTCGAATACGACCAGGCGACCGCCCTGCTGACCGGCGACGCACTGCAGACCCTGGCATTTCAGTTGCTGTCGGAGCAGCCCAACGTCGCCGATCCCTCAGTACAGCTGGAGATGATCGCCCTGCTGGCCCGCGCCTCGGGGTCGCGCGGCATGGCCGGCGGCCAGGCGATCGACCTGGCCTCGGTCGGCCGGGAGATCTCGCGGGCCGAGCTCGAGTTCATGCACATTCACAAGACTGGCGCGCTGATCCGGGCCGCAGTGTTGCTGGGCGCCCGCTGCGGCGCGTGCGATGCCAAAGTGCTGGAACCGCTGGACCGCTACGGCAAACTGGTCGGCCTGTTGTTCCAGGTCGTGGACGACATCCTCGACACCCAGGCCGATACCGCCACGCTGGGCAAGACCGCCGGCAAGGACGCCGACCATGACAAGCCCACCTATGTGAGCCTGCTCGGAATCACCGAAGCCCAGGCGCTGGCCCATACCCTGCTTGACGACGCCCTCAGTGCGATCAAACCGCTGGGACCGGGCGCACGTCGCCTGGACGACATCGCCAGCTTCATCGTCAACCGTCGTTTCTGACCCCGATCCGGTACCTCGTCATGTCCGCCTACCCGCTGTTGAAGAGCGTTGAAGACCCCGCAGACCTGCGTCGCCTGGACCGTCGCGACCTGCACCCCCTGGCCGAGGAACTACGCGCCTTCCTGATCGAATCGGTCTCCAGGACCGGCGGACACCTGTCTTCCAACCTCGGCACCGTCGAACTCTCGATCGCGTTGCATTACGTGTTCGATACGCCGCAGGACCGTATCGTCTGGGATGTCGGCCACCAGACCTATGGCCACAAGATCCTCACCGGGCGCCGCGAGGCGATGACTGGGCTGCGCCACTTCGGCGGGATCTCCGGCTTTCCGCGTCGGTGCGAGAGCGAGTACGACACCTTCGGCACCGCGCACTCGTCCACCTCGATTTCGGCCGCGCTCGGCATGGCGGTGGCGGCACGCGACCAGGGCGACGACCGGCGCGCGATCGCGGTGATCGGCGACGGCGCAATGTCGGCCGGCATGGCCTTCGAAGCGCTCAACAACGCCGGCGACACGCGCGACATCAACCTGCTGGTGATCCTCAACGACAACGAGATGTCAATCTCGCCACCGGTCGGCGCGCTGACCCGCATCCTCGCCCGAATGATGACCGGCCGCACTTACAACGCGGCCCGCAAGGCCGGCGAGAAAGTGCTCGGCATCGCCCCACCGGTGCTCGATTTCGCGCGCAAGGTCGAGGAGCATGTCAAAGGGCTGATCACGCCGGGCACGCTGTTCGAGGAGTTCGGTTTCCACTACTACGGCCCGATCGACGGTCATGACCTCGAAGCGCTGATCCCGACCCTGCAGAACCTGCGCAAGCTCCCCGGGCCACAGTTCCTGCATGTGATCACCCGCAAGGGCCAGGGCTACAAGCTCGCCGAGGCCGACCCCGTCCTCTATCACGGCGTCTCCAAGTTCGACCACAACGCCGGCATCACCGAGTCCAAGGGTGGCACAAAGCCGACCTACACCCAGGTCTTCGGTGACTGGCTGTGCGACATGGCCGAACGGGACGACAAGCTGGTCGCGATCACGCCCGCGATGCGGGAAGGTTCCGGCATGGTGCGTTTCGCCAAGGAACATCCCGACCGCTACCACGACGTCGGCATCGCCGAACAGCATGCCCTGACCTTCGCCGCCGGGCTCGCCTGTGAAGGCATGAAACCAGTGGTCGCGATCTATTCCACCTTTTTGCAGCGCGCCTACGATCAATTGATCCACGACATCGCGTTGCAGAACCTGCCGGTGATGTTCGCCATCGACCGTGCCGGCCTGGTCGGCGCCGACGGCGCCACTCATCACGGCGCCTTCGACCTTTCCTATCTGTGCTGTATCCCGAATCTGGTCGTGATGACCCCGAGCGACGAGAACGAATGTCGCCAGATGCTCTATACCGCCTACCTCCATGACGGACCTGCAGCCGTCCGTTACCCCCGGGGGGGCGGGATGGGCATCAAACCGGCAGCCGAGATGCAGACCCTGCCGATCGGCAAGGCCGAGAAGCGGCGCGCGGGGCACGGCATCGCGCTGCTCGCTTTCGGCAGCCTGTTGCCCGTCGCGCTCGAAGTCGGCGACGCACTCGACGCGACCGTCATCAATATGCGCTTCGCCAAGCCGATCGACGAGGCCTGCGTGCTGGAACTGGCGGGCAGCCACACCTTGCTGGTCACCCTCGAGGAGAACGCGGTCATTGGCGGAGCCGGATCGGAAGTGTCCCGCATCGTCGAACGGCTGCACGCCCGCCCGCGCCTACTGCGCCTCGGTTTGCCCGACCACTTCGTCGATCATGGCGACCAGGCCCAGCTGCTGCAGACGGTCGGCCTGGACAAGGCCGGCATCATCGCGTCGATTGAGGCGCTCAATCAGGACAATAGTTGAGTAAATTTGTCGGACTTGATACATTCACGACAGCTCAGTACAGAATCGAGAAGATCGAATGAAATCCGCACAGCAACAATCCATCGCCGACGTCCAGAACTTCGAGGACGCGCGCCAGCTCGCGATCAACAAGGTCGGGATCAAGTCCATCCGCCACCCGGTCAAGGTCAGCGACCGTTCAGGCGGAGTGCAGCACACGGTGGCGATGTTCAACATGTACGTCGGGCTGCCCCACAACTTCAAGGGCACCCACATGTCACGCTTCGTCGAGATCCTGAACGGCCAGGAACGAGAGATCTCGGTCGAGTCCTTCGAGCCGATGCTGCGCGAGATGGTGACCCGTCTCGAGGCCGAGACCGGCCATGTCGAGATGACCTTTCCTTACTTCATCAACAAGGCCGCACCGGTCTCCGGCGTGCAAAGCCTGATGGACTATGAAGTCACCTTCACCGGCGAGATCCACGAAGGCGGTCGCTACGAGTTCGACATGAAGGTGGTCGTACCAGTCACCAGCCTGTGCCCCTGTTCCAAGAAGATCTCCGACTACGGCGCCCACAACCAGCGCTCGCATGTGACGGTCACGGCCAAGCTGGGCGATCACCTGTGGATCGAGGAGATCGTGCAGTTGGTCGAAAGCCAGGCCTCGTGCGAGCTCTACGGTCTGCTCAAGCGACCGGACGAGAAGTTCGTCACCGAGCGTGCCTACGACAACCCGAAGTTCGTCGAGGACATGGTCCGCGACGTGGCCGGCCTGCTCAACCTCGAAAAGCGGATCATCGCGTTCGCGGTCGAGTCCGAGAACTTCGAGTCCATCCACAACCACTCGGCCTACGCGATCATCGAGCGCGACAAGCGCACCCCCGCCTGACGCCGGGGCACCCGGCACGGCTCAGCGGCAATCCGTTACGGGCCGACGGCTCGTGAGGCCACTCTACCCGAGCACATGCCGCTGTTGCCGCTCGTAGCGGCTGCGCGGTGTCGCGTCGTGCTATTCACGCGATTGCCAAAGCGCCGTCCAGCCGCGGCACGGCGGCCAGCAGGCTACGGGTATAGTCCTCTTGCGGCGCGCGTAGCACCTTGGCGGTCGGGCCGCTTTCCACTACCCGGCCGGCATGCATCACCGCCATCCGGTCGGCGAGGTACTCGACCACGCCCATGTTGTGGGTGATGAACAACATGCCCAAGCCTTCCTCGTCGACCAGCCGGCGCAGCAGCCTCAGGATGCCGGCCTGAACCGACACATCCAGCGCCGAGGTGATCTCGTCGCACAGGATGAAGCGCGGCTCCAGTACCAGCGCACGCGCGATCGCCAGCCGCTGCCGCTGCCCGCCGGAAAATTCGTGCGGATAGCGCCACAGGCTGTCGGTCGGCATCTCGACCTTTGCCAGCAATTCGGCCGCCCGAGCCCGCCGCTCATCGTCGTCGCGACCAATGCCATGCACACGCATCGGCTCGATCAAGGTGGTCACGATGGGCAGACGCGGATTCAGGCTGGAGCCCGGATCCTGGAATACGACCTGCATGCGCCGTCGCAACGGTCGCATCGCCCTGGGCGGCAGCGTCGTGATGTCCTGCCCTTCCAGCCGGATGCTGCCCGCGGTCGGCTCGATCAGGCGCAGCAGCGCCCGTCCCAGTGTGGTCTTGCCGCAGCCGGACTCCCCGACCAGCGCGAGCACCTCGCCAGCAGCTACCGACAAGGACACGCCATCGACCGCCTTGAAGTGGTCTACCACCCGCCGCATGAAGCCTTGGCGCACCGGGAAATACACCTCGAGGTCCCGCAATTCGATCAACGGCGAAGTGGTCGCACGCCTGGCCATGGGTCGGGCCTCGCGCGGTAGCCGTTCGGGCAGCGCGGCGATCAGGCTGCGGGTGTAGTCATGACGTGGCTGGCGCAGCACCTCGGCCACCGGGCCACATTCGACCAGTTCGCCCCGTCGCATCACCCCGACCGTATCGGCGATCTGCGCGACCACACCGAAATCATGGGTGATGAACAACATGCCCATGCCGCGTCGGGTCTGCAGCTCCCGCATCAGCTCGAGTATTTCCGCCTGCACGGTGACATCCAGCGCCGTGGTCGGCTCATCGGCGATCAGCAACGCGGGCTCGCAGATCAAGGCCATCGCGATCATCACCCGCTGCCTCTGCCCGCCCGACAGACGATGTGGAAACTCGCGAATCCGCTTGGCCGGATCCGGCATCCGGACCTCCTCCAGCGCCGACAGGATACGCGCCTCACGCCCCTCGTCGGTCAGGTCGGGCTGGTGGAGTTGGAGCACCTCGTCCAGTTGCTCGCCTATGGTCAGCACCGGATTGAGCGAAGTCATCGGCTCCTGGAAGATCATGCCGATCCGCCCGCCGCGCACCTTCTCCATCGTAGTAGCATCCGCACCGAGAAGATCGACCACCTCCCCGGCCGGCCGGCCCGGCACATCGTCATGCAGGCGGATTCGCCCGGCCGGATGGCGATGCCGTTCCTCAGGCAGCAGCCCCATCACCGACAAGGCCGTCACCGACTTGCCACTGCCGGATTCGCCAACCAGGCAAAAAGTCTCGCCCCTGTTCACCGCGAGCGATACCTGGTTAACCGCGCGCAACCACTGTCCGTCCGAAGCAAGCTCGGTGACCAGTCCCTCGATCTCGAGCAGTTTCATGCCCGGCCTCCCCCGGCACGCCGGGTGTGCGGATCGACCGCGTCGCGCAAGGCCTCGCCGATCAGGTTGTAGGCGAACACGGTGAGGAAAATTGCCCCTCCGGGAAACACCGCCAGCCACCAGTTGAAGGTCGACGACTGCACCGCCTGGTTGAGCATTTGACCCCAGGACGGGTCATCGACCAGGCCCAGGCCGAGAAAGGACAAGGTCGCCTCGGCCAGGATCGCGGACGCGACGCCGAAGCTCGCCGCCACCAGCAGCGGCGCCAAGCCGTTGGGCAGCATGTGCCGGAACAGGATGGACCACAGCGGCAGGCCACAGGCGACCGCCGCCTGGACGAAGTCCTGCTCGCGCAGCTTCAGGAACTCGGCACGCACATAGCGGGCATAGCCGGACCACGAGGTGATCCCGATGATGATCATCATCATGTAGATCGAGCGACCGAAGAAGGCGACGAAGGTCAGCAGCAGGAACAGGGTCGGGATCGCCTCGAAGATCTCGACCAGGCGCATGCCGATGATGTCGACCACCCCCGAGAAGTAGCCCATCAACCCGCCGATCAGGGTGCCGATCAACAACGCGATTCCGGTCGCGATGAAGCCGATACCGAGCGCGATCCGCGAAGCATGGATCATCCTTGCCGCGACGTCGGCGCCGTTCTCTTCGGTGCCAAGCCAGTGCCGCCTGTCGTCGGCCGCAAGCGGCGCCTCGATGCCGGTATCGCCATAGTCTCGAAGGTAATCCTTGGCAGAATAAGGAATCGGCGCCCGCACGATGCGCTCGATACCGCCGGATGCCTCCAGTTCACGGTACTGCTCGTGGATGGTCAGCACGGGCGGCGAAACGAAGAAATGAGTCAGCAGCGTGGTCAGGCCAAGGAGGATCAGCCAGGACGAGAGGCGCAGCCAGAACCGCCCCGACAGATTGAGCAGGACGACCCCGGAGAGAAACCCCACCAGCCAGATCCAGTCCTCACCGGCGAGGTTCGTCAGCAAGGGACTGCTGGCCTGCCCATCGACAACCAGATAAAGGGGATGACTGTTGGCGATGAACGGCGCAAAGGTCGCCACCAGCACCAGCAGCGAGATCCAGACCAGGCCGATACGGGCGCCGGTACGGCGCAGCAATGCAGACAGGACCTGCCGCGACCATGGCTGGGAACGGCGGTCGGCCGCCGCCTGCCTCTCCTCTGCCACCGGGTCAGGCAAGGGCTGGTGAGGGGGTCGGCCCTGCGAGTCGGCACCGGCCTGCGCAGGAGGCTGCGAGAACAGCGGCTCAGTCATAGCTCACCCGCGGATCGGCGATCGCATAGGCGACGTCGGCTAGCAGGTAGCCCGCGAGCGTCAGCAGGCCGGAGATCAGCGTCACCGACAGCACCAGCTCGCGGTCGCGGGTCTGTACCGCCTCGACCGCGAGCTTGCCCATGCCGTCGATGCTGAAGATGCTCTCGACGATGACCGAGCCGGCCAGCAAGCTGGGCAGCAGCGTCGCCGACACCGTGATCAGCGGCAACAACGAATTGCGGAATACATGGCGCCACAGCACGGTTTCCTCGTCCACGCCCTTGGCACGCGCCGTACGCGCATAGTCGGCTGCGAGATTCTCGAGCAGCGACGAACGGGTCAGCTTGGCGAGAAAGGCCAGCCCGCCGTAGGACAGCGCGATCACCGGCAGCACCAGATGCCAGACCCGGTCGAACAAATACCCCGCCTGCACGATCTCGACCCCGGCCAAGCGGGCCAGCCCGATACCGACACCGAGCCCGATCGCCCCGGCGAAGCCGATACGCAGAAAGGCGCTCTGCAATCCGGCCAGGCCAGCACACAACACACCGCCGACCCCGGCGAGGACCAGATGCAGCACACCCGGTCCTGCGCCGAGCAGATCGGCCGCCATCAGGTAGCCGAACATGGCACCCAGGACCCCGCCACCCAGGCGCAACGCACGCGGACCGGCGCGGGCCGAGGCCCACACCAGCAAGGCGGCACTCAGCCCGACCGCGAGAAACAGCAGGCCAAGATCACCCACGCTGCCCAGCCAGGGCAAAAAGGTCTGGTCCACCGCCTCGCGCCGCACCAGGCCGGCGGTCGGGAACCAGCGCCAGTATTGCTCGGAAGCGAAGAAGCCGATGAACAAGACCCCGGCCAGCATGGTCGGCACCGACCACAGACCGAGCAGGAACACGTTGGAAGCGACATCAAAGCGTCCGCCGCGCGCCCGCGCGGCCTGCACCCCGATCGCGATCGACAACGCATAGATCAGCGGGATCGACAACAGATTGAGCAGCAGCGTGATCGGCAGCCGTTCCGCCAGCAAGTCGGTCACCGGCCGGCCATAGCGGAAACTCACCCCCAGATCCGGTCCCTTCCACAGCGAAAACGCGCCCAGGCTGCCGTCGGCCTCACGGGTGAAGCCAACCGGCGAGATGTTGTTCAGCCAGCGCAGATACTGCACCGGCGCGGGCTGATCCAGCCCGTACAGGCGGTTGTAATAGTCTTCCAGCGCCTGGCGGGTTTCCGGCTCGAGGTTGGTGCCATCGACCAGCGATTGTGCGCTGATCCCGCCCGGCGCGGCCGCCATCACGACGAACACCACCAGGGTGATGCCGAACAGGGTCGGCACCATCAACACCATGCGACGCAGCAGGTAGATCAGCATGAGGCGGCGCGCTCCCGGTGCTCAGCGATTGCGCTGCAAGGCGGTCGGCACGAAGACCTCGACCGGGACCGCCATCAGGTTCAGGCCCAGTCCGGTGTTCTCGAGGTTCTCGATACGGTTGTCGACGAAGGCCAGCGTGTTGCGCCGGAACAGGAAGGTGTAGGGCTGATCCTCGACCAGTACCCGTTCGGCCTCGCGCCAGATCTGCATCCGTTTTTCTTCATTCACCTCGGTCCGGGCGGCGTCTATCAGGCGATCGAGTTCCGGGTTGCGATAACTCATGAAGTTGTCGCCCCCCTCCATGGTCTGAGTCGAGTGGAACATCTGGAAGATGTCGATCTCTATCCCCGAGGTCCAGCCGAGGGTGATCGCGTCGAAGTCCTTCTGGCGCAGGTTGTCCAGCATCACCGACCACTCGGTCGGCCGCGGTCGCATCACGATGCCGGCGCGGGCATAGAGGTCGCGCAGGAACAACACCATCCTCCGGGTATCCTCGTTGTCCTGGAAGAAGGTCAGTTCGAACTCGAAATTGCGCCCATCCGGGCCCTGCAGGATGCCATCACCATTGCGATCCTCGAACCCTGCCTCGGCGAGCAAGGCCCGTGCCCGCTCGAGATCGAACGGAATCGGCGTGTTGGCCGGGTCATGCTGAGGCGAGCGCGGACTGAACGGGCTGACCGCCGGTTCAGCATAGCCGAGCAGGACTTCCTCGATGACCCGCGGCACATCGGTGATGTAGGACATCGCCCGGCGCACCCGCGGGTCGGCGAAACGGGTAGCCTCACCGCGTCGCTCCTGGTTCCACGCGATGTAGTTATAGCCTGCGGTGGGGCTCATGTACTCGAAGTGCCGGGTGCGTGCCGCCAATCCCTGGTCGTCGAGCAGGCGTTGGTACTCGCGCGGACGGGCACCATAGAGGTCGATGTCCTGATTGCGGAAGGTCGTCAGCCGGGCGCTGTCGTTCTCGATCACCCGCCACACGATCCGGTCGAAGGAGGGGTCGACCGGCCCCCAGTAGCGCGGATTGCGCTCCAGCTCGACCCGCCCCTGGTCTGGCGTCCAGTTCTCGGGGTCGCTGAGCCGGTACGGGCCGGACCCGAGCAACAGGCCGCGGCTCTCGTTGAAGGTTCGGGGGTCCTCGAGATAGCGTCGGTAGAAATGGGCCGGCAGGATGTCCATGGTGCCGGCCAGCTGCAGGCTGTTGAAATACGGCTCGCCGAACACGAACTCGACCGTATGGTCGTCGACCGCGGTGACCCGCTCGATCCGGCTCAGATAGGCCCGGCTGCGCGGTGCGGCGATCACCTCGTTCATGATGAACTCGAAAGTGAAGGCCACGTCATGCGCGGTCAGCGGCTGGCCGTCGGAAAAATTCACATCGCGTCGCAAGCGGAAGGTGATGGTCAGCCCGTCCTCCGAAATCGACCAGTCCTCCGCGACCAGGCCTCGCCACTCCAGGCTGTCAGGGTCGCGCACCAGCAGCGACTCGATGATGTAGGACTGCACCTCGCTGGCATAGGCGTCGGCCGACACCAGAGGCGTCAGCGTGCGCAGGCCGGTGCCAAAGGCCAGCATCAGCCAGTCGCCACTGGCGTAGTCCGGCCTGGCCAGCGCACGTCGGGCACGCTCGAAGGCATCCGATGTCGTGCCAGTATTATTTCCGAGGGTAGCCTGAGGAGAACCGGTCGAGCCGACCCCGCCGAACTGGCCCGAGCGCAAGCCCTGCTCGAGATCACGCAACAGGCCACGGGTACGCCGGATGTCCTCCGACTGCTCCTGCATGATCCGGGTCATCTCGGTCATGCGCTGCCACTGACGGTCGATCTGGATCATCAACAATACCAGCAGGCCAGCCAACAGGCCGAACCCCACCCACACACCGATGCGCCCCGCGCCCGTCGTCGTTCTCTTCATTCAGCCCTTCTCTGATCAAACGAGGTCGTCACTTCATCAACGCGTCGACGCCCGACCGCCGCACGCTGTCACGCCATCACTGTACCCGGATTATCCTGGAAACCGCAGATGGACGTGCCCGAGTGTGCGTCTGGAGCGCCGTCTGGCAAGGCGCGACGACGCGGCATGGTCATCCCCTGCAAGGAGGAGCAACGCAGCCAGGCGGCGCGCCAGGCGTGCAATCGGGTACGTAGCGGCCTCAGCGCTTGGGTGAGTACCCACGAAGGCAGACACCTCGGCTTTCATCGACATTCAAGCAAGGTTTCAAGCGGCCAACTGCGGTTTCCAGGATCATCCTGGCAAACCGACATTTGTCGTACCATGTGGTTCCCCTGCAATTGGGGCTTTACCACCCAGTCATCGGCTATCGAACCCCCACCCATGCCCGTCCAGAACACACGCTCGACCTTTCTGCCCGCCCTGCTGACCGCCAGCGCTGCACTGATCTTCCCGTCGTTTGCCGCCGCAGAGCAGAACTTTCAGCAATGCCTCGCCGAACTCCGTCGCGAAGCCCCGTCCCGCGGGGTCGCGACTACGGCCTTCGACCGCCACACCAGCGGGCTCGAAGCCGACATGGGCGTGATCGCCCTGCTCGACCACCAGCCCGAGTTCCGCACCCCGATCTGGGACTACATGGCCGGCCTGGTGGATGAGGAGCGGGTCGCCGATGGAGTTGCGATGCTGGCGGAATGGAACGACACCCTGCGCCGGATCGAGTCCGATTTCGGGGTCGACCCGGCGACCGTGGTCGCGATCTGGGGCGTCGAGTCCAACTTCGGGCGTACTTTCGGTCGCCGCCCGGTGGTGAGCTCGCTCGCCACGCTGGCCTGCATCGGCCGGCGCCAGACTTTCTTCAGGGGCGAGTTCTTCACCACGCTGAAAATCCTGGAACAAGGCCATGTCGAGCCGGATGCGCTGGTCGGCTCATGGGCTGGCGCGTTCGGCCACACCCAGTTCATGCCTTCCACCTTCATGCGGATCGCGGTCGATTATGACGGCGACGGGCGGCGCGACCTGATGGGCAGCATCCCGGATGCGCTCGCCTCGACCGCGAACTACCTCAAGCAATCGAACTGGCGCAGCGGCGAGCCGTGGGGTTTCGAGGTCCGCCTTCCACGCGGCATGGACACCTCGGGCGCTGGTCGGCGCAACAAGCAGCCGATGTCGGCCTGGGCTACCGCCGGCGTTCGCCGGGTCGATGGCAGCCCGCTGCCGGCCGGTTCGGCACAGGCCGGCCTTCTGCTACCGGCCGGCCCGCAAGGACCGGCCTTTCTGGTGATGCGCAACTTCGACGCGCTGTTCTCCTACAACGCCGCCGAGAGCTACGCGCTCGCGATCGCCCACTTGTCCGATCGCCTGCGCGGACAGGGCGGATTCATGACCGCTTGGCCGACCGACGATCCGGGTCTGTCTCGTGCGGAACGCCGCGAAGTACAGACCCTGCTCCTTGAACGCGGATTCGACATCGGCGAAGTCGACGGCATCATCGGCTCCAACACCCGCGCTGCCATCGCCCAGCTTCAACCGCAACTGGGACTGGACGCCGACGGGCGCGCCGGACAGAAACTGCTGCAAGCCCTGCGCAGCGCGCGCTGAAAAGCGAGGGGCGGCCTCTCGGCCGCCCCGTTCAGTCTTTCGGGAATTGTTCGAATTTCATGTCTTCGTGACAGGCGTGCTCATCTGGTCCGAACCCGTCTTGCCGTCAAGCAGTTTTCCCTTATCACCGGAACAAGCCATTGCGGAGGCAGATCCGACGGCAAACATGATGGCCAGCAAAGCAGCAACGCGCTTGATCATTCAGCACCCTCCATGTTTGGGCTGTTCTCTCGCCCGACGCTTCCAGATTAGGCCAGGCGATCGACCGAATCAAGAAAAATCTCTTCGCCACAAATACATCGTCGAATTCGAAAACCACCGCCTGAACGAATGTCCTGTCTGCAGGGGTTGTATCCAGCGCAACGCAGTGGTCAAGACCGGTTGTCCAGACCTTTTGCGTCTGAGCTGAAAAGCGATTTCAACGGCTGTCAGATAGATCGGATAATCAACCGTCGCGCCCGCGCAGCGGTTCGATGATGCTGGCGACCCGGCTGGGCTGGCAGTTGATGTAAGCCGACGACGCCAGCCAATCCTGGTCCGGGTAGTAGGAGAACATGAACTGCCCACCCTTGAGGCTATCCACAACCATCTCTCCGATTTCCGGGCGCACCGCGGGACAGCCCTGGCTGCGACCGATCCGGCCCTGCCGCGCTATCCAGTCCGGATCGACGTAGTCGGCGGTGTGGATGACGATGGCCCGTTCGCGCGCCTTGTCGTTGATCCCCGGTTCCAGCCCGTCCATGCGCAGCGAGTAGCCATGACGACCGAAGTAGCTTTCCTGGGTCCGGAACAGCCCGATGCTGGACTGGTAACTGCCGACGACGTTGGAGAACGCGGTGGCATAGTTGTCCCCGGAATTCTGACCGTGGGCGACGAGATCCTCGACGAGCAAGGCCTTCTCGGTCAGATCGAAGATCCACAGGCGCCGCTCGGACGACGGCAGCGAGAAATCGATCACCGCCAGCCGCTCGGCGGCCTCCAACCCACTTCGCACCGCGCACTGCATCGCGGTCACGGCGAGATCGAGCACCTTGCGGTCCAGCCCCGGCGCCTGCCTGGCCAGCGACTCCGCCAGCAGGAAATCACTCGCATCATCCGCGTGTGCAGAACTCAGGCACACGACCGCCCCCGTTGCAGCCAGCAACAGCTGCCTCAATGTATTCATCATGCGGTATTCTTCCCCTTGTTACCGGCCAAGCACCGGCCAACATCCTGCACCGACCTGTATCGACCTCGATTAGGCCTTGAACGTGGCACCTCACATTCCCGAGACGGCCGCATCGGTCACCCAGCGAGACCAGCGGCGAAAAGCATTGAACGCCACGGCAGGCCCCAGGGTCCATTAGTCAGGACCGATGTCAAGGGCGCTATCTTACCAGCCGACCGGATGGAGAAAAACATTTGTCCCCAACTAGAGCACTCCTCCTGATTGCCCTTCTGCTGTTCTCCACGAACTCGGCGGCGGGCGTCCTGGGCAGCGAGGCGGTCGCGCATGAAATCCGCAACGCCCTGCTGCCCCCAGCGCAGCTGGAAAATCTTCCGTCGCGCACCCCCAGGGCGCAGGCGCGAGAGGACGATTTGCGACTTTTCTACACCCAGCGCAACCATGCACCGGCCTGGAGCGACCCGGCCCGACTGCTCGCACTGGCCGACGCACTGGCCTCGCTCGTGGACGATGGACTCGATCCGGAACACTACCTTCAGGCCGAGCTCCGGGCGCAAGCCGAACTGCGGGTGGCGGGCGAACGCCTACCGCCTGATCCAGCGCAGACAGCCTGCTCGGACCTGAGCGCGACGCGTGCCTACCTGCAGGCACTTCACGATCTGTCCTCCGGCCGATTGAACCCGGTCGATGCGGGTTTCATCTGGCACTTCCGCTCCGACGTCGATTCGATCATGGCACGCGAGCAACGTGTAATGCTCGCCGAGAGCGGCCTTGCCGACATCGGGGCGGCGTTCGATCGTGCCCGTCCCGCGACCAGCCGCTACCATGGACTACGCAATGCGCATGCCGCGCTGCGCGAACAAGCTGCCATGGCAGACTGGACTGCAATTCCGGCAGGGCCGTCCTTGCGCGAGGGCATGCGTGACGACCGCGTCGCGTTGCTGAGGCAGAGGCTGTCCAGGGAGGACCCGGTCACGCCGGCCACCGTGACTGCTGTCGCTGGACCCGATCCATTTTCTCCCGGTCCCGCAGGGGCCAACACCTCCGACCGCGCCGACCCGGCGTTGGCCGCTGCGCCGGCCTCGGCCCTTTCTCCCATTTCGGGTAGCGACCCGGACCTCTACGACATCGAATTGGTCGTGCGTGTCCGTGCTTTCCAGCATCGCCATAACCTGCAGGTAGATGGCATCGTCGGCCCCGCCACCTTGGCCGCGCTGAACGCCTCACCGGCGCAGCGACTCGATCAGATCAAGGTGAATCTCGAGCGTATGCGATGGCTGGCAAGGGAACAGGAACCGACTCACGTGCTGGTCGATGTGGCCGGTGCCGCCATTCATTATGTGCGCGACGGCGAGATCGTATGGACGACACGCGCCCAGGTCGGGCGCGCGGCAAGGCCGACCCCGCCGCTCAAGTCCGAGATCACCCATGTCACCTTTAATCCGACCTGGACCATTCCACCGACGATACTGCGCAACGACAAGCTGCCCGAAATCCGCCGCGACATCGACTATCTGGCCCAGAACAATATCCGCGTGCTCGACCATAGCGGGCGCGAACTGTCACCCTACGAGGTCGATTGGGACAGGCCCGGCGCGGTGATGCTGAGGCAGGACGCCGGGCCGGGCAATGCGCTCGGACAGGTCGCGATCCGCTTCCCCAACCCCTTCCACGTCTATCTTCACGACACGCCGAACCAGCGCCTGTTCCAGCGCGACCAACGCGCCGTCAGCTCGGGCTGTGTCCGGGTCGAAAACGCAATGACCCTGGTCGATCTGCTGCTGGAAGAAGGCGCTGGCGAAGACAAAGCCCGCGCTTACGCGCTTCTGAACAGCGGTCGCACCCGCAATTTCAACCTGAGCCACCCGGTGCCGGTGCTGATCGCTTACTGGACCGCAGACATCGATGAACGGGGCGAACCCACCTATCGGCCCGACCTCTACGGGCAGGACGAACAGGTCCTGCGCGCGTTGAGCACCTCTTTCACGACCGACCCGCTTCACCCACCCGCGATCTCCTTGGGAAACAGCTCGGTATCGACCTGTCGCTGAATAGCCTCCGGATTGCGTGTCCACAGCGACTCCTCGTCAGCGACACCGATGCGCCCGATGATAGCAATCATCGGGCGGCCGGGATCAGCGCCCCACGCTCCCGGGCGATTCGGCCGACCCAGTCTGCTCTGTCATCACCTCGCCTGCTTCGTCCACCACCCGGGCCACCAGGCCCCATGCCACCAGCGCGGTCATCACGCCCCAAAACCACATCCCGTTGGCAAGCGGATCGACCGTGCCATCCATGTTCTTCCCCAGCCACAAGCCCATCGCAAATGCGCACACCATCATCACGAAGCCGCCCATGGCCGAGGCTGCGCCAGCGGTGCGCGGAAAAGGGCCGACGGTCCCACTCTGCCCGCAGGGCTGATGGACACCATGCCCGACCATGAACAGGTAGATCGGTAACAGTGTCGCCCAGACGGCGTGCACACCGAACAAGGCCAGCAGGCCGAACGCCGTGCCGCCTGCGAGTGAAAAACCCGCACCGATCGCGACGGTGCGACGCACCCCGTAGCGGATCAACATGCGGCGACAAAACACGGTGCCGAACAGGTAGGCGAGCGACATCGAGAACATCGACAGGCCATACAGTGTTCTCGACAGGCCGTGCAGTTCGATGAAGACGAAGGACGACGCGGCGAGATAGGTGAACAAGCCGCCGTAAGAGCTGGTGGCGAGCAAGGCGAAAGACCAGAAGGTGTGGTGACCGACGATGTGTTTCCAGGTCGAGAACAGGCGCGCCGGACGCAAGGCCTCCTCATTCGGATGACGTACCGTCTCCTCGAAATGCCTGACCACCACCACGAGCGTCAACGCCCCAAACACCGCCAGCAACATCAGCGCGAAGCGCCAGCCGAGCAAGTCGGCAACCAGACCGCCCAGCGGCGTCGAAACACAGGCGATGACCCCCAGGCCAGACAGCCCCTTGCTCATCATTCTGGCACCCACCTCGGGCGTATAGAGATCGCGCACGATGGCCCGCGCGCACATCACCGACGCCCCCATCGCCGCGCCCTGAACCGCACGCGCGACGATCAGCATTTCCATCGAGACGGCGAACGCACTGACCACCGCCGCAACGATGTAGGCCGACAGACCGACCAGCAGAATGGGGCGGCGTCCGAACCGGTCGGACAGTGGCCCCCACACCAGCTGGGAGGTTCCAAAGGCCAGCAACAGCGCACTGAGGGTCAGCTGCGCTTGCGACATCGGCGCAGCGAATGCAGCCGTCATCGACGGCAGGGCGGGTAGATAGAGATCCGTCGTAATCGGCTGGACGCCGAGCAGAAGCGACAGGATCAGGATGAGCATCGGTTGAGTCATGGACACCGTTTCCGGGCGACAGACACGCCCGCCAGGGCTTCAAGCCTGTCGAGGTGCATGAGGGGGCGAATGGATGGCCAGCCCGGCAGACAGGCCGGACAGACCACCGGATGCGAGCATGATGAAGCCTTCAATCGCAGACATGAAGACGTGTATCAGCATAGCCAGTATTCCAATCCAGAATAAAGGTCTTGCTCCGTATTCAGATCAGACCCGAAAGCAGGGATGCCGGCCATCGAAGCTGCAGCACCACGCCGAGCACCCAGATCAACGCCATCAGGCCCAGCGACAGCGCCACGACCACCCGCCATGGACTGCGAAACTGCACCGTCAACAGCAAAAGCACATACATGCCGGCGGCGATGATCGGGCCGACCAGGAACAACAGCACCACGAAGACCACCAGCCAGCCGAAGAACAGCATGCCACGGCCGTAGTAGGCGACGCTGTCCTCCTCGCTGGCGAGGTCGGTGAAGTCCTGCTCCTCACGTGCGCCACGACGAAGAAACTGCCGCAGTAGCTCAGCCAAGGCGAGCAGGATACCGGCCGAGGCGACCACCTGCGGAAACAGCCGCGCGCCAAGCGAGAACGACTGGCTTTGCCACAGTACGTAGACCATCACGCCGAGTATCAGCACCACGAACGGCGTCTGCAGATGATGGGTCAGCCAGGGCAACAGCCTGCGCATCACGATTCGCCTCCGTCCGGCACCGACTGTTGCGCCGAGCGCTTGATCCGCGCCCCCGCCACCATCAGCACGATAGACAGCGCGGCGATGATCAACACCCCCGGCCGGTACAGCCATTCCCAGTCGTAGAGGTTGTAGGACATCCACAGATAACGTTCGGCCAGGGTGCTCAGGATGAAGCCGATCAACAGTGGCGGACGCGGCATGCCGGTGCGCTTCATGACCCAGCCGAGCACCCCGAACGCCAGCAGGAAGACCAGGTCCGCCCAATGCCGGGTCTCCTGCCAGGCGCCCAGCATCACGATCACGATGATGAAGGGCGCGAGATAGTGGAACGGGACGAAGGTCAGCCGCGCGATCGGCTTCGACAGCAACAGGCAGATCAGCGTGCCGAAGATGTTGGCGAGCGCGAGCGACCAGATGATCACGAACACCAGATCGAGCTCACGGGTCAGCAACTGCGGTCCCGGTTCGATACCGAAGATCATCAGCGCGCCAAGAAACAAGGCCATCGCCGACGAACCGGGCACCCCGAACAGCAGGGTCGGCATCAGCACCCCGCCCTCCTTGGCGTTGTTGGCGCTTTCCGGCGCGATCACGCCGCGGACATCGCCCTTGCCGAACTGCGACTTGTCCTTGGAGGTCTGGACCACAATGCCATAATTGACCCAGTCTATGATCGACGAGCCCATGCCCGGGATGAAGCCGATGAACACCCCGATCACGCTGTGGCGAAAAACCAGCCATTTGTGATTGAGCGTATCGCGCACCCCCCGCATCCAGCCCGAGCCCAGTCCATGCTTCTTGTCGGCGATCGCACCCCCCCGGGCGAGCAGGTCGACGATCTCGGGCAACGCAAACAGGCCGAGTGCGAGTATGACCAGCGAGAAGCCGTCGTACAGGTAGAGAAAGTCCCCGGCGAAGCGGTACTCGGCCGCGACCGGTGCGCCTCCGACCGTGCCGAGCACGAGGCCGAACACCGCCGCCAGAATGCCCTTGATCGGCCGGTTGCCCGACAGGACCCCAACCATGGACAACCCGAGCAGGGTCAGCATGAAGAGCTCCGGCGAACCGAAGGCGAGAATGATCGGCCGCGCGAACGGCACGACCGCGGTCAGGGCCAAGGCGCCGAGCAGGCCGCCTATCATCGACGCGGCGAAGGCCGCGCCCAGCGCCCGCGCCGCCTCGCCCTTGCGCGCCATCGGGTAACCGTCCATCACCGTCGCCTGCGAACCGGACGAACCCGGAATGCCCATCAGCACGGACGGAAAGGTATCGGCGCTCGGCACCGCGGCCGCGATGCCGATCAGCAGCGCGATCCCGGCATACGGATCCATCCCAAACAGGAACGGGAGGACCAGCGCCATGCCCATCAGCCCGCCCAGGCCCGGCAGGATGCCGACCAGGATGCCGATCGCCACGCCCGCGAAAAGCATGCCCATCCTGAACGGATCAAGCAAAATCCAGAGGGCATTGATCAGTGCTTCAAGCATCCCGCTTCAACCTGGTAATCGCAATCGACAAGGGCGAGCACGCCGACAGGCGTCTCGCCCGCAACGTGCGTCTATTGCCAGCTGTGCAGAAGGCTCGCGACATGCCTCCTGTCCGGCCCGCTGACGCCAATTTTTCGGCGTTCAGTCTTCGAACTGGGTCCCGAACCGGGTCGACAGCATCTCGCGCAGAAAGGCGATCACCTCGGGCGAAGCGGCCGCCATGGAGTCCTTGATCTGCCCCAGGTCGTCGCCGTGGATGATTTCGTAACCTTCCAGGATGCGTTCGCTGGCCGCGATGAACTCGGGATCGGCGACCATGCGCTCGACACCGATACGCAAGGCCTCCTTCGCGTCATCCGGAATGTCGCCATGCATCCACAGCGTACCGCGGGTGTTCTGCACCAGTGGCACCACCGCCTTGAACGCTTCCCAGACCATGCCGGAGGGTTTCTCGCCGTGAATCCTTTCGTAGAGCTCCGGCGCCGTGATCATGTCCGGCACCGCCGGATCTCGCACCGGATTGCCGTCGGCGTCGATGAATCCGATCGCGAAAAGCGGCATGGCCTTGCCTTCCTCGATCAAGGGCACCACCCGCGAGAGGTAAGCCGGCGTACTCTGGGTATTGATCATCAACTCGCCACGTTCGAACGCGATCCGGGTGTCTCCACGACCACTGTAGCCCGGCACCGGGCGGTAGTTCAGGTCGAACATTTCCAATGCGATCAGGGATTCGAGCAGGCCGATCGGGTCGGTAATGCCCTTGGTCAGCCGTCCCTTGGCCTGGGCGAGGTCTTCCGGCTTGTCGATGCCGGCCCGTGTCGCGATCGCGGTGACATGGCCCATGGGGGCGGCGACCACCGGTTCCAGCGCATTCAGATCCAGTCGCAGACCCCTCAACCCCAGAAATGCACGCAGATTGAGGTGCCCGGATGCGGTCAGCAGGGTGGTGCCGTCATGCGCGACCCGCTCGGCGAATTCGTTGCTGCCTAGCAATCCGCCCGCGCCGGTCACGTTCTCCGAGATGACAGTCGGGCTTCCGGGGACATGCTTGCCGAGATACTGGCCGATCAAGCGCCCGAAGGTGTCGGTCCCGCCGCCGGGGGAAAACGGAATGACGATTCGGATAGACTTGCCGGCGTAATAAGTCTCTGGACTCGCCTGAACCGAACCGATGGCCGACAGCGACAGCGCCACCATCCCGACACACAAACCCTTCACCCATTTCTTCATCTCGGACTCCTTGCCTTGTTTGTAGTTGTTGTCGCCTAAACGAGAGTGTGCTTTTATCGCACCAAACCGACGTTCAAGTCAAAGCAATAAGGGTCGGCAAGCCCGGCAAAGAGAAAACGGCTGGGCGCTCGCACCCGTAGCGAAACGAAATGCAAACCATGCTCTACCCGCCACGCCCGAACCGGGGGCATCCTCCATGACGCGAGGCCAGTGCCCCCTTTCCCACTGCAAACCGCCGCAGTCCGCACTTCGAGCACGCGCCATGACCATGACAATACTCACTCGCCCTGCCCTTCGAATCGTCGACTCGATCACCGAACTTTCCGATTCGGACCAAGGCTGCATCGCGGTCAGCGGCTCGCACGGTGGGTTGAGCTCCGGGCGTTACGCGATTGCGGCCCGCCCGCTGCTGAGCGTGTTCAACGACGCCGGGGTCGGCAAGAACCAGGCCGGCATCGCGGCCCTGACGACGCTCCAGGAAGAAGGCCTCGCCGCCTGCGCAGTGTCGCACTCCAGCGCCTGCATCGGCCAGGCCGACAGTACTTTGCGCTACGGTATCGTCAGCCATATCAACCCGCTCGCGGCCGCACTCGGTTGCGCGCCGGGGATGTCGGTGCTCGCCTGTGTCGAGCGACTGGGGGGCGCTATCCCGGATCGAAGTCGGTCGGGCTGAGCTCCTGCACCGACACGAGGCCGCGATGCAGGCCGATCGCGACCGAGGCCCCGCCATCGACCACCAGCGTCTGTCCGGTGATGAAGGTGTTCGACTCGGCCACGAGAAAGGCAACCGCGTCGGCGACTTCGGCCGCGGTGGCGACCCGGCCAAGCGGCGTCGCCGCCTGCCAGTCCCGACGCGCCTGCGATGAAGCATGCTGCATCCCGGTCGAGACCGGCCCCGGCGCCACCGCATTGACCAGGATGCGATGTTCGGCCAGTTCGACCGCCAAGGCCCGGGTCAGCGCCAGCATCGCACCCTTGCTCATCGCATAGGCGGCCCGCTCGACCGTGGTGCGCTCGCCATGCACCGACGCGACCGTGACGATGCGTCCACCCTCGCCCTGCATCATCAACCTGGCCGCGGCCTGCAGCGCGAGAAAACTGCCGTTGATGTTGACCGCGGTCAGCGCCTGCAGGTCGCCAGCCGGCATGTCGACAAAGGCGCTGCGCCGGATGATTCCCGCCGCATTGACCAGGACATCGAGCGGCCCGTCACGACCGACCACGTCGAATGCGGACTGTATGGAATCCCGATCGGCGAGATCGCACGCGACGAATGCGGCACGTCCGTCGGCGGTAGCGGCGACCGACTGCAAGGCCTCGGCTGTCGACTGCAGGTCGAGCAAATGAACCCGCATGCCTTGCTGGAGCAGACGTGCGACGATGGCTCGCCCCAGTCCCCCGTTCGCCCCGATTACCGCCGCCGACCTTGTTCTCGTGTTCACCGCTTGCCACCGCATTGTTCGAAAATCGCCCGAATCATAAGCTATTGGGCACCTCGAATAACCCGAGGTTTTGCATGAATTCCGCCGCGACATGACGCACGCAACTGAACTCGGTTCATTTTCTTCAGCGAACCGCCGATTTTCTAGGCGGTGTTGCCCCGTTTTTGCTTCG
>JAUVVG010000070.1 GCA_030604735.1 Azoarcus sp.
CACCCGAGCGCCCCCGCCGTCCACCTTCCTTCCCGTCAACCCAGGTCGATGAAACGCCAGCGCAGCGATACCAGCGTCGAACTGCAGGCCACCCCAGGCGATGCAGACGGACATCGACGCCAGTCGGCAAACTTCATCGAAGCAATGAGGTGATCACGACGCCCCCGCGGGCACGCCCCGGTCGTACAATGCCGTGCTTTGAAACCGTGACCAACGATGACCGAACCGACCCGTCCCGGACGCACGCTCGCCGCACTGCTCCTGCCTTATCGCCGCCGGGTCGCCTATGCCGGCATCGCCTTGGTGATTGCCGCTGCAGCGATGCTTGCGGTCGGTCAGGGTTTGCGCGCGGTGATCGACCAGGGTTTCTCGGCCGGTGATCCCGCCTGGCTGGATCGCACCCTGGCGGCGATGTTCGGGGTCATCGTCGTGCTCGCCGCGGCGACCTTCGTCCGCTTCTACAACGTGTCCTGGCTGGGCGAGCGGGTCACCGCCGACTTGCGCCAGAAGGTGTTCGACCATTTGCTGTCGCTGCCGCCGTCCTGGTTCGAGGCGGGACGTACCGGCGACGTGATCTCGCGGCTGACCTCGGACACGGCCCAGATCGAAAGCGTGATCGGCTCGAGCCTCTCGATCGCGCTGCGCAACACCCTGCTGTTGATCGGCGGTCTGATCATGATGTTCTCGACCAGCCTGAAACTCACCCTGCTGACGCTGATCGGCGTCCCGCTGGTGATCGCACCCATCATCTTCTATGGCCGCAAGGTGCGCCGCCTGGCCCGCGAGAGCCAGGACCGGATCGCCGATCTTGGGAACCGCATCGACGAGACCATCCACGAGATCCGGCTGGTCCAGGCCTATGGACATGAAGACCTCGACCGGCGCGATTTCGGTCGGCTGATCGCGCGCAGCTTCGACACCGCGACCCGCAGGATACGCAACCGCTCCATTCTGGTCGCGGCGGTGATGTTGCTGGTGTTCGGTGCGATCGCGTTCATACTCTGGATAGGCGGTCACGACGTGTTGCAGGGACGGATCACTGCCGGCCAGTTGTCGGCCTTCGTCTTCTATGCCGCGCTGGTGGCCGGCAGCATCGGGGCGCTGTCCGAGGTCTGGGGAGACCTGCAGCGCGCAGCCGGCGCCACCGAACGGCTCACCGAGATTCTCGCTGCCCGTCCCGATATCGTTGCCCCGGCCAGACCGCTTCCATTGCCGGATCCGGCCATCGGCACGATCGCGTTCGAATCGGTAAGCTTCCACTACCCCACCCGTCCAGACACTGCGGCCCTGTCCGATTTCGATCTGGTCGTCGCGCCGGGTGAGACGGTCGCGCTGGTCGGCCCGTCCGGCGCCGGCAAGAGCACGGTGTTTCAGTTGCTGCTGCGTTTCTACGACCCGGAACGCGGTGTGCTGCGCCTGGACGGCGTCCCGATCGCCCAGGCCGATCCGGCAGCTGTCCGCAGTCGGATCGCGCTTGTCCCGCAGGAACCGGTGATCTTCGCGGCCAGCGTGACAGACAACGTGCGCTATGCCCGGCCGGATGCGACCGACGCGCAGGTCAAGCGAGCCTGCGAGGATGCCTGGGCCGACGAATTCATCTGCAAGCTGCCGCAGGGCTACGATACCGATCTCGGCGAACGTGGCGTCCGCCTGTCCGGCGGCCAGCGCCAGCGTATCGCGATTGCCCGCGCGATCCTCGCCGATCGACCGATCCTGCTGCTCGACGAAGCGACCTCCGCGCTCGACGCCGAAAGCGAACGCATGGTGCAGCAGGCGCTCGAACGCCTGATGGCGGGCCGCAGCACGCTGGTGATCGCCCACCGGCTCGCGACGGTCCAGAAAGCCGATCGCATCATCGTGCTGGACGGCGGACGCGTCGTCGAGACCGGCAGCCATGCCGAGCTGGTTACCCGCGACGGACTCTATGCCCACCTCGCGAAACTGCAGTTCGCCGCTTGAAGGCTAACATCCATGATATGGGCGTCCTCAGCGCCGCCCCTCGCAAAAATCAGATTGGAGACCGACATGACACAGATACTCGTGATTACCCTGATCGGCGATGACCGGCCAGGTCTGGTGGAACGATTGGCCGGCATCGTGACCGCGCACCATGGCAACTGGCTAGAATCCTCGCTCGCGCAACTGGCCGGGAAGTTCGCCGGCGTCGTCAAGGTCGGCGTCCCGGCCGACCGGGCCGAAGCGCTCGGGAACGCCTTGCGGACGTTGAGCGACCTGAAGATCACGGTCGAGGCCGGGACCGACCTCCCCGGCGACGCGCAGCATGCGACACGCAGGTTATCGTTCAGCCTGGTCGGCCACGACCGGATCGGAATCGTGCGCGAGGTCAGCCAGGTCTTCGCCCGCCGCGGCATCAACGTCGAGAAGTTCACCAGCCGCACCTCCAGCGCACCGATGTCGTCCGAGTTGTTGTTTCATGCCGAGGCGGAACTGCTCGCCAGTGCGGACTTCGATTCGGCCGCCCTCAAGGACGACCTGGAGCGCATCTCGTCCGACCTGATCGTCGACATCGATCTCGACGAGGCGGTATAAGCCCGGACAAGACCACTTGACTTCAGGTTCATCCCGGCAGGTGGAGCCGCCCACGCAGCGCACCCCGGTCGAACCCATCGCGGCGCGGTGGTATGCTTGCCGCTTTGTTTTCCGCACTCACTGACAGGATTCCATTTTGGCTCAATACGTCATGTCGATGCTCAGGGTGAGCAAGGTCGTGCCGCCCAAGCGTCAGATCATCAAGGACATTTCCCTCTCCTTCTTCCCCGGGGCGAAAATCGGCCTGCTCGGACTCAACGGTTCAGGCAAGTCGACCGTGCTGCGCATCATGGCCAACGAGGACAAGGAATACGAAGGCGAGGTCCAGCACCTGGCCGGTGTGCGGATCGGTTACCTGCCGCAGGAACCCAAGCTCGATGCCGACAAGACCGTCAAGGAAGAAGTCGAGTCCGGCCTGGGCGACATCATCGAGGCGCGCCAGAAGCTCGAGGAGATCTACGCCGCCTATGCCGAGCCGGATGCCGATTTCGACAAGCTCGCCGAGGAGCAGGCCAAGTACGAAAACATCCTGACCGCGGCCGGCACCGACGTCGAGACCCAGATGGAGATCGCGGCTGATGCGCTGCGCCTGCCGCCCTGGGAGGCGAGGATCGCCAACCTTTCAGGCGGTGAGAAGCGCCGGGTCGCGCTGTGCAAACTGTTGCTGTCCAAGCCGGACATGTTGCTGCTGGACGAACCGACCAACCACCTCGATGCCGAATCGGTCGAGTGGCTGGAGCAGTTCCTGACCCGTTTCCCGGGCACGGTGGTTGCGGTCACCCACGATCGTTACTTCCTTGACAACGCCGCCGAATGGATTCTGGAACTCGATCGCGGGCACGGCATCCCGTGGAAGGGCAACTATTCGTCCTGGCTCGAGCAAAAGGAGCAGCGCCTGGAGCAGGAGTCCAAGCAGGTCGACGCCCACATGAAGGCGATGAAGCAGGAACTGGAATGGGTGCGCTCCAACCCCAAGGCCCGTCAGGCCAAGTCCAAGGCCCGCCTGTCGCGCTACGAGGAGATGGCGACCGTCGAGTACCAGCGCCGCAACGAAACCCAGGAGATCTTCATTCCTCCGGGTGAGCGCCTCGGCGACAAGGTCATCGAGTTCAAGGACGTGAGCAAGGCCTTCGGTGACAAGCTGCTGATGGACAAGGTCAGCTTCAGTGTGCCGCCGGGTGCGATCGTCGGCATCATCGGCCCTAACGGCGCCGGTAAATCCACGCTGTTCAAGATGATCCAGAACCTGGAGAAGCCGGATTCGGGCGAAGTCGACATCGGCTCCACGGTCAAGATCGCGGCGGTCGATCAGTCCCGCGAAGGCCTGGCGAACGACAAGACCGTCTTCGAGGCGATCTCGGAAGGCGCCGATATCCTGACCGTCGGCAAGTTCGAGATGCCCAGCCGCGCCTACATCGGACGCTTCAACTTCAAGGGTGGCGATCAGCAGAAGATCGTCGGCAACCTCTCCGGTGGCGAGCGGGGCCGCCTGCACCTGGCCAAGACACTGATCTCGGGCGGCAACGTGCTGCTGCTCGACGAACCGTCCAACGATCTCGACGTCGAGACCTTGCGCGCGTTGGAAGACGCCCTGCTCGAGTTCGCCGGCTGCGCGCTGATCATCAGCCACGATCGCTGGTTCCTGGACCGGATCTGCACCCACATCCTGGCGGCCGAGGGCGATTCGCAATGGCGCTTCTTCGCCGGCAACTTCCGCGAATACGAGGAAGACAAGAAGAAGCGCCTGGGCGAGGAAGGCGCCAAGCCCAAGCGGATCCGCTACAAGCCGATCAGCCGCTGAGCCTCGATACCGCCTGAAACCGGACGCGCCGGTTTCGGGCGTTTCAGTACGGCACAGCCCTCTCAGCCGCCTGTGAGCAGTTCGAGTCCATTGTCGCCGGGTGCGACCTGACATGGTCCGTGCTCGCCGACGACCTTGTAACGCTGCACGCCCATTTGCACGGTGACCCCTTCATGCATCGCCTGACCGGCGATGACCCGCGACGCGCGGGCCAGCGCGATCTGCCGTTCCAGTTCCTCCCCTTCGTCCCGCAAGGCTTGGATTTCGGCTGACAGGCCGGCCGCAGTCGTGCGCGCCCGCGCGACCGTCGCTTCCGGAATCCGGCCCGGGTTCTGCGTGGCGAAAGCGAGCAGCTTGCTGATCTCCAGGAGTTGGGTTTCCTTGCCGTCTCGGGCGTGTGCGATCTCGACACTGCGTTTGCCCAGTTCCGGGCCGACCCCGATCTCGAAAAAGGTCGCGATCCGATTCGGTGAACCGAGCACTTTTCCGCGAATGGACAAGGTCGCCCGTGTTTTCCCGCCTATGATGTGACCGCGGCGCTTGTTGCCGACGACGACGTTGTTCACCGCCTCGAGCTCGCATTGCATCACCATGTCGTCGATGAAAATGCAGTCGCCGGCTTCCACATGCACCTGCTGCGCGAAGCCGACCGAGAACGACCCCCCGCACCGGATGTGATGCTCGCCGCTCTCCTTGCGGCCGACATTGCCCAGCGCGCCGCCCTTGATCGCGATGTCGCCTCCCGCTTCGAGGCGGCAAGGCTCGACCGTGCCACCTATCTCGATATCGCCACTCGCTCGCACCAGCATCCCGGCGCTGACATCGCCAAGCACCTTGACGCTACCCTCGAAATCAACGTTACCGGTAGCCATATTCACCGCCGCTACCGTGTAGACCGGCTCGACCACCATGCCATCGCGCACCTGCACCGGTTGGCCGGCGAGTTCGGCGATCAACAGGTCCGGATTCTCCCTATCGAAGACGACCCCTTTCAGACCGGCCCCATACATCACGGGTTTGCCGGCAACCGGCGGGATCGATTTGCCGGTCACCGTCAAGCCCGGCACACCCTGGGTCGGCGGATGGCGGAGCATCAATCTGTCGCCCGGGTGAACCACCTGTATCTCGCCCAGATCACGGAAATCGGCCTGACCGGACTCGCTGACCCGAGGCACACGCTCCCGTGGCTCGGGAACCAGGCTTTCGAAGTACCCGTTCTGACCATGGACCACTGGCCGACCCTGCGCGATCACGACCCCTGCGGCCACGCCGGCAGCAATCGCCCGATTGATCGCGTCCAGTTGGATTCCTTCGACGACCGATTTCTGCTCCAGCGCTGCCAGGACCTCGGCTTTGGTCACCTGGGCGCCCCCCTCGGCGGGCGCGATGTCGAGCCAAGCCTGGAATCCGTCCGGCGACAAACGGACCTCCAGCGATGCGTCCACACACTCGGCGATCGGCAAACCGACGAGGCCTTGCCCGGCGTTGTACTGTGACAACAGCGTGGTCGCCTGCTGCGACAGATAGCGAAGATGCGCAAATCCCAGTTCGGCCAGCCGTTGCCGCAACCACGATTCGTCGATCGGTCCGGCCGACGGATCGGGCGCGACATCGGCGACCAATGCCTTCAATGCCGGGTCGAGTCTGAAAGCTAGACCGGCTCCCTGATTCAGCGGCTCGTCCATCGTCTCCCCCCTTGGCCGACCCAATCGCGACCTAATCGCCCAACAGGGAAAGATTACTCCTAATGTGATAGCTGCACTATGCCGGTGCATCCTCCTGCACCCGACGCCCGGTCAGCCAGGCGGTCAGTCGTTCGGCAAACCCGTTGATGATCAGGTACAGGCAGGGAATCACGAACAGCGTCAGCAGCATCGAGCCAAGCAGGCCACCGATCACCGAAAGCGCGAGTGGGCGCATGATCTCGGCACCCTCTCCCAGACCGATCGCGAGCGGGGTCATGCCTAGCGCAGTCGTGGTCGTCGTCATCAGGATCGGACGCAAACGCACGCTGCCAGCCTCGACGATCGCGTCGCGGACTTCCAGCCCATTGCGGCGACCGATCTCGATGTATTCGACCAACAGGATCGCGTTATTGACCACGATGCCGATCAGCAACACCCCGCCGATCAGCACCGGCGCCGAGACCGGCGTGCCGGTCAGGGTCAGAATCAGGCTGACGCCGACCAACGAAAGTGGCGCCGCCGTGATGATGATGAACGGATTACTCAGGCTTTCATACTGCACCGCGAGTACGACGAACACCAGAAAGACTGCAAGCCCGATCACCAGCAACACCTCGCGGTTGGTTTCCTGGATGGTTTCCCACTGACCGCCGAGTATCACGCTGTACTGCTCCGGGACCTCCAACTCGGCGAGACGACGTTCGATCTCGGTCATGATGGTGCCGACGTCGGACAGCGCCGTATTGATGTCGCCAACCACGCGTACGATCCGGCTCTGGTTCTCGCGTTCGATATTGGCCGGTCCGGTCCCGAGATCGAACTGCACCACGTCGCGCAGCAGGACCGATCGACCGTCCGGTCGGGTCAGCAACAAGTTGCTCAGTGCATCGGTGTCCTCCACCGCGCTGGAAGGCAGCCGTACCCGGATATCGTATTCCTGACCGGCCGACACATAGCGGCTCGGGACCGCACCATCGACCGCATCCCGAATCGCACTGCCGACCTCCGACACCCGCAACCCGAAATCGGCCGCGCGTTCGCGATCGACCCGCACCCGCATCAACGGACTACGCTCATCGGCACCGGCGTCCAGCCCTTCTATGCCGGGGATGCCTTCCAGGCGCTGCCCGACATCCCGTCCGATCGCACGCAACACCTCGAGGTCGTTGCCGACGATCCCTATCGCTAGATCGTTGCCGGTCGAAGTGAATTGAAGGCCACGGATCAGCGGCGGTCTGATGAATATCCTGGCCCCCGGAATCTCCAGCCCGCGAAGCTCGCCCATTGCCTGAGACACCCAGATGCCGGCCGGCATATCCCGGGTCCTGGTCGACGCCAGTTGAACAAAGAAGATGGAGGTACCGGGTCGCTCCTGAATCGTCCCACCCCACAAGGCACCGCCAGCCAGCGTGAATACGCTATCGACGTGGGGCATCGCCTGAAGACGCTCCTCGACCCGTCGGGCGACCGCCTGCGTTTCCTCCGGCGGCGTTCCGGGGGGCAAGGCGACGCGAATGAACACGTTGCCATCATCCATCGCCGGCAGAAATTCATTGCCCAGTTCGGAAAACAACCAGCTCGCGCCCACCATGGCTGCCACAGCCAGCGCGATCACGCCCCAGCGCAAGCGCAGCACCCACGGCAAGACACCGCGATACCCCTTGCGCAACAGATTGACCAGGGACGAGAAAGCCCGCAGCGGCAAACTTCGGTGCAGCCCGCTCTCGAAGCGCACCTTGCCCAGCAACGCCGCAAGCGTCGGCACCAGCGTCAATGCCGCAGCCAGGGTTGCGATGATCGCGAACGAAATCGTCAGGATCATCTCGCGGAACACCAGGGCGGCCACCCCGGTAATCAGCAAGAAGGGCACCACGGCCGCCAGGTTGGTCAACGTGCCGGCCGTGATCGCGGACACGACCTCGGCGGTCCCGTCGCGGGCCGCCTGATCGGCGTCCTTGCCCAGTTTCTCCCTGTGGCGATAGATGTTCTCGAGCACGACGATGGCGTTGTCTAGCAACAGCCCGACACCGAGTGCCAGTCCGCCCAGGCTGATGATGTTCAGGGTCAGCCCGCTCGCCCCCATCAGGGCGAAGGTTGCCATCAGCGCGATCGGAATCGACAAGCCGATGATGAAGCCCTTGCGCAGGCTGCCGAGAAACATCAGCACCATCATCATCGCGAGCAGCCCGCGCATGATCGCCGCCGACCCCACGCTGGACAGGGCGCCTCGGATGAAGAAGGTCGGATCACGAAACGACTGATAGGTGATGTCGGGTGGAATGAAGCCAGATCGTTCCAGCCTGTTCATGGTCGCCAGTACCTGGTCGGCGACCGCGACGGTATTGGTCCCGGTCAGTTTATAGACCTGCACCTGGGTCGAAGGCACACCGTTCAGACGCGCGAAAACACGTTGGATGCGATGCCCGTCGCGCACTTCCGCGACTTCACCGAGGCGGATGCTGTCGCGCCCGCCATTCACCGCCGCGCCGTTGCCGGCGACACCGTTGTCCGGCAGGCGGAGCAGGACATTTTCGATATCGGTCGCCGAGGTGAACAGACCTTCGGTCTTGGCCACGACGTCGAAGCTGTCCGAGGTCAGTCGTCCGCCCGCGATGTCCACATTCTCAGCCGCCAGGCTGGAGACGAGGTCGGCCATGCTGAGGCCATAGGAGCGCAAACGCTCCTGATCCACGATCACTTCCATTTCCCGGGTCATGCCGCCGGCCGCCTCGACCGACGAGACGCCCGGAATCGAGATGAGCTGGGGCATCAGATTGTTCTCGACCCAGTCGCGGACCTCGACCTCGCTGCGCACATTGGAACTGAACCCACCTTCCCAGATCGCGTTCTGGCCTGGATCGAACTTGCGGATTCGGGGTGGCTGGATGCCGGACGGCAAGCGGTTGCGCGCCTGCTCGAGGTTGCGCGAGGCATCCTGAAGCGCGAAATCGAGATTGGTGCCAAATTCGAAAGTCAGGTCAAGATCGGTGCGCCCCTCGCGTACCTGACTGATGATGCGGACCACGCCCTCCGTGGCCGAAAGATTGCGCTCCAGCACCCGGGTCACCTGCTCTTCCATGACCTCCGGCGCGACGCCCGGATAGTTCACCGTGACCCGCAATTGCGGGTATTCGATCTCGGGCAGCAGGTCGATCGGCAGCCGCAGCAGGAAGAACAGCCCCAGCACGAACACCACCGACGCGATCGCCAGCGTACCGACCGGCCGGTTGATCGCGACCCGGGCAACACCGCCACGGGGTTTCTCGACCGGTTCGTCAGTGGGCATGGACATCGTTCCGCATCGTTACGATACGGACCGGCTGGCCCGCGCGCATTTCTATAGGATTGCTGGCCAGTACCATCTCGCCGGCACTCAGCCCTTCCAGGACTTCGGTCCATTGCCCGCGGGTCACGCCGACACGGATATCGCGGCGGTGGAGTTGTCCGTCGTCGATCACGAATACATAAGCGTTGTCGCGTTCCACACCTATCGCCGATGCGGGCACCACCAGCGTATTCGGGCGACTGTCGATTGCCGCGCGCATGCGGGCGAGAAAACCGGGGCGCACGCCTTGCTGGTTCGCATCGGCCGGCAGGGCGACTTCTACCGTCACCAGGCGGCTGCCGGTCTGCGCGACCGGGAAGATCCGCCGCACCACCCCTTCGAGTTCGAGTGCCGGCAGGGCATCGAAGCGAATCGGCGTGGTGAGCCCGGCACTCAGATGCACGACATCGAGCTCCGAGACGCCGAATCGAATCACCAACTCGTCGAGCGAGGCCAGCTCGAACAAGGTGCTTTGCGACTGCACCGCCTCGCCCGGCTCGATATGCTTGGCCGTGACCACCCCGCCAAGCGGCGACAGAATGGTCCCGAACTCGACCCGAGTACGCCATAGCGCCTGTTCGCTTTGCGCCCCCTGCAGCGCAACCTGCGCAATCTCGTACTGGGCCTCGCTGACGACGCCGCGAGTACGCAGTTCGGCCGCGCGACGATACTCCAGTCTGGCGGCATTTTCCTCAGCGCGCGCGCGCGCGAGTTCCGCCCTGGCTTCGGCCATGTCCAGCGTCGCGAGGGTGTCGCCAAGCGCGACCACCTGCCCCTCCTCGACCCGGACCGACTCGACCGCACCCGATGTTCGGGCCGCCAGCCTGACGCTCACCCTGGGCTCGACCGTGCCCGACAACGAGAGCTGGCGCGACAGGTCTCTGGGTTGGATCTCGAACGCGGCCACCGGGATCGAGCCGCCTCCTCCGGGGGCGCCGCCCCCTGCGCCCTGGGGCGCAGGCGCCTCACTGGAACAGGCAAGCAGCGTCAACGCCAGACCCGCCGCCATCAGACTACGCCGGGCGGCGACACGCCAGCGCATCGGAATCACATTCACTGCCATCTCGCAGGATTTTGGCGCCAAGATTGTCTCTTCCTCATTGTTGCCGACTGATGCCACTGGAGGCGTAAGTACCGATACCGCTTTCTCCTGACATCGACCGTCCAAGACAGTTCACAACGATCTCGGCAAGATTCCTGCCAAGGCCCGTGATAGAGCGCCGAGCCGAGGCGAACATCACGATTTTCCCCGCTGCGACAGCGCGATCCCGAACAGAATCAGTACCAGTGCCAGTAGCGCGTTCCAATCCGGACGCTCACCCAGAAAGACCATGCCCATCCCGACCGCCCACAACGGAATCAGGTAGTTGATCAAGGACAGAAAGGTCGGGCCGGCCAGCGCCACGAGCTTGAAGTAGATCACGGTGGCCGCCGCGGTGGAGATCAAGCCGAGCAGGACGACCGCGATCACGGCCTGGACCGGAATGTCTTCGAACAGCGGCTGTGCTGCCGCGAACGGCGAACTCACCACGGTCGCGATCGCCAGCACGACCGCTGCCGTCACCCAGGCGTCCGCCTCGGGCCGCCTGCGCGCGACGATGGTGTTGACCGCATAGCAGATCGCCCCGCCGAGTACCGCCAACTGCGCGACCAGGAACTCGCCACTGCCACCGAGTTGCGCCAGCGAGGCCGGGCCGATCAGCACGACGATACCGGCGAAACCGAGCAGGAATCCGCCCAACCGTCCCCGATTCATCCGTTCACCGTCCACGAAGAAGTGGGCCAGCACCAGCGTCGTGAGCGGCATCACCGCCATCAGGATGCCGGCCAGGCCACTGTCTATCCGCTGCTGTCCCCAGCTGATCAGCAGGAACGGCAGGACATTGCCGACGATCGCCATCGCGACGAAGTAGCGCCAGACTTTGCTCCCGGCCGGCACGCGCTTGCGCGCGAACACGACCATGCCGCCAAGCAGCAGGGTCGCCACGATCAAGCGACCGCTGACCACATGCGCTGGCGCGAGATGGCTGACCGCGATCTTGGTGAGCAGGAAGGAGCTGCCCCACATCGCGACCAGCGACAACAGCAGGAGCCACGGAATCAGTCCGTGCCTTTGGGATGCAGACATCGGGGTAAGGTAATGTTAGATTTGTCCGACAACAACAGTGCGTTTGCGCCGCAGCTTACGTCAGTGCCGCCGACAAGCCAACCGCGGGCCTCGCGCGACGCCCACGCCCCATCGATACGACAAGGAGCCATGATGACCCTGACCCCGTTTCACCTCGCCTTCCCGGTTGACGACCTGACCAAGGCACGCACCTTTTACGGTGAAGTCCTGGGCTGTGAAGAAGGCCGAAGCAGCGACGAATGGATAGACTTCAACCTGTTCGGTCACCAGATCGTGGCTCATCTCGCGCCGAAGAAGGCGCAGGCCCATCACAATCCGGTCGACGGGCACGACGTCCCGGTACCTCACTTCGGGGTGGTGCTGCAGTGGGACGCCTTCAACACGCTGGCTGAGCGGGTCCGCAAGGCCGGCGTCGAGTTCGTCATCGAGCCTTATCTACGCTTCGAAGGCAAACCGGGAGAACAGATGACGATGTTCTTCTACGACCCCAGCGGCAACGCGCTGGAGTTCAAGTCCTTCCGGGACATGGGACAGTTGTTCGCGGTTTGATCCCGTCCAGGCGATCGTATCGATGAATGGTGTAGTTGGTGGCGCTACGCGTTGGTCGCGTTCAGCCTTGGTCACCAACGGCAATCGGCCGATACATCCAACTCGACGCTGCAGCCGAAAGCAGCCGCTTGCCGCCTTGAGGGGGTTTGACGAACGGCCGCCGCTGGGTCAGATCTCGATCTGCTCAGAGATCTCCAGGGCATCATCGACCTCGATGTCGACCTAGCGGACCGTCGACTCCAGCCTATGTACTGCGGGATATAGACTGAACTATCTCCCGCGCCAGACGATGTCCCGTGCGGACTTGACGCCCTGATCTAGCTTGGGCTGGCGACGATTTCTCTGAACATTGTCATTCTCGTTGTCGGGCAATTCCGCCCGCAAGGAGATCATCATGGAACCGTCCTACGAGACAGCCCATGCGCGGATCCGCACGATCGGCGGCACGTCTGCCGAGCGCCTCGGTTCGTTTGTCACTTGGCTGGGAAGCCTCGAAGCCTGCTGTCGATCGCAGATCGTGTCCCGGGGCGTGGTGTAAGAAGCTGACGCTGCGGTAGGTCATCGTCTCCGGTTTGGCAGGAGAGCGGGTCAAGCTGCCACGGCGGACAAGCTGACGTTTGGATTGTCGCCGACTTCGGC
>JAUVVG010000043.1 GCA_030604735.1 Azoarcus sp.
CCAAGATGCGCGCCGCGCGGCTGCTGTGGTGGCGCATCATGAAGCAGTTCAACCCCAAGAGCCCCAAGTCGATGATGCTGCGTACCCACTCGCAGACCTCGGGCTGGTCGCTGACCGAGCAGGACCCTTACAACAACGTGGTGCGGACCACCATCGAGGCGATGGCCGCGGTGTTCGGCGGCACCCAGTCGCTGCATACCAACGCGCTCGACGAAGCGATTGCGCTGCCCACCGAGTTCTCGGCCCGTATCGCACGCAACACCCAGATCATCATCCAGGAAGAGACTCACATCTGTAACGTGGTCGACCCCTGGGCCGGCTCCTACATGATGGAAAAGCTCACCCAGGACATGGCTGACAAGGCCTGGTCCCTGATCGAGGAGATCGAGGCCATGGGCGGCATGACCAAGGCGGTGGAAAGCGGTTGGGCCAAGATGAAGGTCGAGGAGTGTGCCGCCGACAAGCAGGCGCGCATCGATTCGGGCAAGGACGTGATCGTCGGCGTGAACAAGTACAAGCTGGCGAAGGAAGACCCGATCGAGATTCTCGATATCGACAACCATGCGGTACGCGAGTCGCAGATCGCGCGCCTGGCCAGTGTGCGCGCCAGCCGTGACGCAGCGGCGGTCGAGGCGGCGCTGGCGGCGCTGACCAAGTGCGCCGAGACCGGCCAGGGCAATCTCCTGGATCTGGCGGTCAAGGCGATTCGGGTGCGGGCGACCGTGGGTGAAATATCGGATGCGCTGGAGAAGGTGTGGGGGCGCTACCGGGCCAACCCGCAGGCGGTTTCGGGCGTTTATGGAGCGGTCGTGGAGAACGATGCCGACTGGAAGGAACTGAAGGCCGACATCGAGGCCTTCGTTGCGGAGGAGGGCCGGCGGCCACGGATCATGATCGCCAAGCTCGGCCAGGACGGTCACGACCGGGGTGCCAAGGTGGTGGCCTCGGCTTTTGCCGACCTCGGTTTCGACATCGATGTCGGTCCGCTCTTCCAGACGCCTGAGGAGGTCGCGCGCCATGCGGTCGAAAACGACGTCCATGCGGTCGGTTGTTCCAGTCTCGCGGCCGGACACAAGACGCTGGTGCCGGCGGTCATCGACGGGTTGAAGTCGCTCGGGGCCGATGACGTGATCGTGTTCGTCGGCGGGGTGATACCTGCCCAGGACTACGACATGCTGTACCAGGCTGGCGCCAAGGGCATTTTCGGACCGGGTACGCCGATCCCGAAGGCCGCGCGAGACGTGCTGAAGGCGATCCGGGCCGCGCGCAGGCCGGCCTGAGGGCGCGCCCTTGGAACGGATGGCGCACATGGAAGCGATGCCGCAGCAGCCGGTCTGTGAACCCTTGAGCGAAGCCGACAGGCAGTTGGTCGAGGGCTTGCAGGCAGGGCGACTGCGCCCGCTGGCCAAGACGATCACGCTGATCGAGTCGCAGCGGGAGGAGCACCGGGCGCGGGCGCGCGCCGTGCTGGAGGCCTTGCTACCGCGTACCGGCAACGCGATCCGGGTGGGTATCTCCGGCGTGCCCGGGGTCGGCAAGTCGACCTTCATCGAGGCGCTCGGTCTGTATCTGATCGAACAGGGCCATCGGGTCGCCGTGCTGGCGGTCGACCCCTCATCATCGGTCAGTGGGGGCTCCATTCTCGGCGACAAGACCCGCATGGAGCTGCTGTCGCAGCGGCCGGAAGCCTTCATCCGGCCCAGCCCGTCGTCCGGGTCGCTCGGTGGGGTGGCCGAAAAGACGCGTGAGACGATGCTGGTCTGCGAGGCGGCCGGCTTCGACGTGATCATCGTGGAGACGGTCGGCGTCGGGCAGTCCGAGACGGCGGTGGCGGGGATGACCGACATCTTCTGCCTGTTGCAGTTGCCCAATGCCGGTGACGATCTGCAGGCGATCAAGAAGGGGATCATGGAGATCGCCGACCTGATCGTGATCAACAAGGCCGACATCGACAGCGCGGCCGCGATGCGCGCCCAGTCGCAGATGAAGACCGCGCTGCACATGTTGCGGCCGGCGAGCCCGAACTGGAGCCCGCCGGTGCTGACCATGTCGGCGCTGAGGAAAGACGGCGTCCAGGAGTTCTGGGAGACGGTGTGCCGGTATCGCGACACGATGCAGGCCAGCGGCGAGTTCGCCTCCAAGCGTAAACACCAGGCGCTGGCGTGGATGTGGGAGCTGATAGACGCAGGATTGCGCAACCGCTTCCGCAATCATCCGGCGGTCAGGGCCGAGTTGCCGGCGCTGCAGTCCGCGGTCGGATCGGGCGAGACCACGCCGACGATCGCTGCGCTGCAGTTGCTCGGTCATTTGAACAGCTAGTGGGTAACGGGACGGTGCGTCCGCGTTGTGCGTGACGCGCCTAAGGACCAAACAGGGAGAACATCGATGCAGGAAATCATTCGACAACTGGACGAGAAGCGTCGCAAGGCCGCGCTCGGTGGCGGTCAGAAGCGGATCGACGCCCAGCATGCCAAGGGCAAGCTGACCGCGCGCGAACGTATCGAGCTGCTGCTCGACGAGGGCAGCTTCGAAGAGTGGGACATGTTCAAGGAGCACCGCTGCACCGACTTCGGCATGGACAAGGAAGCGGTGCCGGGTGACGGCGTGGTGACCGGCTACGGCACGGTCAATGGACGGCTGGTGTTTGTCTTCAGCCAGGACTTCACCGTGTTCGGCGGTTCGCTGTCCGAGACCCACGCCGAGAAGATCTGCAAGGTCATGGACCACGCGATGAAGGTCGGTGCGCCGGTGATCGGCCTGAACGACTCGGGCGGTGCGCGCATCCAGGAAGGCGTCGATTCGCTGGGCGGCTATGCCGACGTGTTCCAGCGCAACGTGATGGCCTCGGGCGTGATCCCGCAGATCTCGATGATCATGGGGCCGTGTGCCGGCGGGGCGGTGTATTCGCCGGCGATGACCGACTTCATCTTCATGGTCAAGGACTCGAGCTACATGTTCGTGACCGGCCCGGAAGTGGTCAAGACGGTGACCCACGAGTCGGTGACCGCCGAGGAACTCGGTGGTGCAGTGACGCATACCACCAAGTCCGGCGTAGCCGACCTCGCCTTCGAGAACGATGTCGAGGCGCTGGCGCAACTACGCCGTTTCATCGACTTCCTGCCGCTGTCCAACCGCGAGAAGCCGCCGGTGCGTCCGACCGTGGATCCGGCCGACCGCATGGACGATTCGCTCGACACCCTTGTGCCGGCCAATCCGAACCAGCCCTACGACATGAAGGAGTTGATCACCAAGGTCGTGGATGAAGGTGATTTCTTCGAGATCCAGCCGGATCACGCCAAGAACATCGTGATCGGCTTTGGTCGCATGGAAGGCCAGACGGTCGGCTTCGTCGCCAACAACCCGCTGGTGCTGGCCGGCTGCCTGGATATCAAGAGCTCGATCAAGGCGGCGCGTTTCGTGCGCTTCTGCGATGCCTTCAACATCCCGGTGGTGACCTTCGTCGATGTGCCCGGCTTCATGCCCGGCACCAGCCAGGAATACGGCGGCATCATCAAGCACGGCGCCAAGCTCCTCTACGCCTACGCAGAATGCACCGTGCCCAAGGTCACGCTGATCACCCGCAAGGCCTACGGTGGCGCCTACGACGTGATGAGCTCCAAGCACCTGCGTGGTGACGTGAATCTCGCCTGGCCGACTGCCGAGATCGCGGTGATGGGCCCCAAGGGCGCGGTCGAGATCATCTTCCGCGAGGAGAAGAACGACCCGGCCAAGATCGCCGAGCGCGAGGCGATGTACAAGGAGAAGTTCGCCAACCCGTTCGTCGCCGCCCACCGTGGTTTCATCGACGACGTGATCATGCCGCACGCCACCCGCAAGCGCATTTGCCGCTCGCTGGCGATGCTGCGTGACAAGCAGCTCGACAATCCGTGGCGCAAGCACGGCAACATTCCCCTCTGACCACGTCGATCACGCTCTGAATAAGGGAAGAAAATGTTCAAGAAGATATTGATTGCGAACCGTGGTGAGATCGCTTGCCGCGTCATCAAGACCGCCCGGAAGATGGGCATCGCCACCGTGGCGGTCTACTCCGAAGCCGATACGGCCGCGCTGCACGTGGAACTGGCCGACGAGGCGGTCTGCATCGGGCCGGCGGCGAGCAAGGAATCCTACCTGGTGATGGACAAGATCATCGCCGCCTGCAAGCAGACCGGCGCCGAGGCGGTCCACCCGGGCTATGGCTTCCTGTCCGAGAACGCCGAGTTCTCGCGTCGGCTGGAAGAAGAGGGCATCAAGTTCATCGGCCCCAAGCATTACTCGGTGGCCAAGATGGGCGACAAGATCGAATCCAAAAAGCTCGCGATCGAAGCCAAGGTCAACACCATCCCCGGCTACAACGACGCGATCGACACCCCCGAGCAGGCGGTCGAGATCGCCAAGGGGATCGGTTATCCGGTGATGATCAAGGCCTCCGCCGGCGGCGGCGGCAAGGGCCTGCGCGTAGCCTTCAACGACAAGGAGGCTTTCGAGGGCTTTTCTTCCTGCCGTAACGAAGCCAAGAACGCGTTCGGCGACGATAGGGTCTTCATCGAGAAGTATGTGCTCGAGCCGCGCCACATCGAGATCCAGGTGCTCGGCGACAGCCACGGCAACTACGTTTATCTGAACGAGCGTGACTGCTCCATCCAGCGCCGGCACCAGAAGGTCATCGAAGAGGCGCCGAGCCCCTTCGTCGACCCCGAGATGCGCAAGGCCATGGGCGAGCAGGCGGTGGCGCTGGCCCGCGCGGTCAACTACGAATCCGCGGGTACGGTCGAGTTCGTCGTGTCCGGGGCGACCAAGGAGTTCTATTTCCTGGAGATGAACACCCGCCTGCAGGTCGAGCACCCGGTGACCGAGCTGATCACTGGCCTGGATCTGGTCGAGCAGATGATCCGTGTCGCCTATGGCGAGAAACTGACGATCACCCAGGCCGACGTCGGCATCAACGGCTGGGCGATGGAGTGCCGGATCAACGCGGAAGACCCGTTCCGAGGCTTCCTGCCGTCCACCGGTCGCCTGGTCAAGTTCGAGCCACCGGCCGAAGTCGACGGCCAGGTCCGGGTGGATACCGGCGTCTACGACGGTGGCGAGATCTCGATGTACTACGATTCGATGATCGCCAAGCTGATCACCCACGGGGTCAACCGTGACCAGGCGATCGAACGCATGCGCGAAGCACTCAACGCCTTCGTGATCCGCGGCATCAGTTCCAACATCCCGTTCCAGGCGGCGCTGCTGCAACATCCGCGCTTCGTGTCCGGGAACTTCAACACCGGTTTCATCGCCGAGGAGTATCCGACTGGCTTCGACGCCACCATGGTGCCGCATGACGATCCGATGTTGTTCGTCGCCGCGGCGGTGACGCTGCACCGTCGCCATGAAGATCGGCGGGCCCTGATCTCGGGCCAGATGCCCGGCCACGAACGGGTCGTCGGCGACGACTTCACCGTGATCCGGGGCGAGACACGCACGCTGGTAAAGGTCGTGCCGGTAGAAGGCGGCTACGATCTCGAGATCGGCGACGAGGTCTTTGCGGTGAGGACAGACTGGCAGTTCGGCGAGATCCTGATGCGCGGCACGCTCAACGGCAAGCCCTTCATACTGCAGGTCGCCCGCGACGGGCTGAAGTATCGCCTCGACCACAACGGCACCCAGGCCAACCTGATGGTGATGAGTGCGCGCTGGGCCGAACTGCAGGCCCTGATGCCGGTCAAGCTGCCGCCCGACATGTCCAAGTTCCTGTTGTCACCGATGCCGGGCCTGCTTCGTGATGTCGCTGTCGTGGAAGGTCAGGAGGTCAAGGCCGGCGAGAAGCTCGCGGTGATCGAAGCGATGAAGATGGAGAACGTGCTCAAGGCGGAGGTGGATGGCAAGGTCAAGAAGGTCGTCGCCCAGCCTGGTGCGAGCCTGACGGTCGATGAGGTGATCATCGAGTTCGAGTGAGCGTCATCCTCCGTATCTGACCTGCAAAACAGCCTGCGAGACAGGCTGTTTTGCTGTCCGGTCCATCGCCTCGCCTGTCGAAGGTCCCCGTCTGCGTTCCGGAACTTTTTCAATCAGGGTTTGTCATATTTGCGCAAAGATACTTTATCGAATAACATGCGCAACACTTTCCACTGCTGACGACCGTCGGCAGGGTTCGAAAGCCGGCAGAGATCTTCTTCTCTTCCCCGCATCCACCCAGGCTGCCGGCAAATGACAGACCTGCAACACCCTTAGTCTCGCATGCGTCTCCAGGCGCAGGCGCTACTGACGGTAACGCGGGCGAAAACAGGAGATGACAGCATGAGTGCTCAGCTTACGCCCCTCGTTTGGCAGCCGACGATCGAGTACGCCAGCAACTACGAAAACGTGCCGTTCAAGGTCTATACCCAGCGTGACCTCGACAAGATCGAACCGTTGAGCCGACTCAGCGACGAGCAACGCTTCGAGATGAAAGTGGTGTCGTCGGTGTTGCCCTTCCGGGTCAATCAGTATGTGATCGACGAGCTGATCGACTGGAGCAACATTCCCAACGATCCGATCTTCCAGCTGACCTTTCCGCAACGTGGCATGCTCAAGGTGGAGCATTTCGACCGCATCGCCAAGCTGATCAAGGAAGGCGCCGACAAGGCCATCCTGAATGCCGAGATCGACCGGGTTCGCCACGAACTGAACCCGCACCCGGCCGACCAGATGGAAATGAACATCCCGCGGGACGACGCGGGCAACCGGATCGAGGGCTTGCAGCACAAGTATCGGGAGACGGTGTTGTTCTTCCCCAGCCAGGGACAGACCTGCCATAGCTACTGCACCTTCTGCTTTCGCTGGGCACAGTTCGTCGGCGACAAGGAATTGCGCATCGCCAGTTCCGAGGCGGCCAGCCTGCACGAGTACCTCCGCGCCCACACCGAGGTCACCGACCTGTTGATGACCGGTGGCGACCCGATGGTGATGAAGAGCAAGCATCTGGCGAGCTATCTCGAGCCGCTGCTCCAGCCCGAATTCGATCATATCCAGACCATCCGTATCGGCAGCAAGGCCTTGACCTTCTGGCCGCACCGCTTCCTGGGCGCGGAGGATTCGGACGACCTGATCCGTCTGCTCGAGCGCCTGGTCGAAGCCGGCAAGCAGGTCGCGGTGATGGCCCATTACAACCACTGGAAGGAGCTCGACACCGAAGCGGCCCAGGCCGCGATCCGTCGCATCCGCGGGACCGGCGCGGTGATTCGTGCCCAGGGACCCCTGATCGCCCACATCAACGACGACCCCGAGGTCTGGGCGAAGATGTGGAAGATGCAGGTCAAGCTCGGCATCGTCCCGTATTACATGTTCGTCGAGCGCGACACCGGCGCCCAGCACTATTTCGAAGTACCGCTGGTCCGGGCCTGGCAGATCTACCGCGAGGCGATGCAGAAGGTCTCGGGCTTGTCGCGCACCGCGCGCGGGCCGAGCATGAGCGCCAGCCCGGGCAAGGTCGAGGTCCAGGGCGTGGCCGAGGTCGCCGGTGAAAAGGTGTTCGTGCTGCGCTTCATCCAGGCCCGCAACCCCGATTGGGTGCAACGGCCGTTCTTCGCCAAGTATGACGAGAAAGCGACCTGGCTGAACCACCTCGAACCCGCCTTTGGCGAGTCGAAGTGGTTCTGGCAGGACGAGTACGAAGCGATCCGGCGCGACAAGCTTGCCCTCGCCAACCCCTGACGCAAGGGGCGAAACCATTCGCCGTCGATCGCAGGCCCTGTAGGGGCGACCCGCGGGGTCGCCCCTACAAGCCCGCCATCTTGCCGAAGGCTGCCACGACTTCCGGTGGCGCCTGGACCAGTTCGATCAGCACGCCTTCACCTGCGATCGGAAACTCGTCGTTCGCCTTGGGGTGCAGGAAGGTGATGTCGTAGCCGGCCGCGCCGCGCCGGATCCCGCCTGGGGCGAAGCGCACGCCCTGCGCGGTCAGCCACTCGACCGCAGTCGGCAGATCGTCCACCCACAGACCGACATGGTTGAGCGGGGTGGTGTGGACCGCCGGCTTCTTCTCCGGGTCCAGCGGTTGCATCAAATCCACTTCGACCTTGAACGGCCCGCTCCCGATCGCGCAGATGTCTTCATCGACGTTCTCGCGTTCGCTGACGAAGTTGCCGGTCACTTCCAGTCCGAGCATGTCCACCCACAGGGCGCGCAAGCGCTCCTTGCTGGGGCCGCCGATGGCGATTTGCTGGATGCCGAGAATCTTGAATGGTCGCGCGGACATGGATTGACTCCTGAAAAGAAAAGTGATTTGGATTAAGAATTCATAATTATACGTGGTCGCATAGCTCGCTAGCCAGTCGCCCGCTGATGCAGCTCCCTCGGAAAAATGATGCGTGTGGGATCCTAAATGGGAGCGGCGAGTCTCGGGCGGGGTTGTGTTTGGCGCAGTCGTTCGCCGCTTGCGCGGCTCCCACAGGTAGAGCTGACGCGTTTGGGGTCCGAAGTGGGAGCGGCGCGAGCCGCGAATGCGGGCGGTAATACACGCGTACGAGGGGGGTGTTGGGCGCAATCGTTCGCCGCTTGCGCGGCTCCCACAGGTAGAGCTGACGCTTTTGGGGTCCGAAGTGGAAGCGGCGCGAGCCGCGAATGCGGGCGGTAATACACGCGTACGAGGGGGTGTTGGGCGCAATCGTTCGCCGCTTGCGCGGCTCCCACAGGTAGCTGACGCGTTTGGGGTCCGAAGTGGGAGCGGCGCGAGCCGCGAAAACGACGTATCCACAGGTTTAAAAAAGCATCCGGGTGGGAGGGTATGTGCCACCCAATCGGCGTCAGGCAGGCGCCGAGTTTTCATTGGCATTGGGGTAGGGGGCCGGCCTCATTCCCAGCTTACCTGCGCCGAAAACAGATACCCCGCGCCGTAAACCGTCTTGATGAGCTTCGGGTCGTGCGGGTCGTCCTCGAGCTTGCGGCGCAGGCGGGAGATGCGCACATCGATGCTGCGATCGAAGGGGTCGATGTCGCGCTCGCCAAGGAGCTGCTCCCGGCTGAGAATGCGATTGGGCCGTTCCAGCAGGGTCAGCAGCAGGCCGGCTTCGGCGGCGGACAGGTTGATCTCGCGCTGATCGGGGCTGAGCAGGGCATGCCGGCCCTTGTCGAACTGCCAGTCCGAAAAACGGGCCAGGCTGCGCTCGGTGGTCGTCGTCTCGACCGGCGTCGCGCGTTGGTAGCGGCGCAGGATGGACCGTACCCTTGCGACCAGTTCGCGCGGCTCGAAGGGTTTGACGATGTAGTCGTCCGCACCGAGCTCCAGGCCGAGAACCCGGTCGGTCACGTCATTGCGGCCGGTCAGGATGAGCACGGCGCAGGGGCTGCCCTCCTGCAACTCCCGCACTACCTGCATGCCGTCCATGTCGGGCAGGCCAAGGTCGACGATACAGAGCTCGGGCGCGGCGCGTCGTGCCCGGTCGAGCAGGGCGCGGCCGGTCCCGACATGTTCGCAACGAAAGCCGTATTCGGCGAGGCTGCCGCAGATCAGCTTCGCGATGTCGGGGTCGTCCTCGAGGATCAGGATGGTCGCGTGGGATGAGTCAGTGTTGGTCATTCGGCGAGGGATTCCTTTTGAGCGGCATGCAGCGTGGCGAGATCGCGCAGTGCTGAGTCGAGCGCGTCACGGCTGAAAGGCTTGCGCAGGATGGGTACGTCCAGTCCGGCGAGATCGGCCAGCGCACCGTCACTCGCATAACCGGTAATCAGCAGAACAGGAAGATGCGGATGACGTTCCCGGGCATGGCTGGCGAGTTCGCGCCCTCCGATGCCGCCGGGCATCACCGTGTCAGTGATCAGGATGGCGATCTCGGGCACGTTGTCCAGCAGCATGATCGCTTCGGGGCCGTCGGACGCCTCCAGGACCGGGTAGCCGAGGGCGGCGAGTTCAAGGCGGATGATACGGCGGACGTCGGGTTCATCTTCGACCAACAGCACCGGGCCGACAATCCGGTCACCCTGGGTGCTAGCAGGTGGCGCCGACTCGGCTGCCGGTGCCGGCATGGCCGCTCGCGGCAGCACGAAGGTGACGGTGGTGCCTTCGCCCAAGGTGCTTCGAATCCGGATGTTGCCGCCGGACTGTCTGACGAAACCATAAACCATCGAAAGCCCCAGACCGCTGCCACGGCCGAAATCCTTGGTGGTGAAGAAATGCTCGAAGACCTTGGCCAAGGCGTCCGGTTCGATGCCGGAGCCCGTGTCGGTGACTTCGATCTGCACGTAATCGCCCTCCGGCAGTTCGACCAGCGCAGTGAGGTGACTCGGGATGATGCGCGATCCGACTGAAATGGTGAGCTCTCCACCGTCCGGCATTGCGTCGCGCGCATTCAAGGCGAGGTTGAGCAGCGCATTCTCCAGCTGATGCGAATCGGCGAATACGTGGAGGGGATCGTCCGGGAGCTTGATGCCGATCCGGATGTTCTCCGGCAGGGACCGGGTCAGCAACTGAGTCATGTTGTGCACCAGCGCGCCAACCTCGACCGCCGTCGGCTCCAGGGTCTGGCGCCGTGAGAAGGTGAGCAGGCGCTTGATCAGTTCGGCTCCGCGACGTGCCGCATGCAAGGCTGGTGAGATGTACTCGGTCGAAGGGTCGTGGCGCGGCGTGCGCTCCTCCAGGACCGCGAGGTTGCCGATGATGATGGACAACAGGTTGTTGAAGTCGTGGGCGAGACCGCCGGTGAGCTGGCCGACCGCTTCCATTTTCTGGGCCTGGATCAAGGCGGCCTGATGTGCCTTCTGTTCGGTGATGTCGATCGACAGCACGAAGAAACCGAGCACCTCGCCGGCATCGTCGACTTCGGGCACGACGACGCTGCGCGCATAGACCTTGCGGTTGTCGGGCAGGGTGCGGGTGTATTCGTAGCTGACCCGCTCTCCTGTCTTCGCAACCTCCAGGTGCGGGCTGATCTGGGCATAGAGCGCGTCGTCGAACACGTCCGCGAGATGGCGCCCCACGATGTCCTCCTTGTCTATGCCGAACCAGTCGGCATAGCCCTTGTTTGCGAACTGGTAGACCTCGTTGCGATCGACATAGGCAATCAGGGCGGGGATCGAGTCGATGATCAGCCTCAGCCGCCCTTCCGAGCGGCGCAGCGCGTCGGCGATCTGGTCGATCTCGGCGTTGGCCTGGGCAAGCCGGGCGTTGGCTTTCTCGAGCTCGCGGGTGCGGGCGCTGACCCGCGCCTCGAGCATCTGGTTCTGCTGCTGAATGACTTCTTCATAGCGGCGCTGATCGGTGACGTCGGTCCAAAGCGAAACGAAGCCGAGGTTGGGGATGGGCACCCCCCGGATCGCCAGAATCTTGCCGTTAGGGCGGGTTCGCTCGGCATAGTGAGGCTGGAACGAACGGGCCGCCGCCATGCGCTGAGCGACCAGCTTGTCCAGATCGCCCTCGCCATATTCACCGCGCTCGGCATTGAAACGGGCGAAGGCCTCGAACGGCGTGCCGACCTTGACCAGGCTCTCGGGGAAGTCGAGCAGGCGCAGCATCGCCTTGTTCCAGGTGACGAGCTTGGGTGTGGCATCGAAGACCGCGATGGCCTGGTCGAGCAGGTCGAGCCCGGCCAGAAGCAAGTCGTAACGACGCCGCTGTTCGGACGATTCGGGATGGCTGTCGGGCATCGCCATGTGAGAGGAGGTCTCCTGTTACCCGCTTTCGGATCGGGCTTTATTGCTTGTCACCGTGATGGTGTCACAATTCGATACACTGACAAAACAGTTGCGAAAAAGTCACCGCGGATGATCACGAGTTCGGCTGAGCGCTGTCGGGTTCTAGAGGTTGATTCCTTCGGCAATGTGGCGCGAGCGTAGTGTTCTATTGAGTTTGGTTGACGTTTACGTTAACGTAATTCGGATGACCGGCGAAGTCCGGCGTACCCGAGAACCCAGGAGACAGCAGAGATGACCGACCTCAGCGTGAGCAACAAACTGACCCCGTACAAGCCCAAGAACAAGGTCCGCTTCGTCACGGCCGCCGCGCTCTTCGATGGGCACGACGCATCGATCAACATCATGCGCCGTATCCTGCAGTCGACCGGTTCGGAGGTGATCCACCTCGGTCACAACCGTTCGGTCGGCGAGATCGTCAATGCAGCGCTGCAGGAAGACGTGCAGGGTATCGCGATCACCAGCTACCAGGGCGGCCATGTCGAGTTCTTCAAGTACATGATGGATTTGCTGCGCGCCAATGGCGGCGAGAACATCAAGGTCTTCGGCGGCGGGGGCGGCGTGATCGTGCCGTCCGAGATCAAGGAGTTGCACGCCTACGGGGTGACCCAGGTGTTCTCGCCCGATGATGGCGCGAAGCTCGGGCTGCAGGGCATGATCAACAGCGTGGTCGAACGCTGCGATGTCGATCTGACGCACGAGGCACCGCAGAAGTCGGATGAGCTGATCAAGGCGCTCAAGGCCGGCGACCGGCGGGTGCTCGCCAAGGCGATCACCGCGCTGGAAAACGGTGGCTATGGTGACGAGGTCAAGCAGGCGCTCAAGGAAGCCGCGGCCAAGCTCGGCACGCCGACACTGGGCATCACCGGCACCGGCGGCGCCGGCAAGAGCTCGCTGACCGACGAGCTGGTGCGCCGTTTCCGCCTCGACCAGCAGGACAAGCTCAAGCTCGCGATCATCTCCATCGACCCGTCGCGCAAGCGCACTGGCGGCGCGCTGCTCGGTGACCGCATCCGGATGAACGCGATCGAGCACGACAACATCTACATGCGCTCGCTCGCGACCCGCGACACCGGTTCCGAAGTGTCGGCTGCGCTGCCCGAAGTGATCGCCGCGACCAAGCTCGCCGGCTTCGACCTGGTGATCGTCGAGACCTCCGGCATCGGCCAGGGCAATGCCGCGATCGTACCCTTCGTCGATCTGTCTCTGTACGTGATGACACCGGAGTTCGGCGCGGCGAGCCAGCTCGAAAAGATCGACATGCTCGATTTCGCCGATTTCGTCGCGATCAACAAGTTCGACCGCAAGGGCGCGGACGACGCACTGCGCGATGTGCGCAAGCAGTACCAGCGCAACCGCGAGCTGTTCACGACCTCGGTGGACGAGATGCCGGTATTCGGCACGATGGCGGCCCGGTTCAACGATGATGGGGTGACCGCGCTCTACCAGGCCATGACCCCGAAGCTGGTCGCCAAGGGGCTCAGGCTCAAGGCGGGCAAGCTGCCCAAGGTCACCACCCGCTCCTCGTCGCTTGGCCGCGCCATCGTCCCACCCGAGCGCACCCGCTATCTGGCCGAGATCGCCGACACCGTGCGCGACTATCACAAGCATATCGATCGGCAGGCCCGAGTCGCGCGCGAGCGCCAGTCGCTGAAGATCGCCAAGGCCTTGTTCGCCGAATGTGGCAAGTCGGCGGAGCCGCAGTTCACAACGTTCGACGAGCTGATCGACTGGAAGGATGGCGAACTGACTCCGGCCGCGAGGAAGCTGCTCGACATGTGGCCCAAGACCCGCGAGCTGTATGCGGCCGACGAGTACGTGGTGAAGATCCGTGACAAGGAGATCCGTACCCAGCTGACCTCTACCTCGCTGTCCGGGAGCAAGATCCGCAAGGTGGCGCTGCCGGCCTTCGACGACGAGGGCGAGACCCTGAAGTTCCTGATGAAGGAGAACGTCCCCGGCTCCTTCCCCTTTACTGCCGGGGTGTTCGCCTTCAAGCGCGAGGGCGAGGATCCGACCCGGATGTTCGCCGGCGAGGGCGATGCCTTCCGCACCAACCGCCGCTTCAAGAAAGTGTCCGAGGGCATGCCGGCGCACCGCCTGTCCACCGCCTTCGATTCGGTCACGCTGTACGGCTGCGACCCCGACCTGCGCCCTGACATCTACGGCAAGATCGGCAACTCCGGCGTGTCGATCGCCACCTTGGACGACATGAAGGTGCTCTACGACGGTTTCGACCTGTGTGCACCGACCACCTCGGTGTCGATGACGATCAACGGCCCGGCGCCGATCATCCTGGCTTTCTTCTTCAACACCGCGATCGACCAGCAGGTCGTCAAGTTCAAGGCCGACAATGGCCGCGAGCCGACCGAGGACGAGTATCAGAAGATCAAGTCATGGACGCTGTCGTCGGTGCGCGGCACGGTGCAGGCCGACATCCTGAAGGAAGACCAGGGCCAGAACACCTGCATCTTCAGCACCGAGTTCGCGCTGAAGATGATGGGCGACATCCAGGAGTATTTCGTCCACCACAAGGTGCAGAACTTCTACTCGGTGTCGATCTCGGGCTACCACATCGCCGAGGCTGGCGCCAACCCGATCAGCCAACTCGCCTTCACGCTGTCCAACGGCTTCACCTACGTCGAGTCGTACCTGGCGCGTGGCATGCATATCGACGACTTCGCGCCCAACCTGAGCTTTTTCTTCAGCAACGGCATGGATCCGGAATACTCGGTGATCGGCCGGGTCGCCCGCCGCATCTGGGCGGTGGCGATGAAGAACAAATATGGCGCCAACGAGCGCAGCCAGAAGCTGAAGTACCATGTGCAGACGTCCGGCCGCTCGCTGCATGCGCAGGAGATGGATTTCAACGACATCCGCACCACGCTGCAGGCGTTGATCGCGATCTACGACAACTGCAACTCGCTGCACACCAATGCCTACGACGAGGCGATCACCACGCCGACCGAGGAGAGCGTGCGCCGCGCGATGGCGATCCAGCTCATCATCAATCGCGAGTGGGGTCTGGCCAAGAACGAGAACCCCAACCAGGGCGCCTTCATCATCGATGAGCTGACCGACCTGGTCGAAGAAGCGGTGCTCAAGGAGTTCGAGGCGATCGCGGCCCGCGGCGGCGTGTTGGGTGCGATGGAAACCGGCTACCAGCGCGGCAAGATCCAGGAAGAGTCGCTGTACTACGAGCACAAGAAGCATGACGGGTCCTACCCGATCATCGGCGTGAATACCTTCCTCAACCCGAAGGGCAGCGAGCAACAGGAGATCGAGCTGGCGCGCTCGACCGAGGAAGAGAAACAGTCGCAACTCAAGCGTCTGGCGGATTTCCACAGCCGCAACCAGAGCGAGGCGCCAAAGTGGCAGGCCAGGTTGCAGCAGGCGGTGATCGAAAACGGCAATGTGTTCGAGGTACTGGTCGATGCGGTCCGTTACTGCTCGCTGGGCCAGATCACCAGTGCCTTGTACGAGGTCGGCGGCCAGTATCGGCGGAGCATGTAATTACCCGCAGCCCGCAGGCAGGGGCGAGGACGAAAGCCCGAGCTGCGCGTGAGCGCGGTTCGGGTTTTTCGGGTCTAGCCTGTCGAAACCGGTTGTTGGCAAAGCCCTTCGATGAGCTCGGGGCGAACGGAATTCACGGGCCGGGTAAAAAAATTCTCAGGTGTGAGTTTTGCCCTGTAGCGCGGTCGCGCAGGCTGTGCGAACAGGGCTTCCGCGGTTACCATCCGGGGCTCGAAGCATTCTCTGCCGGAACAACGCCACCGCATGATGCAAATTTACCGCAAGCCACCCCAGGTCCTACCTTCGGAGAGCGCGTTCTTCCGTCTGCCGGGAGCCTTGCTGATGATCCTCGATGACGATTGGGTCATCCAGATGATGAGCGACTCCTGGGGCGAGGTGCTCGGCGTGGGGCAGGACGAGCTGCGCTGGCGACGCTTCACCGATTTGTTGCACGAGGTCGATCGGCAGGATGTCGCGGATCGGCTCGGCCGTATCGGGGACGGTTTGTCTACCGTTCGATTTTCCTGCCGCATCGCGCGTGCCGACGGCGGGTATGTCGGTCTGGCGTGGAGCGTGGCCCACGATCCCGATCATGGCTTGTTCTACGCCTCGGCACATGAAACCGCGATCAACCTCTCCGAGTCGGAGGCACGTCTTCCGGATGTGTTTCTGGACGGGCTTACCGGCCTGCCCAACCGCGGCCTGTTTCTCGATCGGGTGGCACACGCCTTGCAGCGTTTTCAACGCAAGAAAAGCAATCAGTTCGCGATCATTCATTGCGGCGTCGACCGTTTCAGCGTCATCAACCACAGTCTGGGCAACCGCAATGGCGACCTCTTGCTGATCGAGGTGGCCAATCTGCTGCGTAGAAGCACCCGGCCCACCGACATGGTGGCTCGTCTCGGCGGCGACGAGTTCGGCATCCTGCTCGAGGACGTGAATGACGCCACCTCGCCGTTGCGGGTGATCAAGCGCGTTCAGGAGAAGTTCGTGCTTCCCTTCCAGTTGCACGAGCACGAGGTCTTCGCGAGCCTGTCGTCCGGGGTCGCCATGAGTGGCGAGGCCTACGGCGAGGCCGACCTGATGCTGCGCGATGCCAACATGGCGATGCGGCGCGCCAAAGGGCAGGGCGGGGGTGGCTACGTGCTGTTCGACCGCGGCATGCACGAGGAGGCGATTCGGCGCCTTGATCTCGAACTGGATCTGCGCCGGGCGCTGGAGAAGGAACAGTTCGAAACCTATTATCAGCCGATCATGCGGGCGCGCGATGGCAGGTTGATGGGGTTCGAGGCGCTGGTGCGCTGGAATCACCCGGAGCGTGGCCTGATATCGCCGGTCGCATTCATCCCGCTGGCCGAAGAGAGCGGCCTCATCGTGCATATCGGCCGCTGGGTGCTGCGGGCGGCCTGCGAGCAGATGCGGCACTGGCAGCAGGCGTTTCCGCGCCGGCCTGCGCTCACCGTCAGCGTCAATCTGTCGGCGCGGCAGTTGCTTCATCCCGAGATCCTGCCCGAGATCCGCCGCACGCTGCGCGAGACCGGGCTCTCGCCCCGTCACCTGAAGCTGGAGATCACCGAGAGCGCGATGATGGAGGACGCCGATCGAGCCATCGAGCTGCTGACTGTGCTCAAACGCACCCGTTTGCGCCTGATGCTGGACGATTTCGGCACCGGCTACTCGTCGCTGTCCTACCTGCACCGCCTGCCCATCGATGCGCTCAAGGTGGACCGTTCCTTCGTGATGAACATGCACAAGGAGGACGGTGCGCGCAGTTTCGTGGAAACCATCGTCAGTCTGGCGCACGCGCTGGGCCGCGAGGTGGTCTGCGAAGGGGTGGAACTGCCCGAGCAGGAAGCCTTGCTGCGCCAGATGGGCGTGGAGTACGTTCAGGGCTTCCTGTATTCCCGTCCGGTGACCGCGGCTCAGGCGGAAATGATCATTCTCGAGGATCAGGCGCGCTTCGGCTCACGCTGAAACGCCGCGCCCATTGACGCCGTTCTGCCTTGAGTCGTCAGCCCGTTTCCCCTCGCCCACCTTCCCGCCATACCCAGCCCTGCATCGGCTTGTGCCGCACCGTGGAGCGCCGTTTCGCTCGCCACCATCACGACTCGCCGCATAGGGGCGGGCTGGATTGTTTGACAGGGTGATCAGGGCCTGCCACGCACCGTTGTACACCGTCATTCGCAATTGTCACAATTCGATACATTGCGCAAACAGTTGCGCAAACATGCGCTGCGAAACTCCTATCCGTCGAATAAGGGCTTGTGCCGGCAAGAAGCCGGCTGGGCCGAGAAAAAGCGCTGCAGCGAAGGCCTGACTGGCCGTGGCTGTACCCGGGTGCCAAACAAGAATTCGACCCGGGCTGCGAACGTACAAGGATTAACCAAAGGAGGATAGGGCATGTCCGATACATCCGGGCAAACCTCGCTAGACACGTTTCCGCGCTTGCTGATGAATCACGCCAGGGTCCGTCCGACCCGGCCGGCGATGCGCGAGAAGGAATACGGGATCTGGCAGACCTACACCTGGGCCGAGGTGGCCGAGAACGTGCGTGCGATCGCCTGCGGTCTGGCCGAACTCGGTTTCAAGCGCGGCGACAGGCTGGCGATCATCGGCGACAACCGGCCGCGTCTGTACTGGTCGGTCGCGGCCTGCCAGTGCCTGGGGGGCATCCCGGTGATGCTGTACCAGGACGCGGTCGCGGAGGAAATGACCTACGTGCTGCAGGATGCGGAGATCCGTTTCGCGGTGGTCGAGGATCAGGAGCAGGTCGACAAGATGCTCGAGATCCAGGCCGATGTGCCTCTGCTGGAGCATGTCATCTATGACGATCCGCGCGGCATGCGTCATTACACCCAGACCCTGTTGCTCGGCCTGGATGAACTGCAGGAAATGGGCCGCATTCATGACCGTAACCAGTCCGATTTTCTGGACGGCGAGATCGAGAAGGGTGCGTCCGACGACATCTCGATCATGCTCTACACCTCGGGGACGACCGGCAAGCCCAAAGGCGTGTGCCAGACCCATGGCGCGTTCATTGCCGCGGCCAAGGGGGGGGCTCAGTTCGACAACCTGACCGACCAGGAAGACATCCTCTCCTATCTGCCGATGGCCTGGGTCGGGGATCACCTGTTTTCGTTCGCGCAGGCCATGTATGCCGGCTTCACGATCAATTGCCCCGAATCGGGCGAAACCGTGATGACCGATCTGCGTGAAATCGGTCCGACCTACTACTTCGCGCCGCCTCGCGTGTTCGAGAACCTGCTGACCACCGTGATGATCCGGATGGAAGACGCGGGCTGGTTCAAGCGCAAGATCTTTGCCCACTTCATGGACGTCGCGAAGCGCTGCGGCGCCGAGATTCTCGATGGCAAGTCGGTTTCCGGTAGTGATCGCCTTCAGTACTGGCTTGGCAATCTGCTCGTCTATGGCCCGCTGAAGAATGTTTTGGGCATGAGCCGGATCCGGGTGGCCTATACCGCCGGTGCCGCGATCGGGCCGGATCTGTTCCGCTTCTACCGCTCGATCGGGATCAACCTGAAGCAGCTCTATGGCCAGACCGAAACCTGCGCCTATGTGTGCCTGCAACCGGATGGCCAGATCAAGCTCGACTCGGTCGGCAAGCCGGCACCGTTCGTCGAGGTCAAGCTCGCCGACAATGGCGAGATCCTGGTCAAGGGACCGATGTTGCTCAAGGCCTACTACAAGCGTCCGGACGCGACCGCCGAATCGTTGAACGAAGAAGGCTATTTCATGACCGGTGACGCCGGCTTTTTCGACGAAGACGGGCATCTCAAGATCATCGACCGGGCCAAGGATGTCGGCAAGCTCACCGACGGCTCGATGTTCGCCCCCAACTACATCGAGAACAAGCTTAAGTTCTTCCAGCACATCAAGGAGGCAGTGGCTTTCGGCAGCGATCGGGATTTCGTGACCGCGTTCATCAACATCGATCTCGAGGCGGTTGGCAACTGGGCCGAGCGCAAGGGATTGGCCTATTCGGGCTATACCGACCTGGCCCAGCAATCGGCAATCTACGACCTGATCCGCGGCGGCATCGAGCAGGTCAACGCCGATCTGGCGTCCGATCCGATGATGAGTTCGTCGCAGATCAAGCGCTTCCTGATCTTGCACAAGGAGCTGGATGCCGATGACGGCGAACTGACCCGTACGCGCAAGGTTAGACGCAAGTTCATTTCCGAACGCTACAACGTGCTGATCGATGCGCTCTACAGCGGCAAGGACAGCCAGTACATCGAGACCGAAGTGAAGTACGAAGACGGCCGTACCGGCAAGATCGCCGCGACGCTGCGGATCGAGAACGTCAAGACGTTCGCGGGCAATGCCGGCAAACAGGCCGCTTGAGGGGAGACATTCATGGCAAGAGAGTTTGGCGATGTCATCATCGACCTGCAGAACATCTCGCTCCGCTTCGGCGGGGTCAAGGCGCTGACCGACATCAGCTTCAACGTCCGCGAGCACGAGATCCGCGCGATCATCGGCCCCAACGGTGCTGGCAAGAGCTCGATGTTGAATGTGATCAACGGGGTCTATCACCCGCAGGAAGGCAAGATCATCTTTCATGGCCAGGAGCGCCAGAAGATGGAGCCCTACGAGGCGGCCTCGCAGGGGATCGCACGCACCTTCCAGAACATTGCGCTGTTCAAGGGCATGACCGTGCTCGACAACATCATGACCGGACGCAACCTGATGATGAAGACGAACTTTCTTCATCATGCGCTGTTCTGGGGCAAGGCCCAGCGCGAGGAGATCGAGCATCGCAAGAAAGTCGAGGAAGTCATCGAGTTCCTCGAGATCCAGAGCATTCGCAAGACGCCGGTCGGTCGCCTGCCCTACGGTCTGCAGAAGCGGGTCGAGTTGGCGCGCGCGCTGGCGGCCGAACCAAACCTGTTGCTGCTCGACGAGCCGATGGCTGGCATGAACGTCGAGGAGAAGCAGGACATGTGCCGCTTCATCCTCGACGTGAACGACCAGTTCGGTACGACGATCGTGCTGATCGAACACGACATGGGCGTGGTGATGGATATCTCCGACCGGGTCGTGGTGCTCGATTACGGCAAGAAGATCGGCGACGGCCCGCCGGACGAGGTCAAGAACGATCCGAAGGTCATCGATGCCTATCTTGGCACTTCGCACTGACCGGCGCCCCAAGGAAACGAGGAGACAACAATGACATTTTTTCTGGAAGTGCTGATCGGCGGCCTGCTGTCCGGCGTGCTCTACGCCCTGGTCGCGCTCGGCTTCGTACTGATCTTCAAGGCCTCGGGCGTGTTCAACTTCGCCCAGGGGGCGATGGTGTTCTTCGCTGCGCTGACCTTCGTCGGTTTTACCGAGGTGCTGCCTGGCTGGACCGGCCTGGCGCCGGGTAGCGGGGCGGTGTTCTGGCTTGCCTTCATCCTGGCGCTGTCGTCGATGATCGTGCTCGGGATCGCGACCGAGCGGGTGGTGCTGCGCCCGCTGGTGAACCAGGCGCCGATCACGCTTTTCATGGTCACGATCGGTCTGACCTTCTTTATCGAAGGCGTGGCACAAGGCATCTGGGGCTCGCACGTGCGTCGCCTGGACCTGGGCATCGAAGACGTGCCGGTGATGTTCCTGCTCGACAACTTCGACATGATGATCTCCCAGTTCGATGTGATCGCAGCGGTTCTCGCGCTGGTGATGTTCGTGGCCTTGGCGGTGATGTTCCAATACACCAAGGTCGGCCGCGCATTGCGGGCCGTCGCGGATGACCACCAGGCCGCGCTGTCGGTGGGTATTCCGCTCAAGCACATCTGGGCGATCGTCTGGAGCGTGGCCGGCTTCGTTGCGCTGATCGCCGGTCTGATCTGGGGTGCGCGCAATGGGGTGCAGTTCGCGCTGACCTTTACCGCGCTGAAGGCCTTGCCGGTGTTGATCCTCGGCGGATTCACCTCGGTGCCGGGCGCAATCATCGGTGGTCTGATCATCGGCGCTTCCGAGAAAGTGGCGGAAGTCTACCTCGGCCCCTATGTCGGCGGCGGTATCGAAGGCTGGTTCCCCTACATTCTGGCGATGCTGTTCCTGCTGGTGCGCCCAGAAGGGCTGTTCGGCGAGAAGCACATCGATCGCGTCTGATCAGACGGCTGTGACGACAAAGATAACGGAGACAACACATGTTCTATCGTGAAGCCGGCCAGTTCAAGGCCAGTTACCAGAACGACCAGCAGATCTTTCCGATCCGCCAGGACCAGATCGGGTTCATCGCCCTGATGGGCTTCCTGTTCCTGGTCGTACCCTTCATCGCCAACCAGTACTGGTTGCAGGCGGTCCTGATCCCGGTGCTGATCTTCGGGCTGGCCGCACTCGGCCTGAACATCCTCACCGGTTACGCCGGACAGTTGTCGCTCGGCTCGGCGGCCTTCATGGCGGTGGGCGCATTCGGCACCTACAACTTCATGCTGCGCATCGACGGAATTCCCTTCCTGGTCGCGTTATTGCTCGGGGGGTTGTGCGCGGCGGCGATCGGCATCCTGTTCGGTCTGCCCAGCCTGCGGATCAAGGGGTTCTACCTCGCGGTGGCGACACTGGCGGCGCAGTTCTTCATCGTATGGGTGCTGGTCAAGTTTGGCTGGTTCTCCAATTACTCCAGTTCCGGCGTGATCACCGCCCAGCATGTGAATATCCTTGGCGTCGATTTCCGATCTCCAGAGATGAAATATCTGCTGACCTTGACCGTGGTCGTCGTGATGGCGCTGCTGGCCAAGAACATGGTGCGCTCTTCCACCGGGCGCAAGTGGATGGCGGTGCGCGACATGGACGTGGCGGCCGAAGTCATCGGTATCCGCCTGATGCGCACCAAGCTGCAGGCCTTTGCGATCTCGTCGTTCTACTGCGGTGTGGCTGGCGCGTTGTATGCCTACATGTATCTCGGTACGGTCGAGCCGGAAGGCTTCAACCTCGACATGTCGTTCCGCATCCTGTTCATGATCATCATCGGGGGGGTCGGCTCGATCATGGGTTCCTTCATCGGAGCCGCCTTCATCGTGCTGTTGCCGGTGTTCCTTAACGTCGCCTTTCACAGCACGATCGGCGCTTATGTGCCGGCCGACCTCGCGTCGAACCTGGAACTGATCATCTTTGGCGCACTGATCATCTTCTTCCTGATCGTCGAACCACACGGCCTTGCCCGTTTGTGGCAATTGACCAAGGAAAAGCTGCGCCTGTGGCCGTTCCCGCACTGATATATTGATCACGACCCGGCGATTCGCGTCGGAGCGTCCGGGTCGTGTGTTTTACCCGTAGCACCACATAAAAGAGGAGGCAACTCATGAAGTTCAGGAAAACCTTGATGGCCGTCGCGGCCGTCGCCACTGTCTTCACGGCCAGCTATGCCGTGGCGCAGCAGGAGCAGTATGTCGGCTTGCCGAGCTACCGTGTCGGGCCGTTCGGTGCCAGCGGCGCAGCGCTCTATGGCGGCTGGATCGACTACATGAACATGATCAACGAGCGTGACGGCGGCGTGAATGGCGTCAAGCTCACCTGGGAGGAGTGCGAGACCGAATACAACAACGCGCGTGGCGTGGAGTGCTACGAGCGGATGAAGAATCGCGGACCCACCGGTAACTCGGTGTTCCAGCCGTTGTCGACCGGCATCACCTATTCGGTCCTCGACCGGGTCGCGGAAGACAAGATCCCGATGGTCACCATCGGTTATGGCCGCACCGACGCCGCAGATGGCACGGTCTTCCCGTGGGTCTTCCCGATGATCTCGACCTACTGGAACCAGGCCTCGGCGATCATGAACTACATCGGCCAGAAAGAAGGCGGCATGGAGAACCTGAAGGGCAAGAAGATCGGCTTGCTCTATCACGACTCCGCCTACGGCGCCGAATCACATGCAGTGATGGATCGTCTGGCCGAGATGCATGGTTTCTCGGTGCAGAAGATCGCCGTGGCCTCGCCGGGTAACGAGCAGCAAGCACAGTGGCTGCAGATCCGTCGCGAACGTCCCGACTACGTGATCCTGTGGGGCTGGGGCGTGATGAACCCGACCGCAATCCGCACCGCTTCGCGCACCGGCTATCCGGTCGACAAGATCGTCGGGGTGTGGTGGTCCGGCGCCGAGGAAGACGTGGTGCCTGCGGGTGACGCCGCCAAGGGCTATACCGCGGCCGGCTTCAACCCGGCCGGTACCAACTTCCCGGTCATTCAGGACATCATGACCCATGTCTATGCCAAGAACCGCGGCAACATGTCCGACCAGTCGCGTGTCGGCAGCGTGTTGTACAACCGTGGCGTGGTGCACGGCATCATCTACGTTGAGGCCATCCGCACCGCGCAAGAGAACTTCGGTACCGGACGTCCGATGACCGGCGAGGAAATGCGCTGGGGCTTCGAGAACCTGAACATCGACGAAGCCCGCCTGGCCGCGCTCGGTGCAGATGGTTTCATGCCCAACCTGCAGATCACCTGCGAAGACCACGAAGGTTCCGGTCTGCTCAAGTTCCAGCAGTGGGACGGTGAGAAGTGGACCGTCGTGTCCGACTGGATCTCGGGTGACCGTGAGCTGGTGCGCAGCATGATCAAGGATTCGGCCGCGGCCTACGCTGCCGAGAAGGGCATCACCCCGCGCGACTGCTCCGCGCAGTAATCACAACACACCGTGGCGTGGCGAAAGTCACGCCATCGCAGGCTTCCCCATCCGTGGGGAGGTCTGCCTCAGACTGCGCCGGGCACGGTCTGAGGCAGACTCTCTCTGGGTAACACCGGGGAGGTGGGACGGAGACAACAGGCGAAGACAGGACAATGAATACAGCCACGACTACTTCCACTTCCGACGCAGCAGCCGGCCTCGCGCCCTACCTGAGCGTCAATAACATCGAGGTCATCTACGACCACGTGATCCTGGTTCTGAAGGGCGTTTCGCTGCAGGTGCCCAAGGGCAAGATCGTCGCTCTTCTTGGTGCCAACGGCGCGGGCAAGTCGACCACCTTGAAGTCGATCTCCAACCTGCTCGGTGCCGAGCGCGGGGATGTGACCAAGGGCAACATCGAGTTCAAGGGCGTGCAGATCGAGAGCCTGACGCCCAACGATCTGGTCAAGCGGGGCGTCATCCAGGTCATGGAGGGGCGTCACTGCTTCGGCCACCTGACCATCGAGGAGAACCTGCTGACCGGCGCCTATACCCGCAGGATCTCGCGTGCCGCGCTGAAGGAAAGCCTGGACAAGGTCTACCACTACTTTCCGCGCCTCAAGGAGCGGAGAAGCTCGCAGGCCGGCTACACCTCGGGCGGTGAACAGCAGATGTGCGCGATCGGACGAGCGCTGATGGCCAAGCCCGAGATGATTCTGCTGGACGAACCTTCCATGGGGCTCGCGCCGCAGATCGTCGAGGAGATCTTCGAGATCGTGAAGGACCTCAACGCCAAGGAGCAGGTGAGTTTTCTGCTGGCCGAGCAGAACACGATGGTCGCGCTGCGTTACTCCGACTATGGTTACATCATGGAGAACGGGCGGATCGTGATGGAAGGCGAGGCGAGCTATCTGGCGAACAACGAGGACGTCAAGGAGTTTTACCTGGGTCTGTCCGGCGAGGGCAGAAAGAGCTTCCGAGACGTGAAGCATTACCGCCGCCGCAAGCGCTGGCTCTCCTGATAAGTGGCGCGACGGTCGACATGCCGGTGTTGCAGGCCCGCTTGTTTGCAAGCAGCGAACAGCGCGGCTCAGCGTCTCGGACTGCCGTCCGTCGCAAGGTTTTGCTGCCACCTGGACCCCGCCCGGCGCGACCGATAGATGCTCGAGTCGTGCCCCGCGCAGCACTTGCCGGCTGTCACCTCCGGTTACCTTGTTTGGGCTCTGGAAGTTCCGGGAAATGATCCAGAATCCATGACTGGAAAAAGAACATCATGAATCACTACGACGCGAGAGAAACCCGAGATCCGGCAGAACGGGAGCGAGACTTGTTGGGTCGGCTCCCCGGCTTGGTCGCGCATGCGAAAGCGAATGCTCCGGCGTTCGCCAGGTTGCTGGCCGATATCGACGCCGAGACCGTTCGCACCCGCGAGGCTTTGGCGCGGCTGCCGGTCACCCGCAAGTCGGAGTTGCTAGAGATCCAGAAGAGCGCGCGTCCTTTCGGCGGGTTCGCCGCGGTCAAGTGGGGCAAGGCCTGTCGTCGGGTCTTCGCGTCGCCCGGTCCGCTCTACGAACCGGAAGCGGCCCGTCCGGACTACTACCGGCTTGCGCGTGCATTGTTCGCAGCCGGATTTCGCGAAGGGGATCTGGTCCACAACACCTTTTCGTATCACTTCACGCCAGCCGGTTCGATGATGGAAACCGCAGCGCACGCGCTGGGATGCACGGTGTTTCCAGCAGGCGTCGGTCAAACCGAACAGCAGGTCGCGGCCATGGCCGACCTGCTGCCGAATGCCTATACCGGTACCCCGTCGTTCCTGCGCATCATCCTAGACAAGGCCGAGGAGCTCGGTGTTGCATCGACCTTCACCAAGGCCTTCGTGTCGGGCGAAGCGTTCCCACCCAGTATACGGGACGCGTTCGCCGCGCGCGGCATCACCGCCTTTCAGGCCTATGCGACCGCGGACATCGGTTTGATCGCGTATGAGACCCCGGCGCGCGAAGGCATGGTGCTCGACGAGGACATCATCCTGGAAATCGTCCGACCGGGTACAGGCGACCCCGTGCCCCAAGGTGAAGTCGGCGAGGTGGTCGTCACCACCCTCAATCCCGATTACCCGCTGATCCGGTTCGGCACCGGCGACCTGTCGGCGGTGCTGCCCGGAGTGTCGCCCTGCGGTCGGACCAACGTGCGGATCAAGGGCTGGATGGGGCGTGCCGACCAGACCACCAAGGTCAAGGGCATGTTCGTTCATCCGGGCCAGGTCGCGGCCGTGGTCAAGCGCCACCCGGAAGTGATACGCGCCCGGCTGGTGGTGGAAAACCCGGACATGAACGACCAGATGACCTTGTTCTGTGAGGTCGGGCAGGGCGACAACGCCGCGCTTGCCGGCGCGATCGCCGCCAGCATTCGCGAACTGACAAAGCTGCGCGGCGAAGTCCGTTTCTGCGAATCTGGCACGCTGGCGAACGACGGCAAGGTCATCGACGACATCCGCAAGTACGAATGAGCGCGCAAGGCGTGCCGGAGACGAACGCTCGGGCCAAGCCGTTGAACGGGCTGCGGGTGCTCGACCTGACCCGCTTGCTGCCCGGTCCGCTCGCGACCCAGCATCTGGCTGACTACGGTGCCGAGGTGATCAAGGTCGAGGATACCGGCGCAGGGGACTACGCCCGGGACATGGGCGCGATGAATGGCGACACCAGTTTCTTCTACCAGCTGGTCAATCGCAACAAGAAGAGCATCCGGCTGGACTTGAAGAAACCGGAGGGACGAAAGCTATTGCTGCGCCTGGTCGAGTCGGCGGACGTGCTGGTCGAGGGCTTTCGCCCGGGTGTGATGGCCAAGCTCGGGCTCGACTATGCGACCGTCGCGCAGGTCAATCCCCGCATCGTCTACTGCAGCATCACCGGCTATGGGCAGACCGGCCCATACGCGTTGCGCGCCGGCCACGACATCAACTACATCGGTTACGCCGGCGTGCTAGACCAGATCGGCCCGGCCGGCGGGGCGCCGGTGATTCCCAACCTGCAGATCGGCGACTTGCTCGGCGGCACGATGAGCGCCTTGTTCGGGATGCTGGTCGCGATCATCGACGCCCGTGCGAGCGGCCGCGGCCGGCATGTCGACGTGTCCATGACCGACGCCGCCTTCGCGCACGGGATCTTCCCGCTGGTCGAGGCGCTCGCCCATGGCCGCGCCAGGCCGCGCGGTGAAGACTTGCTGACCGGAGGCGTGCCTTGCTACGGCGTCTACGAGACCGCCGATGGCGGTTTCATGGCGGTCGGCGCGCTGGAGCAGAAGTTCTGGTCCCTGTTGTGCCGCACGCTGGGGCGCGAGGATCTCGAACCTGCTCATTTGGCGGTCGGCGAGGAAGGCGACCGTGCTCGCGGTGTCCTGGCCGCGATCTTCCGTTCACGCACCCGAGCCGAGTGGTGCGCGGTGTTCGACGAGGTCGATTGCTGTGTGACCCCGGTGCTGCGTCCCGAGGAGGCACTGTCCGATCCGCAACTACGGGCCAGGGGAATGGTGGTCGAGGGGGATCGTGTAATGCAGCCCGGCCCTATCGTCGGCCTGTCCGAGTTCTCGCCCGGTCCGGACGTGGGGGCGCCTGCGTGTGGTGCCGATACGGCTTCGGTACTGGGTGAGCTTGGGCTGTCCGGTGAGGAAATTGCCCGTTTGAAGGAAGAAGGCGTGGTCTGAGCGGGTTATCCTTCGCGGATGCAAAGCCTACTCCTACTGCTCCCCGATTTTTCCCTGATCCTGCTCGGTGCGGGACTGCGCCGTATCCTGGTGGACAGCGACGCCTTCTGGACCGGGGTCGAGAAACTGGTTTATTTCGTCCTCTTCCCTGCACTGCTGTTCAATTCGCTCGCAGGCGCGAGCATAGACATCGGTACCGCCCTGCCTTTCGTGCTGGCCGGTCTGGCGGTGCTGGTGTCGGGCTTCGTCTATGGGCTGCTTGGGCGGCGCTGGATGGGCTTGTCCGGTATGGGTTTCGCATCGCGGCTGCAATGCGCTTACCGGTTCAATACCTATATCGGCATCGCACTGGCTGGAAAGCTGCATGGTGCGGCTGGTGTGGCGATGATGGGTGGGCTTGCCGGTGCGATGGTGCCGTTCGCGAACCTGATGGCGGTGGGTCTGCTGGCCCGGCATGGACAGGTCAGCCTGATCCGCGAATTGCTGAAGAACCCGCTGGTACTGGCGACGCTGGCCGGCCTGGCCTGGAACTTCGCCGGGCTCGACCTGGCCGAGCCGGTGGAGTCCTTTCTGAAGCGTCTCGGCGATGCCGCGGTCGCGCTCGGACTGCTTGCGGTCGGGGCGGCGCTGCGGTGGGGGCGGATCGAGGGACGATGGATCGGCGCGGCCTGGCTGGTCGTGGTCAAGCTGATGATGTTGCCGGCGACGGCCTGGATACTGGGTCGGCAGATTGGTCTGGAGGGGATCGCCTTCGACATTCTGATTCTGTTCGCCGCCCTGCCTTCGGCAAGCTCGGCCTACATCCTGGCGATGCGGATGGGCGGTGACGGGCCAGGCGTGGCCTGGCTGATATCGGCCACCACGGTGCTGGCGATTCCGACGCTCGCCTTCTGGCTGCATTGGCTATGATCACCGAAATTGCCGGAAGGCGGCGAAGCAAGGACTGTCACGCGACAGGATGAGTGCGAGTCTCCGGGCAGGCCCCGAAACGGAAACGTCCGGAGCGCAGGCGCTTGCCTGAGCGGAAACCGCCCGTGTATCGAGTGGACGCTTACTTCGAATCGCTGGCCGGTTTGCGTGTCGCAGCCTTTGGCTTGGTTTTGGTGGGCGCCTTGTCACCTTCTGGGCTGCCGTCGGTGGCGGGTTTGGCGTCGGTTTCACCAGGCTTCGGGGACTGCGCATTCATGAAGTTCCACGGCCACATCGCGGCCGATGCAAACGGGTTCGGCTCTCCCTGAGCCGGTTCATCGGCGGCCGCACTGTGCTCCGAGGCATGCGCGCTCATCGCCTTGACCGCAGCCAAAGCCGCCCGCTGCATTTCCAGCCCCTGGGTCGTCATCTGCAGCATGTTGAGATTCATCTTCAACCAGTGCTCGACCGCCTTCATATCGTGGATGCGTTTGTCCAGTTCGTCGATATCGAGTGTCGGGGCAACCATGCCGGGCAACGAAAAACCCATGTTGTTCCACATGTTGCGCACGAAGTCGAGCGGATCCTGAGTCGCATTATCCTTGGACATAGTTGTCTCCCCCATTTCTCGGCAGTAAAACACAATATTACGTCATACCGCCGCCGGGCGGTCGGCGATAAGGGCCGGCAAGACTATCTATCGTTACGGACGCACCCGGGCTTCATCCCGGGCCGGCATCGCTCCAATTGCTCCGTTACCGGTGTCTGTCACGGATGCAGCCTCTATTGCCTGCAGGCGAGCCGGTTGATGAGCGCGCGCAGCCGGGCCGGTCGGACCGGTTTGTGAAGCACCGGCAGTCCTGCCGACTGGGCGGCGTTCAGTGTTTCCGGAGCGGTATCTCCGGTGATGACCGCTGCCGGAAGCAGCTCGCCGAAGCGTCCTCTCATCGCGGCGATCACCCCGAGGCCGGCAAGATCCGTTCCGAGGCGAAGGTCGCTGATCAGGAGATCAGGGCATTCATCATCGGTCAGTGCCGCCATCAGTGCGTCTGCATCCGGTGCCGCCGTCACCGCGCACCCCCAGGAGCGCAACAAGCTCTCGATGGCGGGTAACGCGAGTGGGTCGTCGTCGACGACCGCGATGTGAACCCCGGTCAGATCTCCAGTCTCACGACGATGCTCGGATGTGGCGAGTTCATCGGGCAGAGGCGCGCTCGTCGGGGCTTCGATGGCGAAAAGCGATCCCTTGTCCGGCAAGGAGCGGAGGTCCAGGGGATGGCCCAGCAAATCGGTCAGGCGCCGGACGATCGCCAAGCCCAGTCCCAACCCCTTCTCCCGCATGCGGGCGGGATTGTCGAGCTGCACGAACTCCTGGAAGATGATTGCCTGCGCCTCGCGCGCGATGCCGACGCCGGTATCGTGAACCTCGACTCTGAGCGCGCGGCCGCGTCGCCTGCATCCGACCAGCACCCGTCCCGTTTTCGTATGGCGAACGCCGTTGCTGACCAGGTTACTCAGAATCCGTTCGAACAAAACCGGATCGCTGACCACCCAGGCTTCGCACGGACGGATTTTCAGCCCCAGGCCTTTCTCCTTCGCCACGGGAGCGAGGGAGCGTTCGATACGGTCGAGAATCGGCTGAACCGGGAAGGGCTGGACGTTCGGTTTGAGGACGCCGGCATCGAGTTTTGAAATATCGAGCAGGCTATCGAGCAGGTCTTCCATGGCTTCGGCCGATGCGGAGACCTGGTCCAGCAGATGGCGTGAGCGACCATCGAGGGCTTGCTGCGACAGTTCGGTGATGAACAGCCCGAGTGCATGCATGGGCTGGCGCAAATCATGGCTGGCGGCAGCCAGAAAGCGGGACTTGGTGGTATTCGCCTGTTCGGCTTCTTCCTTGCGCGCGCGTAGTTCTGCGGTCGCGGCCTCTATGCGTGCGTTCATGTCGGCATGCATGCTGGCCAGCTCGGCCGCCATGTCGTTGACGCCGCTTGCCAGTATGCGCAGGCTGCCGCCCCCGACGATGGGGGAGCGCTCGTCGAATCGGCCCTGTCCGATGCGCTTGACCGTGGACGCGACCTGCCTGATCGGGCCGGTGACGCCTCTGCTCATGCTGATCGCGAGTGCCAGCGTGCCGATCAGGACGATCAAGATGGTGATGATCCCGGCCCGCAGCAACTCGTTACGCTTGGCGTCGAGTTCATGGCGCGACAGCTCGATCATCACGTAGCCGAGAATGGGTCGCTCGTCACTGAGGGCTTGCTCGCCGTAGGAGACGGTGGTCAGGTCCTCATCGAGCTCCAGCCGGGAAGGGATGATGGGTTCGATGATTCGCAACGTGTCACCGTCGACTTCGATCTGCAGGGTGTTCGCGCGATCGATCGCGGTGCCGCTGTGGTGGCTGGACAGGCCGCTACGTGCGAGCAGCGTCCCGTGCCGACTGCCGACGAGGACACCGGTCACACCCTCTTCAGACAGAATCGCATTGGTCAGTTGCTGCAGGGCTTCACGGTTTCCCGAGAAGACCGCGTATTCGCTCGCGGCGACCAACTGCCTGGCAAAGGCTTTGCCGCGGGCATGGTGGGCGTCCTCGAGATCACCCAGTCTTGCAGTGGTGTAGAAACCGGTCAGCAGGATCGCCAATACCATCATGGGCAGTATCGCAACCAGCAAGACCCGCGAGCGGATGCCCCAGTTCGCGATCATTGTTCGACCTCGCGCTGACGAATCCGCTCCGCGATCTGTTCGACCGGGTCCAGCCGAATGCCCAGTGAACGGGCGACGGTGGCGTTGGAGCCGACCTCGAAATGCGCCGGGTAGCGCGGGGGCGGGAGGGATTTTCCCGACAGGACGGCAAGCACCGTCGCGGCAGCATGGGTGACTATCTGCGCCGGCGTGGAATAAATGGCC
>JAUVVG010000012.1 GCA_030604735.1 Azoarcus sp.
CCGGCCCCGCGCCCTCCCGCCCCCGCGCCGCCCCGCCACCCGAGCGCGCCTGGCCGCCCCCGCCCGGGGTGGGGGGGGGGGGTGGGGCTGCGGTGGTGGGGTGGGCGCAGGCGCAGGTTGTGCGACCGGCGCCTGTGCGACCGGTGCGGCGACCAGTTCCACTTCCATTGCGGCCGGCGGTCGGCTTTCCCAGCGCACGCCGACCAGCAGGAACACGACCAGGCCGACGTGAACAATCACCGTCAGCGCCATCGAGATCCATTTGCCGGGTGGAGGGCGGCCTTCTAGGCGGGGTGCGTCGTTCATCAGCTTCCCGTCTGGGTTTGCAGGCCGACCTTGTTGAAGCCGGCCTTGCGCAGTTCATTGAGCGTGTCCATGACCACCTCGTATCGCACCTCCTTGTCCGCTGCGACCACGATCGACTGGTCCGGGTTCGCCGTGATGACCTCGCTGAGCTCACGCGCGAGGTCGGTGGCGGACATATCTCGAGGCTGGGTGGTGCTGGTTTCCTGCAGCGCGAACGAGCCATCCGGTCGGATCAGCACGAACATGGCCTCGCTAGGCGGTTGCGGCACACCATCGACCCTGGGCAGGTCGACCGTGCCGGTCTGGATCATCGGGGCGGTGACCATGAAGATTACCAGCAGCACCAGCATCACGTCGATATAGGGCACGACGTTGATCTCGTTCTTGAGGCGGCGTTGACGCATGTGGGCCGCTCCGGTCAGCGCAGGTGGCGCTGCAGGATGTTGGAGAACTCCTCCATGAAGCTCTCGAAGCGGATACCGATCCGGTCGATGTCATGGGTGAAGCGGTTGTAGGCGACCACGGCCGGAATCGCGGCGAACAGGCCGATCGCGGTGGCGACCAGGGCCTCGGCGATGCCCGGGGCGACCGAGGCGAGCGAGGCGGTGGTCACGTTGGCGAGGCCGCGAAACGCGTTCATGATGCCCCACACCGTACCGAACAGGCCGATGTAGGGAGCGACCGAGCCGACCGTCGCGAGAAACGCAAGGTGGGACTCGAGGTCGTCCATCTCGCGTTGATGGGTTGCCCGCATCGCGCGGCGGGAGCCGTCTATGATCGCAGCGTGGTCATGGCTCTTGGCGCGCAGTTTGGTGAACTCGCGATAGCCGGATTCGAAGATGTGTTCGATGCCGCCTGCGTCGTCACGCGAGGCCGCTGCCGACTGGTACAAGGTGTTGAGGTCGCCGCCGCTCCAGAAGTCGCGTTCGAAGCTGCCGGTGTGTCTTTGCGCGGCCCGGATCTGGAACCACTTGCGAAAGATCCAGTACCAGGAGACGACCGAAAGTACGGCCAACAGCAGCATGACCAGCTGTACGAGCAGGCTGGCCTGGGAAATCAGATAAACAATCGAAAGGTCTTGAGTGGGGGTCATGTTTGCACGACGGTTTGGAGAAGGAGACGAAGGTCGGTCGGGATTGCGGTGGGCCGTTGTCGGACCGTGTCGACGCAGGCGATGGAGATATGCGAATCGAACAGAAGTTCCTGGCTGCGAACGATTCTCTGCGCGAACACGAGGCTCGCCCGGCCAAGTTTCTCGACCGTGGTGAGGACCTGCAGCTCGTCGTCCAGTTGCGCGGGTCGCCTGTAGTCGGCTTGCACCGTGCTGACGACGAAGCCGATACCTTGTTCCTTGAGCATTCGGCCTTGCTCCAGGCCGAGTGTGCGGAGGAACTCGGTGCGTGCCCGTTCGCAGAAACGCAGATAGTTGGCGTAATAGACGATGCCAGCGGCATCGGTGTCTTCATAGTAGATCCGGAGCGGGAACGTGAACTCGCTGGCGGTGGTCCGACGTGCGACGAAAGGGTGGGTCAGATTCATCCGCGCATTTTAGACGGGAACCGGCTGTTCGGCGTGGGTGGCCACAACTCGTTTCAACCCGGGTGCTGTTCGTCGTATGCTTGAGGCTCGTGCGCGGGCTGATCCGATTCGCCCCGACTCCAATCGGGGCGCCAGAATGAGGATGTGTAGCATGTCGATTGACTGGAAGACCTACGATCCATCACCGTTCTACGATGAGCTGATCGCCGCCCCCGGCAAGCCGCGGTCCGCGGCACGGCAACTCACCGACTATCTGGCCTCGCTCGATGACGACGAGATCCAGGCGCGAAAACAGGCCGCCGAGTTGGCGATCGTCGAGATGGGCATCAGCTTCACGGTCTATAGCGAAGGCGAGAACATCGATCGTGCCTGGCCTTTCGACATCATCCCGAGGGTCATCCCACGCAAGGAATGGGAGCAGGTCGAAGCCGGGCTGGTGCAGCGCCTGACCGCGCTCAACATGTTCATAGACGACATCTACAACGAGCAACGCATCGTCCATGACAAGGTGGTGCCGGCCTACGTGTTCGCGAATTCGAAGAACTTTCGCGAGCAATGCAAGGGCTTCACGCCGCCGCTCGGGGTTTGGGCGCATATCTGTGGCTCGGACCTGGTGCGCGACGGCGACGGCACGATCTACGTGCTCGAGGACAACCTGAGGGTACCGTCCGGCGTGTCCTACATGCTGGAAAACCGCCAGGTCACGAAGCGGGTGTTTCCCGAGCTGTTCGAGAATTCGAGCATCCTGCCGGTGGATGAATACACGACCCAGCTCTTCGACATGCTGGCGGCGATTTCTCCCCGGCCACAGGATTATCCGCAGATCGCGGTGTTGACCCCGGGCATCTTCAATTCGGCCTATTTCGAGCACTCGTTCCTGGCGCAGCGGATGGGCGCGCAACTGGTGGAAGGGGCGGATCTGGTGGTCGAGGACGACGACTGCGTCTATATGCGTACGATCGACGGTCTTGAGCGGGTGGACGTGATCTATCGCCGGATCGACGACGAGTTCATGGACCCGGAGGCGTTCCGGCCCGATTCGATGCTGGGCGTACCCGGCCTGATGCGGGCCTGGCGCAACGGCAAGGTCGGCATCGCCAATGCACCCGGCTCGGGCGTGGCCGACGACAAGGTGATCTACACCTTCGTGCCGGCGATGATCAAGTACTACCTCGATCAGGATCCGATCATCCCGAACGTGCCCACCTGGATGTGTGTGGACAAGCAGGACCGCGAGCACGTCATCGCCAACCTCGAACATCTTGTGGTCAAGCCGGCCAATGAGTCGGGGGGCTACGGCATGCTGGTCGGGCCTCACTCGACCAAGAAGCAGCGGGCCGAGTTCGCGCAGTTGATCCGAAAGGACCCGCGCAACTATATCGCCCAGCCGACGTTGAGCCTGTCGGTCGCACCGACCTTGTGCGAGGACGGGCTGGAGCCACGCCATCTCGACCTGCGCCCGTTCGTGCTGCAAGGCGTCAGAACCGACGTCACCGCCGGCGGGCTGACCCGGGTGGCGATGCGCAAGGGCTCGCTGGTGGTGAATTCATCCCAAGGCGGCGGCAGCAAGGACACCTGGATCGTGGACGAGGAGGTCTGACATGCTGTCGAGAGTCGCAGAACGCCTGTACTGGATGGCCCGTTATGTCGAGCGCGCCGAGAACACGGCCAGGATGACGATGGCCTTTCATGCCCTGGCGCTGGACATGCCCAAGACGGTGCGCCTGTCGTGGAAGGGGCTGGTGTCGGTCACCGGCACCGATCACATCTTCGACGAGCACTACCAGCGCGAGGACGACCGCAATTGCGTGAAATTCCTGGTCGCCGATACCTACAACCCGAGCTCGGTGTTCAGCTCGCTGCGTGCCGCGCGCGAGAATGTGCGAACCACCCGCGACCTGGTGCCGACCGAGGCGTGGGAGGTGGTGAACGAGCTCTACCTGTTCGCGCGGGAGCATCTCGATGCCGGCATCTCCAAGCGGGGGCGTTATATCTTCCTGTCCGACGTCGTTCGCCGCTGCCAGACCCTGACCGGCCTGCTCGCCGGCAGTATGAGCCACGATCCGGCCTACGATTTCATCCGCCTTGGCCGCAACCTGGAGCGGGCCGACATGGCCACCCGCCAGATCGACGTCGGTGCGATACGCCTGCTGGAGCGGCGCGAGGGGCCCGAGCCCTATGAAGGCCTGTTATGGACCAGTGTGCTCCGCTCCCAGAGTGGATTCCAGATGTACCGCCAGCATGTCAAGCGCCGCATCAACGGGCCGGACGTGGTGCGTTTTCTGTTGCAGGATGTACCGTTTCCGCGTTCGGTCGCGCATGCGCTGACCCAGTCCGAAGTCGCACTCGACAGGCTGCCACACAATGAGATCCCGCTGAGGGTGGCGATGCAGGCCCGCCGCCATGTGCTGGATGCCAACGTGGACAAGCTGATCGCAACCGAAGGTTTGCACGCCTTCATGGACAAACTGCAGCTCGAGATTGCAGGCTTGCATGTCGCCATTGCGGAGTGCTGGTTTCCCGCAGCGGTGGAGGCCTGAAATCGAGGACCGCAGCCGGCGATAACGCAAGAGGCCGATGCAAGATGCTATCCTTTCAGGCCTTTCCATTGCTTTGAACAACTGAGAGGCTTCGATCGGCGTGGCGGGTATTTTCGGCAACAAGTCTCCTGCAGGCGGCGCCCGGTCCGGCAGCGGCGCGGCGCGGTCCGGCTCGAACTCGGAGCCGGCGAGTGAATTGTCGAAGGTCGACTTTTCCAGCGCGGACATGTCGATAGGCCTCGACGACTGTGCCGACCTGGTCGAGGTACAGGAGGTCGGTGCCGGAATCGGCGCGATCTACGAGGAAGCGGCGGTGCTTTACGCCAACGGCAACATCCGCGAGGCCGAGAAGCTGCTCGAAACCGTGCTCGGTGACGAAAGTGCCGCGGCCGGCGAGGGCTTGTGGATGATGCTGCTCGATCTCTATCAGCTGACCGGACAGCGGGAGCGCTTTGAGTCCAGGGTGCTCGACTATGCGACCCGTTTCGAGCGCTCCCCGCCGCCTTATGTGGATTTGTCGGCCGCCCAGCCGCGGCGCAAGTCCGACCTGGCGGCCCTGGTGAATCTGACCGGCAACCTGACGATTCAGGCCGAGGCGCAGTTCAAGCAGATGTTCGTGATCGGCCAGAAGAGCGGCGCGCTGCGGGTCGATCTCAAGCGCCTGCGTTCGGTCGACGACGACGGTTGCCGGCTGATTCTCGATCTGGTGGCTGGGCTGGTTCGGGAACGTGCCCGCCTGTTCCTGCTCAATGGCGAGTCGCTGCGTGCGCAACTCGAAGGACAACTCCAGGTCGGCGTCGCCAACCGACAATCGGCCTGGTTGCTGCTTCTGGAACTCCTGCAGCATGCCGGCGATCATGAGCGCTTCGAACAATGGGCACTGGATTACGCGATCACCTTCGAGGAGTCGCCGCCTTCGTGGGAGAACAAGCCGCGTCCGCCGGCCGCGGTCGCCTCGGCCAGCGATGCCGGAGATGGCCCCGGCAAGGCGCTCGACGACACGGTGCTGGAGGGTGAGCTGAGCGGGGCCAACAATGAAAGCATTCGTCGACTGGCCGCGGTGGGTGCCAGCCGCAAGTCGGTCGAACTGGACTGCAGTCAGCTCAGACGTATGGACTTCGTCTGCACCGGGACGCTGTTCAATGTCCTGTCCGCATTGCAGGGACAGGGCACTCGGGTCAAGCTGCACAATGTCAATGCCATGGTCGGCGCCCTGTTGCGGGTCATGGGGGTCGATCAGGTGGCTCAGGTCAATCTGCGCCGTTGAGGCGCGTGCGGACGACCGGTCCGCAGCAAAGAGGAATCATTCATGGAGCAATATCGCGGGACCACCATTCTGTCGGTGCGCCGGGGGCGCGAGGTCGCGCTGGGCGGTGACGGCCAAGTGACGCTTGGCAACATCGTGATCAAGGCGACCGCGCGCAAGGTGCGTACCTTGTACCAGGGCAGGATACTGGCCGGCTTCGCCGGCGGCACCGCCGACGCCTTCACGCTGTTCGAGCGTTTCGAGGGCAAGCTGGAGAAGCACCAGGGCAATCTGCTGCGCAGTGCGGTCGAGTTGGCCAAGGACTGGCGCACCGACAGGATGCTGCGCCGGCTCGAGGCGATGCTCGCGGTCGCCGACGCCGAGCATTCGCTGGTGATCACCGGCAACGGCGACGTGCTGGAGCCGGAGCAGGGGATCGTCGCGATCGGCAGTGGCGGCGCATTCGCCCAGTCGGCGGCGCGCGCGCTGCTCGAGAACACCGACCTGACGCCGCAGGAGATCGTGAAGAAATCGCTGCAGATCGCGGGCGATCTCTGCATTTACACCAATCAAAGCCATGTGATCGAGGTACTGGAAGCGTGACACAAATGACCCCTCCCGAGATCGTCTCGGAACTCGACAAGCACATCGTCGGCCAGGACAAGGCCAAGAAGGCGGTCGCGATCGCCCTCAGGAATCGCTGGCGGCGCGCCCAGGTCGAAGAGCCCTTGCGCAGCGAGATCACGCCCAAGAACATCCTGATGATCGGGCCGACCGGTGTCGGGAAGACCGAGATCGCGCGACGCTTGGCGCGGCTGGCGAACGCCCCCTTCATCAAGATCGAGGCGACCAAGTTCACCGAGGTCGGCTATGTCGGCCGCGACGTCGAAACCATCATCCGCGATCTCGCCGAAACCGCGATCAAGGACATGCGCGAGCAGGCCATGCGTGGCGTTCGTGACCGTGCCCTGGATGCCGCCGAAGACCGGGTGCTGGACGCCTTGCTGCCGCCGGCGCGGCCGGTCAGCTTCGATGCCGAGCCGGCACCGCAGGATTCCGCGACCCGGCAGAAGTTTCGCAAGAAGCTGCGCGAAGGCGAACTCGACGACAAGGAAATCGAGATCGAGGTCGCCTCGCCGGCGATGACCGCCGAGATCTTCGCGCCACCCGGCATGGAGGAGCTGACCCAGCAGATTCAGGGCATGTTCCAGAATCTGGGCGGTGGCAAGAAGAAGCAACGCAAGTTGAAGATCAGCGAGGCGATGAAGGCGCTGGCCGACGAGGAAGCCGCGCGCCTGATCAACGACGAGGAGATCAAGGCGGCCGCGGTGCGTGCGGTCGAGCAGAACGGCATTGTCTTTCTCGACGAGGTGGACAAGATCGCGGCGCGCTCGGACGTGCATGGCGCCGACGTGTCGCGGCAAGGGGTGCAGCGCGACCTGTTGCCGCTGGTCGAGGGTACGACCGTCTCGACCAAGTACGGGATGATCAAGACCGATCACATCCTGTTCATCGCCAGCGGGGCCTTCCACTTGTCCAAGCCCAGCGACCTGATCCCGGAACTGCAGGGGCGCTTCCCGATCCGGGTCGAGTTGGAGAACCTGTCGGTGGAAGACTTCGAGCGTATCCTGACCCAGACCGATGCCTGTTTGACCCGGCAGTATCAGGCCTTGCTCGCGACCGATGGCGTCACGCTGAATTTCAGCGACGAGGGCATCCGGCGACTGGCCGAGATCGCCTTCCAGGTGAACGAGAAGACCGAGAACATCGGCGCCCGGCGTCTGTACACGGTCATGGAGAAGTTGCTGGAAGAGGTTTCCTTCGATGCCGGCAAGGCGGGTTTCGACAAGGTCGATGTCGATGCCAGCTACGTCGATACCCGTCTGGAGGTGCTCGCCGAGCGCGAGGACCTGGCGCGTTACGTGCTCTGAGTGAAGCGGGGGGCGTGCGCGCCCCCTCATCGCGCTGCGCGCGGGCGTTGGCCCACCGCCGAAGCTCACCCGGCCTGGTGCATCCCGGTTACCCCCTGCTTGTCAGGCGTGCGCCATTGCGCTTGCAGCCCATCGTCAGGACCCAGCCTTTCCGATGCTGATCAGAATTGCCGCCATCCTCTTCCCGATGTTCGCGATCGCCGCCGCCGGCTATCTGGTCGGCCGGCGCCTGAAGCCGGACATGTCCCATGCCAACAAGCTCAACATGGACGTGTTCCTGCCGGCGCTGATCTTTGCCGCGCTGGTCAATCGCAACATGCAGGTGGGTGACTACGCGGTACTGGCCCAGGCCACCTTGCTGATCGTGATCGCGACCGGGCTGGCCGGGTGGGGGCTGGCCTCGGCGAGTCGGATTCCCGCCAAGACCCTGGTGCCCCCGATGATGTTTCCGAATACCGGTAACCTGGCGATTCCGCTGGCAGTGCTGGCCTTCGGCGATGTCGCGCTGGCGCCGGCGGTAGTGATCTTCATGACCATGAATCTGGTCCACTTCACCTTCGGCGCCTGGCTGCTGGACCGGCGGGTGAAGCTGTGGACGGTGTGGCGGATTCCGTCGGTGCTGGCGACCTTGCTCGGGCTCGCGGTCGCGCTGGCCGGGGTCGAGATCTGGCCGCCCGTGCTGACCGCGATCAGGATGGTGGGCGACATCTCGGTGCCGCTGATGTTGTTCGCGCTCGGGGTGCGGCTGAACGATTCCCGGATCACCGCGGTCGGCAAGGGGGTGTTCGTCGCGATCGCCCGACCCCTGGTCGGGATGGCGATCGCCTGGGCCGTCCTGCTGATGTTCGACCTGCCGCCGCAGCAGCATGCCTTGCTGTTCGTGTTTGGCGCGTTGCCGCCGGCCGTGCTCAACTACATGTTCGCCGAGCGTTATCATCAGGACCCGGAGACGGTGGCCTCGATGGTGCTGATCGGCAACCTGTTCGCGCCGGTCTTCATGACGATCGCACTGGCGATCGCGCTACCCTGAACAACGGAGAAACCATGACGGTCCGTCTATTCGAAGAAGATGCCTATGCCCGCTTGTGCGACGCGCTCGTCGTTCGGGCCGACGAACAGGGGGTGGTGCTGGACCGAACCGTGTTCTATCCGCTCGGGGGTGGCCAGCCCGGTGACACCGGCGAGCTGGTGCTGGACGATGGTCGGCGACTGCGGGTGGCCGATACCCGCAAGGGCGAGAGCGGGGATATTCTTCACTTGCTGGCCGAAGGCGCCGAGAGTCCGACGTCGGGCGCCCGTGTCACCGCCGCGATCGACTGGGCGCGCCGCCATGTGCTGATGCGCTATCACACCTGTCTTCACCTGTTGTGCGCGGTGGTGGCGGCGCCGGTCAGCGGCGGCAAGATGGCCGAGGACAAGGCGCATCTCGATTTCGACATCGACATGGCAAAGCTGGATGCGGGCGAAATCGAGCGACGCCTGAACGAGTTGATCGCACGCGACGACCCGGTTGAAGCGGGCGAGATCGACGAGGCAGCCCTGGACGCCGATCCCGGGCTGGTCAAGACCATGTCGGTGCAGCCGCCCCGAGGGCAGGGCACGGTCAGAACGATCGCGATTCCAGGCATCGATCTGCAGCCCTGCGGCGGAACGCATCTGAAGCGGACCGGCGAGATCGGTCCGGTCCGGGTGGTACGTATCCGCTCGGAAGGCAAGCGCAACAAACGGGTCACCATCACGCTGGACGAGGCTGCCGGCGTTGGAGCGGAAGCCGGACGGTGAAGTGTTTCATGCACTGCCTGAACCTGGTCGAGGCGCATCACACCGCCAACCTGCTGCGTTCGGCCGGCATCCGGGCCGAGGTGCGCAATACCTTTCTAGCCGGTGCGGTCGGCGACATCCCGTTCATGGAGGCGGGGCCGCAGATCTGGATCGACGATCGTCAGGACGTCGAACTCGCGCGCACCATACTGGCCGAGGCCTCGCAGGTCGCGTCCGGTCCGGACTGGCTGTGCGAAGCCTGTGGCGAGACGATAGAGGCGCAGTTCGCGCAATGCTGGCATTGCGGCGCGATGAAGCCGTTCTCCCACGACGCCTGAGCACTCGTCCGGCAATCGTGGCGGGCGGTCAGGATGTGTTCAAGAAAACGTTCTGCAAGCTATTGCTTTATTTGGGAACGCCTTCCGCCGCTTGCGAGGATTGGGGTGCTCAGAAAGCGTTCTCGACCGCGTACTGCCCTGGCTCGGCACGGCGCGCCAGCGCGAAACCCATGGCCTTCAACTGGTTGCGAGTGTCGCGCACCATGTCGGGATTGCCGCAGATCATCACCCGGGCGTCTTCCGGGGTCAGGCGCAGTCCGGCGCGTCGTGCCAGTTCTCCGGATGCGATCAGGGCCGGGATGCGGGCGTCTAGCGCGCCAGGGTGGGGCTCCCGGGTCACCACGGGCAGATAGATCAGCTTGCGCGCCCGCTCGCCGACCAGCGGATGCTGGTCCAGCTCGGACAGTTCGTCCCGGTAGGTCAGCTCGGCCGCCGTCCGCACACTGTGGACCAGTACCACATGAGCGTAGTCGTCCCAGATGCCCGGCTCCTGCAGAATCGACAGGAAGGGTGCGAGTCCGGTCCCGGTCGCGAGCAACCACAAGTCCTGTCCCGGCTTGAAGCGGTCGGTGGTGAGAAAGCCGAAGGCCTGCTTGTCCACCAGAACCTCGTCGCCGACTGCGAGCCGCGACAGCATCCCGCTGAACTCGCCGCCCGGCACGGCGATGGCAAAGAACTCGAGGTGCTCGTCATAGGGGGCCGACACCATCGAGAACGCGCGCCATACAGCCTTGCCTTCGTCGCTGGTGAGGCCGAGGCGGGCGAACTGGCCGGCGACGAAGCGGAAGCCACGATGGCGGGTGAGTCTGAACGAGATCAGATTGTCGGTCCAGCGGCGCAGTGAGATCACATGCTCGCGGGTGAACTTCGGTTCCGACGTGTCCATGGCCAGCTCCGTAATCGAGTCTTTATGTCGACTAAAATACTCGGGTATTGGCGCGGCTTCAACCCCGACAGGATCAGGGTCTGCGTCAGGTCCTGTCAGTCTTGCGCAGGCGGGGCGCTGCGGCCGGGCGCCGGAACGCCTTCGCCGAACATCCGCGTCACCAGATCCACCGGGACCGGAAAGACCAGTGTAGACGTCTTGTCGCCGGCGACCTGGGTCAGGGTTTGCAGGTAGCGCAGCTGCATTGCGGCAGGCTGCCGCGACAACATCTCGGCGGCTTCCATCAGGGTCTCGGCCGCCTGCTTCTCACCTTCGGCGTGGATTACCTTGGCGCGCCGCTCGCGCTCCGCTTCGGCCTGGCGGGCGATTGCCCGGATCATGGTTTCGTTCAGGTCGATGTGCTTGATCTCGACATTGGTGACCTTGATGCCCCAGGCGTCGGTCTGGGCGTCGAGAATCTGCTGTACGTCGAGGTTGAGTTTCTCCCGTTCGGACAGCATCTCGTCCAGTTCATGCTTGCCGAGCACCGCCCGCAGCGTGGTCTGAGCCAGCTGGCTGGTCGCGTCGAAGTAATTCTCTACCTGGATGATCGCGCGCTCCGGGTCGACCACGCGGAAGTAGAGCACCGCATTGACCTTGACCGACACGTTGTCGCGCGAGATCACGTCCTGGCTGGGCACGTCCATGGTGACCACGCGCAAGTCCACCTTGACCATCTGCTGCAAGCCCGGAATGACCAGGATCAGGCCGGGTCCCTTGACCTTCCAGAAGCGGCCGAGCATGAAGATCACGCCCCGCTCGTACTCGCGCAGGATCCGGATCGCGCTGATCACCAGCGCGACCAACAGGATCAGGGCGGTACCCAGTCCGAGATTGAAATCGAAGATCATGTCGCACTCCCTGTCGCAATCGACTCGTCCGCACTCAGCGGTTCCACCTTCAGCACCAGCCCGTTCATGCCGACGACGCGGACCCGCTCGCCTGCGGCGAGCGGGGCGTGCGCTTCGACATGCCATTGCTCGCCGTGGATATGAGCGTAACATCCGCTGGCATCGGCGGAGGTGACGGTTCCGGTCGCGCCGATCATCTCCTCCCGGCCGCTGACGATGCGGCGCTTCCTCGCCCGGACCGCGAAGCCGCCGATCGCGAACAGCAGCGCCGCGCTGAAGATCGCGAGTCCGATCAGGAAGGAGAGCGGGATGTCGAAGCCCGGTGCCTCGCCGTCGAACAGGAACAGGCCGCCGACCACGAATGCGATCACGCCGCCGATGCCGAGCACGCCGAAGCTGGGCAGAAAGGCTTCGGCCAGCATCAGGATCGCCCCGATCGCGATCAGCGCGACGCCGGCCCAATTGACCGGCAGCAGCTGGAAGGCGTACATCGCGATCAGGATGCAGATCAGTCCGGCGACGCCGGGTACGCCGAAGCCGGGGCTGGTGAACTCGAAAAACAGGCCGTAGATCCCGATCATCATCATGACCAGTGCGATCTGCGGGTTGGAGATGACCGCCAAAAACTGGTTGCGCCAATTGGGCTCCAGCCGCTCGACCGCCACGCCTGCGGTAGCGAGGGCCACGATGTGGCCGGAGTCGAGCTTGACCTCCCGTCCGTCGAGCTCGGCCAGCAAGGTGTCCAGATTGAGCGCGACCAGGTCGATCACTCCGGCTTCGAGCGCCTCGCTGGCCGACAGGCTGGCCGCCTCCCGTACCGCCCGTTCGGCGAAGTCGGCGTCGCGGCCACGTAGTTGGGCGAGGCTGCGGATATAGGCCGCGGCGTCATTGGTCGCCTTGTCCATCAGGGTATTGCCGCTGGGCGTACCGCTGCCGCGCTGGCGCGGGCTCGATCCGGCTGCGGTGGAGTCGCGCGACCGATCGCTGGCAGCCGCTCCGGGTGTCTCCGCCGATCCGCTCGTACCGTCTTCCGTCGACTCCAGTGCGCGACGATCGCCTTCGCCTTCGCGGTCCCCGCTTCGTGCCGGAGACGTTCCGGTGCCGGGCGGGCCGCCTATCGCGACCGGCGACGCCGCACCGAGGTTGGTCGCCGGGGCCATCGCCGCGACATGGCTGGCGTAGAGCAGAAAGGTGCCGGCACTCGCCGCCCGTGCGCCCTCCGGGCTGACATAGGTCACGACCGGAATCGGCGAAGCCAGAATCTCCTTGATCATCAGCCGCATCGAGGTGTCCAGCCCGCCGGGGGTGTCGAGTTCGACCACCAGCAGGCCGGCGTTGCCGGCGATCGCGGTCTTCAGGCCTCGGGAGAAGAAGTCGGCCGATGCCGGTCCGATCGCACCGTCGATGCGAAGTACGACTATGCTCCGGTCGCCGGCTCCATTGTTCGCGAGCGAGACACCGAGCAATGAGATTCCGCCAATCAGCAGGCACAGCAACAACAGGCGTCGAATCAATCCAGGCATGGTGTTGTCCTCGTCGGCGACAGCACGGATCGAGTGCGGCATTACAAGCGTCGACCCGTCCCGCGTTATGAGTGTAACCGTGAGCGCATGTTCCCGCATCCCGCGAGAAGCCCGTCGGCCCGCGATCCGTATCGCCCGGTTCAAGGCCGGTTGCCATTCGCGGGTTGTGTGCAGGAGCGCGCCTTGCTAATGTCGTGGCCTGACCATTCTCCGGTGACCTGCATGAAAGCGCTGATTCGTCTGTTGGGACTGATCGTCGGCGGCGGCGTAGTCGTGACGGTCATCGTCGCGGCCTACCTGTTTCTGGTGTTCGATCCCAACGACTATCGCAGCCACCTTGCCGATCAGGTTCGCAAGGAGACCGGTCGGGAACTGGTCATTGCAGGTGACATCGGCTTGTCGCTGTTCCCCTGGCTAGGGGTGGAGCTGGGGCGGGTCAGCCTCGGCGATGCGCCCGGTTTTGGCGACGAAGCCTTCGCGGAGGTCGAGCGGGCAGAGGTGCGCGCGCTTCTGGTGCCCTTGTTGCGTGGAGAGATCGAGGTTGACCGGATTGTGTTGCATGGGCTGGCGCTGCGCCTGATCCGGAATGAAGCGGGAGTCGGCAACTGGGAGACCCTGGTCGGTGGTGACGATCCCGGCACTGGCTCATCGGTCGGGTCGGATCGGTCGAGCACGACCCCCGCCGAGGTCCTGGGCAGCGTCGCCGCATTTGCAGTCAGCGGGGTCGAGATCGAGTCGGCGCAGGTGTTGTGGGAAGACCGGCAAGCCGACGTACGCCATGCGTTTTCCAACCTTGCCCTCAAGACCGGTGAGATTCGTTCCGCCATCCCCTTCCCCCTCGAGATAGGGCTCGATTTCTCTTCGACCGAACCGACACTGAGTGGCCGGGTGGATCTGTCCGGGCAGGTCGAAATTCAGCCGGAGCGGGCGACTGCGAGCGTGCAGGGCTTTACGCTGCGTTTCGCCGGGCGTGGCGATACCCTGCCTGGTGGCAGCCTCGAACTTACGCTGGCGGCCGGTCTTGCGATCGACCTGAATGCCGGCACGCTGCGGGTCTCGGATCTGGTAGTGAACACCCTGGGGATGCAGGTCGGTGGCGAATTGCATGGTCGCGGACTGCCGGAACAGCCCGTGTTGACCGGACAGTTCGAAGTGGCCGAATTCGATCCGCGCCAGGTCCTGCAGCGGCTAGGGCAGTCCGCGCCGACCATGGCAGATGGCACGGCCTTGACACGCGCCAGCCTGCGTGCCGAAATCGACGGGAGCGCCGAGTCGCTGGCGTTGAGGAATCTGGAGATCCGCCTGGACGACTCGACGGTGCGTGGCGAGGCGGCGATTGTCGATTTCACGACCCAGTCGCTGAGGTTCGATCTGGCGCTGGACCGAATCGATGTCGACCGCTATCTGCCCCCGACCGCCGGGAGCGGCGCCACGCCCGCGGTCGCGACTCCGGGCGCGGCTGCGGCGGTGGCCGGAGAGCCCACCGGTCTGCGTGCGCTGACGCTGGATGGGCGTGTCCGGATCGGGCAAGCAGTCGTCAGCGGGCTCACTGCCAGCGATATCGAGGTCAATGCGAAAGCCGCCGCCGGGGTGCTCCGACTCACCCCGCTCGCGGCGAGGCTTTACCAGGGGCGCTATGCCGGCGATGTCGTGCTGGATGCGACCGGACCGCGGATGCGGATCTCGCTGAACGAGAGCTTGAACGGAGTACAGATCGGCCCCTTGCTTCGCGATCTGACTGGTCAGCCGGAGCGCTTGACCGGTCAGGCGGATCTGCGCGCCCGCTTGCAGGCGATCGGCAACGATACCAGTGCAATCACGCGCAGCCTCGGTGGTGACGCCGAGTTTCGTTTTGCCGATGGCGCGGTCAAGGGTGTGAATGTCGCGCAGTTCATGCGCGAGGCGGCGGCGCGCCTGCGCGGTCAACCTGCGCCTGATGCGTCCGGACCCAACCAGACCGACTTTACCGAACTGTCCGGGACGATACAGTTCGCCAACGGGATCGCGACAAACAACGACTTGTCGCTGCGCTCCCCGCTGCTCAGGATCGCCGGGCAGGGAACAGCCGACCTCGGCGCCGAACAAATCGACTACCGCATCCAGGCGAGTCTGGTCGGGACGCTGGAGGGGCAGGGCGGGGCCGAACTGTCGAACCTGCGTGGGGTCACTGTGCCGGTGCGTGTGGCTGGCAGTTTCTCTCAGCCGCGCTATGCGCTCGATGTCGAACGCCTGCTGACCGATAATGTCCGCCAGCAGGCTCGCGACCGGATCGAACAGCAGCTTCAGGAGCGGGTGCCCGAGAATCTGCAAGACAACCTGCGCCGCGGCCTGCGGGGACTGCTTCGGTAACGCGTAACGGCAACCCGGCACGCGGGTCGCCTTCTGGCCGGCGGCCCGGGAGAACCCGGGCCGTCAGGCGGACAAAGTGACGATCGGTCGGCTGTCAGGCGGTTTCAGCGCGTTCAGGCAGGGCGACCTTGCCGTCCTTGCTGAACTGGTAGTCCTTGAACACGTGCTCGGCGGTCAGCAACTGGTAGTCGCCGTTGTCGAGCTTGTGGCTGGTGTCCTTGAGCCGGTAGGTGTAATGGCCGCAGGTCCAGCAGTCGAAGTTGCGCATGTGGGTGCATAGACAGGTCTTGTCCATCACCTTGAGCCGCTTGGCGTCAGGATGCGCTTCCAGTTCGCGGTTGTAGGCGTTGATGTAGGCGCAGTTGCCGTTGGCATCGAGCAGATAGCCGTAGGCTTCGCAGTTCGGCCGGATACCGGCGCCGATCGCAGGGCTGGTGGTGAGCATCCGCATCGGATAGCCGGTTGGCGAGATGGTGTTGACCTCGATCTGGTCTTCGCTGGCCTTGAAGTAATGCTGCTGCACTTCAGGGGGCAGGCCGCATTCCTCGGCCACCGTGAATCGGGTCGCGACCTGAACCGCAGCGGCTCCGTTCTCCATGAAGTTGACAGCGTCGGTTCCGGTGAAAACACCCCCTGCTGCGATCAGCGGAATGTCCATTTCCTGCGCCTGCAACCAGTCGCGAATTTCGGCCACGATGGTGGCGAGGTCATACTGTGCCCAGTCCATGCCGAAACCGAGGTGCCCGCCCGCAAGTGGGCCCTCGACCACGACGTAATCGGGTAGCCGGTTGGTGCGGGCCGATTTCTTGATGAAAAGCTGTAGTGCTCGCAGCGAGGACACGATGATGCCGAGCTTGGCGTCGCGAAAGCGCGGGTGGTCCTCGATCAGCGCGAACGAGCCCAGGTGCAGGCCTGCCGCGAGGGTGATGCCGTCGATACCGGCATCCAGCGCGGAGCGCAGGCGGACACGGAGCGTGTCCTTGGGGCCGTTCATCGTCAGCTTCTCCATGCAGTTGATGAAGATCAGCCCGTCGCCCTGCTTGCGCTCCATGGTACGGCGCACATGGGTTTCGGTGGCCTCGGCGAGCAGGGCGAGGTCGAACTGCACCTCCGACTTGTCGGTGTTGGCGACGTTGTACTTGTAGAACTTGAGCTTGTCGCGCACATACTTGGTGTCGTAGCGCCGGTCGCTGATGGTCGGAACCATCGCGTCGGAGATATGGCCGATGCCGCCCAGTCGGGCGGCGACCAGGGACAGGTCCGCGGTCGAGATATCGACACCCATGCCGCCGATGATGATCGGCACGTACTCGCGGTTTCCGAATGTCAGACGGAAGTCATCAACACATTTCATAGAGATCTTGTTGTCCAGTTGGCTGCGCTGTCTCGTCGCAGCGTTCGGCCGAAAGGCCTCGGCAGGCATGGCCGGCGCACACTCGACCAAGTCTCGAAATTCAACCATAGCCGCGGCGTAAATAAAACCGCGAGGCGATCGAGGGAATGCGAGTGATCCGGCCTGGAGAAAACATCCCTTTTAACATGAAAACAAAAGGGGAGCATCATGCTCCCCGGGCGAGATCTGACTTTGTTGATCCAGGTCAGCGAATCATGCCGGCGCCGACCGTGTTGTTGGTGCTCTCGTCGATCAGGATGAAGGCGCCGGTGGCGCGGTTGTCCAGATAGGGGTCGGAGAAGATCGGCTGGGCCAGTTTGAGCTCGAGTTCCGCGATGTCGTTCATCGCCAGGGATTCGGCCGGGGCGTGCTCCAGGCTGTTGAGATCGAGCCGGAAGTCTATCTTCGCCACCTTGGCCTTGACCTCGCGGCAAGTATGGCGGAGCAGGTAGGTGCGTGCCGGTGACAGCGCCTGCTCGGACAGCCAGCACACGGTCGCGCGCAGCGACTTGGTGACCTCGGGTTGCTCATCGCGCTTGACGATCATGTCGCCGCGCGAGATGTCGATCTCGTCTTCGAGCAGCAGCGTCACCGATTGCTCATGGATGGCGCGTTCGCAGGCAAGGCCACCGATTTCGATCCGACGCACCGTGCTGCTGCGCCCGGACGGCAGCACGGTCACCGCGTCGCCGACCCGGATCTCGCCGGATTCGACCCGACCCATGAAGCCGCGATAGTCGTGCAGCGCCGGATTGGCCGAATCGCGCGGGCGGCAGACGTACTGAACCGGGAAGCGGAAGTCCTCGGCCTGTTCGGTGTGGGCCGCCGGCGTGGTTTCGAGGACTTCGAGCAGGGTCGGACCGGTATACCAGCCGAGCTTGTCGCCGCGATCGACGATCATGTCGCCGTTGAGCGCGGACATCGGGATGAATCGCACATCCGGGATGCCGAGCTTGCGGGCGAAGGCGCTGTACTCTGCGCGGATGCGTTCGAAGGTGGTCTGGTCGTGGTCGACCAGGTCCATCTTGTTGACCGCCACCACCAGGTGGGGGATGCCGACCAGGTGAGCCAGATACGAGTGGCGCCGGGTCTGGGTCTGCACGCCGCGTCGCGCGTCCACCAGGATGATCGCCAGGTTCGCGGTCGAGGCGGCGGTGACCATGTTGCGGGTGTATTGCTCGTGGCCCGGGGCGTCCGCGATGATGTACTTGCGCGAACCGGTCGAAAAGTAACGATAGGCGACATCGATGGTGATGCCCTGTTCGCGCTCGGCCTGCAGGCCGTCGGTGAGCAGCGACAAATCCACTGCGCCGAGGCCGCGTTTCTTCGAAGTCGATTCGATCGCGCTCAGCGTATCGGCCAGGATGGTCTTGCTGTCGAACAACAGGCGTCCGATCAGGGTGCTCTTGCCGTCGTCCACGCTGCCGCAGGTCAGGAAGCGCAGCAGACCGTTGTCTATGCCGGGGAGTTTTTCGGGTGCTGACATGTTCATGATTCCTGTGTTACGTCTGGGGCAGATGTAGGAGCGGCGCGAGCCGCGAGGCAGTGCGGTAAATGGACCGCCCACGCTTGTCCTGGTCTCGCGCTTCGCCCCTTGCGCGGCTCCCACAGGGTGTGGATACGTTTGATGTGGGTGTAGGAGCGGCGCAAGCCGCGAAGCAGTGCGGTGATTGGACGCCCGCGCTTGCTCTGGTCTCGCGCTTCGCCGCTTGCGCGGCTCCCACAGGGTGTGGATACGCATCACTTCGCGGCTTGCGCGGCTCCCACAGGGCGTGGATGCCTCGGGGAACGACGTAGGAGCGGCGCAAGCCGCGAATGCCGGTGGCGGCCATTAGAAATACCCTTCTTTCTTGCGCTGCTCCATCGACGCCTCCGAGGTCTGGTCGTCCATGCGGGTGGCGCCGCGCTCGGTGATGGTCGTGGTCGCGGTTTCGATCAGGATCTTGGCGATCGAGTCGGCATCCGACTCCACCGGCGCGGTGCAGGTGATGTCGCCGACGGTGCGAAAGCGCACCTGTACGTTCTCCACCCGGTCGTCCGGACCGGACGGGGTCAGTGCGGTCACCGGCTGCAGCAATCCGTTCTTGCGCACCACCGGGCGGGTGTGGGCGAAGTAGATCGATGGCAGCTCCAGACCTTCGCGCTCGATGTACTGCCACACGTCGAGTTCGGTCCAGTTGCTGATCGGGAAAGCGCGGATGTTCTCGCCCTTGTGGGTGCGGGCGTTGAAAAGATTCCACAGTTCCGGGCGCTGGTTCTTCGGGTCCCACTGACCGAATTCGTCGCGGAAGCTCATGATCCGCTCCTTGGCACGGGCCTTTTCCTCGTCGCGGCGCGCGCCGCCTATGCAGGCGTCGAAGCCGAATTCCTCGATCGCTTCGAGGAGCGTCACCGACTGGTGCTTGTTGCGCGACTCGCCCGGGTGCTTGAGCACCACCGTGCCGCGCGCCATCGAGTCCTCGACCGATCGCACGATCAGCCGTTCGCCCAGTTCGGCGGCGCGCTTGTCACGGAAGTCGGTGACTTCCTTGTAGTTATGGCCGGTGTCGATGTGCATCAGCGGGACCGGGAAACGGCCCGGGCGGAAGGCCTTTTCGGCCAGGCGGAGCAGGCAGATCGAGTCCTTGCCGCCGGAGAACAGCAAGACCGGATTCGCGCACTGGCCGGCGACTTCGCGCAGGATGTGGATGGCTTCGGCTTCCAGCCAGTCGAGGTGGCTCAGGGTTTGTCTGGTCAGCGTGGACATGCTTATCTCGCGTTTCTCGGTGATTGCGGTTTGAAGGCACGGGCGGCAGCGCGCAGGCCGGCGACGAGTGCGTCGAGCCGGCGGCGCAGAACGGGAGCGCGGTGCGAAGGGTTCAATTGCTTCGGCATCATGAAGCGCTCCGTTTCACATGCAGGCCGCACTCCTTGGAGGCCGGGTCTTCCCACCACCAGCGACCTGCGCGTACATCCTCGCCGATCGCGACCGGGCGGGTGCAGGGCGCGCAGCCGATGCTGGGGTAGAAGCGGTCGTGCAGCTTGTTGTAGGGCACGTCGAAGAGCCGGATGTAGGCCCACACTTCCTTTTCGCTCCAGTCGGCAAGCGGGCTGAACTTCTCGAGTCCGTTGGCCTCGTCGAAGGCCTGCACCGGCAGGGCAATGCGGGTGGCCGACTGCTGTGCGCGCAGTCCGGTGATCCAGGCCCGCTTGCCGGCCAGTGCGCGCTGCAAGGGTTCGACCTTGCGTGCATGGCAGCAGGCCTTGCGCAATTCGACCGAGTCGTAGAAGCCGTTGATGCCGTTGTTGCGGGTGAAGATCTCTACGCTCTCGTGATTCGGGTAGTACAGCTTCAGTTTCAAACCGTAATGCGTCTGCACGTCGCCCATCAGGGCGTAGGTCTCGGCTGGGAGGCGGCCGGTATCGAGCGAGAATATCTCGATGGCCAGCCCGCTCTTGACGATCAGGTCGGTCAGCACCATGTCCTCGGCGCCGAGGCTGTTGGCCAGCGCGACCGGCGAGTAGTCGGCCGCGATCCGGCTCAGCAAGGCCTCGGCGTCGGCGACCTTGCGGTCGAGCTCGGCGCGTAGCGCGGTGTTGGCGAGATCGGGGTTCATGTTCGGATGCATGGTGGATCTTCCGTGTCTGCTAGGGGTTCGCGCGCGTGATGGTGGCTTCAGGCTGCGCGTGACAGGCGCCCGAAAAGCGGTTTCGGGTCTGCTACAGAGGCCTGGTAGGGCTGGCTGAAGTCGTTCAGGCTGGCGATGGCCGCTTCGAGCTGAGGGCGGCTGTAGCGCCCCTCGGCCGGTTGCAATGCATCGAAGCCGCAACGCTTCAGATAGTTGAACTGATCGCGCAGGACGTCGCCGATGGCGCGCATCTCTCGGCCAAAACCGAGACGCTGGCGCAGCAGCACAGCACTCGAATAACCGCGTCCGTCCGAGAACTTGGGGAAACGGATCGCAACGACCGGTAGCCGGGCGAGATCCGCTGCGATGGCCAGCGGATCCTCGGTGCCATCCAGCCAGACGCCGATCTCGCCCAGGTCGATCCGGGCCGCAAGGGCTTCGCGTCGGGTTTGCCACACCGCCAGCGGCACGATCACCCGGCCTGCGGGCAGGGCGATCGTGGCGGCAGTCTCCCCCTCTGGAAGCGTGATGACTTGCCAGTCGTCGCTGACGATCCGGCCGTTCTTGATGATTTCAGGCATTGGCCACCTTCCTTTGCGGTTGACGGTCGGCATAGACGTCCTGCTTGAACGGCGCGGTGCCTATCCGTCTCACGGTATCGATGAATCGCTCGTCGGCGTGACGGCGGGCGAGATATGTGGTGATCAGTTGTTCCACGACATCCGGCATTTCACTGGCCGAGAAGGACGGTCCGATGACCTTGCCCAGCGTGGTGTCGTTGCCCTGGCTGCCGCCTATCGTGACCTGGTACCACTCCTGGCCGTTCTTATCGACCCCGAGGATGCCGATGTGGCCGACATGGTGATGACCACAGGCGTTCATGCAGCCCGAGATGTTGATCTCGATCTCGCCGATGTCGTGCAGATAGTCGAGGTCGTCGAAGCGGGCCTGGATCGCGTTCGCGATCGGGATCGACTTGGCATTGGCCAGATTGCAGAAATCCCCACCCGGGCACGAGATGATGTCGGTGACCAGGCCGATGTTCGGGGTGGCCAGCCCGGCGTCGCGGGCCTGCTGCCATAGCGCGAAAAGGTCGGCCTGGCGGACATCGGCCAGCACCAGGTTCTGCTCATGCGTGACCCGCAATTCGCCAAAGCTGTATTCGTCGGCCCAGGCGGCGACCTGATCCATTTGCTCGGCGGTGACATCGCCCGGCGCGATCCGATGGTGCTTGGTGGACAAGGTCACGATCGCGTAGCCCGGCTTCTTGTGGGCGCGCACGTTGCGATTGACCCAGGCCGAGAAAGCCTTGCTGTCGGCCTGGCGGCGTTCGAAGTCGCGATCGACCGAGGGCAAAACCTGATAGGCCGGGTCGACAAAATGACCGGCGACGCGGGCGAGCTCCGCTTCAGTGAGGGTCGAGGGGCCGTTCTTCAGGTGGGCCCACTCGGCCTCGACCTGTTCGCGGAAAGCCTCGATCCCGAGCGCCTTGACCAGGATCTTGATGCGGGCCTTGTACAGGTTGTCGCGTCGCCCGTAGCGGTTATAGACCCGCAGGATAGCCTCGCAGTAGGTCAGGATGTGCTGCCACGGCACGAAACTGGCGATTTCCTCGCCGATGATCGGGGTGCGTCCCAGGCCGCCGCCGACCAGGACGCGGAATCCGGTCTCACCGGATTCGTCACGCTGCAGTTCCAGTCCGATGTCGTGCGCCCGGATCACCGCGCGGTCCTCCAGTGCGCCATTGACTGCGATCTTGAACTTGCGCGGCAGGAAGGTGAACTCCGGGTGGAAAGTGCTCCATTGGCGCAGGATTTCGCACCATGGACGTGGGTCTATCACCTCGTCGCCCGCGACGCCGGCGAACGGGTCGGAGGTGATGTTGCGGATGCAACTGCCCGAGGTCTGGATGGCGTGCATCTCGACGGTGGCGAGCTCGGCCAGGATCTCGGGCACCTGCTCCAGCGCCGGCCAGTTGAACTGGATATTCTGGCGGGTGGTGAAGTGGGCGTAGCCCTTGTCGAAACGGCGCGCGATCTCGGCCAGCTTGCGCAACTGGCGGCTCGACAGCAGCCCGTAGGGAATCGCCACCCGCAGCATCGGTGCGTGGCGCTGGATGTAGAGGCCGTTATGCAGGCGGAGCGGGCGGAACTCGTCGTCTGACAGTTCGCCGGCCAGGTAGCGGCGGGTCTGGTCGCGGAACTGGGCGACCCGCTCGTCCACCAGTTGTTGATCATATTGGTCGTATTGGTACATTCTGCTCTCCGTCGGGTGGCCGCGCGAGGGGCGCCCTTTGTGTAATGGCGCCATCCTACGGCTTCGATATAGTTGCAGGAAGAGTTGTTTGGTTAGTCTAAAATAACCATGAGTTATATAATGATCTGGTGTGCCGTGCGGCATGTCTGTCAACGACTGGACGGGTCAGAATGAATCTGCAACAGCTGCGCTACGTGCTCGAGGTGGCGCGCCACAACTTGAATGTTTCCGATGCCGCCGACGCGCTATTCACCTCTCAGCCGGGCGTATCCAAGCAGATCCGCCAGTTCGAGTCCGAGCTGGGCGTCGAGGTGTTCATCCGGCATGGCAAGCGGCTGGTCGGCGTCACCGAACCCGGCCGCCAGGTACTGCAGATCGCCGAGCGGATGTTGCGCGATGTAGACAACCTGAAACAGGTCGGGGACGAGTTCAGCAACGAGGCCGAGGGCAGCCTGTCGATCGCGACCACCCATACCCAGGCCCGCTACGTGCTGCCCAGGGTCATTCGCGATTTTCTGCAGCGTTATCCCAAGGTCGGCCTGTCACTGCACCAAGGCAATCCGCGCCAGGTGTGCGAGATGGTGCTGGCCGGCGAGGCCGATCTCGCGATCGCGACCGAGGCGATCGAGGATTACGACGACCTGGTGATGCTGCCCTGCTATCAATGGAATCGCTGTGTCGTCGCGACCCCCCGGCACCCTATCCTGCAGGCGCAGCCGCTGACCCTGGAGCAAATCGCTCGATATCCACTGATCACTTATGACGACGCCTTCACCGGCCGGAGCCTGATCAACAAGGCCTTTCTCGGGCGCGGTTTGAAGCCCGACGTGGTGCTGACCGCGATCGACTCGGATGTGATCAAGACCTATGTCGCGATGGACCTGGGCATTGGCATCCTGGCGCGCATGGCCTTCGACCCGGCCGAGGACAAGAAGCTGGGCATGGTCGATGCGGCACACCTGTTCGAGTCCAGTACCACCCGCATCGGCCTGCGCCGCAATGCCTACCTGCGCGGCTATATCTTCAGCTTCATCGAGTTGTTCGCGCCCCATCTGACCCGGCGCAACGTCGAGACGGTACTCGCCGGCGGGGGCGACGACTATCAGCTGTGAGCGACCCGTGCCGCTGCCAGGGTCGGGGCGACCCGAGGTGAAGCCGGCTTTCGGGCTTCATGCCTGAGCCGGATGGCGCAGCGTGGTCCCGGGGTCATGCCTCGGCGCCTGATGCCGAGATAAAGAAGGCGTTCAGGTCGAAACCGGGCTGTGTTTTCCGCGCAGCGAGTGCAGCCATCAGCACGACGCGCGCAGCCGCGGCAGAGAAGACGCCGGCGGCCAGGCTGCCGTATTGCCGGTCGAAATCGCTGGGCGAGACGTCGCCTTGTCCGCAGCGGGAGGCACGTACCACCGGGATGCCGCGCTGGACCAGTTCGGCGATCGCGTCGGTCCAGGTCTCGGCGACCCCGCCATTGCCCGGCAGGGCGATCACGATGCCGGCGGCGCCGTGATCCGCCGCCATCCGCATGAGATCCGGTGGTGTCCCCGCACCGGCCTGGATTACCTCGACCCGTGGCAGCGCTTCACCGCAGTCCAGCCGGGGCAGGCGGGCGTGCCGGGGCGTGGCGGGTGAGAAGTATTCGAGCCGCGGGCGGGTACGACCGATCGCGCCATGAACGCCGGCGAAGGCTTCGAGTCGCTGGGTGTCCCGCTTGCGGACCCCGAAGCCGCGCAGGATCGTCTCGCCGAAGCACAGCAGCACGCCGCGATGGCGGCTGTGGGGTGCAGCGGCGCAGCGGACCGCATCGAACAGGTTCATCGGCCCGTCGGCCGACAAGGCGGTGGCTGGGCGCATCGCGCCGGTCATCACCACCGGCTTGTCGGTATCGATGACCAGGTCTAGCCAGGTCGCGGTCTCTTCCATGGTGTCGGTGCCATGGGTGATCACGATTCCGGCTATGGCTGGGTCGTCGGCTGCCGCCTGAACCATGGCGGCGAGGATCAGCCAGTGGTCGGGCGTCATATCCTTGCTGTCGATGTTGAAGGGCTGGCGGGCCTCGATGCGTGCGACATCGCCAACCTGAGGTACCGCGGCAAGCAAGGCCTCCGCACCGAGGCCACCCACCGCGTAGCCGGAAACCTCGGTGGCCGATCCGGCGGCGCCGGCGATTGTACCGCCGGTGGCGATCAGCATGATGCGGGGGAGCGTCTGGGTGTCGGTCATTGGAAGGGATTGTCGTTCGGGTCGCGGAACAGCGCCCGCATGGTGTCCGAGAGCGGGTAGTTGAGGTTGAGCCCACTCGATGGCAACGGGCTCATGAACCACTTGTTGTAAATCCGTTCGGCTTCGCCACTGGTCATCAAACGGGCCAGGGTCGCGTCGACCAATCGCTTCATCCGCAGGTCGCCGCGACGGATCATGCAGCCGTAGGCCTCGAAAGACTGGGGCGTGCCGGTGACGACCCAGTCGTCCGGCTGGGCAGCCTTGGCAAGCTCGCCGTACAGCAAGGCGTCGTCCATCATGAATGCGTCGGCCTCGCCGCGCTCCAGCGCGAGAAAGCTTTCCCGGTGGTCCGGCGTTGTCATGATCGTGATGTTGCGCAGTCCGGACTGCTGCATCCGTGCGAGCAGGCGTTCCGAAGTCGTGCCCGCGGTGGTGACCACCTTGCGTCCGTCAAGGTCGGGAAAATCGTGGATGCCGGAATCCCGACGGGTCAGCATGCGTGTGCCGATGATGAAGATGGTGTTGGAGAACGACACCTGTCGCGCCCGGTAGGAGTTGTGGGTGGTCGAACCGCACTCGAAGTCGATCTCGCCATTGCGCAGCTTGTCGATCCGGTTCTCCGGCGTGACCGGGGTCAGCCGCAAGACCAGCAACGGTTCGTCGAGATGGTGTCGGATCGCGGTGACGATGGCGAGTGCCAGATCGTGGGAATAACCGATCACTCGGCCCTGGTCGTCGTAGTAGGAGAACGGCACCGAGGATTCCCGGTGGCCGAGACTGACGTACCCCCGCTCCTTGATCCGCTGCAGCGTGTCCGCCCCGACCGCTTGGGCCAGCGCGGCCGGACTCGTCAGGCAGGTCAGGATCAGTGCGAACGCGATCGAAATGGCGATAGCGAGTCGCCAAGGTCCGGTCGGATCAGCGCAGCAGGATTCGGTCGTGGGGGTCGCCCTGTCAGCCATCGAGAGTCGCGGTCCTTGCCTTGTGAGGGGTGCCGCCAGTCAGTTGCCCGTCGCCGGATTCTAGCCCTGTTCCGACTCCTGCTGTTGCAAGGCCCACATCCGCGCATAGTCGCCCCCCTTGAGCAGCAGGCTGCCATGGGTGCCGCGCTCGACGATCCGCCCTTGGTCCAGCACGATGATCTCGTCCGCGTTCATGATGGTAGACAGCCGGTGTGCGATCACCATCGCGGTGCGGCCTTCGGCGGCAAGCTCCATCTGGGCCTGGATCGCCTTTTCGGTTTTCGAATCGAGCGCCGAGGTCGCTTCGTCGAAGATCAGGATGGCCGGGTTCTTGAGCAAGGCACGCGCGATCGCGACCCGCTGCTTTTCGCCGCCGGAGAGCTTGAGACCACGCTCCCCGACCCGGGTGTCGAAGCCATCGGGCAGACGTCCGATGAACTCGGTCAACTGGGCGGCGGCCGCGGCGGCGACGACCTCCTCGCGGGTCGCATCCGGGCGACCATACTGGATGTTGTAGAACAGGGTGTCGTTGAACAGCACCGTATCCTGCGGCACGATGCCGATCGATGCACGCAGGCTGTGCTGGGTGAGCGCGCGCAGATCATGGCCGTTGATCCGGATCGCCCCTCCCTGGACATCGTAGAAGCGGTACAGCAGGCGCGCCAGTGTCGATTTGCCCGAGCCGGAGTGTCCGACCACCGCGACGGTGCGGCCGGCCGGAATCTCGAAATCGACCTCGAACAGGATGGGCCGCTTGGCATCGTAGGCGAAGCTCACCGACTCGAAGCGCACCGCGGCTGGGCCCGGCTGCAGGGTCAGGGCGTCCGGGGCGTCGGCGACTTCCTTGTTCTCGTTCATCAAGCCGAACATGCGCTCGATGTCGGTCAGCGCCTGGCGCAGTTCGCGATAGATCACGCCGAGAAAATTGAGCGGGATGTAGAGCTGGATCAGGAAGGCGTTGACCAGCACGATGTCGCCTATGGTCATCTCGCCGCTGGCCACCCGGATGGCCGCCTGCCACATCATCAGCGTCACGCCGATCGAGACGATGATGGCCTGGCCTATGTTCAGCCCGGACAGCGAAAACTGGTTCTTGAGCTGGGCCTGGGTCCATTTGTCGATTTGATCGTCGTAGCGGCGCGCTTCGTACTCCTCGTTGTTGAAGTACTTCACCGTCTCGAAGTTGAGCAGGCTGTCGATCGCACGGGCATTGGCGGCCGAGTCGAGCTCGTTGGCATGGCGGCGCAGCGCGGTCCGCCAGTTGGTGACCTTGATCGTGAATACGATGTAGATCGTCAGCGTGACCACGGTGATGATCGCGAAGATCGCATCGTAGTTGAGCAGCAGGATACCGACCACCAGGCCGATCTCGACCAGGGTCGGCAGGATCGAATACAAGGTGTAGCTGATCAGCGAATTGATCGAGCGGGTGCCACGCTCGATGTCGCGGGTCAGCCCGCCAGTCTGGCGCTCCAGGTGGAACCGCAGGCTGAGGGCATGCAGGTGACGGAAGACCTGTAGCGATATCCGCCGGACCGCCTGCTGGGTGACCCGCGCGAACACGATCTCGCGCAGTTCGGTCAGCAACGAGTTGGAAAAGCGCAACACCCCGTAGGCGAGCAATAGCGCTGCCGGCACAACGATGAAGGCCTGCTCCGGGGTGACGGTCAGGGCGTCGATCAAACCCTTGAACACCAAGGGTACGGCGACATTGGCGCCCTTGGCCGCGATCAGGCAGGCAAGCGCGAACAGCACCCGGCCCTTGTAAGCCCACAGGTAGGGGATCAGGCTGGTCAGGGTCTGCCAGTCGCGACGTTCGGTCGGTTCCGGGCCGGGCAGGGCGGTGGCGGGGGCGCGTCTCATGGCGGGATGATACCTGTCGGTGGAGGCGATCTGACGGCGGGGATACTTGTCAGCGGCTGCGATCTGGCCACAGCAGATGGATCGCGAGCGACACGAAGATCATGCCGGCGAGCCGGTCCAGCCACACGCCCAGGCGCGGGCGCCGGGCAAGCAACTGGCCTATGCTGCCGGCGGCGAAGGCGATCGTCCCGAACACCGCGATGGTTTGCAGCGCGAAGACCAGGCCGAGGACGACCATCTGCGCGCCGATCGGACCGCTGTCCGGGCGAACGAACTGGGGCAGGAAGGCCATGAAGAACAGCGCCACCTTGGGGTTGATCGCATTGGCGATGAAGCCCCGCGCGACATATCGCCACCATGGCAAGGCCTGTGTGCGGGGGGCACCAGCGGGGGCGCCCACTCCGCCGCTTCGCAGCGCCTGAATTCCCAGCCAGGTCAGATAGGCCGCCCCTGCCAGCTTGAAAGCGAAAAAAGCGTTGGGCGAAGCGAGCAGCACCGCGCTGAGCCCAAGCGTGGCCCACAAGGTGTGAGTGAAGCAGCCCAGCGCACATCCCAGCGCCAGTCCGAAACCGGCCAAGCGCCCCCGCGCCAGGCTTTGGCCCAGCACCATCAGATTGTCCGGGCCCGGTGCGAAGGTCACCGCGATCGATACGGCGAGGAATCCGAGAAGAAGGTCTATGGGCGGCATGGTTTGCTGGGGAATGCGGGGCCGCAGTGGAGTGAGGGCGCATTGTCACCAACGCCTTGATCGAGGTCAAATCCGTGCTGCCGGAATCCCGCCACGATTGGGGATGATCGTCTCGAGAAGAATTGACTTCACAAGCGGATTTTGTTTAAGTCAAACACCTGTTTGAATAGGTATGAAGACGTAAGTGACGGTCGGTTCGTCAGACGCTTTGAATACGGGCGAATCGAGCACTCGCCGCTGTCCGGGGCATGGTTCAAGGCCTTAGGCCTAAGGGCTGGTCGGGCTGCCCTCGTTGTTCAGATGGCGCGGAGAACGAGCCGGCACGGTCCGGTGTTTGGAGGGGGAGATCCCATGTCACGGAGAAAACTGGCCGCCGATGTGCCCATGGGCAGGGTCGGCGTGTTCGCAGCCCTTGCCTCACTGTCATTCTGGGGTGCCGCACCGACCCAGGCCTTCGAGTTCTCGAGCGCGAGTGGCGAGCTTACCGGTAGTTTCGACACGACCTTGTCGATCGGCGCCTTGTGGCGGATGGAGGGGCGGGAGCGATCGCTGATCAGCATCGCCAACGGCGGCACCTCGCGGGATCCGAACGCGGACGACGGCAACCTGAACTACAAGCGGGGCGAACTCGTCTCGCTCGCCTTCAAGGCGACCCACGACCTCGAACTCAATTACCGAAACTACGGCGCCTTCGTGCGCGCGTCCTACTTCTACGACGATGCGATCATGGGAAAGAGCGCCCTGGGTTCCAGGGTGCGCCGCGAGGCGGGACGTGATGCCGAAATCCTGGACGCCTATGTGCGCGGTCGCTTCGACCTCGGCGGGCGCGACCTCAACCTGCGCGCCGGCAAGCAGGTGGTGAGCTGGGGCGAAAGCACCTTCATCCTGAACGGCATCAATGTGCTCAATCCGGTCAATGTCGCCCGCCTGCGCACACCGGGCTCCGAGCTGCGTGAGGGGCTGACGCCGATCCCGATGATCTGGGCGTCGCAGGAGATCACCGACAACGTCTCGCTGGAGGCGGTGTGGATGGCGCAGTGGGAGAAGACCAAGATCGAGCCGGTGAGGACCTTCTTCAGTACCAACGACTTTGTCGCGGTCGGCGGTAACAATGCGTACACCGGATTCGGACGCCGGAACGACGGCAATGTCGCCCTGACGGCGCCATTCTTCGGCGCGTTCCCGGCCGATCCCGCGGGGGCTTTGATCGCGCCTCGGACGCGTGATCGCAGGCCAGGCAATGGGGGTGAGTATGGGGTCGCCCTGCGGGCATTCTTTCCTGAACTGAACTTCACCGAGATCGGTGTCTACCACGTCAATTACCACAGTCGGACGCCTTATGTGTCAGGCTATCGAGGCGGAATCACCGCACCAGCGACGATCGCGTCGCCATTGCCTGCGGGCACGGAGGGCGCGTTTGCCGCTGCCGGTATCCCGGTAGCGCCGGGATTGCCAGGGTGTACCGTCGTCGACATCCCGACGTTCGGTGCGCTGCATACCGCTGCGAACATTGGCGCTTTGGCCGGTTTCGTCGGTGGAAACGTCGCGCTTGCGACGCAGCTCTCGGCACTCAACGCGACCAACGCGGCTTGCGGGTCAGCGTTGATGGCTGGAGGCGCCGGAAGTTATTTCGTCGACTACCCGAAGAACATCAAGCTTTTCGGCCTGAGTTTCAATACCGCAGGGCCAGCGGGTATTGCGCTTCAAGGCGAGTATTCATATCGGCCTAACCAACCGCTCCAACTCCCCTCGGCGGAACTGCTTGGCGCGGCACTGGGGATCGGCAATCAGTTGACCAGCACGAACCCGGTCGAAGCGGCCGGGGTTGCCTACGGCACAGAGATCAAGGGCTACCGGCGTGTGAAGATGCATCAAATCCAATTCACCGGCACCAAGGCGTGGCCACGCGTCCTGGGGGCGGATCAGCTGGTCATGGTTGGCGAGGTCGGCTTTACCAGGCTGCAACTACCTTCGAACCTGAAATTCGCGGCACCAGGTTGTCATTTGCCGCAGCGGGGATCGGCGACCGCAGCGTCCTTCGGCTCGACCGATGCCAACTGCTTTGCGACAAAGAACTCCTGGGGTTATCGGCTGCTTGCGCGTGCCGACTATCCGAACGCCATCGCAGGTGCGACGCTTTCGCCGCGTATCGCGTTCTCGCACGACGTAAGCGGGCGCAGCCCGACATTCAATGAGGGTGCCAAGGCGATCACGCTGGGCCTGGGGATGAACTATCAGCAGCGCTGGCAAGCTGACATCGCCTATACGTCCTTCTTCGGGGGCAAGAAGATCACGGGGGTCGATTCGGTACCGAATACCGCCGGTCAGCCGCAATCCTACGCCAGCCACACCAATCCGCTGAAGGACCGCGACTTTCTGTCGATCAGCGTCAGCTATTCGTTCTGAGAAACGCAAAGCATTGAGGAGACAAGGACATGCGCAAGACGATTTCGATGCTTGGCGCCGCGCTGACGATGACGATGGCGTTCGCGTCCTCCGGCGCTCTCGCCCAGGTGTCGGCCGCGGACGCCGCGCGGCTCGGGCAGGATCTCACGCCGATGGGGGCGGAGCGGGCCGGCAATGCTGCCGGGACGATCCCGGCCTGGGACGGGGGTCTGAGCAGCGCGCCGGCCGGGCATGTGGCGGGCGGGCATTATGCCGACCCGTTTGCCACGGATGCGATCCTGTTCACGATCGATGCGACCAATCTGTCCCAGTACCGCGAGCAGCTGACGCCGGGGCAGGTCGCGCTGCTGGAGACCTATCCGACCTGGCGGATGAACGTTTATCCGACCCGGCGCAGTGCGGCCTTTCCGCAAGCGCATTACGAGCAGACCATCGCCAATGCCGCGCGCGTTGCGCTCGCGGTCGACGGTAACGGATTTTCCGGTACGAGCGGCGGGATTCCGTTCCCGATGCCCCAGAATGGCATGGAGGCGATCTGGAATCACCTGACCCGCTACCGCGGCGAGGCCTATGCGATGAACTGGAGCCAGGCTGCGGTGACGCGAACCGGCAGCTACACGCCGGTCCGCTTCGAGTACGAGTACGACTTTCACTATGGCAGCCTGAACAAGTCACCGGACCAGATCGAAGCGAGCAAGCTGTTCAACTTCCTGCAGACGGTGACGGCGCCCGCCCGCCTGGCCGGGCAGATCCTGTTGGTGCATGAGTTTCTCGGCACGCGCCAGGCGTGGACCTACAACCCGGGACAGCGGCGGGTCAGGCTCGCGCCCAATGTCGCCTACGACAACCCCGGTACGGCGGCCGACGGGCTGCGCACCAACGACGATTTCGACATGTTCAACGGTGCGATCGATCGCTACGACTGGGAGTTGGTCGGCAAACGCGAGATCTTCGTCCCCTACAACGCCTACAAGCTGGTCGGCAACACCGTCTCGATGGCCGATGTGCTGCAGGCCGGGCATGTCAATCCCGACCATGCCCGTTACGAGTTGCACCGGGTGTGGGTGGTCGATGCGCGGCTGAAGCCGGGCACGAGCCACCTGTACAAGCGCCGGACTTTCTACCTGGACGAAGATTCGTGGTCGGTTCTCGCCGTGGACAAGTACGATGCGCGCGACCAGTTGTGGCGGGTGTCGGAACTTCACACCATCAACTGGTACGACATCCCGATGATCTACCCGAACCTGGAAGTGCATCACGACCTGCAGTCGGGACGTTACATCGCGATGGGCCTGCGCAACGACGAGGCGCGGGTCTATGAAGCGGTCGAGTCGCGCCCGGCCCGCTTCACCCCGGCCGGTTTGCGCGGCGCCGGCACACGCTGAAGGGAAGGCGCCCGGCAGGGGTCGGCGCCTGCCTGCCCCTGGTCGGGCGGAGTCCGCATGAACAAGCCCATCGGTTATCTGTTCTCGCTGTTCGTGGTCGTGGTTGCGGCATTCGCCTTTTCGCCACGTACCGATCCGCCCATGCCGGCGACGGAGATCCGCATCGAGCACCTGCTGATGCTGGATGCGAAGCGGGTGGGCGAGCGACTGATCGCACTCGGCGAACGCGGGTGGATTTTCCTGTCGGACGATGGTGGAGCGAGTTGGCGGCAGGCCGGAGGGCAGGGCGAGGCGACGCTGACCGCGCTGGCTGTCGTCGATGACGACACCCTGATCGCGGTCGGACATGATGCGGTGGTGCTTCGCAGCGACGACCGCGGTGCGACCTGGCGCCTGGTCTATGCAGAACCTGAAGCAGAGGAACCGCTGTTTGCAGTGTATGTCGGCGACAGCGGTCGCGGCTTTGCCGTCGGAGCCTACGGGCGCTTCATGCTCAGCGACGACGGCGGTCTCAGCTGGAGCGTGCGCGATCTTGACGGGCGAGACTTCCATTTCAATGCGATCGTCGCCACGGGCGGCGCCTTGATCATCGCCGGTGAAGCCGGCACCTTGCTGCGTTCGGTCGATGAGGGCGAGACCTGGGAAGACCTGGTGTCGCCCTATGAGGGGTCGTGGTTCGGGGCGCTCGGGTTGGCCGAAGACGGGCTGTTGGTGTTCGGCATGCGTGGCCATGTCTATCGCAGTGATGATCTGGGCGAGTCCTGGCAGGGCCTGGAAAGCGGCACCGATGCATCGATTTTCGGTGCAACCCGGCGCGCCGATGGTGGCGTGGTCCTGGTCGGGCAGGGCGGGCTGGTGTTGGAGTCGGATCCTGCCTTACAGCGTCTGGTAGTGCGTGATGTCGATACGAGCCGTAGCCTGGTCGCAGTGGTCGACGACGGGCAGGGCGGCAGGCTGTTGTTCGGTGAGGAAGGCATGCTGCGCATCGGAGGCCGGAGATGAGGCTCGGCTCCGTGGTCGATACGCTCGGTCGGATGCTGTTTGGCCACCGCCGCGCATGGTCAGTCGTGTTCGTCTTGATCACTGCTTTGCTCGGCGCCTCGGCGACCCGCTTGCAGGTCGACGCCGGCTTCGAGAAGATGATTCCGCTCGAACACGAGTACATGCAGACCTTCCTCGCTTACCGAAACACCTTCGGTGGCGCCAACCGTGTTCTGGTCGCCCTGCGTCAGCATGAAGGCGAGATCTACAACCCGGCCTTCTTCGAAACGCTCGAGGCGGTCACCGACGAGGTCTTCTTCATCCCCGGTGTGGATCGCGCAACGGTGACCTCGCTATTCACGCCGAATGTCCGCTTCATCGAGGTCGTCGAGGAGGGGTTTGCCGGTGGCAACGTGATTCCAGCCGGCTTCCAGGGCACACCCGAGGAACTCGAGGTGGTGCGCGAGAATGTCCTCAAATCCGGCCGTCTGGGGCGGCTGGTCGCGAACGATCATGACGGCGCCATGGTCACCGCCGAGCTGCTCGAAGTCGACCCGGCGACCGGCGAGCGGATCGACTACCTCGCGGTGGCGCGGATGCTTGAGGACATCCGCGCCCGGCACCAGAGCGACAGCGTCACCATCCACATCATCGGCTTTGCCAAGGCGGTCGGCGACATCACCGAGGGTGCGCGCGGCGTGCTGTTGTTCTTCGCGCTGTCCTTCGTCGTCACCGCCCTACTGCTCTACCGCTATTCGGGTTCGGTCAAGCTGTCCGCTCTGACCCTGCTGTGCGCGATGGTGCCGGTGGTGTGGCTGCTCGGCCTGTTGCCGATCATCGGTTTCGGGATCGATCCGATGTCCATCCTGGTGCCTTTCCTGATCTTCTCGATCGGCGTCAGCCATGCGGTGCAGATGACCCATGCCTGGCGGCTGGAGGTGATCGCCGGGAGCTCGCCAGCCGAGGCGGCGCGAAACGCTTTCGGCAAGTTGTGCCTGCCCGGCACGATGGCGCTGACCACGACCGCGATCGGTTTTCTGGTGATCATGCGCATCGAGATCGACATGGTGCGCGAACTCGCGTTGACCGCCGGCCTCGGCGTGGCCTTGATGCTGGTCACCAACATGATGTTGCTGACCCTGTTGTTGTCGTGGACGCGGCTACCGCCGCGAGAGCTGCGTCGCACCGAGGGGCGCGAGCACGAGGGCGACTGGATGTGGTCGCGCTTGCGTCGGCTGGCCGAACCGCACAACGCGCGGGTGGTGCTGGTGGTGACCGCGGCGCTGCTGGTGCTGGCGGCCTGGCAGTCACGCGACTTGCGCACCGGCGACCTGGGTGCCGGCATTCCCGAGTTGCACGACGACTCTCGCTACAACCTGGATTCGGCGGCGATCGTCGAGTCGTTCGCGATCGGCGTGGACGTGTTGTCGGTGATCGTGCAAAGCCACGATGTGGATGGTGCCTGCACCGACTTCGGGATCATGGACACCATCGACCGCTTCGAAATGACCATGCGCGGGGTGCACGGCGTACAAAGCGTGGTCGGCCTGCCCGGGGTGGCGCGCGGCATCAACGCCGGCTGGAACGAAGGAAATCCGCGCTGGAGGGTGTTGTCGCGCAACCCGGCGGTACTGGCCCAGTCGGTCACGCCGGTCGACACCGGCACCGGTTTGCTGAACACCGATTGCAGCGCGATGCAGGTGCTGATCTTCACCCGTGACCACGACGGCGCGACGATCGCCCACGTTGTCCGCGAGGTCAAGGCGTTCCGCGACGCGCATCGTTCCGCACAACTCGACTTCCTGCTCGCGTCCGGCAATGTTGGGGTGATGGCGGCGACCAACGAGGCGGTCGATGCGGCCTCGGTGACCATTTTGTTGCTGGTGTTCGGGGCGATCAGTCTGTTGTTCTTCGCCGAGTTCCGTTCCTGGCGCGCGACGCTGTGCATCGTGCTGCCGCTGACCATTGTTGCGGTGATGTGCAATGCCTTGATGGCGGTGCTCGATATCGGGCTCAAGGTGTCGACCCTGCCGGTGGTGGCGATCGCGGTCGGGATCGGGGTCGATTACGGCATTTACCTGTACGAACGGATGGCGAACCGGTTTGAACAAGGGGATGACCTGCCGGAGGCCTTTTTTCAGGCACTGCGCCAGCGCGGCACCGCGGTAATGTTTACCGCGGCGACGATGAGCGTCGGGGTCGCTACGTGGACGATGTCGGCACTCAAGTTCCAGGCCGACATGGGTTTGCTGATGGCCTTCATGTTCATCGTCAACATGCTGGCCGCGCTGGTGTTACTGCCCGCCTTCGCGGCGATGCTGCTGGGCGATCCGGCCACCCGCAGATCGACCTCGGCCAAGGTGAGCGGGCAGGCGTAGAGACGACTTATGGTGGCATCAGCTTGACTAATGGCATACGACCTTTAGAATTCAAACAAGTGTTTGAAAACGACTGGGTTGCAATTCACGGGGACACGCATGGGCGAAGCGACGAGTCGGCAGGCATTGGACACCCGGCTGCGTATCCTGGAGGCGGCCGAGGCCTTGTTCGTCGAACATGGCCTGGAAGCGACCTCGATGCGGATGATCACCTCGGCGGCCGGGGTCAACCTGGCGGCGGTCAACTACCACTTCGGGACCAAGGACAGCTTGATTCAGGAGGTTTTTCGGCGCCGGATTGCCGAGTTGAACCGCTTGCGTCTGCTGGCGCTGGACGAAGTGCAGGCCGCCGCGCGGGATCAGGGTGGCGAGGTCAGGCCTAGCCAGGTGCTTACGGCCTTTTTCCGGCCGGTGCTGGAGATGGCGAGCGACGCCGAACACGGCGGACACAACTTCATGCGCTTGCTGGGGCGGACCTATACCGAACCGAACGCGTTCGTCCGCCAGTTTCTCGCCGAGGAGTATGCCGAGACGCTGGATCGTTTCATGGCCGCGTTGTATGCGTCCTTGCCGGGGGTGCCGCGCGAGGAGATCCTGTGGCGGTTTCATTTCATGATGGGGGCGACGTCCTACGCGATCGCAGGAACCGATGCGCTGCAACTGTTCGCCGGGGCATTCGACGACGCGGACCCGTCGCGACTGATGCCGCGCTTGATGTCGTTCCTGCTAGGTGGGCTGCGCGCTCCGTTGCCGGATTTCGACCGGCCGGATGCCGGATAGCCTCCCGGGCGGGCGCACCCTCGGCGTGGGGCTGGCGCGGGGGGCGCATGCGCGACCGGCGCCATTTCGTTTTGACGGCGGTTGCCCAGGGTAATTTCCAAAGCGTGTGGGTCGCGCTTGCTTGAGCTTGGAGGACAAGTCCATGACCTGGTTTTTGCTGCTGTCACTGCTGTCACTGCTGCCGCTAATGGTGGTGCTCGCCTTTCGTCGCGCACCACTGATGGCCTGGATCGGTGTCGGGGCGGGGTGGTGGCTGGTGTTCGCGATTGCGGCGGGCTGGCCGGTGCTGTTGACCATCCTGGTGCTGGCAGGCTGGAGCGGACTGGGCTGGTTGCTGATGTCGGATACCCGCAAGTCGCTGCTGACCGTGCCGATCTTCAAGGCCTTCCGCGCTGCGTTGCCGGCCATGTCGCAAACCGAGCGGGACGCGCTGGAAGCGGGTACGGTGTGGTGGGAAGGCGAACTGTTCGCCGGCCGTCCAGACTGGTCGCGCCTGCACGCCTGTCCCTGGCCCCGCCTGAGCGACGAGGAACAGGCCTTTCTCGACAACGAAACCGCCGAGTTGTGCAGACTGTGCGACGACTGGGCCTCGAGCCAGCGCCAGGACTTGTCGCCCGATGTATGGCGCTTCATCCGGGAGCGCGGTTTCCTCGGCATGATCATCCCCAAGGAATACGGCGGCAAGGGCTTCTCGGCCTTTGCCCATTCGCAGGTGATCACCAAGCTCGCCACCCGCTCGTCCGCGCCGGCGGTCACGGTGATGGTGCCCAACTCGCTCGGGCCGGCCGAGCTGCTGTTGCAATACGGCACCGATGCGCAAAAGACGCACTACCTGCCGCGTCTGGCGCAGGGAGAGGACATCCCCGCCTTCGCGCTGACCAGCCCCTGGGCCGGATCCGATGCCGCGTCGATTCCGGATGCCGGTGTCGTGTGCAAGGGCCTCTGGCAGGGCGAGGAAGTGCTCGGGATGCGGGTCAGCTTCGACAAGCGCTATATCACGCTCGGGCCGGTGTGCACCGTGTTCGGGCTGGCCTTCCGGCTGTATGACCCGGACCACCTGCTGGGCGAGGTCGCCGACCTCGGCATCACCTGCGCGCTGGTACCGCGCGAGACGCCGGGCGTCGATATCGGCCGGCGCCATCTTCCCCTCAATGCAGCCTGGATGAACGGGCCGATCCGTGGTCGGGACGTGTTCATGCCGCTGGATTTCATCATCGGTGGCCCGGCCATGGCCGGTCAGGGATGGCGGATGCTGATGGAGTGCCTCGCCGCCGGCCGGGCGATCTCGCTGCCCGGCTCGAACACCGGCATGCAGAAACTGACCGCGCGGGCAGTCGGTGCCTATGCGCGGGTGCGCTACCAGTTCAAGACCGCGATCGGCCGTTTCGAGGGCGTCGAGGAGGCGTTGACCCGGATCGGCGCGAACACCTACCTGTGCGACGCGGCGCGGATCATGACCGCCGCTGCGATCGATCTCGGCGAGAAGCCGTCGGTGGTGTCGGCGATCGTCAAGTATCACGTCACCGAGCGGGCGCGCCAGACGGTCAATGACGGCATGGACGTCATCGGCGGCAAGGGTATCTGCCTGGGGCCGCAGAACTTCCTGGGGCGGGCCTATCAGCAGCTGCCGGTCGGCATCACCGTGGAAGGCGCCAATATCCTGACCCGCAGCCTGATCCTGTTCGGCCAGGGCGCGATCCGCTGTCATCCCTATGTGCTGGATGAGATGAATTCCGCCGGGGAGAACGACCTCGATGCGTTCGACGAGGCCTTGTGGCACCACGTCGGATATACCGTCAGCAGTGCGGCGCGTGCGCTGGTGATGGGGTTGACCGGCTCCCACTTCGTCGGCGTGCCGGACACGGTCGCGCCGGAGACGCGTCGTTATTACCAGCAACTGACCCGGTTCTCGGCCGCCTTCGCCTTTCTCGCCGACATTTCGATGGGCACCATGGGCGGCGCGCTCAAGCGCAAGGAGAAGCTGTCGGCCCGCCTGGGCGACATCCTGTCGTTGATGTATCTCGCCAGCGCGACCCTTAGACGCTACGAGGCCGAGGGGCGTCAGGCGGAAGACGCACCGCTGATGCATTGGGCGATCTGGGATTGCATGTTCCGCATCCAGAATGCGTTCGAGGGCGTGATCGCGAACTTTCCGAACCGCATGCTGCAAGTCCTGCTCAGGCGGGTGGTGGTGTTCCCGCTCGGCCGGCCTTATGTGGTGCCGTCCGACCGGCTCGGGCACGAGGTGGCGCGCCTGATGATCGCACCATCGGCGACCCGCGACCGCCTGACCGCCGACACCTACCTGCCGACCGATCTCGACGAGCCGATCGCCGCCCTCGAGGCGGCGCTCGAGGCCACTATCGCGGCCGAACCGGTCGAGGCCAGGTTGCGCGAGGCGCAAAAGTCGGGTCGCTTCAGCCCGCCCCTCGACCTGAGCGGCGATGTCGATGCGCTTTGGCGGGATGCGTGCGCTGCCGGCGTGATCAGCGAGGACGAGCATGCCTTGATCCAGCGGCGCAATGTCTTGCGCGACAAGGTGATCCGGGTGGACGATTTTCCGTTCGATTTCGGATTGCGCGAAGTGTGGTGCGAGCCGTGCTGTGAGCCGCCAGCCTCCGGTCCCGATGCCGACCCGGATTCAAAGCCACGGGCGGCCCGAACCGGGCGGGTGCCGGCATGACTTCCCAACGGCTGCAAGGACAGGGTCCGGCGATGCGCGATGTCTTCGTCATCGACGGTGCCCGCACGCCGTTTTTGAAGTCGCGCAACACCCCCGGTCCGTTCTCGGCGTCGGACCTGGCCACCGCGGCCGGGCGCGCGCTGTTGTTGCGCCAGCCGTTCGCGCCGACCGACCTCGACGAGGTGATCCTCGGCTGCGCGAGTCCGGCGCCGGACGAAGTCAATATCGGCCGGGTGGTCGCCTTGCGCATGGGCTGTGGTCATCAGGTGCCGGGCTGGACCGTGATGCGCAACTGCGCCAGTGGCCTGCAGGCGCTGGACTCCGCCCTGGTGAACCTGCGCAGTGGTCGTGCCGAACTGGTGCTGGCGGGCGGGGTGGATGCGCTCTCACGCGCACCGTTGCTGTTCTCCGACGCGATGGTGCGCTGGCTCGCCGCATGGTACGCGGTGCGCGGCGTCGCGCAGAAGGCGGCCTTGCTGCGGCGCTTCAGGCCGGGCTATCTGGCGCCGGTGATCGGCATCATGAAAGGACTGACCGACCCGGTGGTCGGGCAGTCGATGGGGCAGACCGCGGAGAATCTGGCCCATCTCTTCGATATCTCGCGTCAGGAAATGGACGCCTGGTCGGTGCGCAGTCATCAGCGCGTCGGCGCCGCTCAGGACGATGGGCACTTCAGCGAGATCGTGCCGCTGATCGACCGCGACGCTGTGGTCTATGCCAGCGACGACGGGCTGCGGCGCGACGCCTCGGTCGAGGCGCTCGCCCGGCTCAAACCCTTCTTCGACCGGCACTATGGCCGGATCACACCGGGCAACAGTTCGCAGATCACCGATGGGGCGGCGTGGCTGCTGCTCGCCTCGGCCGATGCGGTCGAGCGCCATCGCCTCGCGCCGCTGGCGCGTATCGTCGATGTCGAGTGGGCGGCGCTCGATCCGGCGCAGATGGGACTGGGGCCGGTCCACGCCGCCACACCCATCCTGCAACGCCATGAGCTGACCCTGGACGATGTCCCGGTGTGGGAGATCAACGAGGCCTTCGCAGCGCAGACGATCGCCTGCCTGCGCGCCTGGGAGGACGAGGACTACTGTCGCGATCGGTTGGGGCTGCCGGCCCCGCTGGGGCGACTGGACGAACAGCGCCTGAATGTGGATGGCGGCGCGATCGCGCTTGGTCATCCGGTGGGTGCGAGCGGTGCGCGCATCGTGCTGCACCTGGTCGAGGTGATGCGCCGACAGCGGGCGAAGCGCGGGTTGGCGGCAATCTGCATCGGTGGCGGGCAAGGTGGCGCGATGTTGCTGGAGGCGGTCCAATGAGTGCGGCCACTCGCGCGGCCTGGTCCGATCTCGTGATGGTTCGCCGGCCAGACGGCATCGTCTGGCTGCATCTCGACCGTGCCGGCGCCTCGACCAACACCTTGTCGGCGGCGATGCTCGATGAACTGGCGGCCGCGTTCGGCGAGTTGGAGAAGACCCCCCCCAGCGGTCTGGTGATCGCGTCGGCGAAGCCGGCCGGATTCGTCGCCGGAGCGGACATCGAAGAGTTCGGCCGGATCGCATCGGCACAGGCGGCGCGGGAACTGGTCGAGCGGGGGTGGTCCCTGTTCGACTGGCTCGCCCGGCTGCCGTTTCCGACCCTGGCCCTGATCCGTGGGCATTGCATGGGCGGCGGCCTGGAACTCGCGCTAGCCTGTCGCTATCGTATCGTCGTGGATGACCCGGCGACGCGGCTCGCCTTGCCCGAGGTCATGCTCGGCATCCTACCGGCCTGGGGCGGGATGAAGCGGCTTCCGCAGAAGGTTGGCGCCATCGTCGCGCTCGACATGATGCTGAGCGGAAAGTCGGTAGACGCGAAGAAGGCGAAGCAGATCGGCCTGGCCGATGCCTGCGTGCCGCCGCGGGTGATGGAAAATGCTGCCAATACCATGGTGATGTCCGGCCGTCACCCGCGCCGGCCAAGGCTGATCGACCGTCTGCTCGACGGTCCGCTCAAGCCGCTGGTCGCACAGCGGGCGCGCAAGCAGGTCGCGGCCCGGGCACGACCGGAGCATTATCCCGCCCCCTACGCGATCATCGACACCTGGGCGAAATACGGCGGAAATGCCTTGGCGGTGCCGGCCGACAACCCGGCCTCGCTGGCGGCGATCTTGCGCTCCCCGACCGCGCAGAATCTGGTACGGGTCTTCTTCCTGCAGGAGCGTCTCAAGGGCTTCGGCAAGCCGCGAGAAGCTGCGGCCGCGTTCATGCCCAGCCATGTCCATGTGGTCGGAGCCGGCGTGATGGGCGGCGACATCGCCGCGGTGTGCGCCCAGCACGGCATGACGGTGAGCCTGCAGGACCAGTCGGTCGAGCGCATCGCACCCGCGATCGCGCGCGCGGCGCGTCTTTTCGAGCGCAAGTTCAGGGGCGATGACCGTCAGGTGCGTTTCGCGCTAGACCGCCTGATCCCGGACCCGGCCGGATACGGCGTCGCCCGCGCCGACCTGATCATAGAAGCGATCTTCGAGGATCTCGACGCGAAGCGGTCGCTGTTCGTCGCGCTGGAAGCCCGGGCGCGGCCCGAGGCGGTGCTGGCGACCAACACCTCCAGTCTGAGGCTGGAAGACATCGCTGCGCCGCTGGCCGAGCCGTCGCGTCTGGTCGGCATCCATTTCTTCAATCCGGTGGCGAAGATGCCGCTGGTCGAGGTCGTCGCCGGCGAGCGCTCGGACAAGGCGGCGCTGCAGCGCGCGGCCGAGTTTGTGCGCCGGATCGACAAACTGCCGCTGCCGGTCAGAAGCGCGCCGGGTTTCCTGGTCAATGCGGTGCTCGGCCCTTACATGCTCGAGGCCTTGCGCTGTGTGGACGAGGGCGTCGCCCCCGAGGCGGTCGATCAGGCCCTGCTCGATTTCGGCATGCCGATGGGACCGGTGGAACTGGTCGATACGGTCGGGCTGGATATCGCGATCGCGGCCGGCCGGGCGCTGGCCGGCGATGCGACGGAGACGGTGCCGGACAGGCTCGCCAGGCTGGTCGAGGCCGGCCAACTCGGCAAGAAGACCGGCCAGGGCTATTACCGCTGGGAGAAGGGCAGCGCGGTCAAGGTGGCTCCCTCCGCCGGATCGGCCCCTGTGCCGGCTGGCCTGGCCGACCGGATTGTCGCGCCCCTGCTCGCCGCGGTCGAACACTGTGTCGCCGACGGCGTCGTCGCCGACGCCGACCTGGCCGACGCGGGCGTGATCTTCGGCACCGGCTTCGCCCCCTTCACCGGTGGGCCGATTCATTTCCTGCAGGCCAGGCGTGCGGTGACCGGGAAGCCGCCGGCGGGGAGCGGCACTTGAGCCTGGCCTTGGGATGAGTCTTGTTTGTCAGGTGACTTGGCGCTGAATTGCTCCCGCCCGATCGGGAAGGTCGCGCCAGTAATATTTGCGATTGGATGGGTCGGGGATAGGGGCGCGCTTGCGCCCTTGGACTGCACCGGGCCGATCGGTGTAGCCTGTCGAGAGGCTGGGCCGGTGGCGTTTCGCGCCGCCATCAGCCTAATGCATGACCCGATTTCCGCCTTTCAGGAGTGATTCATGTCCGAGCAGTCTGAAGCATCCGTTGCCCTTCCGGCAGACCGCCAGCCGGCCTTGCGCATCATGACGATGCCGGCCGACCTCAACCCGGCCGGCGACGTGTTCGGCGGCTGGATCATGGCGAACGTCGATATCGCCGGCGCAATCCCGGCCCGGCGCAGGGCCAAGTGCCGGGTTGCGACGATCGCAGTCAATTCCTTCCTGTTCAAGCAGCCGGTGTCGGTAGGTGATCTGGTCAGTTTTTATGCCGCTGTCAGGTCGGTCGGCCGCACCTCGGTGACGGTCGATGTCGAGGTCTATGCCGAGCGTGACCCGGAGCACCCGGTGGTGGTCAAGGTCACAGAGGCGACGCTGACCTATGTCGCGCTGGATGACCGTGGACGCAAGCGGCCGATTCCGTCCGAGTGAGTGCGGCAGCGAACATGGAAGGACGTGGTCACGGGAGGATGGGGTAGAGCTCGGAAGGGAAACGACCTACTGTAGTTGTGCACGCGTAAGAAACACATCCCTATCCTGGTTTTTCCGTTGAACCGAAAGGAGGGCCTCGTCTTGAGCCAAAACGCCAATGCAGTCGGATAGCGGAGTCGAGGCGAGGGGGGCGGTGCAAGTCAGTCGAGGAGGAACAGGTGAGCAGACTGAACATCAGAAAAGTCGCAGTGCTGGGCGCCGGGGTGATGGGGGCGCAGATCGCCGCGCATTGTGCCAACGCCGATCTGCCTGTGATTTTGTTCGATTTGCCGGGCGAAGAAGCGCATCCGGATGCGGGCGTCGAGAAGGCGCTGGCCGGGCTGAAGAAACTCGACCCCGCGCCCCTGGCGACCCGTGACCGGCTAGTCGCGATCGAAGCTGCCAACTACGCGCATAACCTCGCCCGCCTGGGCGAATGCGACCTGGTGATCGAGGCGATCGCCGAAAAGATGGAATGGAAGCGCGATCTGTACCAGAAGGTCGCACCCTTTGTTCGCGCCGACGCGATCTTTGCCTCGAACACGTCCGGGCTGTCGATAGCGTCGCTGGCCGAGGCGATGCCGCAGACGCTGCGGCCGCGTTTCTGCGGTCTGCACTTCTTCAATCCGCCGCGCTACATGCCCTTGGTCGAGCTGATCCCGACGGACAGCTCTAATCCAGCCCTGCTCGATGCGCTCGAAACCTGGCTGACTACCCGCCTGGGCAAGAACGTGATCCGCGCCCGGGATACACCGAACTTTGTCGCCAACCGGGTCGGGGTGTTCTCCATCGTCGCGGTGATCCACCACACCGAGCGCCTGGGGCTGGGTTTCGACGAGGTGGATGCACTGACCGGCCCGCTGATCGGGCGCCCCAAGAGCGCGACTTACCGGACCGCGGATGTGGTCGGTTTGGACACGCTGGCCCATGTACTCGATACGATGCAGGCGACCCTCGAAGGGGATCCTTGGCATCGATTCTTTGTCCAGCCCACCTGGCTGCAGTCGCTGGTCGGCCAGGGCGCCCTCGGGCAGAAGACCCGCCTCGGCATTTATCGCAAGGACGGCAAGCAGATCACCGTGCTCGACCCGGCGCGCCAGCGCTATCGGCCAAGCGCTGGCGAGGTCGCACCCGAGGTCGGTGCGATCCTGAAAGTGCGCGATCCCGTAGAGCGGTTCCGGCAACTCAGGGCGTGCCCCCATCCCCAGGCCCGGTTCCTGTGGGCGATCTTCCGGGACCTGTTCCACTACTGCGCGGTACATCTGGCCGGGGTCGCCGACAACGCCCGCGATGTCGATCTCGCGATGCGTTGGGGTTTCGGCTGGTCGCAAGGTCCGTTCGAAATCTGGCAGGCGGCGGGTTGGCGCGAGATCGCGCAGGCCCTGCAGTCGGACATCGCTTCCGGCGCCACGATGAGCGATGCCGCGCTGCCGGAGTGGGTGTTGGCCCGCGAAGGCGTGCATGAAGCGGCCGGGGCCTACTCTGCTTCGTCCGGCACGCTGGTTGCGCGTACCGGGTTGCCGGTCTATCGTCGCCAGCTCTATCCGGACCGGGTGCTGGGCGAGGCGATGGCGGATCCGGCCGAGACGCTGTGGGAGAGCGAAGGTTTGCGGCTGTGGGTCCGGCCGGACCAGGACCTCGGCATCGGCATCGTATCCTTCACCTCGAAGATGCATGCGATCGGTGACGAGGTGATGGCCGGCTTGCAGGAGGCGCTCGATCGCGCCGAACGCGACCTGGATGGCCTGGTGATCTGGCACGAGGCACCGTTCGCGGTCGGCGCCAACCTGGCGCAGGTCGCCGAGGCCTGCCGGGCTGGCCAGTTCGACCTGCTGGAACGCATGGTCGATCGCTTTCAGCAGACCGCGATGCGCTTGCGCCAGGCGCAGGTTCCGGTGGTCGTGGCGATGCAGGGCATGACGCTGGGCGGTGGCTGCGAGTTCGCGATGCATGCGGCGCACCGGGTGATGGCGCTCGAATCCTATGTCGGGCTGGTCGAGGCCGGGGTGGGCCTGATTCCGGCCGGCGGGGGCAGCAAGGCCTTTGCGCTGCAGGCGCACCGCCTGGCCCAGCGGGCCGCGGGTGGGGACGTATTCCCATACATCCAGACCGCGTTTCAGACGATCGCGATGGCCACCGTCGCCAAGAGCGCGCTCGAGGCGCAGCGGCTCGGCTTCGCGCAGAGCTCCGACGACGTCCTGTTCAATCCGCACGAGCTGCTGTATGTCGGGCTCCGCCGCGCCCGGGCGATCGCCGAGGCCGGCTACCGCCCCCCGCTGATCGAGCAGGCGATCACCGTCGCAGGGCGCGACGGCATCGCGACCTGCGAGCTGATGCTGGTGAACATGGCCGAGGGCGGGTTCATCTCCGCCCATGACTACCGGGTTGCCAAGGCCGTCGCGACCGCGCTGTGCGGCGGCGAGGTGGATACCGGCAGTCGGGTCGGCGAGCAATGGATTCTGGATGTCGAACGGGCGCTCTTCGTCGAGTTGCTGAAGACTCGCGAGACCCAGCAGCGGATCGGGCACATGCTCGAAACCGGCAAGCCCTTGCGCAACTGAGGACATGATCATGACTGGACAGATACGGGATGCCTATCTCGTGGCAGCCACCCGCAGCCCGGTCGGGCGGCGCAACAGCCTGTTCCGGCGAGTGCGCCCGGACGATCTGCTGGCACATGTATTGTCGGCAGTCGTTGCCAAAGTGCCTGAGCTCGATCCAGGTGAGATCGGCGACGTGATCGTCGGTTGTGCGATGCCGGAGGCCGAGCAGGGCATGAACGTAGCCCGGATCGGGCTGTTGCTCGCGGGCTTGCCGGAGCGGGTGCCCGGTATCACGATCAACCGTTTCTGTGCGTCCGGCCTGCAGGCGGTCGCCGACGCTGCAGCCAGGATCCGCCTCGGCGAAGCCGACGTGATGATCGCGGCCGGCACCGAATCCATGAGTGCGATGCCACAGATCATGGGCAACAAGGTCAGCCTGAACCCGGCGATCTTCGCTTCGCCAGAGAATCTCGGGATCGCCTTCGGCATGGGGCTGACCGCGGAGAAGGTCGCCGCGCAGTGGCAGATCGGTCGCGAGGATCAGGATGCATTCGCGCTGGAGTCGCACCGGCGTGCGGTCGCCGCGATCGACGCCGGCCTGTTCGCCGACGAGATCACGCCGTATCGGGTGCGTAGCCATCTGCCGGGCGAGGTCGGGGTGGTGCGCATCGTCGAGCAACTGCGCGCGGTGGACGAGGGGCCGCGGCGCGATGCGTCCGCCGAAGCGCTTGCGAAGTTGCGCCCGGTGTTCGCCACGCGCGGTTCGGTGACCGCCGGCAACAGCTCCCAGATGTCGGATGGTGCTGCGGCGGTGTTGCTGATGAGCGAAGCGGGCTTGAAGCGCAGCGGCGCCACGCCGATCGCCCGATTCCGCAGCTACGCGGTCGCCGGCGTGCCGCCGCAGATCATGGGCATCGGCCCGGTCGAGGCGATACCACGCGCGCTGGCGGCGGCCGGGCTCGGGGTGCCCGACATTGACTGGATGGAACTGAACGAAGCCTTTGCCGCGCAGGCGCTGGCGGTGATCCGCCAGCTCGGGCTCGATCCGGCCCGGGTCAATCCGCTCGGCGGTGCGATCGCGCTCGGCCATCCGCTCGGCGCGACCGGGGCGATCCGCACCGCGACCCTGCTGAGCGCGATGCGCCGCGACCCGGCTCTGCGATACGGCATGATCAGCATGTGCATCGGCACCGGCATGGGGGCGGCGGGGGTGTTCGAGCGGGTGTGATTGCGGCATCATCGTGCGGCTTGCGGCGACTGCCGGGAGGTGCGCGATCCCGCGCTAACGTCGTGGCCGGCCCGGCCCGCAGCCTGCCCAACCCCATCCTGGTTTTTCACTGCTCCGGAGGAGATGCCGAAAATGGCCCATACCGTACTGTTCGAAGTCACCGATCGTGTCGCAACGATCACGCTGAATCGCCCGGCGCAGCTCAACGCACTGTCGGTCGAGATGATGGAGGATTTGCAGGGGGCGGCGCGCAGGCTGCGCGAGTCCAAGGATGTGGAGGTGGTCGTCGTGACCGGCGCGGGCGATCACTTCATGGCCGGCGGCGACCTGAACGATTTCGCGCGTCATTTCGGCCAGAGTGCGAGCGCGCGCCAGGCGACTTATCGCGCGATGATAGAGAAGCACATCAACCCGACCATAGAGATCATGCAGAGCCTGCATCAGCCGGTGATCGCGAAGGTGCGGGGCGCTTGCGCCGGTTTCGGCCTGTCCCTGATGCTGGGTTGCGATCTGGCGGTCTGTGCCGATACCGCGAAGTTCACCACCGCCTACGCGTCGATCGGTCTGCCGGCCGATGGCGGCATGTCCTATTTTCTGCCGCGCATCGTCGGCACCCGCAAGGCGGCCGAGTTGTTGTTGCTCGCCGATCGTTTCGATGCGACCGAGGCGCAGCGGCTAGGCCTGGTGAACCGGGTTGTCGCGGCCGACAAACTGGACAGTGAGACCACGGTCTTGATCGACCGCCTGAAGAACGGGCCACGGCACGCTTACGGCGAGATCAAGCAGCTGCTCGCGAACACGCTGGACGACAAGCTCGAGACCCAGCTCCAGAGCGAAGCCGAAGCCTTCGGCCGCTGTGGCGCGACCGCCGATTTCGTCGAAGGTGTCTCCGCCTTCCTGGAAAAGCGCAAGCCGTCGTTCCGCGGCGGCTGAGGCGCGAGCAGGCTTTCATCGCCTTGTGGGCGAAGTCCAGTGTAGGAGCGGCGCAAGCCGCGAAAGACTGCGTTCATGTAGCACGGCCGATTCGCACCTTGCGGTGCTCCCACGGGCCTGGGCAGCGGGTAGGAGGTGTAATGGACGTCCTCCACCCACCGGGTTGTCGGGACACCGAGGGGGTTGATCAGGGAGCAGCGCAAGCCGCGAAAAGACTGCGTTCATGTAGCGAGGCCGATTCGCACCTTGCGGTGCTCCCACTGGCTTGGGCAGCGGGAGTAGGAGCGGCGCAAGCCGCGAGTCGGGCCATCTTGACAGCACCGAGTTCCATGCGGGATTCGGTTGAATGCGATGATCTGCCCGTCGTCGTGGCGCATGTTTCAGCCTGCGGGCGGGACGGTGTCGATGAAGCTTTCCCGCTGGAACAGCCGTTCGGCGAAAGCGGTGAGTGACGGTCGGCTGGCCCGCCATTCCAGAGTGGGGAAGCGCAGATCCAGATAGCCCAGCGCGATGCCGACCGCGATGTCGCCCAGGCTCATCTCGTCGCCGTTCAGCCAGTTGCAGCCCTGGCAGGCCCGCTCCAGCCAGTCGAGACTACGCGCGATTTTTTCCATCTGGCGGGCGATGACCGCGTCGCTGCGTTCGCCATCGGGTCGCCGGGATTCGAGCAAGGCGACGACCGCGGCATCGTTGATCCCGTCGGCAAGCGCCTCGGTCCGACGGACCCGGACCCGGGCGAGCGGATCGAGCGGCAGCAGGTTCGGCGCCGCATGCAGGGTTTCGAGGTATTCGGCGATCACCGGCGAGTCGAAGATGGCCTCGCCGTCGTCGGCGATCAGGACCGGCACCTTGCCGAGCGGGTTGACGTCCGGGACGCGCGTCAGTGCTTCCCAGGGAGAGTCGACCACGAGTTCGAACGGCAGCTTCTTTTCGTGCAGGATCACCCGGATCTTGCGGGCATAGGGGCTGGTCAGCGAGGCGAGCAATTTCATGGTCATGGGCGGTCCTCTCAAGAAAGTGTTTTTCAAGTCACTGCTTTGTTCAAGAGCCGTGGGAAGGGGGCGATGCTCAGAGCGGTGCCCAGGTGCCGGCGATGAGGTCGCGGATCACATGGAGCTTGCCGTGGAAAAAATGGTCTGCACCGGGCACGACGATGACGGGCTGTTCCTGTGGCCGCGCCCATTCCAGCACATTGGTCAGTGACACGGTTTCGTCGTGTTCGCCGTGGATGATCAGGGTCGGGATGCCTTTCGGCAACGGGCCAGTGTCGTAATGGCGCGCGCCGTCGGCTGCGGTGCCCGCAGCCATGCCGACCAGCGCGATCCGGCGTGGCGGGGTCATGCCGTCTGCCAGCCGGTTGGCCACCCGGGTCTGGACGAAACCGCCGAACGAGAACCCGCCCAGCGCCAGGGGTAGGAAGCCCCAGCGGGACTGGGCCCAGGCGATCACCGCGAGCATGTCCTCGGTCTCGCCGTTGCCATGGTCATGCTCGCCCTCGCTCGCGCCGACCCCGCGGAAGTTTGGGCGCACGACCGCGTAGCCGAGATCGCGAAAGGCACGCGCCAGGGTGTGGGCAACCTTGTTGGTATTGGCCCCCCCGTAGAGCGGGTGCGGGTGACAGACCAGCGCGACGCCGCGGACTTCGGCCGGAGCGTCTATCAGCGCGTCGATGGCGCCCTCGGCGCCGCGCAGCAGGACTTTCTCGGTGGGGTGGGGGCGGCTCATCGGCTCTCCAGTTTCAGGCGGTTGACGACGCGGCCTCCGACGAGGTGCTCGGAGATGATTTCGTCGATGTCTTCCTTGTCCACATAGGTGTACCAGGTTTCGTCCGGATAGACGACCAGCACCGGGCCGTCGTCGCAACGATCCAGGCAGCCGGCCTTGTTGATACGGATCTTGCCCTTGCCCTTCAGCCCGAGCGCGCCGATGCGGTCTTTCGCGTAAGTCTGCATCTCGACCGCCTTGTGGTCGTTGCAGCAGGTGTCGCCGGCCTGGCGCTGGTTGCAGCAAAAGAAAACATGGTGCTTGTAATAACTCATCTGGGTCTCCGTGGGCACAGGCCTGGTCAGGCCGGGCAGATCTGAACGATTATAGCGACCGCTCGCGCCTCAGCGGGCGTGAAGATGCTCGCCCCGCCACAGCCCGATCGCGGACAGATAGGCCAGCGCGACGAAGGGCCAGCCACTGGCGACGATGTGCGTGAGACCGTGGAAATTCAGGAAATTCCCTCTGTCGAGCAGGCGTTGCTCGACCGCCAGATAAGGGTTGTCCGGGATCAGGTTGGCGAGCACGGTGGCCGCCAGCAGCACCATGCCGGCCAGCGCGTGTTGCAGTACGCTGGGCAACAGCAGGCTCAGCGCCAGCAAGGGAAGGCCTATCGCCAGGCCGATCCGGGCGCCGGGGGTGAGCCAGCCCAATGGGTCGGGCGGGACGAAGAAGGACAGACTGGCGAGCGATTTCGCGCCGATCGCGAGCAACAACAACAGGGCGATCGGCCAGGGGCTGGCGTGGCGCATCATGCTGCTGGCGAGTAGGCCGACCGAGACGATGGCGGTTGCGACCAGCGCGGCTTCGAGCTGGATGAAATGCGCTGGATCGAACGGCAGCGGATTGGGCAGGGAGAGCATCCGCCGCAAGTCACCGCTGCCGAACACCATGCTCTCCGGCATCAACTGGGTCAGCAGCCACAGCGCGAGCAGGATCAGCCCGAAATCCCCGGTGCGCCCGGGGATGATGCGGGCGGTCCGCCAGCGGTTGAGCCAGCCGTGCTGGTCGAACAGCCGTCGCCCCCACAGTGTTCCGAGCACCGCGCCGATCAAGGCGCCGGCAATGTTGCAGCCGAGGTCGACATTGGTCGAGATGCGTGTCGGCAGGAAGTTCTGCAGCGTCTCTATGGTCAGACTCAGCAAACCGGCCAGCAGGGTCGCCAGCGCGATCGTGCCGGCATGACCCAGTCGGCGCGGCAGGGCCGGGGCGAGCACGAAGCCCAGCGGCAGATAGCCAAGCACGTTCAGGACCAGATCCTCGGTCCGGTAGTATTTCGGGAACGGAGCGGTCAGGTAGTCAAACAGGGGCAGTCCGGACACCCGCCAGCCGGTCAGCGGATGCAGGCAGGCGTAGACGATCAGCAGCGCATAGGCGACCGCCAGATAGACGGTCAGGCGGGTCGAATCACCAGGGTCGCGCATCGGCCGCCCGCTCAGCGCAGTGACGAGTTCGACTCGTCACGGCCTGTGGGCTTCCCGAGGCTTACTGGATACTCAGGATCCACTGCGCGAGCTGGGCAGCTTCTTGGGCATTGACCTGCGGATTGGGCGGCATCGGGACCGGGCCATAAACACCGCTTCCGCCCTTCTGGATCTTCTCGGCCAGGATTGCGACCGCGCCGTCTTCGCCAGCACGTTTTTCGGCCACTTCCTTGTAGGACGGTCCGACCAGTTTGCGATCCAGGGCGTGGCAGGCCATGCAGTTCTTGGCCTTGGCGAGGTTCTCGGCTTCCACCGCGCTCAATGGGGCAACGTCGGTCCCGCCCTGTGTTTGTGTGGCGGACTCGACGGCCGCACTGGCTGCCTCTTCGACCGCATCGGCGGCTTGCGCGACCGCAGCGGTGGCCGCGTCAGCGGCTTCTTCGGCTGCTTCAGCCGTTGCTTCGGCGGCTTGCTCGACCCGCTCGGCGACAGTGACCTGAGGCGGGGTGGCCGGCTGGACTGCGGGCGGCGGCGCAGGTGCGGCCACTGGCGCCGGTTCGTCGCTCTTGCCACAGGCGGTGAGTGCAACGGCAAGCAGGGTTGCCAACAGGAATGAAGACTTTTGCATTTTCATTTGGGTTGTTCCTCGTTCAAGAAAGGTGGAATCGAGCGTGTCCAGGCTTTGGCTTACATCATCGGCAAACGCGCTTGGGGTGAGGCCATGGGCGCGCCGTGTGCAGACGAGTCTAGGCCGCCTGACCCGAAGGTGCTGTTGCGAAACGTTGCGGCGCCCCGGGGAGTCCGCTCCACAGTCGAAAAGCGCATCGACTCCGCGGCCCATCGGATCGGTAGGGAGATGAACACTGCGCGACCTGTGCCGGACTCGAACGATTCCTAATGCAACTGGAACGCGCTACCCTTGTACGCATCTTAACCTGCGGTAACCATGAAAACACTCGACGATATCCCTTTCTCCATGCTCGACCTGGTCGCCGTGCGGCAAGGCGGCAGCGTTGCCGATGCGATCGCGATCGCGCTGCGTACCGCCCGGCATGTCGAAGCCTTGGGCTTCACGCGCTACTGGGTGGCCGAGCATCACAACATGGCCGGCATCGCCAGCTCCGCCACCGCCGTGCTGATCGGCCATATTGCCGGCGGCACACGGCGCATCCGGGTCGGGTCGGGTGGCATCATGCTGCCTAACCACGCCCCGCTGGTGGTCGCCGAAGCCTTTGGCACGCTCGCCGAACTTTATCCCGGGCGTATCGACCTGGGCCTGGGGCGTGCCCCGGGGACCGACGGACCGACGATGCGTGCGCTGCGACGCGACCGCATCGAAACCGAAGCCGACTTTCCCCGTGATGTCATGGAGCTCCAGCATCTGCTCGGCCCGGTTCAGCCCGGGCAGCGGATCATCGCGATGCCCGGCGCCGGCACGGAAGTGCCGATCTGGTTGCTCGGCTCCAGCCTGTTCTCGGCCCAGCTCGCTGCCGAGCTCGGCTTGCCTTACGCCTTCGCATCGCATTTCGCGCCGCGGATGATGCATCAGGCGCTCGATATTTATCGTACGCGCTTTCGCCCGTCGGACAAACTCGACCAGCCCTACGCCATCATCGGTGTACCGCTGATCGCCGCACCAACGAATGACGAGGCCGAGTTTCTCGCGAGCAGCACCTACCAGCGCATTCACGGCATCCTCACCGGCGATCGCACCCGCCTGCAGCCCCCGACCGAGAGCTACATGGCCGGGCTGCGCCCGGACGAACAGGCCGCGATCCGCAACTTTCTTGCGGTGGCTGCGATCGGCGGGCCCGACACGGTGCGCGAACGCCTCGACAAGCTGGTCCGCGACACCGGCGCCGACGAATTCATGCTGGTATGCGACGTTTTCGATCCGGATCTCCGGCTGAGATCGCTGGATATCGCATGGGACGTGAAGCAGGGCCGGACGTAGCCCCATCCGATCGGCGTTTGGGCGCGAACGCCCCTGCGCTAAGGGTGTGGTGCTCACGATGCGTTTTGGATCAGGTGGCCCGCTGCCCCGTCATCATCCTGCGCAGACGCTCGAAAGGCAGGTAATCGTCTTGCAAGGCGTTCCAGTCCACCGCATCCAGCGTGTTCTTGACCAGCAGGCCGAGGTCGGTGTCGCCTTCCATCAGCAGGCGTCGGCCGAAGAACAAGGTGTCGGCATCCTCCTCGCGCATGGCCAGTGAAATGTAGTCACGCGTGGTGGCGCTCAACGTCAGGTCGGGGTGGCCGCTGTTCGCGCTGGGTTTGAACCCGGCTGTACCGTAGGTGAAGTCGAGTGACAGCCCGGCATCGGTAACGCGCAGGCGCAGGTGGCGGCCGGTGAGCGGCGCCATGCTGTCGCGCGGCACAATGCGGTCCAGCCCGAGGTTGAGCGCCAGCGTGAGCAGGTAGGCCGGCGGCCGTTGTGGCAGTTTCGATGCTATGCGGGCCAGCGGCGCGGGCAGGGTGAAGGCGGGCAAGGTGGGCAGGTTCATGTCTCGGGTCTCGTTCGCTTAGCGGGCGGGCGCGGCTTGTTCAGGCGCAGCCCGGGGCGTGGTACTCCAGCCCGGGTTTGCCATGCCAGAAACCGTTGCAGGCGCGCTCGACCATCCATTCGGTGCTGCGCTGGAATGCCTCGTCGGCGCCGGTCCGCCCGTCCAGCACCTCGCGGAACAGCGCGACGACGTCCAAGGTGTGCGCGCCCTGCGGGCTGATGCGCACGATATCCGCGTGGTGGGCGACCTGCGCCATATCGGCGATCAGGTTGTGCACCCGTGCGGACTGGGTCTGCACGCCGTTGAGGGTCAGAAAGGGCTCGCCCTCGCGGGTGTGCAGTACGATGCCATCCGACATGCCGAGGCAGCGGAACTCGCAGGTGTCCTTCTGCAGGTTGAAGTGGCGCGCCGTGAAGCAGCGTGCCGAGTGCGCCAACGGGAGTCGGCCCCAGGCGAGCACCTCGGTCTCGGGCCGGGCCGGCATCTCGGCGAGCAGGGCGCTCATGGCCCCGCCGGACATCTCGGGTGCGACCACCCACCGGGTCGCGCCGGCCTCCATCATCAATCCCAGCGTGGCCGGGTTGAAGATGTTCAGGGTCGGGCCGGCGATCCAGTCCTTGCGCCCGGCTTCACCAAGCAGGCGTACCGCCGACATGTCGTTGGCCTCGACGCGGAAATCCGCCTGAGCGACGATGCGGCGCAGGGTCTTGAGGTCGGACTCGGATTCGATCAGGGCTTGTGACGACATCACCGCGGTCTTGCCAGCGTCGGCAAGCATCGCGGCCACGTCGAGCCAGTCGTCCAGCCGCAACTCGTGGCGACGGGAGCAGACCGTTTCGCCGAGATAGACGATTTCGGCCGGGCTGTCGGCCAGATGGGCATAGAAGTCTAGCGTGGCCTGGCGTGGCCAGTAGTAGAGCAGCGGTCCGACCGCGATGCGGGTCGAAATCGGGTCAAGGGTCGGCTTCGCGGCAAGCGTCATGTCCGGGCTTGCGCCCGGCGTCACCAATGTGTTCGGGGTCCGGGCCGCTGTCGCGCCTGGAGCCGGGCCGGAGGTCGGATTCTGGGTCGGATTCATTTCCATGGCCTGTAATACGCGCCCAGCGTGTGGCTGCGTCCTTCGGATACCTTGTCGAGTTCGGCCATCCAGGCGGGCTGCACGGTGAAATGGTCGGCATCGGCCAGGACGCGGTCGATCGCGGCGCGCCACACCTTGGTCACCTGCGCGACATAGGCCGGGCTGCGCTGGCGACCCTCGATCTTGATCGCCCGCACGCCGGCACGGGCCAGATCCGGCAGCATTTCTATCGTGTTCAGGCTGGTTGGCTCTTCCAGCGCGTAATAGGTTTCGTCGTTGACCTCGAAGCGTCCCTTGCACAGGGTTGGGTAACCGGCCCGTTCGGCGTCACCGAAGCGGTCTATCAGGATGCCGTTGAGCCGGGTCTCCATGCCTTTCGGGGTCTGCTCCCAGCGCACATGCTTGCCCGGGGAGCAGGCGCCGTTGCAGTTGGGTGACTCACCGGTGGCGTAGGCCGACAGTGCGCAGCGCCCCTCCACCATCACGCACAGGCCGCCGAAGCCGAACACCTCGATCTCGACCGGGGTGTTGGCGATGACCTGCTCGACCTGGGCCAGCGCGAGCACCCGCGGCAACACCGCGCGCTGGATGCCGAAGCGCTCATGGTAGTAGTTGATCGCCTCGTAACTGGTCGCCGATCCCTGCACCGACAGGTGCAGCCGAAGTTGTGGATGGGTTTTGGCCGCATAGGTCATCAGGCCGGGATCGGCGAGGATCACCGCGTCGATGCCGAACTCGGCCGCACGGTCGATCGCCGCGGTCCAGTCGGCCCAGTTGTGGGCCTGGGGATAGGTGTTCAGCGCGAGCAACACCTTGCGCCGGCGGGCATGGGCGTAGTTCACGCCCTCGCGCATCGCCTTGGGGTCGAAGTTGAGGCCGGTGAAGTTGCGCGCGTTGGTCGCGTCCTTGAAGCCGACATAGATACAGTCGGCACCGTGATCCACCGCGGTCTTCAGCGCCGGCAGGCTGCCGGCGGGGCAGACGAGTTCTATCTTTTGCTGGGTCATAGGCTTGCGGGGCTGTGAAAGCCCCGCAAGTCTAGTGTCGCGCCGCGACCCGCGCGTTGACCCGTGTCAAAGCTGGGCGGGTCCGGTGGTGATGGAGTTTGGTGAGGATTCAGACCTTGCGGCGGCGAATCAGCACACCACCGAGCAAACCGAGGCTGAGCAGAGCGAGGGTGCCGGGTTCGGGTATTTGATTGACAGGGCCACCGGCGCCTGGGTTGGCCGGAGCGCCCGTTTCTGGTGGCTGCTCTTGCGCTTGGCGCAGTGAGGCATTTACGCTAAGTGTCGCCTGCGACAACGTCACCGTTCCCGGATTCGGTCCGCGTGTAAGCGAGAAATTCAGTAGCCCCTCGGCGAAATTCAACGCTGCAGACGTTATCTCGATCACCGGAGGAGAGGCGGTGCCGAATGATCCCACGGTACTTGTGAAGCTGGTTTGGCCAGCCAGGGAAACAGTGATCTGAGATGCGTTCGCGTTATTGATCTGGTTTTGATTTTGGCCCGAGACCGTAAATACGAGGCTGAGAAAGGCCGAGTCGAGTGAGTGCAATGTTGAATCGTACCCGTATGCTGTCAGGTTGTAGCTCAATTGGACGCTTGTCCCGCCGATTGGCGCGCTGGGGTAAAGCACGATCGGATCGGTAAGGGTCGTAGGTATGGCATGAGCAAATCCAGCAAGGCCTACCAGAATCGTGCCCACCAAGATCTTCCGTGAGGTTTTCACTTGTTTTTCTCCATTATCCAATTGCTTGTGAGGCCTGTTGCATTCAGCAACAATCGGCCGTTTCGAAACTGCGTTTGGCTTGCTATAAGCAGCTCTCGTGCCAATGAATAAATATTCAATTTTATCAGTGCATTAGTTTCGATTTTTAGCTGGAAATCCAAGCGCGAACGCACAAGCGTAATATTTACTGACATTCTTGCAACGACTGATGCATCGACGCGACAAGTGCGTGCCAGAGTTGTGTCCAACACGCAACCAAGCTTGTCCTGCGAAAGCGCATCTAGATGCGACAAAAATCACGCTCGACGAAAGATTTATCGACGAGTGTGACTTTTGTCACGCCGCGCTAAAGCGATTCATCTGTCCCGACTGTAAAAAAATCCGACACTTCAGTCGGTCTCTGTATGCAGAAAGTCAGAAGGCCCCAGCGGCGCGCGGTCGACCGGGGCGTTCATTGTTTGCGCTGCCGCGTCAGTGCGTGACGTGGTGTGTACCGCTGGCGGCGCGGCCGTGGCCGGCCTGGGGGCGGTGGTGGGGCTTGGCGCCGACATAGCCGCCGATCACCATGCCGATGGCGCTGACCACGAGGCCGTAGAGCTGCGGTTCGATGTCGCCTTCCGGGATGAACAGTTCGAACATCAGCCAGGTGCCGATGCCGAGCACGATCGCCAGCGTCGCGCCGAGGTTGTTGGCGCGTTTCCAGAACAGGCCGGCGGCCAGCGGGACGAAGGCGCCGGCCAGGGTGACCCGGTAGGCGCTCTCGACCATGTGGTGGATGGTCGCGTCGGTCGAGACCGCATAGACCGCGACGATGATCGTGAACGCGACCACGGCGGCGCGGGTGCTGAACAGCAGCTGGCGGTCGTTCATGTCGGTCCAGTAGCCGCGCAGGATGTTCTCCGAAAAGGTGACCGACGGGGCGAGCAGTGTGCCCGAAGCGGTACTCATGATCACCGAGATCAGCGCGCCGAAGAAGATCACCTGTGCGGCGAAGGGCATGTAGCCGATGATCAGGTTGGGCAGGACCAACTGCGAGTCCTCGTCCATGAAGCGCTCGACCATGGACGGGTCGATCAGCGTTGCCGAATAGGCGAGGAACAACGGCACCGCGGCGAAGAAAAAGTAGGAGACGCCGCCAAGTGTCGTCCCCCACACCGCGACCTTCTCGTTCTTGGACGAGTTGACCCGCTGGAACACGTCCTGTTGCGGGATGGAGCCGAGCGCCATGGTCAGCAGCGCCGCGATCCAGGCCAGCATGTCGAGGCGGTCGAAGGTCGGTAGCCACTCCAGCTTGCCGTCGGCGGAGGCCTTGGAGATCACCGTGGTGAAGCCGCCGGCCATGTCGCCGGCCAGCCAGGTCACGTACATCAGACCGAGCACGATCACGATCATCTGCACGAAGGTGGTCATCGCGACCGACCACATGCCACCGAACAAGGTATAGACCAACACCACCGCGGCACCGATGAACACGCCCTGGTTCATCGAGATCGCGCCGTCGGACAGCACGTTGAACACCAGTCCGAGCGCGGTCATCTGGGCGCCGACCCAGCCGAGATAGGACACGATGATCGCCAACGACAGGGCGACCTCGGTGTTGCGGTTGTAGCGCACCCGGAAGAAGTCGCCCAATGTGAGCAGGTTCATCCGGTACAGCGGGCGGGCGAACACCAGGCCGAACAGCACCAGGCAGATCGAGGCGCCGAGCGGGTCCGAGATCAGCCCGCGGAAACCCTCGTCGATGAAGGTCGCCGAGATGCCGAGCACCGTTTCGGCGCCAAACCAGGTGGCGAACACCATCGCGAGCACGATGATGAAGGGCAGGTTGCGGCCGGCGACAATGTAGTCGCGGGCATTGTGGACCCGGGTCGCGGCGTACAGGCCGATGCCGACCGACACGACAATGTAGGCAATCACTAGCCAGAGGAGCATGAGCGGATCTTCCGGTTGAAGTGGCAGGGCGGAGAGTTGTGTGCAAACGGCCGAAGTTTAGCAACGAATGCCGCCCGCGGGGGAGCGGATTTTCCCTTGCTGCGCAAGGCGTTCAGCGTTTTTGATGCGGCGCACCATGGAGGTGCGTCTAACGCGGCCGTCAGGTCAGGAAGCGGTAGATTTCCAATCCGACCAGCGCGACCAGCAATACACCGATGAAAGTGAGCAGGCGGTTGTGCTTGCGCTGGCCGGCTTCGAGCCGCGCCATCTCCTCACGGTGGAGGCGCTGCTGGCGCTCCGGTTCGGTCAAGGCCTTGTGGACCAGGCGGGGCAATTGCGGCAAGGTCGCTGCCCAGGTCGGTGCCTCGTCCTTGACCCCCTGAACCAGCGCCCGCCAGCCCATCTGCTCGTTCATCCAGCGCTCGAGAAAGGGCTTGGCGGTCTTCCACAGGTCGAGCTCGGGGTCGAGCTGTCGGCCCAGGCCCTCGATGTTGAGCAGGGTCTTTTGCAGCAGCACCAGCTGGGGCTGGACTTCCATCTCGAAGCGGCGCGCGGTCTGGAACAGGCGCAGCAGGGTCTTGCCGAACGAGATGTCCTTGAGCGGCTTGTCGAAGATCGGCTCGCACACGGTCCGGATCGCGGCCTCGAACTCGTCCACCCGGGTCTTGGCCGGTACCCAGCCGGCCTCGATATGGGCCAGCGCGACCCGTCGGTAATCGCGCTTGAAAAAGGCCAGGAAATTCTGTGCCAGGTAGTTCTTGTCCTCTTCGTTGAGGGTGCCCATGATGCCGAAATCGAGCGCGATGTAACGCCCGTCGCGATGCACGAAGATGTTGCCCGGGTGCATGTCGGCATGGAAAAACCCGTCACGAAAGACCTGGGTGAAGAAGATCTCGACCCCGGCGCGCGACAGCGCCGACAAGTCGGTGCCCTGGGCCTTGAGCGCCTCGATCTGTGAAATCGGGATACCGTGCATCCGTTCCATCACCATCACCGACTTGCCGCACCAGTCCCAATACACCTCGGGTACCACCAGCAGCTCGGAGTCGCTGAAGTTGCGCCGCAGCTGGGAGCAGTTCGATGCCTCGCGCATCAGGTCGAGCTCGTCGTTCAGATACTTTGTGAACTCGGCGACGACTTCGCGCGGTTTCAGCCGCCGGCCTTCGACCCAGACCTTTTCGAGCAGGATGGCCGCGGTTTCCATCAAGGCCAGGTCGTGCGCGATGATTCTCTCGATACCGGGGCGCAAGACCTTGACCGCCACATCGGTGCCATCGGGTAGTTCGGCAAAATGGACTTGTGCCACCGAGGCGGACGCGATCGGGGTGCGGTCGAAATTGCGGAAAACCTCGTCGATCGGTTTCTCGTAGAAACCTTCGAGATACTTCAGCGCGAGCTCGATCGGGAACGGCGGCACCCGGTCCTGCAGCAGCGCGAGTTCGTCGGCGATGTCTGGCGGCAGCAGGTCGCGCCGGGTGGACAGCATCTGTCCGAACTTGACGAAGATCGGCCCCAGCGATTCGAGCGCGCGCCGCAAGCGTACCGCCCGGCTCTCGCGGAAACGCCGCCAGAAGAACACGATCTGCCACAGTTTGAGCAGACGGCCGCTGGCATCGGCGTTGAGCACCATCTGGTCGAGCCCGAAGCGCAGGCCTACGGTGATGATCTTGGCAAGACGAAACAGGCGCACGGCAGCGGTCGGAGGGCGGCAAAGGAGCGACTTTAGCCGGAAAGCGCGCACTGAGGAAGCTCGCTCGGTCGTGGTGCTTACGAGTCGTGACGAATGCCTTTCGGGTGGGAGGGACCGAATCCGTTATAATTCAGCCCTTTTCGAAAGACCGAGTGCCATGAGCGCCGAACCCAAGACCCTGATCGCAGACTTGCTGCGTACTGCATTGAAGAGCGTGGCCCCCGACCATGCCGACACCCCGATTCATCTCGAGCGCCCGAAACAGGCCGGGCATGGCGACTTCGCCTCCAACCTGGCGATGCAACTGGCCAAGCCGATGCGGCGCAACCCGCGCGAGTTGGCCGGACTGTTGATGAACGAGCTGCCGGCCTCGACTATGATCGCGAAAGTCGAAGTGGCCGGTGCCGGGTTCATCAACTTCACCCTCGCGACCGGGGCCAAGACCGCGGTCGTGCGCGAGGTGCTGGCGGGCGGCGCCGACTTCGGGCGGGGGGTGGCCAAGAACGTCAAGGTCCAGATCGAATTCGTCTCGGCCAACCCGACCGGCCCGCTGCATGTCGGTCATGGCCGCGGCGCGGCCTATGGCGCGTCGCTCGCGTCGGTGTTCGACTTCGCTGGCTACACCGTGGCGCGCGAGTACTACATCAATGACGCCGGCCGGCAGATGGACATCCTGGCGCTGTCGACCTGGCTGCGTTACCTGGCTTTCTTCGGCATCGAGGTGCCGTTTCCGCCCAACGGCTACCAGGGCGATTACGTGATCGACATGGCGCGCGAGATGCGCGATGCGCACCAGGATCGTTTTGCCCGGGTCTCCGCGGCACAGCTGCTGGCCGATACCCCGGGCCTGCCGCCGGCCGATCGCAAGGATGACGAGGCCAAGGCGATCCGCGAAGCGCATCTCGACACCCTGATCGAGAACGCCAAACGTCTGCTCGGCGAGGATTACGCCTGGGTGCATGGCTTCGCGCTCAACGAGCAACTGGGCGATTGCCGTGAAGACCTCGAGGAGTTCGGCGTCCGCTTCGACAAGTGGTTCTCCGAGAAAAGCCTGTTCGACACCGGCCTGGTGGAGCGTGCCGTGGCCGAGCTCGAGTCGCGCGGCCATATCTACCTGCAGGATGGCGCGAAGTGGTTCCGCTCCAGTGCCTTCGGCGACGAGAAGGACAGAGTGGTCCAGCGAGAGAACGGGTTGTACACCTATTTTGCCTCCGATATCGCCTACCACCTGAACAAGTACGAGCGGGGCTTCGACCGCATCATCGACGTCTGGGGGGCCGACCATCACGGCTACATCCCGCGGGTGAAGGGCGCGGTGCAGGCGCTGGGCCTGCCGCCCGAGCGGCTGGAGGTGGCACTGGTGCAGTTCGCGGTGCTGTACCGAAACGGACAGAAGGCTTCGATGTCTACCCGTTCGGGAGACTTTGTGACCCTGCGTGACCTGCGCAAGGAAGTCGGCAACGATGCCTGTCGCTTCTTCTATGTGCTGCGCAAGAGCGACCAGCATCTCGATTTCGACCTGGACCTCGCCAAGAGCCGCAGCAACGAGAATCCGGTTTTCTACGTGCAGTATGCGCATGCCCGGGTCTGCTCGGTGATGCAGCAGTGGGGGGGCGACAGCGCCGATCTGCTCGAGGCCGATCCGACCCGGTTGGCGAGCGAGCGCGAGCTGGCCCTTTGCGCCTTGCTCGGTGCCTTTCCTGAGGCGGTTCAGAATGCTGCGGCCGATCATGCGCCGCACCAGATCGCGTTCTTCCTGAAGGACCTCGCCGCCGAGTTCCATGCCTGGTACAACGCCGAGCGCATGCTGGTCGAGGACGAGGCGCTCAGGCTCGCCCGCCTGGCCCTGGCCGACGCGGTCCGTACCGTGCTGGCTTCCGGCTTGAACATGCTGGGTGTGTCCGCGCCGCAAGAGATGTGAAGATTGGAGAAGTGTTGTGAGTCGTGATCAGAAGCCCCGCAGCAAGACGGCCCGCAAGCCCGCCAAAAGTGGGGGTGGCGTCATCGTCGGCATCTTTATCGGGCTCGTACTCGGCGCGTTGCTGGCGGCCGGCACGGCCTGGTATCTGACCCAGGCCTCGCCGTTCCAGCCGCCTCCGAATACGCCGGCTGCGATCCTGTCGGGTGACCAGCCGCCGATTTCCTTGCCTGGCAAGCCGGGTGACCGGCCGGTGGTCAGGCAGGATTTCGAGTTCTACCGGATCCTGCCGCAAGGCAATGACGGCGCCCAGACCGCGCCGGTGGCACCGCAACCCCAGCCCGAGCCTGCGCGTGCCGAGCGGCTCTACCTCCAGGTCGGCGCGTTCGAGGATCCTTCCGAGGCGGACAACATGAAGGCCTTGCTCGCACTCAATGGCATCTCCGCGAATGCGCAACGTACCCAGCTGGCCGACGGGCGCATCGTCCATCGGGTGCGGATTGGACCGTTCAACAATCCCGAGGAAATGAATCCGATTCGCTCGCGACTGGCCTCGGCGGGGCTGACCGCGTCGGTGGTGCGGGTCAACCCCTGAAACAGTTTCGCCTGGAACGGATCGCGGCACGCCGCGTCTGACCGGGTACCTGAATCTCAATCCTGGAGACCTAGATGAATCGTCGTTTGATCCTGAAGCAGTTCGGCGCGCTGGCGCTGCTGTCGGCCACCACACCGGCGGTGTTCGCCCAGCAGGGCGAGATGTTCCGCACCCTGCCGAATCGGGTGCCGTCCGAGACCCCGGGCAAGGTGGAGGTGATCGAGTTCTTCCATTATGGCTGCCCCCACTGCCGCGATTTCTATCCGCTCAAGACCCATTGGGCCAAGCAGTTGCCGGACGATGTGGCCTTCCGCTCGGTGCCGGCGATCTGGGGTAACGAGCAGCTTCGTGGTCTGGCGCGGCTCTACTATGCCGCCGAGCGCAGCGGCACGCTGGAGACCGTCGCCGAAGGCATCTTCAAGGCGGTGCAGGACGATCGCCTGCCGATCTACACCGAGGCCGGTGTACGCGACTGGATTACCGGTTTCGATGTCGACGCCAAGGCCTTCATGGACACCTACCAGTCCTTTGCGCTGCAGGCGATGGTCCAGCGTGCCGATCAGGTGGCCCGGACCTACCGCATCCAGGGCGTGCCGACGATGGCGGTCGGAGGCTACTACATCACTTCGGCTTCGTTGACCGGCAGCCATCAGCGCACCCTCGATGTCGTCGACGAGCTGATCGTGAAGGCCCGCGCCGAACTCTGACGCAGCTGTTTTCCGGGGGAAAAGGGGACTATGGCCGAAGATGCCCTCATCGAGACTGCCGAACGCAGAAGTCGGCAACGTTTCGTCGCCAAGTGGCGCGGCGACTATTGTTTCTGGGCGTTGATCGATGGCGAGCGCAAGCCACTGGTCGATCTGTCGTTGGAGGGGTTCGCGGTGCCGGCCGGTTCGCCGCCGCGCAGCGACGAGTGCATAGCCTTCGTGTTGCAGCGGGCCAATGTGCCGGACGAGATCCGTGGCCAGGCCCGGGTCGTGAACTATCTGAGTGCGCCCGACGGTGGCCAGGTCGGTTGTGTGTTCGAACACCTCGACGGTGACGGACAGGCCCGGCTCGAGGACTGGCTGACCGCGCATGTGCTGATGAACGCGACCGTACCGATCTCGGAGAAGGAGGCGGCGCTGATCGTCTCGGGCCCGTCGCTGATCTGACCGCTGCTCTGGCGTTCGCGCGCCACGAACGAATACGACGGGGGCTGCGGCCCCCGACTGTTTTTGTGGCCACCCCGGCCGGCTGCCGCCATTGCGGCTTGGCGTTCTTCCGTTCTTGTCATGGGCATGGTTAGGGAAAACGTGCCTATCGCCGATGCTGGCAAAACCCTATGGTAAACCCTGAGTAGGCGCGAGCTCCCCTACCTGCGGGGAACAAGAAGAATGCGCTTCGTGCCGCTTTCAAACCATTGGAATGGGAGACGGATATGAAGAAAGGCAAGGCCGAGTCCAGCCTGGATCAGATCGACGCCGTGGTCGAACAAATTCGCGAGAAACTGCCGCCGGACATGTCGGCCGTGATCGAGCCGTTCGCACGAAAGTATTTCGACGGCGTCGATCCGGATGATCTCGCCGGTTTCACGGTGGCGGATCTCTACGGTGTGGTGTTGAGCCACTGGCACTTCGTGCGCAAGCACAGCGGCGGCTCGCGTGTCCGCGTGTACAACCCGCGACTGGAGGAGCACGGCTGGGAGTCCACCCACACCGTCATCGAGATAGTTGGCGACGACATGCCTTTCCTGGTCGACTCGATCACGATGGAGGTCAATCGCCAGGGGTTGACGCTGCATCTGATCATTCATCCGGTGATGTGCGTAGTCCGGGACGGGAAGGGGCATTTTGTCGGGTTGGGAGACAAGCAGTGCGACAAGGATGGGCACTACGAGTCGATCATGCATGTCGAGGTAGACCGCCGCACCGAAGCGGACGACCTGGCGGCGCTGAGCGCCGGCCTGGAAGGCGTGTTGGCCGACGTGAAGGCGGCCGTGACCGACTGGCCGGCGATGCGTGACCGGCTGGGGGAAATCATCGACGGCATCGATGCACCCCGCGCCGGGGCGAACGAGGACGAATCGATCGAGGCCAAGGCCTTCCTGCAATGGCTGCTGAACGACAACTTCGTCATCCTCGGGTGTCGTGACTACGAGCTGTCCAGCGTGGATGGCGAGAATGAACTGCGCATCTTGCCGGGTTCGGGCCTGGGTTTGCTGCGGCATAGCGGCGACGAAAGCCAGTCACGCTCGTTCGCGGCACTCCCGCCGCAGTTGAAGGCCCAGGCGCATCTGCCCAATCTGCTCGCGGTGACCAAGTCGAACACACGCTCGACGGTCCACCGCCAGGGCTATCTCGACTACATCGGGGTCAAGACCTTCGCGGCTGATGGTCGGGTAACCGGCGAGCGCAGACTAATCGGCCTGCTCGCGTCGACCGCCTACAGCACCACCCCGTTGTCGATTCCGCTGCTGCGACGCAAGGTCGCAACCGTGATCGAACGGGCCGGCTTTCTGCCCAAAAGCCATGCGGCCAAGGCCTTGCAGACCATTCTCGAGCGCTATCCGCGGGACGAACTGTTCCAGATCTCGGACGACGATTTGTTCGCCCATTCGATGGGGATTCTCCGGCTCGGCGAGCGCCAGCGCACCCGCTTGTTCGTGCGCTGCGATCCTTTTGCGCGCTTCGTTTCGTGCCTGATCTATGTGCCGCGCGAGAACTACAATACCGAGCAGCGCCAGCGGATGCAGGCGGTGCTGATGGATGCGTTCAACGGCAGTGCATCCGAGTTCGATGTGCATTTCTCGGAGTCGGCGCTGGCCCGGATCCTGATCATCGTGCGCACCCCGGACGGCGTGATCCCGCCTTTCGACACGCGTGAACTGGAAGAGCGTCTGGTGCGTGCATCGCGTCGTTGGGAAGACGACTTGCAGCAGGCACTGATCGAGCATTGCGGCGAAGAGCGCGGCATGCGCTTGCAGCGACGCTATGGCAACGCTTTTCCGGCAGGCTATCGCGAGGACTGTCCGGCTCGGGTCGCGGTGTTCGATATCGAGCAGATGGAAGCCTTGCTGGACCAGGCGGGTCTGGGCATGAGTCTTTACGTCCCGTTGGAGGCGCCACCGGGGCGGATCAATTTCAAGCTTTACCGAGCGGATGCCCCGGTGCCCTTGTCGCACAGTCTTCCCATGCTGGAGCGCATGGGGGTCAGCGTCATGGACGAACGGCCTTTCGAGATCGAGCGCTCGGACGGCAGCAAGGTCTGGATCCACGATTTTGGGCTGAGCTACGCGGGTAGCGAGGATTTGCAGATCGACAAACTGCGCCCGCTGTTCCAGGAAGCCTTCCAGCAGGTCTGGCGCGGTCAGGTCGAGAACGACGACTTCAACCGCCTGACCCTGCTCGCCGGCCTCGGCTGGCGGGAGATCAGCGTGCTGCGCGCCTACGCCAAGTACATGAAGCAGGCCGCATTCACCTTCAGCCAGAGTTACATGGAACAGACCCTGGCGGCGCACCCCGAACTGGCACGCCAGTTGGTCAGTCTGTTCGCGCACCGTTTCGATCCGGCCTTGTCGCGCCAGCGCGACAAGCAGTGCGACAAGGTGGTCGCCGCGATCGAACAAGCCCTGAACGATGTCGCGAACCTGGACGATGACAGGATCATCCGTCAGTTCCTGGCGCTGATGAGCGCGACGCTGCGCACCAACTTCTATCAAAAGGGCAAGGACGGTCAGTGTAAATCCTATATTTCCATCAAGCTCGATCCGTCCAAGGTGCCGGCCTTGCCGCATCCCTTGCCGATGTTCGAGATCTTCGTCTATTCGCCGCGCATCGAGGGCGTGCATCTTCGTGGCGGCAAGGTCGCGCGGGGCGGCTTGCGCTGGTCGGACCGGATGGAGGACTTCCGGACCGAGATTCTCGGTCTGGTGAAAGCGCAGATCGTCAAGAACGCGGTGATCGTGCCGGTCGGCTCCAAGGGCGGCTTCGTCGTGAAGTGTCCGCCCAGCGAGGGCGGACGGGAAGCGCTTCTGGCCGAAGGGGTGGCCTGCTATCGCATGTTCCTCAGCGGTCTGCTGGATGTGACCGACAATCTGGTGCAGGGCAAGGTCGTCCCGCCACCCGACGTGGTTCGTCATGACGAGGACGACCCTTATCTGGTGGTGGCTGCAGACAAGGGGACCGCGACCTTCTCGGACTACGCCAACGAGGTCGCGGCCGAATACGGTTTCTGGCTGGGCGATGCGTTCGCCTCGGGCGGTTCGGTCGGCTACGACCACAAGAAGATGGGTATCACCGCGCGCGGGGCCTGGGAATCGGTCAAGCGGCACTTCCGCGAACTCGGGCTGGATACCCAGTCCGAGCCCTTCACCGTGGTCGGGGTCGGTGACATGTCTGGCGATGTGTTCGGCAACGGCATGCTGTTGTCGCGCAAGATCCGTTTGTTGGCCGCCTTCGATCACCGCCACATCTTCATCGACCCCGATCCGGATCCTGAGACCTCATGGCAGGAGCGCGACCGCCTGTTCGCGCTGCCGCGTTCGTCCTGGGACGATTACGACAAGTCGCTGATCTCGGCTGGTGGTGGCGTGTGGCCGCGTAGCGCCAAGTCGATCAAGTTGTCCGAACAGGTGCGCCAGGTGCTGGACATCGAGGCCGAGTCCTTGTCGCCAAACGAGTTGATGCGTTGCATTCTCAAGGCGCCGGTCGACCTGCTCTACAACGGGGGTATCGGGACCTATATCAAGGCCGCCTCCGAGGTCGACACCGCGGTCGGTGACCGCGCCAATGATGCGATCCGGGTCAATGGCGGCGACCTGCGCTGCCGGGTGGTCGGCGAGGGCGGTAACCTCGGTGCGACTCAGCTCGGTCGAATCGAGTTTGCGCTCAAGGGTGGCAAGATCTGCACCGACGCGATCGACAACTCGGGCGGGGTGGATTGCTCCGATCACGAGGTCAACATCAAGATCCTGCTCAACAGCGTGGTGGCGGAAGGCGAACTGACCGAGAAGCAGCGTAACAAGCTGCTCGCCGACATGACCGACGAAGTCGCGAACCTGGTCTTGCGCGACAACTACGCGCAGACCCAGGTCTTGTCGGTGACCCGTGCGCGCGGGACCTCGTTGACCGACGAGCAGGCCGAGTACATCCGCAAGCTTTCTCATGCCGGACGCCTGAACCGCAAGATCGAGTTCCTGCCCCTGGATGAGGAGATTGCCGAGCGCAAGTCGGCCGGCATTGGCCTGGTGACGCCGGAACTCGCGGTGCTGCTGGCCTACAGCAAGATCGAGCTCTACGACGAGGTGCTGGCGTCCAATGTGCCTGAGGACCCGTACATCTCGACCGCGCTGCAGCGCTATTTTCCGGTGCCCTTGCGCGAGCGTTTCGCGGATCAGATCAGCCACCATCCCCTGCGTCGCGAGATCATCTCGACCCATGTGATCAACAGCATGATCAACCGGGTCGGCAGCACCTTCGTCTATCGGCTCCAGTCCGAGCTGGGGGCGTCGGCGCCGGACATCGTGCGTGCCTACATGGCGACACGGGAGGTGTTCGGCCTGGTCGCGACCTGGCGCGAAATCGAGACGCTGGACAACCAGGTCGAGGACGCGGTGCAGACCCGGATGATCATGGACTCCGGCCGTCTGGTCCAGCGAGGCACGATGTGGTTTCTGCGTCATCGCAACTGGCTGACCGACTTGCAGGCGACCCTGGCGCATTTCTCGCCCGGTGTGGGCAGGTTGTCCGCCGAATTGCGGGCCTTGGTCACCGAAAGCTATCGGGGGGAACTGGACGCGATCGCGGGCGGCTACACCGAAAAAGGCGTGCCCGAATCGCTGGCCAACCGGGTGGCTTCGCTAGACGAGCTGTATTCGGCGCTCGATCTGGTAGAGGTGGCAGCCGAAACCGGCCGGCCGGAAGCGACCGTGGCCGCGGTCTATTTCGCGCTCGGAGGTCGATTGGAACTGCACTGGCTGGGTCGCCAGATCGGGTCGCTGCCAGCCCAGACCCGTTGGCAGTCGCTCGCCCGCAGCGCACTGCGAATCGACTTGTCCACCCAGGCGCGAGGGCTTGCCGCCGATGCACTGCGTTACACGCCCGATATCGACGATGTCGAAGCGCTAGTGGCGGCCTGGCAGGAGAAGAACCGCTTCCATGTCGATCGCTATCAGCATTTGCTGGGCGAGATCAAGGCGAGCCGCAGCATCGAGATGCCGATGGTTTCGGTGCTGATGCGGGAACTGCGCAGTATGGGTTGAAGCAAAAGGTTTGCGGGTGACCTGGGTCGCCCGCAAACCGGTGTTTCAAGGCTTGTGTCAGGCGCCTTTCATTTCTTCACTACGGCCCGCTGGTGGCCATAGCGCTTCACCCGCGCGTTCTGCATGAACCAGACCAGGGCGAGCAGTGCCAGGGCCGGGATGTACACCCACTCCTTGGCCGGCCGGTCGGTTGTCGGCAACTCCAGACCAGTGATCTGGAAGCCCTGTTCCAGGCCCAACCGCTCGGCACGGCTACCGAAGCGGACCGACATGATCTGGACCTGATCGCCGAGGACCATCACATTGAGCCCGATGGCACTGAGGCGATCGCGCGCATTTGCCGCGGTGGCGCCAAGCGGTAGCAGCACCCCCTTCGATATGTCGCGTCCCTCCAGCGACATGCCCTCGACCCAGATCCGCAGGTTGGCGTTGGCCGGTTTGGTCTCGACGATGGTGGTGAACTCGGACAGCGGCACGTCGTCGTAAGGGTCGGCAACCATGTCCATCCAGTACCCGGGTCGGAACAGACTGAAGGTCACCAGCAGCAACAGCACGACTTCGATCGCCTTGTTCCGGGTCACGAACCAGCCCTGGGTCGCAGCCGCGAAAGCCATGCTCGCGATTGTCGCGGTGACGATGGTCGCCACCATCTGGAAGGTATTGTCTATACCGATCAGCAGCAACTGGGTGTTGAAGATGAACATGAACGGCAGGATTGCGGTCCGTGCGCTGTAGCCGAAAGCGGTGAAGCCGGTCTTGATCGGATCGCTGCGGGCGATACCGGCCGCAGCATAGGATGCCAACCCCACCGGCGGTGTCACGTCGGCCATGAGTCCGAAATAGAACACGAACAGGTGCACCGCGATCAGAGGCACCAGCAGCCCGCTCTGTGCGCCGAGCTCGACCACGACCGGCGCCATCAGCGAGGACACCACGATGTAGTTGGCGGTCGTCGGCAATCCCATGCCGAGGATCAGGCTGATCACCGCGACCATGACCAACATGATCATCAGGTTGCCGCCGGAGATGATCTCGACCAATTCGGTCATCACCAGGCCGATGCCGGTCAGCGTCACCGTGCCGACGATGATGCCGGCGGTGGCGGTGGCCACACCGATCGCGATCATGTTGCGCGCGCCGGTCACCAGGCCATTGAGCAGGTCTGACAGACCCTGACGGATGCTGGTGCCGTAGTCGCCGGTTTTGCGGAAGAGCGCGAACAGTGGGCGTTGTGTGACGATGATGAAGATCAGGAACATCGTCGCCCAGAAAGCCGAAAGCGCTGGGGAGAGGCGCTCCACCATCAGGTTCCAGATCAGCACTGCGACCGGAAGCAGGAAGTGGATGCCCGACTTGAGGGTGGGGCCGATCTCCGGGAGAAACTCCATCGTCTCGTTGGGATCGTCCATGTGGAGCTCGGGAAAGCGGGCGCCATAGGCGACGATGGCGATATAGGCGGATAACATCGTCCCACTGACGATGTAGAACGAAGCATCGCCTGCAACGGTCTTCACCCAGCCGAAGCCCCAGTAGATGATGGCGGCGAGAATGATCACGCCGGAGAAGGTCATGACCGTGCTCGCGATCACGCTGCGCATGATCAATGGTACGCGCCTTGGCAAGCCTTGCAGGTCGGCCTTCATGGCCTCCAGGTGCACGATGTAGAACAGGGCGATGTAGGAGATCAGCGCCGGCACGATGGCGTGCTTGAGCACCTCGATGTAGGGGATGCCGACATACTCCACCATCAGGAAGGCTGCGGCGCCCATGACCGGCGGCATCAACTGCCCATTGACCGAGGAGGCGACCTCGACCGCAGCGGCCTTGTCCGGGCGGTAGCCGACTTTCTTGATCAGCGGGATGGTGAAGGTGCCGGTGGTGACCACGTTGGCGATCGATGAGCCGGAAATCAGTCCGGTCGAGGCGGAGGCGACCACTGCCGCCTTGGCCGGTCCGCCGCGCAGGTGTCCGAGCAGCGCGATGGCCGACTTGATGAAGTAATTGCCAGCCCCTGCGGTCTCGAGCAGGGCGCCGAACAGGACGAACAGGAAGATGAAGCCCGCCGAAACCCCGACCGCGACACCGAACACGCCTTCGCCGGTCAACCACAGGTGGCTCATGCCGCGCGAGAGCGACGCGCCGCGGTGGGCGATGATGTCCGGCATGTAGGGGCCGAAAAAGATGTAGACCATGAACACGATCGCAAGGATGACGATCGGCAGGCCGAGCGAGCGTCGCGCCGCTTCCAGCAACAGGGTCAGCCCGATCACCGAGATGGTCAGGTCCATCGTCGTGGGCAGGCCGGGGCGGGACGAAAGCTCCTTGTAGAAGATGAACAGATAAGCCGCGCAAAAGGCGGCGACCAGCGCGAGTACCCAGTCGAAGACCGGGATGTAGTCACGTGGAGAGCGCTTGAATGCCGGGTAGGCGGTGAAGGCGAGAAAGACCGCGAAGGCCAGGTGGATCGCACGGATCTCGGTGGCGTTGAAAACCAGAAAACCCAAGGAGAAAGGGAGCGGAGAGGCGACCCATAACTGGAACAGTGACCAGGCCAAGGCGATGCACAAGACGAGACCGGCAGTGAACCCGGTCGGTTTGCGGCCGCCTGTGTCGGCTTCGGCGACGATCTTGCGCAGTTCTTCGTCGCTCAGCTCGTGATGTTCCTGCGTCTTTTCCTGCGGGTTCGACATGGTGCGGTCTTCCTTCAGTGACGTGACGAGCGACACCTTGGGGTGCGAGTGTCGCCGGGAACGACCGACCCCGCGCGACGTGACGGGCGGTCGGTTCGTCCGATCGATCTACTTATCAGACGCAAAACGCGGCGACAGGCAGGGAGGCCGTCACCGCTGATTCCTCATTTGCGCGCCGTGCCAAAGCGGTCGCGCGACGGACTGCCGGCAACCCGAAGGTTGCCGGCGATGGGCTTACATCCAGCCACGTTCCTTGTAGTAGCGAACCGCGCCGTCATGTAGCGGTGCGGACAGGCCGTCCTTAATCATGTCGGCTTCGTTGAGGTTGGCGAAAGCCGGGTGCAGACGCTTGAAATCCTCGAAGTTGTCGAACACCGCCTTGACCATGGTGTAGACCACGTCGTCCGAGGTGTTGGTCGACGTCACGAAGGTGGCCAGCACACCGTAGGTCGGGGTCGGGTCCGGGTTGTTCGCGTACACTCCGCCCGGGATATCGACCTTGGCGTAGTACGGACGCTCCTCGACCAGCTTGTCCACTGCCGGACCCGTGATCGGCACCAGCTTGGCACCGCAGGTCGTGGTCGGGTCCTGGATGTTGGCCGACGGGTGGCCGACGGTGTAGAAGAAACCATCGATCTGGTTGTCGCACAGCGCAGCGCCGTGCTCGTCGGCCCGCAGCTCGGAGGCCAGCGAGAAGTCGGACAGGCTCATCCCCATCGCTTCGATGAGGGTTTCGAGCGTGGCACGGGTGCCGGAGCCCGGATTGCCGACGTTGAAGCGCTTGCCCTTCAAGTCTTCGAACTTGCTGACGTTGGCGTCCTGACGGGCCAGCACGGTAGCCGGTTCCGGATGGAGCGAAAAGACCGCGCGCAAGTCGGTATTGGCGCCGGAGTCCTGGAAGCTGCTGGTGCCGTTCAGCGCATGATATTGCCAGTCGGACTGGGCCACGCCGAAGTCGAGCTCCCCGGCCCGGATGGTGTTCAGGTTGAAGACCGAGCCACCGGTACTCTCGACCGAGCAGCGGATGCCGTGTTGAGCACGATTCATGTTGATCAGGCGGCAGATCGCGCCGCCAGCGGCATAATAGACCCCGGTCACACCGCCGGTGCCGATGGTGACGAACTGCTGCTGGGCATGGACCGGTGCGGTGCCGAGCATCCCCACGGTCGCGAAGAGTGCGGCCAGAGTGGTCAATTTTTTCATGCTGAATCCTCATCTCGGTTGAGTCGGAAGAACCCGGGTCATGCAGCGGACGTATTTCCGCTTCGACCCGGAAGAGCCAGACCCTGCAGGTGATCCTGAAGGTACTTGAGGCTTACACTAACCCGGTTCATCGAGATTTTCCAGCTAGGGATAGCCTTTATGCGGGTAAACCCTGTGGCTGCGTTCGGGAGAAGAGGCGTTTCGAGGTGGGAGCGGGGATGAAGGCTGAAACGGGTGCGGATCAGGATATGGCGCTGTGCGATGCGCTGGGGACGGTTCATCGACCTTGCCAGGGCGAGCCCAGAATCGTGTCGCTGGTGCCTTCGATTACCGAACTCGTATGCGATCTCGGTCTGGCCGACCGTCTGGTCGGACGCACCGGTTTTTGCATTCATCCGCGCGAGGTGTTGCGCAAGGTGGCCAAGATTGGTGGGACCAAGGACGTCAAGCTGGACGTGATCCGCTCGCTCCGTCCCACCCACCTGATCGTCAATATCGACGAGAACCGCCGTGAAACGGTAGAGGCGCTGTCTGGGTTCATTCCCAACGTGATCGTCACCCATCCATGCGTACCCGAAGACAACGTCGCGCTGTATAGGCTGTTGGGCGGCATCTTCGGGGTCGAGCAGTCGGCCGAGGACCTGGTGAGTCGTTTCACCGCGGCGCTGGCCGAGGCCGACGCGATGCGCGCCCGTCTCGCGCCCGAACAGGTGCTTTACCTGATCTGGCGCGAACCGTGGATGGCGGTGTCCAGGCAGACCTACATCTCGGCGATGCTGGCGCGTGTCGGCTGGATCAGCTGGCCGGCCGAGGCCGATAAGCGTTATCCAGCGTTCGGCTGGGATGCCCCGTGGTTGAATCCGGTCGAACGGGTTCTGCTGTCATCCGAGCCCTACAGCTTTCGCGAGAAGCATGTCGCCGAGGTCGCCCGGCTGTCCGGCCGGCCGGTCGAGCTGATCGACGGCGAGATGGCGTCATGGTATGGCAGTCGTGCGATTGCCGGCATCCGTTACCTGGCCGATCTGAGGGGGCGTCTTATCGGGGCAGCGGGTGGGTGACGACTTCGGTGTTTGTCCGCCTCAAGCGCTCAACAGCCGCTTGGGGGCGGGGCCCGGCGGGCCTTTGCGGCGACTTGAAGGTCAGCGGGGGTAGCAGCAGGCGTTCTTTTCCGGGTTCAATCTCGCGGTTTCAGCGCCTTGCTGAAGGCGTCGGGCGTTACGATGGCGAAGGCCGAGCGGATGAGCCGATGGCGGGCTAGCTTCAGCAGCAGTTTATCCCGTGTCAGCAGCCAGTCGGCCTCGACGTCCCGGGCGATCTCGAGGAATTTCTGGTCGTCCGGGTCGCGGCAGGTGGGGAGCGGTGTCGACTCTGGCGGGATCGGGGCGAGTACGCAGCGCGCCGAATACGCCGTATGCAGCGCGATTTGCCTGTCGGCTGGAATCGCGAACTGTCGATAGGCGAGCACGCTGCGCAATTCGTCCAGCGCATCCGCACGGGCGTACAGCCTCGCCCGGCCGGACTCGATCAGCTGCGCTAGTGGCGCGAGGCTGGGGTCGGCGAAGTGCCACAAGGCCAGCACCGTGTTGGTGTCGAGTACGAGTGCTGGATTGCCATGGGCGGTGAGGGCGGATGGGGGCGAAGTCATGCCGGCGCTATCCTCGCAGGGGCGCGCACCGGACGGAAAAAAGGGGCTTGCGCCCCTTTTCGGTCCGATGCCGCACGCTCATGCGGCCGCTTTCTGGTCCAGACGCAGCTTCACGAAGGAACCCGGCGCATCCTCCAGCGCCTTGAGCTTGCCCTTGGCCGGGTCGCGGGCTTCGACCTGGTCGCCATCATGGCTTACGATCCAGTCCTGCCAGTCGGTCCACCATGAGCCAGGCTGCTGCTCCGCGCCCTTGAACCAGTCGTCCGCGGTCGCGGCAAGCTTGGCGCTGGGGTTGACCCAGAAGCCGTACTTGTTCGCCACCGGCGGGTTCACGATGCCGGCGATGTGGCCCGAACCGCCCAGGACGAAGCGGACCGGTCCGCCAAACCTGAGTGCGCCGAGGTAGGTGCTCTTCCACGGTGCAATGTGATCTTCTATCGTAGAGATGAAGTAGCACGGTGTCTTGATCTTGGACAGATCGATCGGCGTGCCGTCGATCTCGATGCCACCCGGTTCGACCAGCTTGTTCTGCATGTACATGTTGCGCAGGTAGAAGCTGTGCATCGCGGCCGGCATGCGGGTGGAGTCCGAGTTCCAGTACAGCAGGTCGAACGGGAACGGATCCTTGCCCATCAGGTAGTTATTGACGACGAAGGACCAGATCAGGTCGTTGGCGCGCATCATGTTGAAGGTGGTTGCCATCTCCGCGCCTTCGAGGTATCCACGCTCCAGCATCTTCTTCTCGAGGCTGCTGACCTGCTTCTCGTCGATGAAGACGCCGAGCTCGCCGGGTTCGGAGAAGTCGGTCATGGTGGTGAAGAAGGTCGCCGACGCGATCCGCTTCTGGCGCTTGGCGGCCAGATAGGCCAGCGTGGTGGCGAGCAGTGTGCCGCCCAGGCAGTAGCCGGCGGCGTTGACTTCCTTTTCGCCGGTCTGCTGGGTGATCGCGTCGAGTGCGGCGATCACGCCGTCGAGCAGGTAGGCGTCGAAGCTCCTTTCGGCCAGGCGCTCGTCCGGATTGACCCACGAGATCACGAACACGGTATGGCCCTGGTCCACACACCACTTGATGTAGGAGTTCTTCTCGCGCAGGTCGAGGATGTAGAACTTGTTGATCCAGGGTGGGACGATCAGCATCGGACGCTTCAGCACCTTGTCGGTGCTGGGCGTGTATTGGATCAGCTGCATCATCTCGGTCTGGAACACGACCTTGCCCGGGGTGGTGGCGACGTTCTTGCCGAGCTCGAAGGCGCTGGTGTCGGTCATCTTGACCCGCAACTGGCCGCTGCCGTCTTCCATGTCACGGAGCAGATTGTTCAGGCCCTTGATCAGGTTCTGGCCCTGGCTCTTGACCGTCTCGCGGAAGACCTCCGGGTTGGAAATCGCGAAATTCGATGGTGACAGGGCGTCGATGTACTGGCGGGTGAAGAAGTTGACCTTGTTCTGGGTCTGTTCGTCCAGTCCTTCGACACCGCTGACCGTGTCATGCACGTGACGGGCCGCGATCAGGTAGGACTGCTTGATGTAGTCGAACAGGAAGTGCTCTTCCCATTGTTCGTCCTTGAAGCGCTTGTCGCTCTTCTCGGGCGAGGCGACCGGTTCGGTGTGCATGCCCATCACCCGCAGCATGGAGTGCTGCCACAGCGAGAAGTAGTCCCACACCAGGTTCATTTGGGACTGGGCGAGTTTGTAGGGGTTGGACAGGAGCTTGGCCATCATGTCCATGAACGCCTGGGCGATGCCGAGCTCGTCGCTGGGCGTGCTGACACCCTTCTTGAGCTGACGCTGCACGTGTTCGCTGATCAGGCTGGATGCGCGCTGCGCGACTTCTGCGTAGGTCTTGGCGATCACTTGCGGGTCCGGCAGGTCCGGATTCGTCTTGTCTGGGGTGGGTGCGGCCATTGCTTATCGCTCCTATCTTTCACGATGTTCGTTCGAATCGGATCATGCCATCGCTATGCGCCAGTTTGCGCACCACCCTTCGGCTGTTCAGGTAGTTCAGGTGCGCAACCGCCTCTCCCATGGCAAACATGACCTGATGTGTGTCTAGCGTCCGCGTGAACAGCGTCGAGAGCAGGTCTCCTGCGCTTGACGGGCCACGCATCGCGTCGAGCAAGGCGTCGCACCGGTCACGGTGGTGGGCCTCGAGTTGGTCGATGCGCGCTTTCAGACCGCGAAACGGTCGACCATGCGATGGTAGCACGAGCGTGTCATCGGGCAAGTCCTTGATGCGGTGCAGCGATTCCAGGAACCAGCCTAGTGGATCATCATTCGGCGTTGCAGCATAGACGCTGATGTTGGTCGAGATGCGCGGTAACAGCATGTCACCCGAAATCAGGACCCTGAGTTGCTCGCAGTAAAGGCTGGCATGCTCTGGTGAATGCCCGTATCCGACGATGACCCGCCACTCGTTGCCGCCTATGTGCAGCACGTCGCCGTCGAACATGCGGTGGTAGGCGCTGGGCAGGACAGGCACGCCGCGGCGGTAGGCGTTACCGCGTGCCTGCAAGGCGTCCAGGCGGTCCCTGTCGAGCCCGTGGCGCTGGTAGTGGGCGACCATGTCCTCGACCGCGTAGCCGGGCAACTGGTGCCACAGCGCGTGGGCGCCCAAGTACTCGCCTTGGGTCATGAAGACGGGCGCCTGATCGCGTTCGGCGAGCCAGGCGGCGAGCCCGATATGGTCCGGGTGACAGTGGGTGACGACGAGGCCGGAGATTCTGCGGCCCTCGTCCAGAATCGTCTGCCAGTACGACCGGACTTCGTCCAACGCATAACCGGAGTCGACCGGCACGATGGCGCTATCGTCGTCGAGCAACCACAGATTGATGTGGTCCAGCGCGAACGGCAGCGGCATGCGGATCCAGCGGATGCCCGGCATGATGGACACCGATTCGCCGGAGGCCGGGGTCTGTTCGAACGGGTACTCGAGTTCGGCTGAATGAATCACGGATGCGCTCCTGTCTGACGGAATCTCGTTGGCGATTGATCGGGCCGCTCAAATCTGCTTAACTCCACGACACTTCCCCGGTGATCGAATTCGCGTCAGGACGCGGACCCAAGCATATGGCGACAGAGCAAACCTACACCATCACCGAACTCGCGCGCGAGTTCGACATCACGCCGCGCGCGATCCGCTTCTACGAGGATCAGGGCTTGTTGCGCCCGGCGCGGTCGGGGCGAGCCCGAGTCTACACCAAGGCGGACCGGACCCGGCTCAAGCTTACCCTGCGTGGCAAGCGTCTGGGCTTGTCCCTGGCCGAGATTCGGGAATTGATCGAGATGTACGGCGGCGTGCGCAACTATGCGCCCCAGTTGCAGCGTTTCTTGAAGGCGCTCGCGGTGCGACGCGCGGCCCTGGAGCAACAGCGTGAAGATATCGAGGCCGTGCTCGGCGAGATCGCGATGCTCGAGAAGCAATGCACCGATCTGCTCGGGCACGACGCGGTCGGTGCCGCCCAGGCCAAGGCCGAACTGGCCAAGCGGATCCGCAACGCGGCCTGATCCATTTGCCGTTTGGTTGACGTTTACGTCAACGTAAAATAAAGTAGCGTCAAAGAAAAAAACGATAGAGGAGACCTCCATGACAGAGAAGCAGGCTTTTCAGGTGCGGGACCCGGGTTTCCGGGAGCGGGTGCGGGCGAGCTTTGCCACGCAGCGCGCGATGACGCTGGTGGGCGCCGAGATCGTCGTCGTCGAGCCCGGCCTGGTCGAGATCGAGTTGCCGTTCAGTGACGGCATCACCCAGCAACATGGCTTCGTCCATGGCGGCATCGTCGCCATGGTCGCCGATTCGGCCGCAGGCTATGCGGCCAATACGCTGACCGATGCCGACGCCAGTGTGCTGACTGTCGAATACAAGATCAATTTTGTCGCGCCGGCCGAAGGCGAGCGACTGGTGGCGCGCGGCGAGGTGGTCAAGTCCGGACGCACGCTGCTGATCACCCGCGCCGAGGTGTTCGGCTTGCGCGACGGCAAGATGACGCCCTGCGCGGTGATGCAGCAGACCATCATGGCGATGGCCGGAAAGAAGGAAGGCGGGCCGCGCCATTCGCAGTGACTTCCAGTCTTGCCTGAGCCACACTGGAACGAATTCGAGCACAACAATACCTAACCCGAACGAATCGAGGACACCCGATGATGAACGTACCCTGTCTCAATCTGAATCTGGGCGAAGACATCGACGCCCTGCGTGATGCGGTGCAGGATTTCGCGCAGAACGAGATCGCCCCGCGTGCCGAGGCGATCGATCGCGACAACGAGTTTCCGGCCGACCTGTGGAAGAAGTTCGGCGACATGGGCTTGCTCGGGATGACCGCCGATGAAGAATACGGTGGCACCAACATGGGCTATCTCGCCCACATCGTCGCGATGGAGGAGATCTCGCGTGCCTCCGCCTCGGTCGGGCTGTCCTATGGCGCGCACTCCAATCTGTGCGTCAACCAGATCCGGCGCAATGGAAATTCCGCGCAAAAGGCCAAGTACCTGCCCAAACTGATCTCCGGCGAGCATGTCGGCGCGCTCGCGATGTCCGAGCCGAATGCCGGCTCCGACGTGGTCAGCATGAAGCTGCGGGCCGACAAGAAGGGCGATCGCTACGTGCTCAACGGCGCCAAGATGTGGATCACCAACGGTGGGGATGCCGACACGTTGGTGGTGTATGCCAAGACCGATGTCGAGGCCGGCCCGCGCGGGGTGACCGCCTTCATCGTCGAAAAGGGCATGAAGGGTTTTTCCTGCGGTAGCCACCTCGACAAGCTCGGCATGCGCGGCTCCAACACCTATCCCTTGTTCTTCGACGACTGCGAAGTCCCCGAGGAAAACGTGCTCGGTCAGGTCGGCGGTGGCGTCAAGGTGCTGATGAGCGGTCTGGACTATGAGCGCGCGGTGCTGTGTGGTGGTCCGCTCGGCATCATGGCGGCGTGCATGGACGTGGTCGTGCCCTACCTGCACGACCGCAAGCAATTCGGCCAGAGCATCGGCGAGTTCCAGCTGATGCAGGGCAAGGTCGCCGACATGTACACGATCTGGTCGGCGTCGCGTGCCTATGTGTATGCGGTCGGCCAGGCCTGCGACCGCATGGATCACAGCCGCACGCTGCGCAAGGACGCCGCCGCCGCGATCCTGTACTCGGCCGAGAAGGCCACCTGGATGGCCGGCGAGGCGATCCAGACCCTGGGCGGCAACGGCTACATCAACGAGTACCCCACCGGCCGGCTGTGGCGCGACGCCAAGCTGTACGAGATCGGCGCCGGCACCAGCGAGATCCGTCGCATGCTGATCGGTCGCGAACTGTTCGCCGAGACGTTGTGAGGCGAGCCGATCGCGGACAAGATCCCGTGTAGGAGCGGCCTTGGCCGCGATGCGGCGTCCGTCTTCCCGCAGGCAGTATCGCGGGCAAGCCCGCTCCTACGGAGGCCCGGCGGTCGGCGGTATTTCATCCCGCCCCTGCCGTTCAAATGAACATTCCCCGGAACACCAACAGGAGCACCCCATGTCCGACCCCATCGTCATCGTTTCCGCCGCCCGCACCCCGATGGGCGGCTTCCAGGGCGATCTTTCGTCCCTGACCAGCCCTGAGCTCGGCGCGGTCGCGATTCGTGCCGCCGTCGAGCGTGCCGGGCTCTCCCCCGAGAAAGTGCAGGAGGTCATCATGGGTTGCGTGCTGCCGGCCGGTGTCGGTCAGGCGCCGGCCCGCCAGGCCGCACTCGGCGCCGGTCTGCCGCTGTCCGCCGGCTGCACCACCATCAACAAGGTCTGCGGCTCCGGCATGAAGGCGACCATGCTCGCCCACGACCTGCTGGTGGCGGGCAGCAACGACATCATGGTCGCCGGCGGCATGGAGTCGATGTCCAATGCCCCCTACATGCTGCCCAAGGCGCGTGGCGGCTACCGCCTCGGCCACGGTCAGGTGCTGGACCACATGTTCTTCGATGGTCTCGAGGACCGTTATTCTGCCGAGACCAAGGGCCGCCTGATGGGCACCTTCGCCGAAGACTGTGCCGACCACTTCGCCTTTACCCGCGAAGCGCAGGATGCGTTCGCGGTCGCCTCGACCGAGCGGGCACAGAAGGCAATCACCGAAGGCCTGTTCGGCTGGGAAGTCGCGTCGGTCACGGTCGCCGGTCGCAAGGGCGATACCGTGATCGAGCAGGACGAGCAGCCGCTCAAGGCCAAGCTCGACAAGATCGGTTCGCTCAAGCCGGCCTTCCGCAAGGACGGCACGGTGACGCCGGCCAACTCCAGTTCGATCTCCGACGGTGCCGCCGCGCTGGTGTTGATGCGTCGTTCGACCGCCGAGTCGCTCGGGCTCGCGCCGATCGCCACCATCGTCGGCCACGCCACCCATGCGCGCGAACCGCGCTGGTTCACCACCGCCCCGGTTGGCGCCATGGAGGCGCTGCTCGCCAAGCTTCAGTGGGGTGTTGGCGACGTCGACCTGTGGGAAATCAACGAAGCCTTCGCGGTGGTCACCATGGCCGCGATGCATGAGATGAAGCTGCCGCACGACAAGGTCAATGTCCATGGCGGGGCCTGCGCGCTCGGCCACCCGATCGGCGCCTCCGGCGCCCGGATCCTGGTCACGCTGCTCGGCGCGCTCAAGCAATACGGTGGCAAGCGCGGCGTCGCCAGCCTGTGCATAGGCGGCGGCGAAGCAACCGCGGTCGCGGTCGAAATGGCCTGAACCGACAGAAGCCCGAGAGCACACGGAGACAACACATGATTCTCACCGAAGAACAGGAAATGATCCGCGACACCATGCGCACTTTCGCGCAGGAGCGGCTCGCCCCGTTCGCGGCCGACTGGGACCGCAATCACACCTTCCCGCGCGAGGCCCTGAACGAACTGGCCGAACTGGGCGCGCTGGGCATGGTCGTGCCCGAGGAGTGGGGCGGTGCCGGCATGGACTACATGAGCCTGGTGCTGGCTCTGGAAGAGATCGCCGCCGGTGACGGGGCGACCTCGACCATCGTCAGCGTACAGAACTCGCTGCCCTGCGGGATCATCAACCGCTTCGGCTCGGACGCGCAGAAGCAGGCCTGGTTGCGCCCGCTTGCGCAGGGCGAGAAGCTCGGCTGTTTCTGCCTGACCGAACCCCACGTGGGTTCCGACGCTGCCGCGATCCGCACCGCGGCCGTTCGTGATGGAAACGAGTGGGTGCTCAACGGCGTCAAGCAGTTCATCACCACCGGCAAATATGCCGATGTCGCGATCGTGTTCGCGGTCACCGACAAGGCTGCCGGCAAGAAGGGCATCTCGTGCTTTCTGGTACCGGCCGATTCGCCGGGGTATCAGGTCGGCCGCATCGAAGAGAAGATGGGCCAGAAGGCCTCCGACACGACCCAGATCCTGTTCGAGGACTGCCGTGTCCCGGCCGATGCCCTGATCGGCGAGGAGGGGCAGGGCTACAAAATCGCGCTGTCCAATCTCGAGGCTGGCCGCATCGGCATCGCGTCGCAATGTCTCGGCATGGCCCGCGCCGCGCTGGAGGCCGCGGTCAAGTATGCGCAGGAGCGCGAGAGCTTCGGCAAGACCCTGTTCGAGCACCAGGCAGTCAACTTCCGGCTCGCCGACATGGCGACCCAGCTGGAGGCGGCACGCCAGCTGGTGTGGCACGCCGCCAGCCTCAAGGACGCCGGCCGTCCCTGTCTCAAGGAGGCGTCGATGGCCAAGCTGTTCGCGTCCGAGATGGCCGAGCGGGTCTGTTCGGATGCGATCCAGGTGCACGGCGGTTATGGTTATGTGAGCGACTTCCCGGTCGAGCGCATCTACCGCGATGTCCGTGTCTGCCAGATCTACGAAGGGGCCAGCGACATCCAGCGCCTCGTCATCGGCCGGGCCCTGGCGGACTGACCTCTTTTTAAGCGGCCTTGTGGTTTAGACGGCGACGGCGCTTTCCCTGAACGCCTCCCTCTCCGCTCCGCGCCCGACACAAGGTCTTTTTTATTCCTGCGCGCTGGCTCGCATCCGGGTGTTCGCGGGGCAGTGCACTGAAAGGAGCTGTCCATGAGCGAGCCGATCGACTTCTACTACGACTTTTCCTCGCCTTACGGCTATTTCATGGCCGAGAAGATCGATGCCCTGGCCGCAGCACATGGACGCAGCGTGCGCTGGCGCCCCTTCCTGCTCGGCGCGGTGTACAAGGTCACCGGCGATGTGCCCCTGCCTTCCAAGCCGCTCAAGGGTGACTACGCCCGCCGCGACTTCGAACGCTCCGCCCGTTTTCTCGGCCTGACCTGCCGTATCCCGGATCCTTTTCCGATCGGTACCCAGACCGCCGCGCGTGCCTTCTACTGGCTGGAAGCGCAGGACGCCGATCGCGCCCGTCGTTTCGCGCTTGAGACCTTCCGTGCTTACTTTGGTGACAACCGGGACATCTCCCAGCCGGAAGTGGTGCTCGATATCGCGGCGGCGCTGGGGGCCGACCGGAACGCGCTGCAAGCCGCGCTGGGTGAAGACACGCTCAAGGTGCGGCTGCGCGCCGAATGCGATGCCGCGATAGCGCGGGGCGTGTTCGGTTCGCCCTTCGTCATTATCGACGGTGAACCGTTCTGGGGCGTGGATCGCCTGCCGCAGATCGAACGCTGGCTGGAGACGGGCGGGTTCTGAGTGCAATTGCTCCGCGTCGACTATGCTGAAGCAGAGCGATCACCGCTCGCGCTCCGCCTCGGAATGCGGGAGCGTCTGCCGAGAAGGAGCGCACCATGCCAAACAAGTCCGACCCGACCGTATCGCCGTCAACGCTGATTCTCGTCGCCACCCGCAAGGGCGCCTGGTTTGTCCATGGCGACGCCACGCGAAGCCGGTGGCGACTGGAAGGGCCGCACTTTCTCGGCCACATCGTCAATCACCTGGTGCTCGACCCGCGGGACGGCCGCAACCTGCTCGCCGCGGTCAGCACCGGCCACCTCGGGCCCACCGTGTTCCGCTCGACCGACCTCGGCGCGTCCTGGAAGGAGGCTGCGCGTCCGCCCGCTTTTGCCAAGAGCCCGGACGGTCAGGGACGGGCGGTCGATCATACCTTCTGGCTGACCCCCGGCCACCCGTCCGAGCCGGACTGCTGGTATGCCGGCACTTCGCCACAGGGGCTGTTCCGCTCCGAGGACGGCGGCGACACCTGGGCGCCTTTTTCCTCGATCAACGACGACCCCGACTACCGGCGCTGGATGGGCACGGTGCAGGATGGCACGCCGGATGGTCCCAAGCTGCATTCGATCATCGTGGACCCGCGTGACCCTGCCCATCTCTACTTCGCCATGTCCGGCGGTGGCGTGCATGAGTCCCGCGACGGCGGTCGGACTTTCAAGCCGCTGCTGAAGGGGCTCGAGGTGGTCGAAGGCTTCGACGTGGCCGACCCGACCTTTCACGATCCGCACTGTATCCGGCTCTCGCCCGCCAACCCGGACCGCCTCTACCAGCAGAACCATTGCGGCCTCTACCGTCTCGATCGCCCTGACGACAACTGGGTGCGTATTGGCAACACGATGCCGGGGGAGGTGGGCGACATCGGTTTTCCGATGGTGGTCCATCCGCGTGACGCCGACCGCGTCTGGGTGTTCCCGATGGACGGCCAGACCGTCTGGCCGCGCACCAGCCCGGACGGCAAACCCGCGGTCTACGGCACCCGCGATGGCGGCGACAGCTGGCAGCGGCTCGACGCCGGTCTGCCGAGCGAGCAGGCGTGGTGGACGGTCAAACGCCAGGCCATGACTGCCGATGCGCATGACCCGGTCGGGCTCTACTTCGGCACCACCAGCGGCGAGCTGTGGATGAGTGCCGACGAGGGCGGCGCCTGGACCTGCATCGCGCGCCACCTGCCCGAGATCTACGCCGTCGAGGTCGCCCAGCCAGCCGAGACCCCAGGCCGATGAAGGTCCTCATCCCCACCCCGCTGCGCTCCTACACCGGGGAGCGCCTCGTCCCCGCCGAGGGTGCGACGCTCGCCGAAGTCCTTGCCGATCTCGATGAGCGCTACCCCGGCATCCGTTTCCGCGTCATAGACGAGCAGGACCGCATGCGCCCGCACATGCGTTTCTTCGTCAACGGCAGGGCAGTGCATGACTTGTCCGTGCCGCTGACCGAGGTGGACGAGGTGGTCATCGTGCAGGCGCTGAGTGGGGGCTGAGCAGGGGCTGAACTCCACGGCAGGTCTCACAGTGAGGGTGGCGTGCCGTGGCAATCGACACTTCGATCCGGTCCGGCGAATCGCGGACGGGCCGTTATTGGCTCGCCGACACTCCGCCGCATCCTCTATCATTCCAGACCAGTTGCGATGGCAACTTTCGCCGGGTGGCAGCAGATGCATCGCGCCACGCGTCATGCGCTCCGCCTCCGGTCCTTGCGAGAACACGATGAACAACCCCCAACCCAACAACCCGCTGCATGGCCTCAGCCTGGCGCGGATACTCACCGAGCTGGTGGCGCATCTAGGCTGGGCCGCGCTTGGCCAGCGGATCAGGATTCGCTGCTTCACTCACGAGCCCGGCATGGCTTCCAGCCTCAAGTTCCTGCGTCGTACCCCGTGGGCGCGAGAGCAGGTCGAGGCCTTGTATCTCGACACGGTACATGCCGTCGCCGGGCGAAATGGCATGACCGGGCGTGACGCGCCTCTCAAGGGGGCCGATAAGTGAAGATCCCGGGCAGAATCGCGCCGCTGGTGGCCGACGGTCTCGTCGATGGCGTCATCCGCCAGCTCATGAGCGGCAAGGAGGCGACCGTGTATGTCGTGCAGTGTGGCGACGTGGTCCGTTGTGCCAAGGTGTACAAGGAAGCCAACAAGCGCGGATTCCACAAGGCGGTCGATTACACCGAGGGGCGCAAGATCAAGAACAGCCGCCAGGCGCGCGCGATGGCCAAGCGGTCGCGTTACGGTCGACAGGAAGAGGAGGCGGCCTGGCAGCATGCCGAGGTCGACGCCCTGCGTCGGCTCGCCGCCGCGGGCGTGCGGGTACCGACGCCGTACGACTTTCATGAAGGCGTTTTGCTGATGGAGCTGGTGACCGACGACGACGGCGAGCCGGCCCCCCGGCTCAACGACGTCGTGCTCGATGAGGACGATGCGCGGCGCTTCCATGCCGTTCTGGTGCGCCAGGTGGTGCGCATGCTGTGCGTAGGCATCGTCCATGGCGACTTGTCCGAATACAACGTGCTGGTCGACCCCGACGGCCCGGTGATCATCGACCTGCCGCAGGCGGTCGACGCCGCGGCCAACAACAATGCCCGCGCCATGCTCGAGCGTGACGTCGACAATCTGGCCGCTTATTTCGGCCAGTTTGCCCCGGAATTGCGTGAAACAGCCTACGGCAAGGAGATCTGGTCCCTTTACGAATCCGGCAAGCTGCAGCCCGATTCGGTGCTCACAGGCCTCTTCGCGACGGACGAGGCCCCGGCAGATGTCTCGGACGTCCTGCAGGTCATCGAGGCGGCGCTGGAGGAAGAAGAAATCCGCCAGGCCGGCCGGCTCGCTGCAGATAACGCGTGACGGCGGACGGAGGTCCAGGATGCAAGCCCTCATTACCGTTTCGCCCGATGAAGTCGAGATCAGTGCGATCCGCGCCCAGGGGGCCGGCGGGCAGAACGTCAACAAGGTATCGAACGCGGTGCATCTGCGCTTCGACATCATGGCCTCCAGTCTGCCCGAGGATATCCGGACCCGCCTGCTTCAGCTCGGCGACCATCGCATCAGCAAGGACGGCATCGTGATCATCAAGGCGCAGAAGTTCCGCAGCCTGGAGAAGAACCGCGCCGAGGCGATTCGCCGCCTGGAAGATCTGATCAATCGGGTCGCGGCGCCGCCCAAACCCAGGCGCGCAACCCGGCCGACACGTGCTTCCATCACCCGCAGGCTGGAAGGCAAGGCCAGGCGCGCGTCGGTGAAAGCGATGCGGGGAAAAGTGGGCGAGTAGGCAGCGAATGGCAGTGCCGGCTATCTGCTCGCTTTTTCCGCGGCAGGATCTTCCCTGAACCGGCTAGGCGCCATCCCGGTCCATTCCCGAAACGCCCGCGCAAAGCTCTTCTCGCTGTCGAACCCGACTGCCGCGGCGACCTGTTTGACCGGTTTGCGTGTTTGCAGCAGCAACCGTATCGCCTGCTCCCGGCGCACTTCGTTCTTCAGCTTCTGCAGCGATACCCCTTCCTCCTTGAGCTGCCGGTGCAGCGTGCGCACCGACAGGTTGAACCGGACGGCGAGTGCTTCGGCCGTGTGGGACGCGGCCGGCGCGGCGGCGAGGATCTGGCGGACACTGTGCACCAGCAGGCGGTCGCGCCGGTACTGAAGCACGGTGAGCGGCAGGGCGCGCTGCAGCATGGTGCGCAAGGCGGCCTCGTCGCGGCGCAGGGGCAGCGCGAGGTAGCGGGCGTCGAAGCTGAAGCCGGCGGCGTCGGCGTCGAAGCGGATCGGGCCCGAGAAGAGGTAGGGGTAGGCGTCGGCGTGCGGCGGCGAGCGAAACGGCAGTGTCGTTTCGGCCAACGCGATCCGTGAGTCGATCAGCCAGCAGGCGTAGCCGAGCAGGTTGCGCAGCATCGAGACCAGGCAGAACTCACGCAACTCGCCAAGGTCGCGGGCTTCGGCGATGCGCAGTGTGGCGATATTTCGCGTGTGACCGAACTCGAGCGTAAGATCGTCGGTGAGCAGGTGGTGGTGGCGGCACCAGCGCTTGATCGCGATTTCCAGTGTGGGCGAGGTGAGCGAAGCGCGGGCCAGCATGCCGTAGCTGCCCCACGGCAGCCTGCGTGAAAACCAGCCCAAGGCTTCGTCATCGAGCTCCTGCATGGCCAGTGCGGAGAAGACTTCCATTTGCGCGGCGGTGACTCGGACGGCCGGGTCGTCGAGCCACGGCTCCGGGATTCGCGCCAGGCGTAGCGTATTGGCCGGATCCATCCCCCTGGCGCGATACCCGAGGACGATCGCGCGGATGAAGGCGATCGGCGTGGCGGCGCGACCGCGGGTGAGATCCGCGGCGATGGGAAGGACGATTTTCATGACGAGAAATGGTGCAGTGGAGTGGCAGTTATTGCAACCATGTTGGCAGCCGCGATGGGGTGATCGGCGTTAGGCTTCCAGGCTGAAGTCTTTCAATGACGATCTCGTACGACCAGACAGCAGGACGAGGAGACATGAGCACAATCAAGAGCAACATCAATACCCGTAGCGCCGAGTTCCAGACCAATGCCGAGGCCTTGCGCGGGGTGGTGGCCGACTTGCGGGAGCAGGTCTCGAGAGTGAGCCTGGGTGGGGGCGAGGCGGCCCGCGCAAAGCATGTGGCGCGCGGCAAGCTGTTGCCGCGCGACCGGGTCGGGCACCTGCTCGATCCGGGCACGCCGTTTCTCGAGGTCGGTCAGCTCGCGGCCATGGGCATGTACGACGACGAGGCGCCGAGTGCCGGCGTGATCACCGGCATCGGCCGGGTCAAGGGCGTGGAGTGCATGATCGTGGCCAACGATGCCACGGTGAAGGGCGGCACCTACTACCCGATGACGGTCAAGAAGCACCTGCGTGCACAGGAGATCGCCGCGCAGAACAATCTGCCCTGCATCTACCTGGTTGATTCCGGCGGCGCTTTCCTGCCGCGCCAGGACGAGGTCTTTCCGGACCGCGACCACTTCGGCCGCATCTTCTACAACCAGGCCAACATGTCGGCCAAGGGCATCCCGCAGATCGCGGTGGTGATGGGTTCATGCACCGCCGGTGGCGCCTACGTGCCGGCGATGTCGGACGAGACCATCATCGTCAAGAACCAGGGCACGATCTTTCTCGGCGGCCCGCCGCTGGTCAAGGCGGCGACCGGCGAGGTGGTCACCGCCGAGGACCTGGGTGGGGGCGACGTGCATACCCGGCTCTCGGGCGTGGCCGACCATCTGGCCGAGAACGACAACCACGCGCTCTATCTGGCGCGGCGCATCGTCGGCAACCTGAACCGGATCAAGCCCCTGGGCATGGCGCTGGGCGGGGGCGAGGAGCCGCTTTACGATCCGGAAGAGATCTACGGCATCCTGCCGGTCGATACCCGCAAACCCTTCGATGTGCGCGAGATCATCGCCCGAATCGTCGATGGTTCGCGCTTCGACGAATTCAAGGCGCGCTACGGGACCACGCTGGTGACCGGTTTCGCCCAGCTCTATGGCTATCCGGTGGGCATCGTTGCCAACAACGGCATCCTGTTCGGCGAATCGGCGCAAAAAGGCGCGCACTTCATCGAGCTGTGCGCCCAACGCGGCATCCCGCTGCTGTTCCTGCAGAACATCACCGGCTTCATGGTCGGCCGCAAGTACGAGAACGGCGGCATCGCCAAGGACGGCGCCAAGATGGTCACCGCGGTGGCCACTGCCCAGGTGCCCAAGCTGACCATGCTCATCGGCGGCAGCTTCGGCGCCGGCAACTATGGCATGTGCGGCCGCGCCTACAGCCCGCGCTTCCTGTGGATGTGGCCGAATGCACGCATCTCGGTGATGGGTGGCGAGCAGGCCGCCAGCGTGCTCGCCACGGTGCGCCGCGACGGCATCGAGGCCAAGGGTGGCAACTGGAGCGCTGCGGACGAAGAGGCCTTCAAGGCGCCGATCCGCGATCAGTACGAATTGCAGGGCCACCCGTATTACGCCACCGCGCGGCTGTGGGACGACGGCGTCGTCGATCCGGCCCAGAGCCGTCGCACGCTTGGCCTGAGCCTGTCGGCCGCGCTCAACGCGCCGATTCCGCAGACCAAGTTCGGCCTGTTCCGGATGTGATGGCGTGCGACGCCGGCAGTGGCGTCGCACCGATGTGAGAGGAGACCGGAAAAAATGTATGAAACACTGGAAATCGAAGTGACCAGGGGCGTGGCCACCGTCTGGATGAACCGGCCGGATGTGCATAACGCGTTCAACGCCCAGCTGATCGCGGATCTGACCGCCGCCTGCCGGATGCTCGACGAGGACATGGCGGTGCGCGTGGTGGTGCTGGCCGGGCGGGGCAAGAGCTTCTCGGCCGGAGCCGACCTGAACTGGATGAAGGCCGCCGGCGAGGCGAGCGAGGCCGAGAACTTCGGCGACGCGATGCGGCTGGCCGGCATGTTGCGCACCCTGTCGGAGATGAGCAAGCCGACCATCGCGCGGGTGCAGGGTGCCGCCCTGGGTGGCGGCATGGGGCTGGCCTCGGCCTGCGACATCTGCGTCGCGGCCGAGCGTGCGGTGTTCGCGACCTCGGAGGTCAAGTTCGGCATCATCCCGTCGGCGATCAGTCCGTACGTGATCCGGGCGATCGGGGAACGTCAGTCCTACCGCTATTTTCAGACTGCCGAGCGAATCACCGCGGCCCGCGCGGCCGAGATCGGACTGGCGCACGAGGTCGTCGCGGTCGAGAAGCTGGATGACAAGGTGGCCGAAATCGTCGAGGCCCTGCTCCAGGGCGGCCCGAAATCCCAGGCTGCGGCCAAGGATCTGATCCGCGGGGTCGCCAACCGCCCGGTCACCGAGGCGGTGGTCGAGGACACCGCGCGGCGCATCTCGGAACTGCGCGCGACGCCGGAAGCGAAGGAAGGCCTGGACGCCTTCCTGTCCAAGCGCCCGGCGGCGTGGGTACCGGAGTCCGGAGCGCAGTAAGCAGGTTCCTCCCCCTTCAAGGGGGAGGACAAAACCGATTGCAGGCCCGAGCGGTGGCTCATGGGCATTGAGGCTGGAGAGTGTTCATGTTTGAAAAGATCCTGATTGCAAACCGCGGTGACCAGCCGCGAAGCGGCGCAGCGACGCAGTCAAATGGCCTTGCATGCGCAGCATGCTCAGGCGATTTCGCCGCGAGATCCGGGCAATTGA
>JAUVVG010000055.1 GCA_030604735.1 Azoarcus sp.
CCGCGCGGCATGCCGCAGATCGAGGTCACCTTTGACATCGACGCCAACGGCATCCTGCACGTGTCGGCCAAGGACAAGGCCACCGGCAAGGAGAACAAGATCCAGATCAAGGCCAACTCAGGTCTGTCGGACGACGAAGTCGAGCGCATGGTGCGCGACGCGGCTGCGCACGCCGAGGAAGACAAGAAGGCGCATGCACTGGTCGACGCACGCAACCAGTGCGACGCGCTGATCCACTCGGTCAAGAAGGCACTTGGCGAGTATGGCGACAAGATCGACGCCGCCGAGAAGGGTGCGATCGAGAATGCGATCAAGGAAGCCGAAGAGGCGCTCAAGAGCAACGAGAAAGACGTGATCGAGGCCAAGAGCGCAGCGTTGGCGACCGCCAGCCAGAAGCTGGGTGAAAAGATGTATGCCCAAAGCCAGGCCGAAGCCCAAGCGGCTGGCGGTGCGGGTGCCGGCGCGGCAGGCGCTGAAGCCAAGGCTGCGGAGGCCGACGTGGTCGATGCCGAATTCACTGAAGTGAAGGACAACAAGTAAACTTCGGCAGCGGGGTTTGAGGAGTCGGGGGTCGTGCCGCGAGGCGCGCTCCCGACTTTTTGCCACTGGCGACTCGCCTATCCCGCCCCAGGACTTTCAGGACTGACAGATGGCGAAACGAGACTATTACGAAGTATTGGGCGTCAATCGCGACGCGGCGGCAGACGAGGTCAAGAAGGCCTATCGCAAGCTCGCGATGAAGCACCACCCGGACCGGAATCCGGACAGCAAGGAAGCCGAAGCCAAGTTCAAGGAACTGAGCGAAGCCTACGAGGTGCTGTCCGATCCGCAAAAGAAAGCGGCCTATGATCGCTACGGTCATGCCGGGGTCGACCAGACCATGGGCGGAGGTCCGGGCGGCCAGGGTTTCGAGGGCTTCGCCGATGCGTTCTCGGACATCTTCGGCGACATTTTCGGCGGCGGTCGCGGCGGGCGATCCAATGTCTATCGCGGCGCCGACCTGCGCTACAACCTCGAGATCTCGCTGGAAGAAGCCGCACGCGGCTCCGAGAAGACCATACGTATCCCGACCATAGAGGAATGCGGCACCTGCCACGGCAGCGGCGCCAAACCTGGTACCCAGCCGCAGACTTGCAGCACCTGTGGCGGTGCCGGCCAGGTCCGCATCCAGCAGGGTTTCTTCTCGATCCAGCAGACCTGCCCGAAATGCCACGGTACCGGACGGATCATTCCCGACCCCTGCACCAGCTGCGGCGGCGCGGGAAGGGTCAAGAGCCACAAGACGCTGGAGGTCAAGATCCCGGCCGGTATCGACGAAGGCATGCGGCTGCGTCACGCTGGACACGGCGAGCCCGGTGTCAACGGGGGGCCGCCGGGTGACCTCTATGTCGAGATCCGGATCCGCTCCCACCCGGTGTTCAAGCGCGACGGCGACGACCTGCACTGCGAGATGCCGATCAGTTTCACCACCGCGGCACTCGGTGGCGAGATCGAAATCCCGACCCTGGACGGCATGGCTCGCCTCAAGATCCCGGCCGAGACCCAGAGCGGTCGTGCCTTCCGGCTTCGCGGCAAGGGCATTCGCAATGTGCGCTCACACGCCCAGGGCGACCTGATGTGCCATGTCGTCGTGGAAACCCCGGTCAAGCTGACCGAACGCCAGAGGGAATTGCTGCGCGAATTCGAAGAGTTGTCGAGTTCGGACTCGGACCGTCACAACCCCAAGGCGAAGTCGTGGATGGACAAGGTCAAGGACTTCTTTTCGGCCTGAACACCCGTCCGGCAACCTGAAAAAAGAAAGCCCCGTCGCGTTTCGCTTCGGGGCTTTCTTCTTTACTTCATCGGTCCCATTACTCGGCCCGGTGCGCTGCCAGCTTAAGCCAGGTATCGACGACGGTATCCGGGTTCAGCGAGATGGTCTGGATGCCCTCGTCCATCAGCCATTCGGCGAAGTCGGCGTGATCCGACGGCCCCTGGCCGCAGATGCCGACATACTTCCCCAACCGGTTGGCCGCACTGATCGCCATCGACAGCAACTGCTTGACCGCCGGGTCGCGCTCGTCGAAGGCATGGGCGACCAGGCCGGAATCGCGATCCAGCCCGAGCGTGAGCTGGGTCAGATCGTTCGAACCGATCGAGAAGCCGTCGAAATGCTCTAGGAAGGCATCGGCCAGCAAGGCGTTCGACGGGATCTCGCACATCATGATCAGCTTGAGTTCGTTGTCGCCCCGACGCAGACCGTGCTGAGCCAGCAGTTCGACCACGCCGGCCGCCTCTTCCACGTTGCGCACGAACGGAATCATGATCTGGACGTTGGTCAGGCCCAGTTCGTTGCGGACCTTGCGCATCGCCGCGCATTCCATCTCGAAGCAGTCACGGAAGGTGTGGGCGATGTAGCGCGACGCACCGCGGAAACCCAGCATCGGGTTTTCCTCTTCCGGCTCGTAGATGTCGCCGCCGAGCAGCTTGCGGTACTCGTTCGACTTGAAGTCGGACATGCGCACGATCACCGGTTTGGGATAGAACGCAGCCGCGATCGTCGCGATGCCCTCGACCAGCTTCTCGATGAAGAACTGCTTGGGCGTGGCATAACCGCGCGAACGACGGACGATCTCCTCGCGCAGGCTGGCCGGCACCTGGCCCAGCTCCAGGATGGCTTTCGGGTGGATGCCGATCATGTTGTTGATCACGAACTCGAGGCGGGCCAGACCGACCCCGCCGTTCGGGATCTGGGCGAACTCGAAGGCGAGCTCGGGATTCCCGACGTTCATCATCACCTTGACCGGGATCTCGGGCAGGTTGCCCATGTCGGTGGTGATGACCTCGTAGTCGAGTTTGCCGCGATACACGTATCCGGTGTCGCCCTCGGCACACGACACGGTGGCCGAATCGCCCTCTTCCAGCACCTCGGTCGCGTTGCCGCAACCGACGATGGCCGGAATGCCGAGCTCACGCGCAATGATCGCCGCGTGGCAGGTCCGCCCACCACGGTTGGTCACGATCGCGCTCGCGCGCTTCATCACCGGCTCCCAGTTCGGATCGGTCATGTCGGTCACCAGCACATCGCCGGCTTGCACCCGGTTCATCTCGGACGCATTGGCGACCACACGCACCGTGCCGACCCCGATCTTCTGGCCGATCGCGCGGCCATGGGTCAGCGCCTTGCCGTACTGCTTGAGGCGGTACTTCTCCATCACATGGCCGCTGGACTGGCTCTTCACCGTCTCCGGGCGGGCCTGCAGGATGTAGAGCTTGCCATCGTCGCCGTCCTTGCCCCACTCGATATCCATCGGACGGCCATAGTGATCCTCGATGATCACCGCATAGCGGGCCAGCTCGAGCACATCGGCGTCGGTCAGCGAGAAGCGGTTGCGATCGGCCTCGGTCACATCGACGGTGCGCACCGACTTGCCGGCCTCGCGCTTGTCCGCGAACTCCATCTTGATCAGCTTGGAGCCGAGGTTGCGGCGAATCACCGCCGGCTTGCCCAAGGCCAGCGTCGGCTTGTGAACATAGAACTCGTCCGGGTTGACCGCACCCTGGACCACGGTCTCGCCCAGACCGTAGGACGACGTGATGAAGACCACGTCGCTGAAACCCGACTCGGTATCGATGGTGAACATCACTCCGGAGGCCCCGGTATCGGAGCGCACCATGCGCTGCACGCCGGCCGACAAAGCCACCTCGGCATGGGTGAAGCCCTTGTGCACCCGGTAGGCGATCGCGCGGTCGTTGTAGAGCGAGGCGAACACTTCCTTCATCGCATGCAGGATGTTCTCGTAGCCGTGGATATTGAGGAAGGTTTCCTGTTGCCCGGCAAAGGATGCATCGGGCAGATCCTCGGCGGTTGCCGACGAGCGCACCGCGAAGCTGCCCTCGCCTTCCGCGGTCAGGGCGTTGTAGGCGGTGTGGATCTCTTCTTCCAGACGGGCCGGAAACGGGGTGTCGACGATCCACTGGCGGATCTCGGCGCCGGTCTTCGCCAGCGTCACGACATCGTCGACATCCAGGGTAGAGAGCGCTTTTTCGATCCGCTCGGCCAGACCCTGGTGCGCCAGAAAGTCCCGATACGCGTCCGCGGTGGTCGCGAAACCACCCGGCACCCGTACACTGGACGGCAACTGGCTGATCATTTCACCGAGTGAGGCGTTCTTGCCGCCGACCTGCTCCACATCTGTCATGCGCAGCTCGGTGAAGGGAATCACGTAACGAGTCATGAATTGGCTTCCGAAAATGTTGGGGACAAAGCAGAATAGGATTTTACGATCTTTGCTGCCTTGCGGCACGAATCGTTTTCATCACCAACGGCGATTTTTAGCCACGATTCCGAAAACGTCCATCATGCGCACCGCCTTTTTCATTTCAGACGGCACCGGCATCACCGCCGAAACCCTCGGGCACAGCTTGCTGACCCAGTTTCCCGAGCTCAAGGCACGGCAGGTCCGCATTCCCTTCGTCGATGATCTCGACAAGGCCCTCGACTGCGCGCGACAAATCCGTGAAGCCGCCCAGCGCGACGGGCTGCGACCGATCGTCTTCAGCACCCTGGTCAACCCCGAGACGGTCGCCGGCCTGCGACAGGCCGACGCCCTCTTCATCGATTTGTTCGAGCAATTCATCGGTCCGCTCGAAGCCGAACTGAGCATGCGCTCCAACCACGCGGTCGGCCGCTTTCATGGCATCGCCGAAAGCAGCGACTACAAGGCACGGATCGAGGCGATCAACTTTGCGATGGCTCACGACGACGGCGTCTCCTCCGATGGCGAACTGGCCGATGCCGACGTGATTCTGGTCGGCGTCTCCCGCTCCGGCAAGACACCGACCAGCCTCTATCTGGCCATGCAGTTCGGCGTGAAGGCGGCCAACTATCCGTTGATTCCAGAGGATTTCCAGCGCAACAAACTGCCCGGCGAACTCCACAAGTACCGGTCCAAGCTGTTCGGACTGACGATCTCGCCCGAACGACTCAGCCAGATCCGCCAGGAACGCAGAGCCAACAGCCGTTATGCCGCGCTGGACAACTGTGTCTATGAAATCGATGCGGCACAGAAGCTGATGCGGCGCGAAAACATTCCCTGGCTGGACTCGACCACGAAATCGATCGAGGAGATTTCGGCTACCATCATGCAGGCGATCCGGCTGGACAAGCCAGCCTACTGAACATCGAGAAGAATCGCGAGCAATCCAGGGACGTTCGGCGCGGACGGGCCCCTCGCCCGACCCCGGATGCCTACCCCTCCAAGAGGTCATCAATGAAAAGAATCCGACAAAAGCGTCGCGGCGGCCAAAGCCGCGAAACCGAAGAATTGGTCCGCATGGCCAACGGCCTGAGCGAATCGGGCAGCCGTGCCGAAGACGCGTTCTGGGACCACAAACTGTCGGCGGTGATCGACGACATGCTGCAGGCCCACGACGAGGAAGCCCTCAATGCCGCCCTGGACAGTCTCTACGGCTCGAATCCCGGCGCCTACGAGGAACTCGCCGACTTCATCGAGGCCCGCGCCGAGAATGCCTCGCGCCTGTCCAAGAGCCACGACATCCTGCTGATCGGCGCGCCCATCCTGGCGTGGTCGCGTTACCAGATTCCGGCCAACACGATTCCACCGGCCGTCCTCGCCAACCTCCGGGTGCATCTGCAGGCCCACATCTTCGCCAGCGACGCCAAGATCGCCGTCGCCGACTACCTGTTCAGTCCGGATCAACTCCCGCAGGGTTACTGTGCGACATCGGAATTCGCCCATGCACTGGGGCGCGCCGCGCTGGAAGATCAGGACCTTCACCTGGAAACCCGAGGCATGCCCGAGACGGCGCATTTTCTGTCGGACACCCGCTACCTGCTCGCCGCGGTGGCGGTCCCCCGCGGACAAGCCCTGTTCACCTGGCAGGAACAAGGCGGTAGCCGCGAGCAGGCGCTCAACCAGTGGCGCAACCAGGGTGGCGCCTGTCTCGGCCCGACCCTGCCTGGCTGCACCAGTGAAGTCGTGCTGCCCGAAACCTACTTCGCCGCCAGTCGCCAGGCCGACCGCAGCAGCCGCCCCTACGCGATTCGCGCCTCGGTCGCCTTTCTCGGGGTCGAACTCGACGCGCCCGCGGCCAACCTGCGCGCGGTGATCGCGCCCTTTCACGATCGCGAACTCGAGGAATACCGGGTCGGATTTTCGGTCGGCCCGTCGGAGCAGATCGTGCACGGCGTGGTCTGGCCGCTGCTCGGCCCGGAGAACGAGCACAGCGACATTCCGGCCCAGATCGAGGCCGTCCTGCGCGACTGCGGCGTGACCCAGATCCTGAACCTCGACCATCGTTTTCCACTCGAATACTGCGACGACTGCGGCGCCCCGATGTATCCATCGGCCGACGGCGAGACCGCCCACGCCGAGATGCCCGAGTCGCAGGGCGAGCACGCCCCCAGACACCTTCACTGAACGCTTGCGCGGCAATCGCAGCGAGATGGTTTTTTCGAGAGAGTCGACATGACACGAAAGATCGAGAAGTCGAACACGGAATGGCGGCAGTTGCTGTCGCCCGAGCAATACCATGTCACCCGCGAGAAAGGGACCGAGCGCGCCTTTACCGGCGAGTACTGGAACACCTGGGACAAGGGTGACTATCGCTGTCGTTGCTGTGGCGCACCGCTGTTTCACGCCGATCACAAGTTCGATGCCGGCTGCGGATGGCCCAGTTTCTGGACCGCCGCCGCACCCGAGAACGTGGAAACGGCCGAGGACCGCAGCCATTTCATGCAGCGCACCGAGGTCTTGTGCCAGCAGTGTGGCGCCCACCTCGGCCATGTGTTCGAGGACGGTCCTCAGCCGACCGGGCTTCGCTACTGCATCAACTCCGCATCCATCGCGTTCAAGCCGGAAAACGAACACCAGGACTGAAGCCCGGCGCTGCTACCGGGAACACGACAAGCGATCGACTTACGCCAGTCAACGCTCCAGCGCAGGACGAACATCCCTCAAACCGGGTAAACGCAGTCTCGGCCGCATCGACTCATGAAGCCCGACATTGCGGGGCATGCGATTCCGCGAGGTTCGGATGACTCAAGGCTTCAGCAGAAAATCGCGGACCAGTGCGATCTGCGCCTCGTCCATGAACATCGGCGCATGGCCGACCCCGGGTATTTCGGCGATCTGCGCACACGGCCCGACTTCGGACATTTTCTGCAGGGTCGAGGACTCCAACAGGTCCGACTCGGCGCCACGCAGCGCCAGGGTCGGACAACGCACCGCCTTGTACGCATCCCACATTTCGAGATCGCCGATGATGGGCGTGCTGCGGAAGACCTCGCCGATGCCCGGGTCGTAGACCATGGAGAAGCCCCCCTCGACCGGCCGAACCGAATATCGGGTCAAGTGCTCCCACTGCGCGTCGGTGAGCGCACCGAACGGCGCGCTGACCTCGCGAATCCAGGCCTCGGCAGCCGCCATGCTCGGAAATTTCGGCGCCCGCCCGACATACTCGCCGATACGACGCAGCGAGACCGCTGTGATGACCGGACCGACATCGTTCAGCACCAGCCGCGACACCGGCGAACGTGGCAGGCCGGCCAGCAGCATGCCGATGATGCCGCCCATCGACGTGCCCACCCAATGCACGGTGTCGGCGTTGAGCCGCGCCAGCAAGGTCACCATGTCCGACACGTAGAGCGGAAAACCATAATCGGCCTTGACCCCCAGCCAGTCGCTTCGCCCCCGCCCGACCACGTCCGGGCAGACCACTCGATACTCGTCCAGCAAGGCCCGGGCGAGATCATCGAAATCACGGCCATTGCGGGTCAGGCCGTGGGCGCACACCAGCACCTTGCGATTGGCCGGATCACCCCACTCGGTGTAGGCCATGCGATGCAGGCCATGCGGACCGATGCACTGGACCGAGCGCTCGCGCACCCCTGCATGGCGTTTCTGTGCAGACTGGGGCGGCTGAAAGAAACTGCGTACTGCCTCGAGCAGACTCATGGTCGGACCTTCATGAAACGCTTGTCGATGACGACGAGTTTAACCCGTAAAGATCCGAACACGATGTGCGGGAATGACCTGAAGTTGTTTGTGCGTCGACGAGCCGCAAACCGGGCCGGTTCTGCTATCTTTGACCGGATGCAAGTCATCATCTCGGTTTCCAATCTCTCCAAGTCCTATGCCTCCGGTTTCGAGGCACTGAGCAATGTGACCCTGGACATCCGGCGCGGCGAAATCTTCGCTTTGCTTGGTCCCAACGGCGCAGGCAAGACAACACTGATCAGCACCATCTGCGGGCTGGTCCGGCCCAGCACGGGTCGGGTCACGGTCGGCGGCCATGACATCATCACCGACTTTCGCGCCGCTCGCGCGTTGATCGGACTCGTCCCGCAGGAGCTGACCACCGATTCCTTCGAATCGGTGTGGGCGACCGTAAGCTTCAGCCGCGGCCTGTTCGGCAAACCGCCCGATCCGGCGCATATCGAAAAGGTCTTGAAGTCATTGTCGCTGTGGGACAAGCGCAAGAGCAGGATCATGACCCTCTCCGGCGGCATGAAGCGACGGGTACTGATCGCCAAGGCCTTGTCGCATGAACCGCGCATCCTGTTCCTCGACGAGCCGACCGCGGGTGTCGATGTGGAACTGCGCCAGGACATGTGGGCACTGGTGCGCGACCTGCGCGAAACCGGTGTGACCATCATCCTGACCACCCACTACATCGAGGAAGCCGAGGAGATGGCCGACCGGATCGGGGTGATCAGCAAGGGCCGCCTCATCCTGGTCGAGGACAAGGTCGAGTTGATGCGCAAGCTCGGCAAGAAGCAGCTTGCGCTGCATCTGGACCAGCGACTCGAGCAGATTCCCGCAGCGCTCGCCCATTACGGCCTGGTCTTGTCCGACGACGGTCACGAGTTGATCTATACCTACGATGCCAAGAAGGAACACGCCGGCATCCTGGCCTTGCTGCGAGGCCTCGACGAGGCGGGCATCGCATTCAGGGATCTGAACACGTCGCAGAGCTCGCTCGAGGACATCTTCGTCAGCCTGGTGAAGGAAGAGCAATGAATTTTCACGCGATCCGTGCGATCTACGGTTTCGAGATGGCGCGCACCCGCCGCACGCTGCTGCAGAGCATCATCTCGCCGGTGATCTCGACCTCGCTGTACTTCGTGGTCTTCGGCGCCGCCATCGGCTCGCGGATTCCCGAGATCGACGGGGTCAGCTACGGTGCCTTCATCGTGCCCGGGCTGATCATGCTGTCGCTGCTCACCCAGAGCACCTCGAACGCATCCTTCGCGATCTTCTTCCCGCGCTTCGCCGGGACAATCTACGAATTGCTGTCCGCCCCGATCTCGTATGCCGAGATCGTCGTGAGCTACGTCGGCGCGGCTGCGACCAAGTCCATCATCGTCGGTCTGATCATCCTGGCCACCGCGACCCTGTTCGTGCCGTTGCAGATCGCCCATCCACTTTGGATGCTGCTGTTCCTGGTACTCACCGCGGTGACCTTCAGCCTGATCGGCTTCATCATCGGCATCTGGGCCGACAACTTCGAGAAACTGCAGCTGGTGCCCCTCTTGATCGTCACCCCGCTGGCGTTTCTCGGCGGCAGCTTCTACTCCATCGACATGCTGCCGCCGGTATGGCAGACGGTCACGCTGTTCAACCCGGTGGTGTATCTGATCAGCGGTTTCCGCTGGAGCTTCTTCGGCATCGCCGATGTGAGCGTGGCACTGAGCCTAGGGATGACGCTGCTCTTTCTGTTCATCGCGCTGGCGATCGTAGCCTGGATCTTCAAGACCGGCTACCGGCTGAAGACCTGAGCACCATCGGCGGGCACGCTGCGCCCGAACGCGTCATCGCCCATGCCAGTAGCGGGTGCGGCGGACACGCTCGGAGACAAGGTCGACCCCGTCACCCCTGACCCGGACCCTGATCGCACCTTGCCCGTCGGTGCGCCAGTTTCGGGCGCCAGCTTGTGCCCATCTTGCCCAGACCTCGGGATGCGGGTGACGGAAGCGGTTCAGATTGCCGACGACGTGGATGGCATGCTGCGGCGACACCGCATTCACGAAAGCCGGCGTGGACGAGGTCAGGCTACCGTGATGAGGCACGACGACCACATCGCTGGCGAGCCTGGTTGTCCGATCCACGACCGCAACGCCTTCGACCGCGTCAGCCGCTTCACCCCCTCCTCTCGCTCCGAACGCCCCACCCGTTCCACCCGCCCGACCCGCCGGATCCGCAGCACCGGCCCATGCGAGCAGCGCGCGCTCGGCCGGTGATTCGATATCCCCGGTCAGCAGCACGGAACCGCCCTCGCCCGCTATCCGGATCACGCAGGAATTGTCGTTGGCCTTGCGATAGGCCGGCAGATCCGCCCGCGGGTGGAGCACCTCGAATCGGACACCATCCCATTTCCAGGTCTGACCCGCGCGACAGGCAAGCGTCTCCTCCGCCTTCTCCGAAAGCACGACGTGGGTCTCGCCGGGATTGGTCATCAACAGCCGCACCGGCATCGCCGCGACGACCGTCTCGGCCCCTCCGACATGGTCAGCGTCGCCATGCGAGATCACCATGGTGTCCAGGCCACGCACCCCGCTCGAGACAAAATACGGCAGCAACACCCGTTGGCCGGCATCGACCGCCGGTCCATAGGGTGGCCCGGTGTCGTAGAGCAGATCATGGGACCGGGTCTGAACATGTATCGCCAGGCCCTGGCCGACATCGAGCACCACCACGTCGAACTCGCCCATCCCGGGGCGTGCAGGCTGCCACAACAGCAGCGGCAGGAACGCGAGCAGTGCGACATGCCGCGCCGGTGTTCCACGCGGCAGCAGCAACCAGGCCGCTGCCGCGACGCCGCACCCGACCAGTAGCGCCGGTTGTGCGGGCTGCACCCGCAGCGCGAAAGTCTGGGCCGAGAGCATTTCCAGATACGCCATCAACCCACCGGCGGCCCAATGTGCAAGCTCCAGCACCGCAGGTACGGGCAGCACGATCGCCAACAGGCTGAGCGGTGCGACGACGAAACTCACCACCGGAATCGCCAGCGCGTTCGCGAACGGCGCCAGCAGCGAGAAAGCGTTGAACAGCACCAGCAACGCCGGCACCATCGCCAGCGTGATCGCCAGTTGCACCCTCACCGCCGCCCGCCAGCCTGTGGTCGGTGCGATCCGGCCACTCACGACGAACAGAATCACCGCCACCGCACCAAAGGACAGCCAGAAGCCGGGCGAGGACACGGCCCACGGGTCGGCAACAAGCACACAGAAAAGCGCCAGCGCCAGGACGCGACTCGGCCGCGCATCCCGTCCGGACAGGATCGCGGCAGCGACGATGCTCAGCATGATCAGCGCGCGCTGGGTCGGCAGGCCCAGGCCGGCCAGCAGCGCGTAGCCACCCGCGAACATCAGCCCCCCACAGGCGGCCGCCTTGCGGCTGGGCAAGCGCAGCATCAGCCGTGGCACACATCGCCACGACCACCCCACCACGCCCGCAGCGAACCGCGCCACCAACGATACATGCAATCCGGAGATGGCCATCAGGTGGTTGGTGCCGGTCCTGCGGAACACCTCCCACTGCGCATCCGGAATCGCGCGCTGATCGCCAACCGCGAGCGCGGTCAGCACGCCCCGATAAGGCGACTCGCCCAGAACGTCGGCGAAGCGGCGGCGAACCGAATCACGGACCCGATGAACCCGGTTCATCAGTCCAGGTGTCTCCTCGTCCAGCCTGGGATGCGGTACGCCATCCCGCACATAGCCGGTGGCCCGTATGCCTCGTTCCAGGAGCCAGGCCTCGTAGTCGAAACCGAAGGGATTCATGAAGCCATGCGGTCTTTTCAGGCGCACCGTCAGCTGCCATCGTTGTCCCGGGCGCAGATCGGGCAACTCGGCCGAGCCGTTGCGTGGCGGGTACCAGGTCAACTGGATTCTTCCGGGCACCGGCGCGGAAGCGTCCGCGACCTCGAACTCGAAACGCGATGCCTTATCCAGTTGTCGCGGCAGGCCTCGCACGACCCCGGTCACGACCACATCGCGCGATTCCCAGGCCATCGGGAGTTCATCGGCCAGCCGCCATTCCGCCCTGAACACAGCCCAGCTCGCACCGCTGCAATACGCGGTCAGCAGGATAACCATCCACAGCCACCACGACCGGCTCGACACGACCGGCATCGGCGGAGGACCATGCCGGACAGAATTCCGCCGATGTTCGAATGACCAGGAGACCACACAGGCGGCAACGAGTAGAATCGTGGCCCCGAGCATGGGCAAGACCGCAGGCAGCGCAGCCAGCTGCTGCACTGACAGGACGCCTGCAGCGAAGGCGAAAATTGACATCCGCATAAACCGAGATAATGCCGATTGCATCAACCCCATGCAAGCAGGACGAAACGAATCCAGCCCTTCCGGTTCCAAGCTCCTGATGCCACTTAGCCCATGACCCGCAACCCTGGCGCATGAAAAAACGACTGAGAAGCTTTCTGCCCGACCATGAAGCCGTTCATACCAACCGCTGGCTCCGTCCGTTCGCGAACACGCTTCTTCACCCGCGACTGTGGCACCTCAACCGACATTCGGCCGCCGGTGCGATCGCGACCGGCTTGTTCTGCGGACTGATTCCCGGCCCGTTCCAGATGCTGAGCGCGGCCATCATCTGCGTGCTGTGGCGGGTCAATCTTCCACTCGCGCTGATCACGACGCTGTATTCCAACCCGGTCACCATCGTGCCCCTGTATCTGGCCGCCTATGCCATAGGCGCGATCATCCTGGGCAAGGACCCGACCGGATTCGTCGATCCGCCAGATATGGGCGATCTCGGCTTGTTCGAATGGGCGCACGCGCTATTGCCTTGGGTGATGGACCTGGGCAAACCACTCGCGATCGGCTTGTTGCTGCTGGCCGGTGCGCTGGCGGTCGCCGGTTACTTCGGCGTCCGCGCAGCCTGGCGGGTGTGGTTGATCCGCGCCTGGCGCCGCCGTGCGGCCCATCGTCAGACGCGAGCGTCCTAAAGGCGTCAGTGCGTGCCGATCTCTCCGTCCTCGATCCGCACCGTCCGACTCACCCGCTTGCCGATGGTCTCGTCGTGGGTGACGATGATGAAGCTGGTATGCAGGCGCTCGTTCAGGTTCAGCATCAGGTCGAAGACCGCATCCGCGGTCTTTCGGTCCAGGTTGCCGGTCGGCTCGTCGGCGAGCACGCAGGCCGGCTCGGTGACCAGGGCCCGGGCGATCGCCGCACGCTGGCGCTCGCCGCCGGAAAGTTCGCCAGGGGCATGATCGAGCCGGTGCGACAGCCCCACTTCGGCCAGCATCGCCGCGGCTTTCTCGTTGGCCTGCTCGCGCGCCATGCGGCGGATGTAGAGCGGCATCGCGACATTCTCCAGCGCGCTGAATTCGGGCAACAGATGGTGGAACTGATAGACGAATCCGAGCGCCTCGTTGCGCTGTCGTCCCCGCTCGGCATCCGACATCCGCGAGAAATCCCGTCCGTGCAGCGCCACCGTGCCGGAGGTCGGCACGTCCAGTCCGCCCAGCAGATGCAGCAGCGTGCTCTTGCCCGAACCGGATGCGCCGACGATCGCCAGCCGCTCGCCACGGCCGATCTCGAGCGAGACATCCTTGAGCACGGTCAGGGCATCCGGCCCCTCCCGAAAAGTCTTGGTCAGGTTGCGGCAGGCCAGCACCGGCACGTGCTGGGCAGTCATGGTCTCACTCATAGCGCAGCGCCTCGGCCGGATTGACCCGTGAAGCCCGCCAGCTCGGGTACAGCGTGGCGATCAAGGTCAGCACGAAGGAAAGCGAGGTGATCGTGATCACGTCGCTCGCGAGCACCTTGGAAGGCAACTCGCTGATGTAATAGATTTCCTTGTTCCAAAGGGTCGCGCCGGTCAGCGCCTCGATCGCCGGAATTACCACGTCGAGATTGTTGGCCAGCAGCAAACCGCCGACCACCCCCGCCGCGAGCCCGACCAGGCCGATGATCGCGCCCTGCAGCACGAACACGGTCATGATCGACCCGGGACTCGCCCCCAGGGTGCGCAGGATCGCGATATCGGCGTATTTCTCCTGCACCGCCATCACCAGCGTGGACACGATGTTGAACGCCGCTACCGCGACGATCAGGAACAGGATGATGGTCATCATCGTCTTCTCCAGCTGGACCGCGCGGAAGAAGTTGGCGTGGCTGCGGGTCCAGTCGGTCACCAGCGCCGGCACATCGATAAGACCGGCCAGTTCGCGCGACACCCGTGGCGCCGAGAACAAATCCTCGAGCTTGAGCCGCACCCCGGTCACCGCATCGCCCATCCGGTAGAGGACCTGCGCATCACGCATGTGCACCAGCGCGAGCCCGGAGTCGTACTCGAACATGCCGGCCTCGAACACGCCGACCACTTCGAACTGCTTGACCCGCGGCAGCACCGCCGCCGGCGTCACCAGACCCTGCGGGGCGATCAGGGTGACCTTGTCGCCGAGCCCGACCCGCAGCGCGAAGGCGAGATCGCGGCCCAGCACGATGCCGAAACCACCCGGCCTGAGCGCGTCGAGCGAGCCGTGCTGCATGTAGTTGGCGAAGTCGGCGACCCGCTCCTCGTCGGCCGGCAGCACCCCGCGCACCAGTGTGCCGCGCACGTTCTGGTCGAAGGACAACATGCCTTGCTCCTGCACGTAGGGTGCGGTGGCGACCACGTTGCGGTGCTGTTCGGCCTGACCCGAGACCCGTTGCCAGGCTTCGAGGTCGCCGTCGTAGCCGGTGATCTGGACATGCGAGGCGACGCCGAGGATGCGGGTGCGGAGTTCTTCCTGAAAGCCGTTCATCACCGACAGGACCACGATCAGCGCCGCGACACCGAGCCCGGTGCCGAGCATCGAGACCAGCGAGATGAAGGAGATGAAGCGGTTGCGCCCTTGTGCCCGCTTGCGCGAGCGGGTGTAGCGCAGACCAACGAGAAATTCGTAGCGCATCGATGACCGTGATGACGAAAAGCCGTCATTCTGCCGCAAGCGGTGCTCCAACGCGATTCTCGTCGCCCGCACGCGGCTTTTTGAATCGTAAGAACACGTAAGGTCCGCCACCCTTGCGCCGCTCAGACGGGATGGCCGATGGCCCGCGAGCCGAGCGCGGGGTCAGCCTCCACGGCTTCTACAGCCACTCTCGCGCAAGCGCTGCAAGGCGTGCCGTCCGGACTAGATTGCCCGTGGCCCGCGAGCCGAGGGGCGGGTCCCCCTTCGAGGCGACTCAGCCCGAGCGCATGCCGCTGTTGGCGCGCGTAGCGGCCGCGATCCCTGCTGTCTGAGCCCGCAGGGCGAGTTCAGGGATCGCAGCGAAGCGCGCCTTACAGCGGCAGCGCGAGTGGCTGTCGGAGCCGCGGAGGGTGACCCGCCCCTCGGCTCGCTGCGTTTGGACGGCATCAAGGGGCGGCGTGGATGGTGCTAACATCCGGCTTCCATGAACCTCAAGCTCCTCCTTCCCGGGTTGATCTGGCCTGGCGCCAACACCCCTGGCATGCCGGATGTCACCGCTGGCCTCGCACTTCCTTCGCTGGAGCGGATGCTCGGCTCCGGAAAGGTCACGATCGCACCGCGTTCGTCCTATCTTGCCGAGCTCGGCAGGCTATTCGGCGTGCCTGACCCACTCCCGGTCGGGCGCTTGCGTCGGCTTGGCGAAGCGAACCGGCCGGAACAAACTGTCGAAGATTCATGGCTTTGTGCTGACCCGGTGCACCTTCATTTCGCTCGTGAGCATCTGCTGTTGTCCGACGCCTCCGGACTGGAGATCACGCCTGAAGAAGCGGATGCACTGATCGACACGATCAACCAGTTTATTTCCGCCGAGGAGCCAGCGCTCGCCGGATTCGAGCGTGGCGCGCCCGATCGCTGGTATCTGCGGCTACCGGCTGACTCGGTACCCGCGCAATTTCATCCCCTTGAGGAGGCGGTCGGCCGACCCGTGTCCCGCTTCCTTCCCGAAGGCGACCAGGCACGGCGCTGGCAGCAGATCGCAAACGAGATCCAGGTGCTATTGCACAATCACCCGGTCAACCAGGCGCGCGAGGAAAACGGATGGCCGGCGATCAATAGCATCTGGTTCTGGGGTGAAGATCGCGACGCGCCGGGTTCCGTTGGCTCAGATCGCTCGCTTGGTTCGACAGAACCTATCGCGCCGACCATCGAAATTCATGCCGACGAGCCGGTCGCCCGCGGCCTCGCCATCGCCGCGGGGCTGACACCGCTGTCGGTGAGGCAAGCGCCCGAAGGCGATGCACGGGTGGTCATCGACACCCTGCACCGCCCCGCGCTGCAACTCGACCTGGAGGGCTGGCGCGGCGCCCTGCAAGCCTTGGAACAGGACTGGTTCGCCCCCTTGCTGGAGCAGGTCCGAAACGGAACGCTGAAGTCGGTCGAACTGATCGCCCCGGGCGATCGTGCCAGCGTCACCCTGACCCTCACCCGCGCCGACACCTGGAAGTTCTGGCGTCGTCCGCGAACCCTGCGCAGCCTCACCCCACCCGACTCATGACCAGAATCCTGCCTCGCCCCAGCCCAGTCAAGCATGTCCAGTCGCTGATCGACAGCGGCGTGCATCCACTGCTCGCCCGTATCTATGCCGGCCGTGGCATCCGTCGTCGCGACGAGCTCGACTACGGGCTGAAGGCGCTTCTACCACCAGATGCGCTGCGCGGCACCCGCGAGGCGGCCCAGTTGCTCGCCGACGCGATCGAGGCCGGCGCGCACATGGTCATCGTCGCCGACTACGACTGCGATGGCGCCACCGCCTGCGCGGTCGGCATCCGCGCGCTGCGTGCGTTCGGCGCCGATGTCGGCTACCTGGTGCCGAACCGCTTCGAGTACGGTTACGGCCTGACCCCGGCCATCGTCGAACTGGCGGCGCGGATGGAGCCGGACCTGCTGATCACCGTGGACAACGGCATCGCCAGCGTCGACGGCGTTGCCGCTGCGCGCAGCTACGGCATGGCCACCTTGATCACCGACCACCACCTGCCGGGCGACACGCTGCCCGAGGCGGACGTGATCGTGAACCCGAACCAGCCCGGTTGCGATTTCCCGAGCAAGGCGCTGGCCGGCGTCGGGGTGATGTTCTACACCATGCTCGCGCTGCGGGCCGAACTGCGCGAGCGCGGCGTCTTCTCCAGCCGCCCCGAGCCGAACCTGGGCGACCTGCTCGATCTGGTCGCGCTCGGCACGGTCGCCGACGTGGTCAAACTCGATCACAACAACCGCATTCTGGTCTCGCAAGGCCTCGCGCGGATGCGCGCCGGGCGGATGCAGCCGGGCGTACGTGCGCTGTTCGCCGCTGCGAGCCGCGAGTCTGCCCGGGCCAGCACCTTCGACCTCGGTTTCGGCCTGGGGCCGCGGCTGAATGCCGCCGGCCGCCTGTCCGACATGAGCCTGGGCATCGAATGCCTGATCACCGACGACCCCGGCCGGGCGCTCAACATCGCGCAGGAGCTGGACAAGCTCAACCGCGAGCGGCGCAGCATCGAGCAAGGCATGCAGGATGAAGCCCTGATCCGGCTGGCCGGATTCGACCCGGGCCAGACCGCCTCGGTCGCGCTGTTCGAGCCGGACTGGCACCAAGGCGTGATCGGCATCGTCGCCGGCCGGATCAAGGAGAAACTCCACCGCCCGGTGGTCGCCTTCGCCCGCGGCAACGACGGCGAGCTTAAGGGCTCGGGCCGCTCCATCCCCAATCTGCACCTGCGCGACGCGCTCGATCTGGTCAGCAAGCAGCAGCCCGACCTGATCCTGCGCTTTGGCGGCCATGCGATGGCGGCCGGCCTGACGATACGGGAAGCCGACTACACGCGCTTCCAGTCGGCCTTCGAGGATGTGGTGCAGTCCCTGGTGGAGCCGGCCGACCTGACCCGCAGCATCGAGACCGACGGCGCCTTGGAAACCAGCTGGATGAGCCTGGATTCGGCCCGGATGATCGAGCAGGACATCTGGGGCCAGGGCTTCCCCGCGCCGGTCTTCAATGACCGCTTCCAGGTCGAGAACCAGCGCCTGCTCAAGGACCGCCACCTGAAGCTGCAGCTGTCCAAGAACGGCGCCCGCTTCGACGCGATCCAGTTCAACTTCGCCGAAGGCGCGCCGCCTGCCATCCACGCCGCCTACCGGCTGGCGCCGAACGAATTCAACGGCGTCACCAGCCTGCAGCTGATGCTGGAGCATTTCGAGCCGGTTTGATTCGGGATTCTCGGTGCGATCGGATGAGCGCTGCATTCGCGGCTTGCGCCGCTCCCACCTGCATTGCGTCACCGCACTGTGGTGCAGTGCAGTCCATGAACAATGCACTGCCCCGTGAAGACAAACCACATCACAAAAGTTTCACTACCCTTGGGGAGTAACTTAGCCCGCAAATGCTTCAATACGGTGTGGGAGCGGCGCAAGCCGCGAATGCCGAGCTCATCGGGCGGTGTCCCAGGAAGTGGTGTAAGAGTTGGGGGTGTTGGGTTCGCCGTTGTGGCCCTGCAGGGCCAAAACGGCGGGCGCAATCGGTAGGTCATCGGAGTACTTCGGGTAAGGTGGGAGTTGCGAGACTTCAACCAAACCATGAGGAAGCACCCGATGACCAAAGACAGAATGCAGCTTTCCGAGCTCCTTGAA
>JAUVVG010000032.1 GCA_030604735.1 Azoarcus sp.
ACGCATCCATGCTTTGCGCCCGCGAGATGCGCGGGAGCAGCTCCAGCGCAAACGCGGTGATCTCCTTCTTCACCAGCTGCTCGACCCGTTTGGCGTCGTACCAGGGTTGCAGCATGCCGATCAGCACACTTCCCGGCTTCATCGCCTCAATGCTGTTGAAACAGGGTGGTTGCACGCAAAGGACCAAGTCGGCCTTTGCGAAAACCTCAGTGGATTCTGTAGCCAGGGTAATGCCTGTGAAGCTGTCATCTCCAAAGTGTGCAGGATCGCCAGCGCCACTTTCGACCAACACCTCCACGCCCATGGAGACATACTTCTTGACAACCTCGGGCACGACCGCCAGACGACGTTCGCCAGACGTCGTCTCTCGAGGAATTCCGATGGTTAGTGACATTGATAGTCCTCAATGCTGACTGGAGTGGGTAGCAAGCGCGGAGGACAGCTTCGCGAGGTTCAGCGCGGTATCCTCGATCATGTCCTCCTGGCCACCAACCATGCCGCGCCGGCCCATCTCGACGAGAATGTCGCGTGCCGACACGCCATACTTCTGTTCAGCACGTTTGGCGAACAGCAGGAAGGAACCGTACACCCCGGCATAGCCGAGCGTGAGCGCATCGCGGTCGATGCGGATCGGGAAGTCCATGATCGGCACGACAAGGTCCTCGGCTACGTCCTGAATACGGAACACATCGACGCCCGTCTCGATACCCATCAGATCGCACACCGCCACCAGCACTTCCATCGGGGTGTTGCCCGCGCCCGCCCCCAGGCCGGCGGCGGCCGCGTCAATACGGGTCGCGCCGACCTCGATCGCGGCGATCGAGTTGGCGACCCCCATTGCGAGATTGTGATGACCATGAAAGCCCAGCTCGGTCTCGGGCTTGAGCGCGTCGCGAACCGCACCCAGACGCGCCTTCACCGTGTCGGGCAACAGATGCCCGGCCGAATCGGTCACGTAGATGCAGTTCGCACCATAGCCTTCCATCAACTTCGCCTGCCTGACCAGCCCCTCCGGGCTGTTCATGTGCGCCATCATCAAAAAGCCGACCGTATCCATGCCGAGCTTGCGGGCGTAGCCGATGTGCTGTTCGGACACATCCGCCTCGGTGCAGTGAGTGGCGACACGAATCGTGCTGACCCCGAGTTCATGGGCCATCTTGAGGTGATCGACGGTGCCGATGCCCGGCAGGAGCAGCGCCGACACTTTGGCCTGCTTCATCAGTGGGATCACCGTGCCGAGGTACTCCTCGTCGGTGTGGGCCGGAAAGCCATAGTTGACCGAACTGCCACCCAAGCCGTCGCCATGGGTCACTTCGATCAGCGGCACACCCGCTTCATCGAGCCCGCAGGCGATCGTCTTCATCTGCTCGAGCGTCATCAAGTGACGCTTGGGGTGCATACCGTCACGCAGGGTCATGTCGTGGACGGTGATTCTCCTGTCCTGCAGGTCCATGCTCATCTCCTTCAGGCCACCAGCGTGGCGCGGTTCGATTCGAGTTTGAGACGTCCGGCGAGGATCTCCTCGGCAAACATCTCGGCGGCACGCGCAGCCGCGGCCGTCATGATGTCGAGGTTGCCTGCGTACCTCGGCAGGTAGTCACCCAGCCCTTCGACTTCCATGAACATCGACACGCGGTGGCCGCTCGGTGTCGTTTCGAACACCGGGCCATTGACCAGCTTGTAGCCAGGCACGTACTTCTGCACCTCGGCAATCATCGCGTGGATGGACTCGGTAATCGCCGCCTGGTCGGGTTCGGTCTCGGTCAGACAATGCACGGTATCGCGCATGATCAGCGGCGGCTCGGCCGGGTTGAGGATGATGATGGCCTTGCCCACTTTCGCCCCGCCCACCTGCTCGACCGCGCCGGCGGTGGTGCGGGTGAATTCGTCGATGTTCTTGCGCGTGCCCGGGCCGGCCGAGCGGCTCGACACGGTGGCAATGATCTCGCCGTAGGCGACCGGCTGCACACGCGAGACGGCGGCGACCATCGGAATCGTGGCCTGGCCGCCGCAGGTGACCATGTTCACGTTCATCTCGCCGCGGCCAACATGCTCGGCCAGGTTCACCGGCGGCACGCAGTACGGACCGATTGCGGCGGGAGTGAGGTCGATCATCAGCACGCCCAGCTCATTGAGCTTGCGGCTGTTCTCGGCGTGAACATACGCACTGGTCGCGTCGAACGCGATCTGAATGTTGTCCGCCTTCACATGCGGAAGCAGACCCTCCACGCCTTCAGCGGTCGTCTTCAATCCCATTTCGCGAGCCCGAACCAGACCGTCAGAGGCCGGGTCGATTCCCACCATCCACACCGGTTCGAGCACCGGGCTGCGCTTCAGCTTGTAGAGCAAATCGGTGCCGATATTGCCTGGGCCGATCAATGCGCATTTGATCTTGCTGGTCATGTTGCTCTCCATTCTTGAATTCAGGCTTCTGCCTCGACGTCACCCGCCGTCAGGTATTCCCACATTCGCTCGTACAATCGGCCATCGGTAACCGCGCGATCGCGAGACTCATCGGGCGAAAGGCGCAAGCCTTCCCTGCCCGAGCCAAGCACCTGCAATTCGACACGTGCCGCATCCTCCAGATACCAAGCCAGAACGACCGCATCCTCAAGCGAATCCGCAACCGTAACGGCGCCATTGCCACGCATCACGATGGCACGCGCGCTCCCGAGCGCCTCAGCGAGCGAAGCGGCGACCGAGTCATTGCGCAACAGCCGCGGGTCATGCCAGAACGGGGGCGACGGTGCGAAGTACGCCCCCAAACCATGTCGCGCTTGTGGCGCAAGCCCCAGGGTCGACAGTGCAATGACGGCAGGCGACTGAAAGCGGGCAATACCGCCAACCTCCGGACGCCGACGGTAGATCTGCTGATGGATACGGACCTCACCCAATACGTTTGCCGGCAGGGGTCCATTGACCGGGACCACGACACCCTCGTCATTGCTGCGTATCAGTCCCATCGGGCGCGGCGCACAGACCAGAAAGCGGTCTTCGTCCAGGCGCAGGCTGCAATGCCCGTAGGCATGCGCGAGCCCTGCCCGGCCCAGGGCACGCGCACCCAATCTGACGCGACGCTGGTCCAGCGCCGAGGCTTCGATCGGTTTCATCACCCTCACCCCTCAAGTCTTGAACTCGGGGATGTCGGGACGCGCACCCCACATGCAGAATCCCGCCGGCTCGAACGGAAACTGGCGCGGCCGATAGCTGCACTCGTCCGTGATCATGCGCACGCCCGACGAATACTCGTAGGTCATGCCATCAGGCCCCTCGAAATAGAGGAACATCGCACCAGAGGTCGGGTGACGGCCCGGTCCGAACACGATCCGAACGCCACGCTCGCGCAGCATGTAGTACGAACGCATGATGTCGTCGACGCTCGCCACCTGGTGATTGACGTGTTGCACCCCAGCGTATGTCGATGGAAACAACGCGATCTTGTGGTGCACTTCATCGATACGCAGCAACGGCGCATCACCAATCCAGTCACTGACCCTGGCGTTGCATACCGTGGTCCAGAATGCTTCGTCGCGACCTGGATCTGTCGTGCGCAAGCCCACGTGGCTGAAACCGGTAATGCCGGCATCACGACTGGCGAAGTAACGCCTGCCGCTGTGCTGCGGACGCCATACCAGGTCGATGGAATTGCCGCTCGGGTCCTTGAAGTTTATGAAGGCACGCACTCGACGTTGCTCGCACTCGTCCGGTGTTCCGAGGTGAACCGGACGACCGGCCTGCTCCAGCACCACTGCGGCGGCATCGAGCGCATCCCGGTCGTCGAGCTCGAAGGCGGTCGTGTGATCCTGCGGATCACCTGAAAAATAGACGAGCGTGTGGTCGCGGTCGTCACTGCGGAAGTACACCGACTTGTGCTCGCGGCGCACCAACTCCAGGCCGAGAACCCCGGTCGCAAAGCGTACGGTCTCGTCCAGATTCGCGGTTCCGAGCCGCACATACCGGATATCGTGCAGATTGATCATCGTCCCAACTCCTTGGCGGTCCTGCCGCCTATCCCCCAGTGATCCTTTGCAACCTCCTGCACGATCACGCGGACCGCATCGCGTCGCGCATCCAGTGCCTCACAAATCGCATCGGTAACTCGCTCGATCAGCTTTCGCTTTTCCTCGGCTCCACGGCCTTCCATGATGTAAAGCTGTGCAATCGGCATTTCGCCCTCCCTAGGTGAACCGGATCGATACCTGGCCGAGATCCTGGAACCGGGCAGTGACGACATCGCCCGCCACCACCGGAATCGCCTCGGTGATCCCGCCTGTCATCACGAAGCTGCCGGCCGGAACTTCCTCGCCGCGATCGGCCAGCAGGTTGGCCAGCATCGCGAGACTGGCGGCTGGATGACCCAGTACCGCTGCGCCGGCCCCGAGCGCGACCGTTTCGCCGTTCTTGTCGAGAACAACGCCAAGCGTGCGCAAATCCAGATCCTCGACCGCGCGGTTGCGCCCTCCGACGACGAAACGCGATGACGACGCGTTGTCGGCAATCACGCTCTTCAGGTCGAAGCGGAAGTTCTCGTAACGCGAGTCGATGACTTCGATCGCCGGCACGGCAAAGTCGATCGCGGCCAACGCGTGCGAAATCGAGCAACCCGGGCCACGCAAGGGCGCTTTCGTCACAAACGCGATCTCGGCTTCGATCTTCGGATGAATCAGCTCGCTGACTTTCAGTTCGGCACTGTCGGCCACACTGAAATAGTCTGCTAGAAAGCCGTAGATTGGCGTCTCGACCCCCATCTGACGCATCTTCGCGTGCGAAGTCAGCCCCATCTTGAGCCCGACAATGCGATCACCACGTGCGACCTTGCGTGCACGAATTGCCCACTGAATGGCGTAGGCGTCCGCCCAGTCCATATCCGGCTCGAGTGCCGTGATCTTGACGACCTCTCGACACTCGAGTTCGGCCCGTTCCAGATGCTCGGCAAGTTCGCCTATTCTGCTTGGCGATAATGTCATATCCCGCTCCTTAGACGTGTTCTTCGAGTTATCGAAACCGCACCGACGCACTGCCGATCCCACCGATCGACACGCGAAGCGAATCTCCGCTTGCGACGCTCACCAGTTTTCCGAGCGAACCGGAAAGAATGATCTCGCCGGCCTTCAGCCCTATACCCAAGCGCCCGAGCGTATTGGCAAGCCAGGCAACACAGTTGAGCGGATGACCCAGCGCGGCCGCGCCCGCGCCGGTGCATTCGAGCTCGCCATTCTTCTCCAACGCCATGCCGACCAGAGACAGGTCCACCCGGCGAGGATCGACGACCCGATCGCCGAGCACGATCATTCCGCACGAAGCGTTGTCCGCAACCGTGTCTGCGATGCGAATCTTCCAGTCGCGAATACGTGAGTCGACGATCTCGAAGCAGGCCATCACGCCCTCAGTCGCCGCCAGCACGTCTGCCGCGGTCACGCCCGGCCCCGCGAGGTCGCGCTTGAGCAGAAATGCAATCTCGCCTTCCGCGCGTGGCTGGATCAGGGTATCCAGCTCGATCGCGTCGCCCTCGGCAACCAGCATCCCGGACAGCAACCAACCGAAATCGGGCTGATGCACGTTCAACATGTCCTGTACCGCGCGACTCGTAACGCCGATCTTCTTGCCGATCACGCGCTCTCCAGAAGCCAGGCGGTGGCTGATCATCCGCTGCTGGATGGCATAGGCCTCATCGAGCGTCAGCGCAGGCACTTGTTCGGTAAGCGGCGCAATCGGCTCACGCATGACGAGCGCCTGGTACAAGGCGTCTCCATGCGCCTTGATCTGCTGTTCGTTCATCTATTTCTCCTGTCTCAGAGCTTCACGCAGACATTGCGCAGTTCGGTGTAGAACTCGAGCGAATGAACCCCACCCTCGCGTCCGATTCCGGACTGCTTCGACCCACCGAATGGCGTCCGCAGGTCACGCAGAAACCAGGCGTTGATCCAGCAGATGCCGACATCGAGCTTGCGTGCAAGCCGATGCGCCCGGGCGATGTCCTGCGTCCAGACCGTCGCCGCCAAGCCGTAAGGCGTGTCGTTGGCGAGGCGAACGACCTCATCCTCGCTATCGAAAGGACGAATGTGGCAGCACGGACCGAAGATCTCGTCACGCACCACGGTCGCGTCGTCAGCGAGGCCGGTCCAGATGGTCGGTTGTACCCAGGCGCCGGCCGTGAGCGTATCCGGCATCACCGGGACGCCACCGCCGGTAACGACGTTCGCCCCCTCCTCCACTGCGCGCCGGTAGTAGGACAACACCTTGTCGCGGTGCTCGAGACTGATCAGCGGACCCAGTCCGGTGTCGGGTTCGTTGGGGTGACCCGGGGTGAGGGACTCGGCCCGCTCCTTCAACGCGACGACAAATCTCTCGAAAATGGAGCGTTCGACGTACAGACGCTCCGTACCGAGACAGACCTGGCCTGTATTGAGGAAGACTGCCCGAGCGATGCCATCCACCGCGGCGTCGAAATCCGCATCGGAGAACACGATGCCGGCATTCTTGCCGCCGAGCTCCAGCGACACCCCACGTATCCCGTCTGCCGCGGCCTTCATGATGGCCGTGCCGGTACGCGTCTCCCCCGTGAACGTGATCGCATCCACGCCCGGATGACGGGTCAGGAACTCGCCGGCCGAGTCCGGCCCAAAACCATGGACGACGTTATAGACCCCAGCCGGGACACCCACCTTGAGCATGACCTCGCCGAGCAGCGTGGCGGTTGCAGGCGTTTCCTCGGAAGGTTTCACGACCACACTGTTGCCGCATGCCAGCGCCGGCGCCACCTTCCAGGTCATCAGCAATAGCGGCAGATTCCATGGGCAGATGACGCCGATTACGCCCTTGGGAACGCGTACCGCATAGTTGATCGCGCCACGCCCATCGGGCGTCGCCATCTCGAAGAACTCGCTGGACACGTTCTTGACCACGTCGGCGAAGGTTTTGAAATTCGCAGCCCCACGCGGAATATCGACATGTGAAGCAATGCTGCGTGGTTTGCCGGTATCGGCAATCTCGGCATCCAGAAAATCGTCGAATCGACGATTGATCTCGTCTGCCACCTCGTAAAGCAGCGTGGTGCGCTCGGTCAAAGCCATCGACCCCCAAGGGCCATTCAGGGCAGCCCGGGCGGCTTTGACAGCTGAATCGACATCGTGTTGACTGGCCTCCCAAACCCTGCCGACCAGACCTCCATCCACAGGCGAGCGTTTCTCGAATGACTTCCCCTCGCTGCTGCGTAAATAGTGATTGTCAATAAAATTCAAGAACTCGGTGGCAGCCATCATTCGCTCCGTTGCCGTTGCAATGGAGCCCAGATTAGGGGCGAGACCACCCCGGGTCGAATGAAGAATCGAAATACACAATATGGGCCGACGAAATCTTCGCGCGATGGGGCCTCGGGGAGTAATGCGATTAGACTGCACGGCTGGTTAGGACCCGCCTCGGTACATGGCCACGGCAATTGACGGACCCTGTCGGCTGACCTACCCTTGACATTCAGAGGCAGAGCGGGAACCTGTGTGATCGCCAACTGCCCCAAAAAGGAGACAAGGCGAGACGATGAACCCGAATCGCATCGACCTGAATCTGCTCAAGGTCTTCGACGCCATCCTGCAGACAAGCAGCGTCACCATCGCAGCTTCGAATCTGGGCCTCACCCAGTCGGCGGTCAGCAACGCGCTCAGCCGGTTACGCGACGCGCTCGGGGATCCGCTTTTTGTGCGCACTTCCGAAGGCATGGTCCCGACGCCGCGAGCGAGCGAGATTGCCGTGCCGATCCGGCAGGGATTGGCGACCATTCGTCAGACACTGGAAAACTATGCTGGCTTTGATCCTGCCACCGCCGAGAGAACGTTTCGGCTGTTCATGACCGACGTCGGTCAGATGGTGTTGTTACCCAGCCTGATCGATCAGATTCGCGCTGCTGCGCCTGGCGTAGACATCCAGACCGCACAGGTTCCACCTTTCCGCTTGCGGGAGGCCGCAATGGAAAGTGGTGATGTGGACATTGCCGTCGGTTACTTTCTGGACTTCGAGGGACCTTTTCATTGCCAGCGTCTGTTCAGCCAGAGTTTCGTGTGCGTGGTTCGCAGTGACCATCCGCGCATTCAGGGGGGGATGGATATTGACGAATTCCTCCGTGCGGACCATCTGGTCTATCTCCCCTCGGGAGGCGGCCACGGCTATCAGGAGAACCTGGTCGAGCGATTCTTTCTGGAACACGGCATCCAGCGCCGGGTCGCCATCCGCGTCGCCCATTTTCTTGGTATCTGGAAAATTCTCGAGCATTCGGACCTCGTCCTGACGATTCCGTGCCGCCTCGCCCACGTTTGCGCCGGCATGATAGGCGCACAGGTGCTCGACCCCCCAGTCGAACTGCCTTCCTTCGACGTTACACAGTACTGGCATGAACGCTTTCATCACGATCCGGCCAACCGCTGGTTGCGACAGCAGATTGCGACGCTATACGGCGTTTGATCGAGTCACATCCTGGTCATCCCTACGCCTGAAGCGAACACTGCGCCTCGCGGTCAAGCCGAAACCTCATCAAGGACGTGAATCCGGAGGATGTCGAATCGTGATTCGACCTGACCGGACCCGGTGAATATTCTTCAAAGGCCTCGTCACGCACTCGAGTGCATGGCGAATCATCCAACCACCCTGGAGGCCTTTGAAAATGAAACTAAGAAAATCATTAACCCTCGTTCCTGCTTTCTTCCTGGCTAACGTCGTTCAGGCAGACGGCGGCAACGTCACCATCTACGGCAAGCTGGACGCATCGATCGAGATGGTCAACCGGTCGGGCGCCACCCGGGCTGGAACACCGGGTCCGACCGGGCTGGGCCTCGGACCAGCAAATCCAGCTTTCGGACAAGGCCCCGGGGTCATCAGCGGAATCAACACACGCAGGCAGAACCGATTGCAGTCCAACCTCTCTTATATAGGCTTCAGAGGCGAGGAGAAGCTGAGCGCGGACTGGTCCGCAGTATGGCAGATCGAATCCAACGCCGTCATTGATGGCTCCGGTGGCCCGGTCAGTTATCTTGGCAGCCGCAACACCGGTGTAGGACTGCGCGGCCCGATGGGCACGGTCATGCTCGGCCAGTGGGACACGCCCTACCGCTGGAGCACCGGACGTCTCAGTCCCTTGGGCGTAGCAGGGGTCGGCTCTTATGCGAGCATGTTCGGCGTACCGAGCGGCGTCTACTCGGTCAATGCCTATCGCGGCCCGAGTGGCCAACCGGGCGCACCTGGCGACGCGAGTTTCGACCGTCGTGCCGGCGACAGCGTGCAGTACTGGAGCCCGCAATGGAATGGATTCTCGGTGCGACTCGCCTACTCTGGCAACGAAGGCCGCAGCCCGTCAGGCGCCTCGGCGCCTGCCAAATCCAACCCCCAGTTGCTGAGCGGATACATCGCTTATCAAAACGGCCCGCTGTTTGCCACCTATGCGGTCGAGCACCATCGTGACTATTTCGGGACACGACAACTCGGTACTGTCGCACCCGCATCAGCCACCGATACCTCGTCGAGCGACATCGGGCACAAATTCGGCATTGGCTACACCTTCGGCGACACCACCCTCGGTTTCGCGGCGGAGCGCCTGAAGTACAAGTCAAGTGGCGGCACCGGAGCAAACGAACTCAAGTCCTATCGCCGGGATGTGTACGGCCTGTTCGCCTCGCATCGGATCAGTCCGGCCGGTACGGTTCGTGCCACCCTCATGCGGGCAGGTGATCCCAAGTGCTCGCTTTACGGCAGCGGAACGTCCTGCTCGGGCAAGGGCTTCGGCGCCACACAGTACATCGTCGGTTACGACCACAAGCTTTCCAACCGCACCTCGCTCTACGCCCTTTACTCCCATATCGACAACAAGAAGTACGCCGGCTACACCTTCCCGAACAACGGTGTAGTTGCCAACTCTGCGGTGGGCTCGGATCCCCAGGCCCTCGGCATCGGCATCCGTCACTTTTTCTGATCTGCTGAAGCGCCAAAGGAGAACATCATGAGAAACAAGATCATCACCTTGGTGGCCTGTGCCGCCCTCAGCCTGAGCGCCAGCGCCGCGGACAAGATCAAGGTCGGTTTCCTGAGCACCCTGACCGGCCCGATCAGCGGAATCAGTTCGGACCTTCGGGATGGATTCAATCTGGTCCTCGAACTCAACGGAGGCAAGTTCGGCGGACTGCCAGCCGAAGTCGTCTTCGGTGACGACCAGCAAAACCCCGACGTCGGCAAGCAGGTCTTCGACCGCATGGTGAGACGCGACCGGATAGATATCGTGACCGGCACCATGTTTACCAACGTCATGGCAGCGATCGCCCCGACCGCCTTTTCGAACAAGGTCTTCTTCATCAATGCCAACGCGGGTCCGGCCGAGTTCGCCGGCGAGAACTGCAATCCGTTCTACTTCAGCACGGCTTGGCAGGTCGAGAGCATGGACGAGGCAATGGGCAAGTACGTGACCGATAAGGGATTCGAGCGCGTGTTCCTGCTCGCGCCGAATTTTCCGGTCGGGCGCGAACACCTGGACGGCTTCAAGCGCATGTACAAGGGGCCTATCGTCGGCGAGACCTATACCCGGCTTGGTCAACTCGATTACAGCGTCGAAATCGGTCAGATTCGCGCAGCCAAGCCCGACGCCGTGTTCGTGTTCCTGTTCGGCAATATGGGGATCAACTTCATCAAACAGTACCACCAGGCCGGCTTGAGCAACGAGATCCCACTGTTCGGCCCGGGGTTCACCTTCGATGACGATACGATCCGCGCGGTCGGCGAGCCCATCGTCGGCAGTCTGAACGCATCGCACTGGAACGAGGATTTTGACAACCCCGCCAACAAGCGTTTTGTCGCCGAGTTCGAGCGTGTCTACAACCGCAAACCGTCAATCTATGCTGCCCAGGGATACGACGCCGCCCAATTGATCGACGCTGCGGTCCGCGATGCCGAGGGGCAGATAAAGGACCACGACCGGTTCCGGGCCGCGCTCCTCCAGGCGAACTTCGAGTCGGTGCGCGGAGCATTCCGCTTCAACACCAACCAGAACCCCATTCAGAACCTCTACCTGCGCGAGATCGTTCGTGAACCGGACGGCCGTATCGTCAACCGGACGGTGGGACTGCTTCTCGAGAATCACGAAGATCCCTACGTCGGTCAGTGCGACATGGGCTGATACGCCGCCTTCAACCCCATCAACACAGAAGAAAAGGAGGAGCCATGACCGCTACATTCCTACTGGAGCAGATGCTCAACGGCCTGCAGTTCGGCTTGATGCTGTTCCTTCTGGCCGCGGGGCTGACCCTGGTATTCGGGATCATGAACATGATCAATCTGGCGCATGGCTCCCTTTACATGATCGGCGCCTACCTCGCGGCGACGGCGGTGGGGTATACCGGCTCCTTCGTGGCAGGGGTGCTGATCGCACTGGCCGGCACCGCAGCCTTTGGCGCCTTGCTCGAATCAAGCCTGCTGCGACGATTCTATGGTCGAGATCATCTGAGTCAGGTCCTGGCGACGTTCGCGCTCATCCTGATCCTGAACGACGGGGTGAGGATGATCTGGGGCCCCCACGCGATGCTGGTGAATGTTCCTGCACTTGTTTCGGGGCCCATCGAGCTCCTTCCAGGGCTGCACTACCCAGCCTATCGTCTGGTGGTGATCGCAGTCGGGCTGCTCGTCGCACTCGGGCTCTACTTGCTCGTGGTCCACACCCGCATCGGCATGCGCATCCGCGCAGGCGCCTCGAATCGCGAAATGGCCAACGCGCTCGGAGGCAACATCTCGGGCCTGTTCACCGTGGTGTTCGCACTGGGTGCCATGCTGGCGGCCCTGGCCGGCGCGATGCTCGGGCCGGTCCTTGCCGTCGAGGTGGGGATGGGGGAGAGCATCATCATCCTCGCCTTCGTCGTCGTCGTGATCGGCGGCATAGGTTCCGTCAGAGGCGCACTCATCGGTGCGATCGTCGTCGGCTGCGTGGACACGTTCGGTCGCGCCTTCCTGACCACCATCCTGCGCGAGTTCAGCTCACCCACTGTTGCGGACAATCTCGGCCCCTCACTCGCGTCGATGTTGATCTACATCGTCATGGCCGCAATCCTGTTCTGGAAACCGCGCGGTTTGTTTCCGGCCCAGGCTTGAAAGATCGTGGAGAAACTCATGACTTCGACCCTCGTTTCCATCTCATCAAAAGCAATCGCGTCGGCCGGTGACGCAGCGGGAAAGCGCAGTTCCCTGGTGCCCACCGTCGCCGGTCTGGGCTTGCTCACAGCACTGCTGCTTTTCCCGTCCATCGCCGCCGCGTTGGATGAGACCTTCTACGTCAGCTTCGTCACCCGCATCCTGATCTTCGCCCTGGCCGCCTCCAGCCTCAATCTGATTCTGGGTTTCGGCGGCATGGTGAGCTTCGGTCATGCCGCCTTCTTCGGTGGGGGTGCGTACATCGTCGGCATGCTGTCGATCGAAGTGACGCGCGACATCGGTCTGCTGCCAGGGACTCAAAGCGCCTGGGTCGCCTGGCCGACGACGATGTTGGCATGCGCGCTGATGGCCGCCCTCATCGGAGCCATCTCGCTGCGTACGCGAGGCGTCTCCTTCATCATGATCACGCTCGCCTTCGCGCAGATGATCTACTACCTCTTCGTATCCCTGAAGACGTATGGCGGCGACGAGGGCATGAACATCGGCACCCGATCGACCATCGGGTTTGGTCTGAGCCTGAGCGACGACGCCACGTTCTATTACGTTGTGCTCGCTCTGTTGGTGGTGTCGATGATGCTCTTCAGGCGTCTGGTGCATTCACGCTTCGGTAACGTGATCCGCGGTATCCGGGAGAACGAAACGCGCATGGAGGCAATCGGTTATGACACTTACCGCTACAAGCTCGTCTGCTTCGTGATCGCGGGTTCCTTTGCCGGCCTCGCGGGGGCCTTGCTCGCCAATCAGAACACCTTTGTGAGCCCACGGATGCTGGATTGGCATCAATCCGGCCTGCTCATCATGATGGTGATCCTCGGGGGTGTCGGCCGTCTTTGGGGGGGCGTCGTGGGTGCCGTCGTCATTCTTCTGCTCGAGGAGATTCTTTCCGAGTACACACTTTACTGGCAATTCTGGCTCGGATCCCTCTTGCTGTTCCTGATCATCGTGGCGCCCAAGGGCTTGATCGGACTGGCCGACCGGGCCTTCAAAGGAGGACTCAAGTGATGAACACGCCCTTGCTCAAGGTTGAGTCGCTGGTCAAGCGATTCGGCGGACTTACGGCAACCGATCAACTTTCACTCGATGTCGCGCAGGGAGAACTCGTTGCCATAATCGGCCCGAACGGCGCCGGAAAGACCACCCTCCTCTCTCAGCTGTCGGGGGCCATGTTCTCCGACGAAGGGCGCATCCTGTTCGCAGGCGAGGATATCTCCCGACTTCCGGTTCACCGCCGCGTGCACAAGGGGCTTGCGCGCTCGTATCAAATCACGAGCATCTTCAAATCATTCACGGTACTGCAGAACGTGGCGCTCGCCGTCCAGTCCCGCTCCGGAACCAGCATGCGCTTTTGGGCACCGGTCGCTTCAGAACGAGATCTGTTGGAGGCTGCTCTCGCAATCGTCACGGACGTCGGTCTGGAATCAGTGGCTGAGCGGCCAGCTTCGCAGCTGTCGCATGGTCAGCAACGACAACTCGAATTGGCCATAGCGATTGCCACCGGCCCCCGCCTGTTGCTGCTCGACGAGCCCATGGCCGGTATGGGACGGGAAGAAACACTGCGAATGGTGGAGCTCATCCATCGACTCAAGCAGCGGTTCACCATTCTTCTTGTCGAGCATGACATGGACGCGGTCTTTCGCCTGGCCGACCGCATCGCCGTACTCGTTTATGGCCGCGTCATCGCGACCGGATCGGTCGAGGAGATCCGGAACAACCGCGAGGTCCGCCAAGCCTATCTCGGAGAGGAGCTCACGGTATGAGTACCTTGCTGGAAATTGAATCGCTGGAAACGGCGTATGGGAGTAGCCAGGTGTTGTTCGGGATCGATCTCAAGATCGAGCCCAGCCAGGTCGTCACCTTGCTTGGCCGCAACGGTATGGGCAAGACGACCACGGTGCGATCCATACTGGGTCTGACCCGCGCAAGAGGCGGAGTCATCCGCTTCAAGGGTGAGGCCGTCACCGCTCGCTCACCCTCCGACATTGCGCGGCGCGGCATCGGGCTCGTCCCCGAAGGACGTCAGATCTTTCCCAATCTCAGCGTCAAGGAGAATCTCGTCGCCTTCGCATCCAACCGCAGCGGTCGAGCACAACCCTGGACACTCGAGCGGGTATTCGAGCTGTTTCCGCGCCTGGCCGAACGCCAGAAGAACATGGGGAATCAGCTCTCCGGCGGCGAACAGCAGATGCTCGCGATTGGTCGCGCACTGATGACCAATTCCGAGCTACTCATCATCGACGAGGCCACCGAAGGACTCGCCCCCTTGATTCGGGTCGAGATCTGGAATTGCCTGAAGGCGCTCAAGGCCATGGGACAGTCGATTCTTGTCATCGACAAATACATCCAGGCGCTCATGGAGTTTGCCGACCATCACTATCTCATCGAGCGCGGACAGATCGGCTGGAGCGGCACCACGGCCGATCTGGAAGCACAGCCTGAGCTATGGGAAAAGTACCTCGGCGTATGAGCGAGGACGATTAAACGTCAGGAGTCAACAATGTCCGTACCCGCCATCACCACGCTACAGGCAGAGCATCGATCCCTTGCCGCGGTGCTCGACGCATTTGCATACCTTGTCGATCAAGGCTTGCATGAAAAGACTGGGCAGAACCTGAGCCTGCTCAGACTGATCCTCGACTACATCGAAGGGTTTCCAGACCGATACCATCACCCAAAAGAGGATGAACTCCTGTTTCCGCGCATCCGCGCCCGTGCGCCAGAGGCGGCAGTGCTGCTCGACAGACTCGAAGATCAGCACCAGCGCGGCGCAGAGCTCCTGCGAGCACTCCGCTGGGAGCTGACCTGCCACGAACAGGGGGCACATGCGAACTTCGAACCATTCGCCCGACTCGCCCACGAGTATGTGAACTTTTACCTTGATCATATGCGCACGGAAGAGCATGACCTTCTCCCGCTAGCCAGAAGATCTCTCACCGCAGATGACTGGTCGGAGATCGGGCTCGCATTCGATGAACATATGGACCCGCTCGCCGATGTCACCCGCGACGCCGGCCCGCACGTCCTGTTCGAAAAAATCCTGCGTCTTGCTCCACCACCGATCGGAGTGGGGCCCGTCAAGCGCTAAAGCTCAGCTATCCGTTTGCATGTTGGCGGGGACACTGACCGGGTGGAGCCGCCCTTTTTGCTTGCGCAATACGAAAGCACATCGCGCCACTCTGTTCGCCAAAGTCGCATCACTGCAGTGCCAGGGTCGCGCCCTTTCAACCCCAGCCCCTGGTCACCGCCTTACCGAACGGTCATGCGCAAGTCCTCTCGATCCGACCAGTCCAGTCGGTTGTATCGTGCATTCCGGCAACGTACCCTCTCAGACCGATGATCATGATCACCGACAGGACTCGGAGGTCCGCTGCCGATCGTCATTTCGGTAGCGGACCCGATGAATGGGAAGCTTCGCGCGGAGACCTGCCGGATAGCCAACGCGTGCAAATCGGCCTCAGCTGTCATTCGCAGGCGGCTGTCTTTGCAGCCGAAATGCGCCGGTTACCTGTCGCTCACTCGCTCGGTTGAGGCGAGCGGCAGCTTCCCCATGATCCGAACGAGAACTTCCGACCCAATCCCGACTTATTTTGGTTCCTAGTGCTACGGATGACCGGTAACAAGGTACATCAGCCGCTTGCAATAATGGCGAAGCACCATCTTTCTGATCGCTTAAAAAGTGCGCAAGAATCGGATTGATGTAGATCCATCCGATCATCTATCTTGTCGGCTCTCGCTATTGGATGCCGCCATGAATGCTGCCAGTCTTGCACGCCTATTACTGCTATCCGCCATATGGGGCGCTTCATTTCTGTTCATGCGGATTGGCGCCCCTGTGTTGGGGCCATCACTGTTGATCTTCACGCGTGTTGGACTGGCAGCACTATTCTTACTGATGCTGGCTTTTTACCTCAGGAAGTCCCTGAATACGCCACGCTACTGGAGACATTATCTGGTACTCGGGCTATTCAATTCGGCACTGCCCTTTTTCATGTTTGCCTATGCTGCACAAACGGTTACTGCGTCGATGCTTTCCATCCTGAATGCAACGGCCCCGATATGGGCAACCGCTATCGGGGCGATCTGGCTACGATCCCGCCCGTCGTCCAAGGCGCTTCTAGGGATGTTGCTCGGTGTAATCGGAGTCAGCCTGTTAGTTGGGATTGAAACAGTCACATTGCCTGAAGGAGGCACTCTGGCAATTGTCGCTGGTGTCGGGGCAGCGCTTTCATATGGCATTGCCACCACCTACACGAAATCCGCGATATCCGTTGAGCCATTTGCCAACGCGCACGGCAGTATGTGGGCTGCAACGCTGATGCTGGTCCCGTTTGCCCTGCAAGCCGAACCAATACCGACCATACTCCCGCTGCATGTCATTCTTTCGGTAACCGCCCTCGGCATCGTATGCAGTGGCGTTGCGTATCTGCTTTATTTCCGACTGATCGCTGACATCGGTGCTGCACCTGCCCTCACCGTTACATTTCTTATCCCGGTGTTTGGCATTCTCTGGGGTACTGTATTCCTCGGGGAACATGTCGGCTGGCATACGCTAGTAGGTAGCCTGACCATTCTGACAGGCACTGCATTGGTGACAGGCTTTTCCATCACTACAGTCCTGCCAAGAGAGATTAATCATGCGGCCTGACAACCCAGAACAGGCCCGGCAGTACGTGCTCGTCGCCCGCGCAATCTCGTTCATTCGGGACAATGCCAAACAGCAGCCAAGCTTGGAGCAGATCGCAGGAGCGACCCATGTCAGCCCTTTCATTTGCAAAGACTATTTGCTGAGTGGGCCGGAGTCTCACCAAAACGGTTCCTTCTGAAGTTGACCCTTTTCCGTGGACACCTGAACCTTACGGATCAAGGAGTCCCAAATGCCTAAAACGCGACCGCCGTACCCGGCCGAATTCCGCCAACTTCACGTCACGCCCAGATCCGACTGCATCAACGGCAGGACCGGCGTGAAGGCGAAGCGACCGATCCCCATCGCCACGGCCAGCGCGCCCATACCGGCTACGGCAAGATGCAGATCGGAGGGTTGGGCTTCAGGTCGCATGCCCGCGCTGTAATGCGCTAGCCTTATTGTTATCCATTGAAAAGTTGTGAATGTGACTTCACTCAATGAGAAAAATTGAACTCGATGAACTCGAGATCCTACGCGGAAGCGCGCCAATCGCTCAAATGGGTGTAAACGGGTGTAGTATTGTCACCCATGATCCAATCGGATGCCGTTCAGATAACCCCCGATATCCTTGCCCTCATCGCCGGCATCGATGAGTTCAAGGGTGCTTGGCGTGCACTCGGTACGCTGGCACCGGACAGGCTATCCGCACTTCGGCGGGTCGCCACCATCGAGAGCATCGGCTCATCCACGCGCATCGAGGGTAGCCGGCTGTCCGATCGCGACGTCGAGCGCCTGCTGTCCAATCTGGAGATCAAGTCGTTCACGACCCGCGACGAACAAGAGGTCGCCGGCTACGCCGAAGTCATGGAGCTGGTGTTCTCATCCTGGCAGGACATTGCGTTGACCGAGAATCACGTCAAGCAACTGCACCGCGATCTGCTCACCTACAGCGAGAAGGACGCCTGGCACCGCGGCAACTACAAAACCTCCACCAACAGCGTGATGGCCTTCGACGAGGACGGCAATCAACTCGGTGTCGTCTTCGCGACCGCAACGCCGTTCGACACGCCGACCCTGATGACCGAATTGATCACCTGGTTCAACCAGGAACGCGCGACGGCAAGGTTTCACCCGTTGCTGCTGATCGGTATCTGGGTCGTGGTTTTCCTCGAAATCCATCCTTTCCAGGACGGCAACGGCCGGCTGAGCCGCGTCCTCACGACCTTGTTGCTGCTGCAAGCCGGCTACGCCTATGTCCCCTACAGCTCGCTGGAAAGCGTGATCGAGCAGAACAAGGAGGCTTACTACCTTGCCCTTCGGCAGACGCAGGGCACGATTCGTAGCGACACCCCGAATTGGCAGCCCTGGCTGGCCTTCTTCCTGCGCGCTCTGGCCGAGCAGGTGCGCCGTCTCAACCGCAAGGTAGAGCGCGAAAAGCTGGTCCTGGCTGCGCTGCCCGAACTGTCCTTGCAGATCGTCGAGTTTGCCCGCGAACACGGCCGCATCACCATGGGTGACGCGATCCGCCTAACCGGAAGTAGTCGCAACACGCTCAAACAGCACTTTCGTGCACTGGTCGAACGCGGTCATCTTGACCCACGTGGCAGTGGTCGTGGTGCTTGGTACGAGTTGAAATAGCGCGAGCCGTCCGAAGAACGCCAAGGAAATCCCGGACCTATCAAAGAAGCCACCGCCCCCGTATCAAGATCAACAAGCTGCTCGAAGCAGCGGGCTGGCGCTTCTTCGCGGATTGCAACGGCCCAGCCAACATCCGCCTCGAACCCGGTGTGACTATTCAGCAGATTTCAAATCGGATCCGACACCGACTATGTCATTGTCAGCAGACAGCGACCCGTCTCGAGCTGTCCGTGGTTGTTACATTCCTCTTGCTTGTTGATTGTGGTTGTCTATGCTGAATGAATTAGCCAACAACATAGCTGTGAGTCTCGCGTGGCCGTAAGACGTTTATCAAACAATATGATGAACGCACAAGGAGGGGATGAATGAGCACGAGCGCGAACATCGAAGGCAAAGTCGATATAAACGAATTCGTCTCGCAGGCGGCGGGGCTCGCCAAGGCGCTGGATGCGGGGACCGCCCTGCTCTACAACGCTAGTGGCAAGACGGTGACGTTCTACTGCTACAACGGTGGCGATGTCGTGATGATGGTTCCGTATTGCAAGCCCACCATCGCGTCTGGCTATTCGGGCCTCATCGCGGCGGGCGGAACGTCATTCAAGGTGTTTGCGGACAATAAGGGCGATGCCGAGTTCAGGGTCAAGCCGAACAAGGCCTACGTGTTCAAGGGGCCGGGTATGGTGGAGCAGGTCTAGGTCGGCGTTGGATTCATGTCGCAATGACATCGGACCATTCCGGATGACGTTTGGACTGTGCCTTCACGAATGGACAGAGCGGGAGCACTTGATAGCCGCCGTGTCGGGCCTCTTCAACGAGGCTTTCGGCGAGCATCAGACCGATGCCCAGTCCGCGCATCGTATCGGGTACCGAGGTGTGGTCGGCAATGACGAGTCTGGCGTTTGCCTTGCTGAACGAAAGCTCGGCCGTTTCCGTCATGCCATCCACATGGGCGATGTATCGGCCCTTGGTTTCAGAGTCTTCTCGACTGATGGTTATTCTCGGCATACGCTTCCTCCAGCATGCTTGCGTCCTTGTCCGATCAATCTTCCCTACTTGCGAAGCAAGCGTGCAGCAAGCCGGGCGGATACAGGTATGGCCAGCAACGCTGACAAAGCGGCAACGGGCCATGCAAGTACGAACGCCATCGCCCAGCGCATCATGAAGTCAGGGCCGAAACCAAGATTGATCGCAGTCACCACAGCAGTCATCACGATTGCCATGATGCCTGACATGATAAGGGGCTGAACCACGCGACTCGTCATAGAAACGGCTCTCCTTTTGCTCGTGGCAGAATTTCTAACGCACCGGCGGGTGGGCAGGCGGGCTTGTTCCACCCGTTCGCGGGAACCACTTCCGCGGCCGGCGCAGGTCTCACGGTGCAGCCTGATCAGGTATTGTGTTTAATCGGCGTGACCAGCTCACCAATGCCATCGACGACGATTCGAAGTGAATCTCCGGCTGCGAGGAAGCGCCCACGGGCCATCCCAACGCCTGCCGGCGTACCCGTCGCGATGACGTCTCCAGGCCTTAAGGTGACACGCATGCTGAGATGCGAAACCTGCTCGGCCATCGTGAAGATCAGCTGATCGGTGCTCGAGTCCTGCATGATTTCGTCATTGAGCCAGAGCTGGATCTTCATCCTCGACGCGTCCTCGATGTGGTCCACCGGTGTTATCCAGGGCCCCATCGGACAGGATCCGTCAAAACACTTTTGTCCAATCCAGTCGAAACGGAACGGGGAGTTCTCAGCAATACCGTGCCGTTTCAAATGGTCGCGCGCGGATAGATCATTGACGATGGTGAACCCCGCCACGTACTTCATTGCGTCCTCGATATCGACATTGCGCGCCTCGCGCCCAATGACGAGTGCGACCTCCGCCTCCCAGTCCACTTGCTTTGAATACGCGGGTAGCGCAACGGGTTCGCCGGGGCCACGCACCGAAGTGATCGGAGCCTTCAGGAAATGCCACGGCTTCAATCCGATCTCATGAGGATCGGGCTCGGCAGGCAGCCCCATTGCGCGTGACATTTCCTCGACGTGGTCACGGTAGTTGGCTCCAGCGCAGTAAATCGCTCCCGGGTAAAGTACAGGCGCCAGCAACTCGACATCCTCCAGGCGCATTCCGTGCAAACCCAATGTGCCCTCGACGAATCGCGAGGCGACATCGGCGAGAACGCTACCGAAGACATCCCAGTGCGCCAACACCGCGAGCGTGCTGGGTTCGAGATGCAGACTGCGCTGCAACTCGGTTTCCCAGGGGCGAACAATCGTCAACGCCTGCAGCACGTCCAGCACGCGTCCATCAACGAGAATGGCCGCACGACCCTGATCTGATCCGTTCTTGTAGTTCAGCAGATGAAATTTTGGGGCGGTCATTATTTTGGACTCCTTTCCGAGGGTGGGCGCTGCATACCCTCAAGCACTTCGTAAACAACAGCGATGTCTTCATCCTGCCTTCCGGCAAGCAGTGCCTGGCGGTAACAACGCGCCGCGACGTCCATCAATGGCGTCGCCGTATCAATCGATTGCGCCATGGACTCGACCAGATCGACATACTTCTCCAGCGTCCCCAGCGGTCCGGGTGCCGGCGTAAAGGACCGCTCCGCCATCATTGGCGCCCGAACAGCGAACATCGTGGAGGCGCCAGCCGAGGCACCAATGACTTCGACGAGCTGCCGGGGGTCCAGACCGGCACGCACGCCGAGCAGCATCGCTTCGGCAGCCGCGAGATTGTTGATTGCGACCAGATGGTTGGCTACCAGCTTCATCTTCGAGGCCGTTCCAAAGCTGCCCAGATAGAACTGACGGCCCGCCAAAGCCTCGAGAACAGGCTCGATGGCCCTTGCCGCGACCTCGTCACCAGACGAGAACACGACCGCCTGGCGCCTTGCCACCATCATCGGCGTACCGCTGATCTCGCAATCGAGAAGGACGCCCCCTGCCTGCTCGATGCGTTGTGCATGATGGCGTTTGAACTCGAGCGGATAGGTACTCAGGCTTGCGATGATCGTCCCGGGATGAACGTGGCTCAGAATGCTGTCCGGGCCATCGAAAACCGATTCGAATGCGGCTACCGACGGGAGCAGTTCCAGCACGATGTCAGCGCCCGCTACAACCTCGGCACAATTGCCCGCAGCGATTCCACCCAGCTCGACAAAGGGGCCGATATTACTACGTCGGTAACCCACCACCTCGATGCCGCTTGCAATGAGATTGCGCGCCACCTCCAGCCCGATCAGGCCAATACCGATCAATCCGACTCGCACCCTGGTGGGTGCAGGCGTGCGATTGTCAGGGGCGTCCATACAAGCTCCTTTCTCAATAAACATTGACGCTGCATTTGGATAAGCTGAGGCTGAAGCTGATTCGCCCCTCCATCAGCATCCACTCGCGAAGTTCGTAGTCGAAAACCCCTTCGGCGATGAATGGATCCTGCAGCGCGATCGCCTCGGCCTCGTCGCGTGAGGACGCCCGAATGATCGTCAGTCCGCCAAGCTCCCCGGGTTTCCGATCCTTGGCAACAAAAGGCCCCGAAGCAAAGATCTGACCACGCCCCTCGGCCGCCACCATCCAGCGCAGATGCTCGGTCAACAATGTGTCAACGCGGTCAATCGCGCGCGGGGTGCGCAACATCACAAAGAACCTCTTCGCCAGCATCGTGGTGAGCAGTTCTGCTGCTTCCGTATCCATGTTTCGCCCTCCTGGGTCGCTGCGGAAGAATGTTCAAGGCTCGTAGTTCTTCCCGAAATCCTCCGGAGGCGGACTCGGTGCCCAAAGGAACATGATGTCTTGTGGGGGGACATCGACGGGCTCCCATTCCGCGTCGTCCGGGATGACATCGATATCCCAGTAGTACTCGACCATGCTGTTCCACGGATCACGAAAGTACTGAAAGAAGTTCGACCCACCGATGTGCCTACCCAGACCCCACACGTGCCGGTAACCTGCATCGACCATCTGCTTGGCGCCAACCCCGAGTTCATCGATGGAGCCCACCTCGAAACTCAAGTGGTGCAACCCGGGACGGTCGTTCTTCAATAGACCGAGCACATGATGATCGCCACCGTTCCCGCAGCGCAGGAACGCGACAAAGTCGCCACTGCGATCGGTCAGTTTCATGCCGAGAATGTCGGTGTAGAAGGCAATCGAACGGTTCACGTCGGTCGTGAACTTGATCAGATGTCCCAGCTTTCTGGGGACGGCGGTGAGCGACTTCGGGGGGCAACCGACTTCGGCGAAGCGCGCGTAATGTCCCGGAGAGTTGAAGCTTTGCGGCGTACCCGCAACCGTCGGTGCCGACTCTGCGACACGCAGGTTGATCAGCGTCCCGTCCGGATCTGCAAACCAGATCCCATCGCTACCATCTTCGAAGGGTGGCTTGACCAAGGCTACGCCCGCCTTTTTCAGGCGTGCCTTGATGACCGGCAGCTCGACGGCGCTGGTACCGAAGGAGATGTGATGCAGGCGCTTCTCCGGCGCCTCCAGCAGTACAACCTGATCCTGAGCCCTCCCCTTGCATCTCAGGGTCAGTCTATTGGACTGTGGAATCGCCTCGAGACCAAAGGCCTCGTAGAACGCGCGCCCGACCTCCAGATCGGGCACAGCGATGCCGACATGTTGTAAGGATCTGATCATGATTGAGCCCTCGCCTGTTGAATTGATCAACGGGATATGCACCACCAACGCACCTTGGCGACAACACGCAGGGAGCCGGTCCCCGATGCACTTCCACTATGTGAGACGAGTCTAGGAGTCTGCGCGACAAAGGTCGAATGAGCATCTGGAATGGCGCGCATTTACGGAATGAATGAAGTGGCGCAGCAACATGCGGAGGTCACTTTCGCGGCAGTCGTCACCGTACCGGGGACGTGTCTCTGCGCTGGCTACACGCGCATCGAAGCCGACCGCATGCGAAGTCGAGGGATGCTCGCACGAGTCCTTCTGCGACTTCAAGTTCGTCCTCGTCACGGGGACATAACAATCTTCGGAAAAACGATAACGCGGATCTCGAGAGGATGACGAAGCCCCCAACTGCGCAGATCGACCGCGGCTACGGGGGCGGATTTGCCAACCACGTGCCGGGTGCATCTTGCGTTGCGGCTCGTGGTCACTCGCACCGCGACCCGACGGCTGGGTGTCGATCTCAGGTATGCGGCCCTTCACGCCAGCCGGCAGTGAATTCCAGCAGATACTGGATCAGGCTTTCCGCCGCGGGCGATCGGTACCGACCCTTGCGTTCGAGGATGCAGATCTGGCGTTCGACCGTGGGTGCATCGACTTCGAGTCGAAGCAGGTGTGGTGGAAGCGTGCGCGGCATTGCGCTCGAAGGCAGCACGGCGATGCCTTCGCCGTTCTCGACCAGTGCGATCGCTGTACTCATGTACGACACTTCGTAGGCCAGTTTCGGATGCAGGTGAAGTTGTCCGAAGGCCTGATCGGTCAGGCGCCGGATGCTCGTCCCTCGGGCCATGGCCACCAGGGGGTGGCGCGACAATTCGGTCCAGGTCAGCCTAGCGCGCGGTGGGTCAAACTGTTCCGGTCGCGCGAGCGCGACGAGTCGGTCCATCAACAGATGTGTCATCGCGAATTCCTCTTCGGCCTGCATCGGCAGGCCGAGTGCCAGGTCGACTTCGCCGGCCTTGAGCGCCTCGATGACGGCGTCGGCCACGCCGTCGCGCACTCCGACGCGTATGCCCGGCAGTTTGCGCCGGAAGCCGGGAATGGCTTCCGCGAGCAGCGTGGACGCGAGCGAGGGTAGCACGGCCACTGCAACGCGTCCCCGGCGGCACTCGGAATAGTCGCGCAATTGGGCGATGCCTTCGTCGAGTTCGGCGATGACGCGGCGTGCGGTCACGAGCAACTCCTGCCCTGCCGGGGTCAGTTCCACCTTGCGCGTGGTGCGATGGAACAGCTTCAACTCGAGACTTTCCTCTAGATGTTTCACCTGCAGGCTCAAGGCCGGTTGCGACAGGAAGACGCGACTGGCAGCAGCCGAGAAACTCCCTTCCTCTGCAACCGCAATGAGCGCCTGAAGCTGCCGGACATCGAGATTAATACGATTCATAAATAAATCTATTGATTAATTAAAATTGTTTAATAGCAGTGACTTTGCTTCAATGACTCCAAGACGTCAATGGCACACACAACGGAGGAGCCGCCCTTGAACCAGGAGTCTTTACTCATCGGATGTGGTGCGGGGTTCGCCGGGGATCGCCTGGACGCGGCATTGCCGGTGGTAGCGGCCCTTATCGCCAGTGGTCGTCCCGCTTGTCTCATATTCGAAACCCTGGCGGAGCGCACGCTGGCCCTGGCGCAGGTGCGCCGTCGTCAGGATCGTGACGCGGGCTTTTACGTTGGTCTAGAGAAACTCCTGGCGCCAGTGCTGCGCCTGTGCCTCGAGCACCACATTCCCATCATCGGTAACTTTGGCGCGGCCAATCCGGTCGGTGCCGCACATCACGTACGCGAGATTGCAAAGTCACTGGGCTGCGGCCCGATCCGCGTCGCCGCGGTAACAGGCGACGATCTGCTCGCGCGCATTCCGGCGACCGAGTTGCTGGCGATGCCCTTCCATCCGGCCGCAAACATCGACCCACAGGCCCTGGTTGCGGCCAACGTGTACCTCGGAGCAGAAGGGATCGCACAGGCGTTGGCGGAAGGCGCCGACGTTATCGTGACTGGTCGAGTCGCGGACCCGGCGCTTGCGCTCGGGCCGCTCATGCACCACTTCGGCTGGCACGCGGACGACTGGGACCTGCTGGCGGCCGGAGTGCTCGCAGGGCATCTGCTCGAATGCGGAGCCCAGGTCACCGGCGGATACTTCGCGGATCCGGGCTTCAAGGATGTTCCCGACCTGGCCAACATCGGCTACCCGATCGCGGAGGTGAGCGCCACCGGCGAGATCGTCATCTTCAAGCCCGCGGGTAGCGGCGGCGTGGTCTCCGAGCTCACCGTGAAGGAGCAGATGCTCTACGAGATCCACGACCCGTCGGCCTATTTGACGCCGGACGTGATCCTGGATCTGACCGCGGTCGAGGTTGAACAGATCGGCCCGGACCGCGTGCGCTTGTGCGGGGCCCGTGGCGCACCGCGCCCACCAACGCTCAAGGGGACGGTATGTTTCGACGGGGGCTGGATGGGCGAGGGGGAGATCTCGTACGCCGGCCCGAACTGCAATGCACGCGGACTGCTCGCCACTGAAGTCCTCAAACAGCGTCTGACCCGGTTGGACCTGGCAGTTGACGCGCATTTCGATCTGATTGGCGTCGCGAGTGTCTTCAACGACGATCTCGGCACCTGGATGAACCGTGTCGCCGCCACACCGGTGCCCGAGCTGCGGGTGCGCATGGCGGTGAGTGGTGTCCATCGCGACGAGGTCGAGCGGGCGGTGCAGGAGGTCGAGGCGCTGTATACGACCGGCCCGGCCGGCGGCGGCGGGGTGCGCACGACGATTACCCCGTTGATGAACTCGACTTCGGTGTACGTCGAGCGTGGGTTGCTCTGCGCCGAGGTGTCGATGCTGGAGGAGGACCACGCATGAATCCGGAAGAGATCGTCGAGGTGCCTCTGCATCGGGTCGCGCATGCACGCACCGGTGACAAGGGCAATCGCATCAATGTGTCGCTGATCTGCTATCGACCCGAAGCCTTTGCACCGGTGCTCGAACAGATCACCGAGGCAACGGTGGCGCAGTGTTTCGGCCACCGCGCACCGACGGCTGTGCGCCGCTATGAGTTGCCGAGAATCGCCGCGTGCAATTTCGTCATCGACGACGTGCTCGCCGGCGGCGTCAACCAGAGTCTTTGCCTCGATCGTCACGGAAAGGGGCTGTCCTATCTACTGCTTTCGATGCTGGTCAGGGTGCCGCGTCGCTGCGTGGTGGAGCTTTAAGTCCATAAATGAGGAGACAATCATGACCGTCGCAACAACATTCACCCGCAAGGCGCTGCTGGCGCTATGCGTATCCTCCCTTGCGCTGGGCAGTGGCTCGGCGCTCGCGCAACAAAAGAGACTGTTGATCGGAACGACCTCGTCGTCGTCGAGCCACTACGGCTACTTCGTCGCGGTGTCGCAACTTATCAACAAGGAGGTCGCCAACCTCGATACGTCGGTGGTCGAAACCGGCGCGACGATGGACAACTTGCGGCGCATGGAGCGTCGCCAGATGGACTTCGGGCTGGTGACCACCAACGTCATTCACCACGCGAACGCCGGAACGGGCGATTTCGAGGGCAAGCCGAGCAAGATCCGCCTGCTCTGGATCTACTCGATAGCGCCGCAGATTGCGGTGGTGCGCAAGGACGCGGGCGTCAACACGCTGACCGAGCTCAACGGCAAGCGCTTCAATACCGGTCTGCGCGGGTCGGCGACCGAGAAGACGTCGGATGCGGTACTCGAATTGCTTGGCATTTCGCCTGACGTGGTGCGCGGTTCGACCGGCGAGATCGTCGATGCGGTCAAGGACAATCGCGCCATCGGTTACGTGAAATCCGGCGCCGGCCTGCGGATCGACGCTTCGACGCGCGAGATCTCGACCTTCACACCGCTCACCGCGCTCGGACTAGACGCGGCCCAGACCGCGAAGATCCAGGAGGCAATGCCGGAATTGTCGATCGTCGAGGTTCCCGCCGACCCGTCCGCAAACCTGCCGGACTTTGTCACCTGGGGCTTCGGCGTCGGCGCAGCGGCGGCTGCCGAAATGGATGAACAGACCGCCTACGACATCGTCAAGGCAATCGTCGAGGACACCGAGGTTCAGGCGGCGGCCTTCGGGGACGTTGCGGGTGTGGATATCGCCGAGATGACGGTGCGCTACGCGGCATCGCCATTGCATCCGGGGGCTGTGCGGTATTTCCGCGAACGCGGACTCGACGTGCCGGCCCGTCTGATCGCCGACTGAGAGGCACACGATGGAAAAGCTCAGGGAACAGGGTGCCATGGCGTTTGCGGCGGTGTTGAGTCTGTTCGTGCTCTACACGTCCGCGTTCGGTGTGCTCGAACCCCTGGTCCAGCGAACGACGTTCCTGGCCCTGGTGATCACGCTCGGCGTTCTGCACTTTCCGCTGGGTGTAGGTAAGGCATGGCGGCCGCTGGGAGCACTCTGCGACCTCGTGCTGTGGTTGCTGGCGGTCGGTACCTGCGCGCGCGTCGCGTCGCAGGCCGACGTGATCATGACCACGCTGCCCACCGCGGAGCAGCCGGAGATCCTGATGGCCTTCGGACTGGTGCTCGTGATCCTGGAGCTTTCCCGTCGTGCGATCGGCCTGATCTTCCCGATCATGGTCGTGATCGGACTGCTGTACGCATTGTTCGGCAACTACATTCCCGGTGAGCTCGGCCATCGCGGCTTCGACATCTACTTCGTGGCGGAGACGCTGCTGCTTAGCGATATCGGCATCTGGGGCTCGCTGCTGGGTGTTGCCGCGACCATCATCGCGGTGTTTGCACTGTTCGGAAGTTTCCTGTTGCACTCTGGGGGTGGGTCCGCTTTCATGGATATCGCCCTGCGCGTGAGTGGGCGGTCGACCGGCGGCGCGGCGAAGATCGCCACCGTCGCATCCGGCATGTTCGGTGCGGTCAGCGGCAGCGCGGTCGGGAACGTCGCGACCACCGGCACCTTCACCATCCCGTTGATGAAGCGGCTTGGTTACCCGGCGCCGCTCGCCGGCGCGGTCGAAGCGGTCGCCTCGACCGGCGGCCAGCTCGCGCCGCCGATCATGGGTGCGGCAGCATTCATCATGGCCGAAATCATCAGCATCAACTACCTCACCATTGCGCTGGCAGCAGTCCTGCCCGCAGTGCTGTTCTATGTCGGCGTGTTCGGAACAGTACATGTGACCGCACGCGAAGGCAGTCTTGGACAGGTTCCGGATGACCAGATCCCGTCCTGGGCATCGATCCTCAAGGTGCACCGGGTCGCCCCCATCGTCGGGGCGGTCGGCGGTCTGGCGTGGGGGATTTTGAGCGGCAACTCGATTCAGACGACTGCCTTTTTCGGTATCGTCGGCACCTTGCTCGGCGTGGCGCTGGGCCGCGTGTCGTTGCTGGCCAAACGCGACACGAGTAGCGAGCCGCTGACCCAACAGCTCAGATCCGCGCTCGACGGCGGCGCAAACAGTCTGATCGTGGTCGGCATCCTGCTCGCCGGGGCGCAGATTCTGGTGGCGATGATCAACCTGACCGGCATCGGCGTCACGTTGTCGTCGATGATCGTCGGCGAGGCCACCAGCTCGCTGATCGTCGTCGGCTTGATCGTTGCAGCGGTGTGCATGATCATGGGCATGGGCATCCCGACCACTGCGGCCTACGTGCTGGTGGCCGCGACACTGGCACCGGCGCTGGTCAAGGTCGGTGTGTCGCCACTGGCGGCCCACATGTTCGTGTTCTACTTCGCGACGCTGTCGGTAATCACGCCACCCGTGTGCGTGGGCGTCTTCGTCGCCGCCGGCATCGCCAAGGTGAGCTGGACCTCGGTCGCACGCCACGCGGTGCGCCTCGGTGCGGTCACCTACGTGATCCCGTTCCTGTTCCTCATCTACCCCGGCATGCTGAGCCCGGGACTGACGCTGGAATACGGAGAGGCCGTGCTGTCCGGGCTCGTTTTCGTCACGGCATTCGCGCATCTGTTCGGTGGCGCGCGCATCACTGGCAACGTTTGGGCCGACAGTCTTGCCTGGCTCATGGTCGCAGTGGTGGCGGTGTTTCCGCACGCGCTAGGACTCGTGATGGGACCGGTCGTGCTGTTCGCATTGATGTGGCAGAGCCGCCGGCGCTTTCCGGCGATACGCATCGCGTGAGACGCGCGTCTGGGCGGGGTAGCTCGTGCTGCCCCGCCTTGGCACCTTCGGCAGCTGCAGACTCGCGAGCGACGGTGTTTCGGAAATGCCCATTCAGGTCGGCGCCGCCTATCGGGTCAATTTCACACGTCGCGCCAGGGTGCGCTATCTACGTTTTCCGCACCGTATGCGCACGGCCTGGAGGCGTGTCGGGCGAATGCTCGAGTCCGCACGCCGTGACGCACACAACTGTATGGGAATCCCATTTCCAGAGGCGAAGTAAGCGGCCTCTGGGAAAACTCCGATTTATTCAGAGACGATAACGTGTTAATGGATTACAGCATGGGCAAGCCTGATGATTCACATCTATTCGAACCGCTAGCCAAGCTGCTAACCTTGACCGGTTCGCGGAGCGGCGATTGCCGACACAGACGATCAACAGGCATGAGGCCACAGCGGCGTTCAGGATCGGTTAGGCGGCGGGACCGGGTCGCGCCAAAATCGCTCGTGATCCGCGACATTCGGAGACATAAATGCACTTTCTGGATCGAATGACTTTACGCAGCCTGCTGGCAGTGCTGGTTGCGCTAGCGGTGGCGCTGCTGTTGCTGGCCGGGAGCGTATATGTGACTGATCAGTACGGACGCTGGAAGACTGCCAAGAACACCAGCGACTTTGTGAACCTCATCATGCTCGCAAGCGGATACATACACGAGGCGCAACGCGAGCGCGGTCTGAGCGCAGGTTATCTGACCGGAGCCAATACGCTCGACTCGATGCGCCAACAACGAGTCAAGACGGATCTGACGATCGCCGAACTCGAGAGCGCAGGCGCCGCCTGGCAAGGCATTGGCCGCGAGGAAATCGGCAAGATTCTGAACTCGCTAGGGCAATTGCATGATTTGCGTGTGCAAGTGGAAACTCGCGCGGCCAGTGCCACCGAAGCGGCAGCCGCCTACACTGCCGTCATTGCGACCAGCGGATATGCACTTTCTGCTACCGGCGCCACTTTGGCCGCATCCAGCGAGAACCTGCGGCTTATCACGGCGATGCTCGCGTATATGGATCTGGAGTGGGCAAAGGAGTTTCACGGCCGCGAGCGCGCTCAAACCAATAGCATTCTAGGCGCGGGAACAATGACCGGTCCGCAACGCGACCTGTTGATGGGTACGCGGGCACTGGGCCAGAATGCGTTCAATCTGATGCGTGCCAGGTCACCGGAAGTGGCGGAAGCGGTCGAACAGGCCACGTCCGAATCGGAAGCCATGCTCAAGAGATACCGCGATGCGGTGACCGAGGAAAGGCTCTTCCTGGTTCAGCCGACTGCATGGTGGGGTCGGATTACCGCTCATATCGACGGCTTGCGGTCGGTGATGGAGGAGCAGGCAGAACAGATCCGCAGCCTGGCATTGGCCGATGCCAACGTAGCCCGCAATCTGTTTGTCTGGGCCCTCCTGGTCGGCGTGGCCGGCATCCTGTTGTTCGGCGGTATCGCCTGGATGGTTGCCAATCGTCTCGACCGCGCGTTGAGCGAGATGCGTCAGGTGATTGTCGAAGTGGAGAGCAGTGGCGACTTCAGCAAACGGATGAGCTATGCATGCGGCGATGAGGTCGGCCAGGCTGCCACCGCGTTCAACAACTTGTTGACGCAGTTCGCAACCATCATCCGTGAGGTACAGTTCTCGTGCGAGGCCATTGCGGATGCCGCCAGCGAGATGGCGGCATCGGGCAAGCAGGTGACCGAGGGGTCGTCGGCCCAGACTGCTGCTGCGAGCTCAGTGGCGGCCGCGGTGGAGGAAACGTCGGTGAGCCTTTCCGAAACCGCGAGCAACGCGCAGGTCGCGGACGAAGTGGTTGCGCGAGCGCGCAGCGGAATCGACCAAGCGTTGGCCACTATGCTCGAAACGGTCGCCAATGTGGAGGCCGTGGCGAGTCTGATCCGGAGTGCTGGCAACAATGTCAGCGAGCTTGACGACAGCTCGAAGAAGATCGGCGGCATCGTTCAGGTGATCAGGGGTATTGCAGATCAGACCAACCTGTTGGCATTGAACGCGGCCATCGAAGCCGCTCGTGCAGGTGAGCAAGGGCGTGGTTTCGCAGTGGTGGCCGATGAAGTGCGCAAACTCGCCGAACGCACATCGCACGCAACCGAAGAAATCGCAGGCTTGATCCGTGGCATCCAGACCCAGGTCGACAGCACGGTTGGAGGCATCCGCGACGCGAACACACAGACAGATCAAAGTCTCGAGTTGGTCGCCCGCACGCAAGTTGCGTTGCGACTTGCCGACGACGAGTCGGCGACTGCCGCCGCGAACGTCAGGAGCATCGCGGATGCCGTTCGCGAGCAGGATGCCGCGGTTCAGCAGGTAGCGGGCAACATCGAGAAAATCGCCCAGATGACCGAGGAAAACAGTGCCGCAGCCCAAACGGCTGCCATGACAGCGCAGCGCCTGGATCAGTTGTCAGGCAAGCTGCGCAGTACGGTACACCGTTACAGAACCTGAATGCCCGTGGTGTTCCAACAAGAACTCGAAAACAACGCGCTGCCGCATCACGGGCAGCCAAGCTCCTGCACCTGAGCGAACCGTCAACACGGGTCGCCGGAGGTTTACCTTAGATTTTGTAGAATCTGATGTAGAACACAAAATGCATTCAATAAAAAAGCCCATCAAATCATGGGCTTTGGCTATTTCTTGGCGGAGAGGGCGGGATTCGAACCCGCGTTGGGATATTATCCCAAACACGCTTTCCAGGCGTGCGACTTAAACCACTCATCCACCTCTCCGCGGAAGCCCGCCATTGTATCAGACGGGCCGAAAAACGGAACCACCGCTGGAATATCGCGGGCGAAAAATTTTCAGGCTCTGGATGAGGATCTCGACTCGTCGTCGGCCGTCAGGTCCTCGGCGGGCAGTCTAGGGTAACGGACATAATCGACCAGATTCTGGATCTCCGCCGGTGGCGGGCGGGTCAGCAGGCTCACGATGATGATCGTGACGAAGCCCAGAGCAACGCCGAAAACACCGGCCGAGATGGAGTGGATGCCGAACCAGGCATTGTCCAGCGACCCCCCGAAGAACGGGTGGGTCCTGACGACGTAGAACAGGGTCAGCGCCAGCCCTGCGAGCATGCCGGTGATGGCGCCGACACGATTGGCGCGCTTCCAGAAGATGCCGAGGACGAGCGCGGGAAAAAAGGACGCGGCCGCAATCGAGAAAGCCAGCCCCACCATGAAAAGAATATTGTCCGGGCGCAGCGAGGCGACCCATGCGGCGACTACCGCGACGACCAGCAATTGGGACTTCGAGATCACCAACCGGCGATGGGTCGATGCACGTGGGTTGATCACCTTGTAATAGAGGTCGTGCGAGAGCGCGTTGGAGATCGTCAACAGCAGTCCATCCGCGGTCGAAAGCGCAGCAGCCAGACCGCCCGCGGCAACGAGTCCGGCGACCACATAGGGCAAACCCGCGATTTCGGGGGTCGCCAAGACGATGACGTCGGTATTGAGCGTCAGCTCGGCCAGCTGCAACACACCATCACCATTGATGTCCTCGATCTTGACCATGCCGACCTTGCCCCACGAAGCCACCCACGACGGCAGTTCGGCGATGCTCGATCCGATCAGGTTGGTGTAGACCTCCCACTTTGCGAAGACGGCGTAGGCCGGCGCGGTCACGTACAACAGGAATATGAAGAACAGGGACCAGAACACCGACTTACGCGCTTCCACGACCCCCGGCGTGGTGTAGTAGCGCATCAGGATATGGGGTAACGAAGCCGTGCCGACCATCAGCACGAACACCAGGGCCAGGAAATTGTTACGCGAGATCCTTGACGCCTCGGGCGTATCGCCCGGGTGGGCCTCGGCATGGCGCGGCGGAACCTGGGAGCGTTTGAGCGCCTCCTGCCTTGCCCGCTCCCATTGTTCGCGCGCCTGATCCGGTGTCCTGGGCAGGTCGCGCAGCGCCCGTTCAGTCTGGGAAATATCCCGGGCCGATGCATTCTTGAGGCGCATCTCGTTGAGACTGTCTATGAGTGCGCGCCGCTCCTGCTCCAGAGATTCAGGCAGATGAACGATCTTCGCCGCATAGTCGTCGGCCCGGTATAAATACTGCTGGCGCACGGCGGCCTCGGCAGGGTCCGAGAACAGCTCCACCTCCTTCTCCGACAACTCGCTCAACACGCTGCCATAAACCGCCTGCGGAATCGGGATACCGGTGACCTTGTACGACAGGATCACCACCGGCACCAGATAGGCGATGATCAGGATCACGTACTGGGCAACCTGGGTCCAGGTGACCGCCCGCATCCCGCCGAGAAACGAACAGACCAGGATGCCAGCCAGACCGATGAAAAGCCCGATCTCGAACTCGACACTGACGAAGCGGCTGGTGATGAGCCCGACGCCATAGATCTGCGCCACCAGATACACGAAACTCGCCAGCGCGGCGGCAGCCAACCCGACCAGGCGCGCGAAGTTTCCCTCGTAGCGGGCACCGAGAAAATCGGGAATCGTATATTGACCGAACTTGCGCAAGTACGGCGCCAACAACAGCGCCACCAGCACGAATCCCCCTGTCCAGCCCGTGACGAAGGCGAGGCCCTCGAAGCCGGCAAAGTAAAGCGTGCCGGCCAGACCGATGAATGACGCTGCACTCATCCAGTCGGCGGCCGTGGCCATGCCGTTGAACACCGCCGGCACCCGGCGACCAGCGACGTAGTATTCGGCCACGTCCGAGGTACGACTCATGACGCCGATACCCGCATAGATGGCGATCGTTGCGAACAGGAAGACATGGCCAATCGCGGACTGCGACATGCCCATGTACTCGCCGATCGACAGCAAACCGATGAAAAGCAGGAAGCTGCCGGTGTACCAGCCGTAGTAGCGCCGCAACTGACGGCTAAAACCGTTGTATCCGCTCATCCCGCCGGTGACCTATCGCAAGCGAACGACACCCACTCGGACAGGGGTGGGGTGGCGCCCTGTCCGCCCGCGAAACCCCCTCCGCGAATCAATACTTGATCCTCGCGTAGTAGGACTGCTCGGCTGCCTCGCGCGCCTGACGCAAGGTCCGGATGCCCTTTTCAGCCAGCATCGGAATCATCTTGATGTAGATCTCGGCGGTCACGATCGCGTCGCCGAGCGCCGTATGCCGTCCGACGATGTGCAGATTCAAGCGTTCGGCGACCGCATCGAGTCGGTGCGACTCCTGGTTCGGATGCAGGACCGCCGACAACAACAAGGTATCGAGCACCGGCTGATCGAATACCAACCCGGTGCGCTTTTCCTTGAGCTGCAGAAAGCGCATGTCGAAGGCCGCATTGTGCGCGATCAGCACCGTATCCTGGGCGAATGCATGAAAGGCGGGCAGGACCTTGTCTATGGTCGGCTGACCGAGCAGCATCTCCGGCTGGATCCCGTGGATGGGAATCGACTCCGGATTCAGCTTGCGTTGCGGATCGATCAGTTGCTCGAAGGACTCCTGGCGCAGCATCTTGCCGTTGACGATGCGAGTCGCCCCGATCTGAATGATTTCATCGCCCTGGGAGGGATTGAGGCCGGTCGTTTCGGTATCGAAAACGGTATAGGTCAGCTCGGTCAGCAGCCTGTCGTCGAGCGCGTGGGACTTTTCAGACCACTTGAAGAGATCGAAATCGTAATACTCGGGACGGCTTTCCCCACGGCTTAGAAGCGCGGCATCAACCTGTTCCTGCGGATTGGCAGCCGGCAACAGGATCCGGAAGAAGGCACGGTGGCGGACTTTTTCGCGCTCGAGCCAGATTTCCCCACCGTGGCGCTCGACCACGTCCCGCACCGTGAGCGGACTGCTTTCGCCGTCGAAACTCATCGCTTCGAGCTCCCAGCTCATCACGGTTTCGGTGCTCATCGCCTGCCCCTGCCAGATCAGGTCGAGATGGACCAATCTGCCGGCACTGGTGAGGCGGAAACGGACTTCGCGGACTTCGAACTCGTCCGACAAGCGGTTGACCAGGTACAACAGCGCCTGCAACAACGAGAAGCTGTCTACCTTGACCCATAGCGACTCGTCCATGTCCTCGATCTTGGTCGGCACCTTGAGACGGGCTTCGATGCGTCTTTGTGCGGCGGCGATGAGATCGGCACCGAGCATTTCCTCGAGCGGCCAGCGCGCCTTCAGTGCATCGGCGAAGCTGTTGGCGGTCTCGTCGAGGCGCTCGCTCATCGACTTGACCTCGTCCTTGATGACATTGCGGAAACGCTGCCGCAGGGCATCTTCGAGATCGGGGTAGTCGAGCATCTCGGCCGCCGCCCTGACGTTGGCCAGCGAGGCGCGGTTACCCTCGGTCAGCACGTGAAGCATCTGGTCACGCCGGGACTCGTTCTCGAAATTGCGGGTGATGTTGTCGAGCATCAGAATGAAGCCGGTCAGTTCGCGCTCCGGTTCGGCTTCTCTTTGCACCGATGACGGTTCCAGCACTGCGCTCATCACGGGAGACATCTGTACCCGCAGCAACTGCCCGGCCCGGCCCGTGGTGATGAACGTGGCGACGGGCTGATCAGTCGCCGCACGCAGTTTGTGCTGGATGGTCTCAAGGGCATGTGCGACCAGATTCCGGTCGAACACCGCGTAGATCGACCGACCGAGCCCGATCAATTCTCCTCCACCGGCAACCGAGGGCGCATCGGAGAGCGCCTTGAACTGTTGGCGGGCACGGCTGTTGTAGAGCAGGATGCGGCCATCGAGATTGCACACCACCACGCTCTGGGTCAGCTCCGACATCAGCGCCGCCAGGCGGTTCTTCTCTTCCTCGACCGAGCGCTTGGCCTCGGTGATCTGCGCCTCTACGTCTCGCAACAAGTCGTCGCGTTGCTGTGCCAATGCATTGGTGGAACGGACGAGATCCCTGACCTCCGGCGGCCCCTTCTCCTCGATCCGGAACTCGCGATTGGCACCCAGCATCAAGTGTTGCTGTTCGGCCATTCTGAGCAAACCCTTGACGTACTGACGAAAAAGGTTGCGCACGACCGCCACGCCCATCGCGAAACCCATGATGGTCATCAAGGCCCCCAACGGCAGCCGAGGTCCGATCAGATCGTTCAGCAGGGTCTGCTCCGCGGGTTCGGCGCTAACCCAGATCAGCACCGCCGTGACCAGGAAGGGCCCGGTCATCAGCAGACCGAGCACGATGATTGCCAGTACGAACCGGGTACGGGCCTTCATCTATCAATCCGCTGCGAGCATGCTGCGGACGCGCTCGACCAGTTCCTTGGTCGAGAAGGGCTTGGTCATGTAGGCGTCGGCACCCAGCGCGAGCCCCTTGGCCACTTCAGTGTCACGTCCCTTGGCGGTCAGCATCAGAATGCGTACCGACTTCAGCGCAGGATCGCTCTTGATCTCCTGGCAGACCTCGAAACCACTCTTCTTGGGCATCATCACATCGAGCAGCACCAGATCCGGCATTTCGCTGCGAATCCGCTCTATCGCCTCCTCGCCATCCACCGCGATCGAGACATCGAAGCCCTCGCGTTTCATCAAGAACTCGAGTGATATGACAATATTCTGTTCATCGTCCGCAATCAGGATCTTGTTTCCCATATGGCTCCCCCTCTTTGTGCCTATTCTATTTCATTGCAAACGCTATTCCGAAATCGGACGCCTGATCGCGTTCGGCAACGAAAAGGCGAAACACGCCCCCTCCCCCGGGGGTGAATCGACCCACATCCTGCCTCCGAAGTGTTCGATGATCTGACGACTGATCGGCAAACCGAGGCCGGTGCCCTGAGTCCGGTCCTTCTGGTCACCTCCCTGACGGAACTTTTCGAACACATAAGGAAGAAATTCCTGCTTGATACCGGGACCATTGTCACCGACCTCGACCCGGATAGCGCCGTCCTCCCAGATCAGCGCGACGCGGACCTTTCCCTTCCCCTTGGGTACGAACTTGGCCGCATTGGACAACAGGTTCAGCATGACCTGCATCAACCGATCGTGATCGGCCAGCAGATGAGGGGCGTCGTCGGGGAGGACGACTTCGACGACCGCACCGCGATCGCGGAACAATTGCCCGGTCGCCTCCACCGCATGCCCGACCAACTCTCGCATGTCGACATCGGTATTGTGCCACTCGGCATGCCCGGATTCGATCTTTGCCAGGTCTAGCACCTGATTGACCAGACGGGTAAGGCGCTCGGTTTCCGACACGATGATCGCGAGGAAGCGCTTGCGATCCTCGAGGTTGATCTTGGGGTCGTCCAGCAGCATTTCCGACAATGCACGTATCGAGGTCAGCGGAGTGCGGAGCTCATGGGTCACCGACGACATGATGTCGTCCTTGAGCCTGTCAAGCTCCTTGAGCTGCTCGTTCGCCTCTCGCAAATCCTTGGTTGCTGCCTCCAGCGCGAGAGACTTCTCTTCGAGCTGGTGGGAGTAAGCACGGACCTGCGAAGCCTCGTCGAGGATGTTCATCACCTCTTCCAGGCCGAGCGGCTCCTCCTGGACCACCGACGACACCATCACCCGCGCCGAGGCGCTTCCGATCGCGCCGGCGAGCTGGGTTTCCGCAAAATGGACCAGGCCGGCATCGGCGGTCAGTTGATCGACACTAGAGTATCCCCGCTCACGCGCGTACTGGCTGAAAACCCGATGCGTCTTGGTGGTACCGAGAAAACGCGACACCAACGGCAGCAGGTCATGCACTTCGGCGCTACCGCGCCAGAAGGTAGCCGGCTCGGCGCGCTGGCTCTTGAAGACGTCGACAAACAAGGTCGCCTGGCTCGCCTCCTGACCGGTCGGCTCGCGAAACAGGGACACCACCACGTAGCTGCCAATGTTCGCGGCCAGACTCCAGAACAGCGCGTGAGAGATGTTGTCCAGCCCGGTGAGCCCGAACAGCTGTTCCGGCTTGAGCAGCTCCAGCCCGAACAGCCCGTGCTCCAGGAAGCCGGGGTCCAGCCATCCCGACTTCGCGAACGAGGGCAGCATCAGGGTATAGGCCCAGACGAAGAAGCCCGCCAGCAAACCGGCCAGCGCGCCTTCGCGCGTCCCGCCCCGCCAGTACATCCCGCCCAGCATTGCCGGGGCGAACTGGGCGACTGCGGCGAAACTGATCAGCCCGATACTGACCAAGGCATAGGCTTCGCCGGCAAGCCTGAAGTAGAGATAGCCGAGCAGCACCACGATCAGGATCGCACCTCGCCTGATCAACAGCAAGAGCCCGGTCAGGTCGGGCTGTGCGCGGTCGAAACGTTTGCTCTTGAGCAACAGCGGCATCACGAGGTCGTTGCAGATCATTGTCGACACCGCGATGGTCTCCACGATCACCATCCCGGTTGCAGCCGACAAGCCCCCCACGAAAACGAACAAGGCCAGTGCCTCCATGCCATGTGACAAGGGCAGCGACAGCACGAAGGTGTCCGGGTCCACCGTTCCAGAGCCGAAATGAAGCAGACCGCCGAACGCAATCGGCAGCACAAAGATGTTGATCAGGAACAGGTACAGCGGAAAAAGCCAGGTCGCCCGACGCAAGTGTTGCTCGTTGACGTTCTCGACAACGGTGACTTGAAACTGACGGGGCAGGAAGATCACCGACAACATGGCCAGTAGGATCAATGCGAACCAGCCCCCATAACCGGCACCGGCGCCACTCTCTATCGTCAGCAGCTTGGCGAGCTCGGGGTCATCGAATGCACGCTGGAAGATGTCGCTGAAGCCGTTGTAGATACCGTAGGTAACGAACACGCCGACTGCGAGAAACGCGACCAGCTTGACCACCGACTCGAACGCGATCGCGGCGACCATGCCCTCATGCCGCTCGGTCGCGTCGAGATGTCGCGCACCGAACAGAATCGTGAAGATGGCGAGGATGATGGCGACGTAAAGGGTACTGTCCTGGAACCAGTACTCGGCATGGATTGGCTGAAGCCCCTCCCCGGGAACCGAGGTCAGAACCGCGTAGCCGCTCGCGATCGCCTTGAGCTGCAACGCGATGTAGGGAATGATTCCCACCACGGTAATGATCGTCACCAGCCCGCCCAGCAGATGGCTCTTGCCGTAGCGGCTGGCGATGAAGTCGGCGATCGACGTGATCCGGTAGGTCTTCGCGATCCGGATCATCTTGAGCAGGATCAGCCAGGACAAGGCCAGCGCCAGGGTGGGCCCCAGGTAGATCGGCAAGAACCAGACCCCCCCCGACGCCGCCCGGCCGACACTCCCGAAATAGGTCCAGGCGGTGCAATACACCGCCATCGACAAGGCGTAGGTCCAGGGATTGGAGATGATCGAACGCCCCTGCTCGGCCCGTTTATCGCCGAAATGCGCGACAGCGAACAGCACCAGCAAGTAGGCGAAGGAAACCGTGACAACCAGGGTGCCTGAAAGCATCGTCTGGCCTTAACGAATGCCGCGTTCCACGATCCAGGCGATGACCGCGATCACCACGCCCCAGACCACGAACATGAAGACGTACAGAACGGGCAGTCCGAAGATGGCCTCGGGTCGGTCGAACAGGGACAGGATCGGATAATTGAAAAGCAACGCGGCCGCAATGAATACGGCCACGAGACGTTGTCTGGCAAGCCCCCTGCGCATCATGCTTTCCTCATGATGACAATCGTCGCTGGATTATAGCGGCCTGCCCACCGCTATGACCCTCGACCAAACCACCCTGGCCAAAAAAAAGCGCGCCTGCGCGCGCTTTCTCCTCCCATTCGCCGGCCTAGTAGCCGGACTGCCTCCATTGTATGTTCCGGGGGCGTGTCTCTGACGGACAGCTCCCCGGAAGGGGTCGCCCGGGCTTTTCAGCCCTTGAGCTGTTCCAGAATGGCCGGATTCTCCAGCGTCGAGATATCCTGGACGATCTCCTCCCCCTTCGCCAGCTGCCTGAGCAGGCGGCGCATGATCTTGCCGGAACGTGTCTTGGGCAGATTCTCGCCAAAACGGATGTCCTTCGGCTTGGCGATCGGACCGATCTCCTGGGCGACCCAGGCAGACAGCTCCTTGATCATCGCCTTGGCCTCGTCTCCGGTCGGACGCGCACCCTTGAGTACGACGAAAGCGACGATCGCCTCACCGGTCACATCGTCGGGACGTCCGACGACCGCGGCTTCCGCGACTTTCTCATGTGCCACCAGCGCCGATTCGATTTCCATCGTGCCCATCCGGTGACCGGAAACGTTAAGCACATCGTCGATACGGCCGGTGATCGTGAAATACCCGGTGTCCTTGTCACGGATCGCGCCATCGCCGGCCAGGTAGAGCTTGCCCTTGAAGTCATCCGGGTAGTAGGTCTTCCTGAAACGGTCGGGATCGCCATACACGGTGCGGATCATCGCCGGCCACGGACGCTTGACCACCAGGATACCGCCCTGCCCGTTCGGCACTTCGGTCCCGGTCTCGTCGACAACTGCGACCTGCACACCCGGGAACGGCAGCGTGCACGAACCCGGCACCATCGGTGTCGCGCCCGGCATCGGGGTGATCATGTGGGCACCGGTCTCGGTTTGCCAGAAGGTATCGACAATCGGGCAACGCTTGCCACCCACGTTCTCGTAGTACCACTCCCATGCAGCCGGGTTGATCGGCTCACCGACCGACCCCAGGATACGCAGCGTCGAGAGATCGTACTTGCTCGGGTGAACCGACGGATTGTTATCGGCAGCCTTGATCAGCGAACGGATCGCGGTCGGCGCGGTGTAGAAGATGGTGACCTTGTGGTCCTGAATCATGCGCCAGAAGCGACCGGCATCCGGGAAGGTCGGCACACCCTCGAATACGATCTCGGTCGCGCCGCAAGCGAGCGGGCCGTAGGCGATGTAGGTGTGACCGGTCACCCAGCCGATGTCGGCGGTGCACCAGAAGACGTCTTCCGGCTTGATGTCGAAGGTGTATTTCATCGACAGCGCGGCCTGGACCAGATAACCACCCGACGAGTGCTGCACACCCTTCGGCTTGCCGGTCGAGCCGGAGGTGTAAAGAATGAACAGCGGGTGCTCGGCTTCGACCCATTCCGGTTCGCACACATCCGACTGGCTGGCGACGACGTCGTGATACCAACTGTCGCGACCCTCTACCAGCTTGCAGTCGCTGCCGGTACGCTTGACAACCACGACGTTCTTGACGCAATCGCATCCACCGAGCGACAGCGCCTCATCGGCGATCGACTTGAGCGGAAGCGCCTTGCCGCCACGAAACTGGCCGTCGGACGTGATCAGCGCAACTGCTGCGGCATCTTCAATCCGGTCACGCAATGCGTGTGCCGAAAAGCCACCGAACACGATCGAGTGTGTCGCACCGATACGGGCGCACGCCTGCATCGCGACAATGCCTTCGATTGACATCGGCAGATAGATGACGACACGGTCGCCCTTCTTGACGCCCATGCCGCGCAGGGCGTTGGCGAACTTCGAGACACGCGACAGCAAATCCTTGTAGGTGACATTGATCACCTCGCCGTTGTCGGCCTCGAAAATGATCGCGACTTTGTCGCCAAGACCCTTATTGACGTTGCGATCGAGACAGTTGTAGGACACGTTGAGCTTGCCGTCTGCAAACCACTTGAAGAACGGCGCGTCGCTTTCGTCCAGAACCTGGGTGAAAGGCACCTTCCACTCAATCAGCTCACGTGCATGGCGAGCCCAGTAACCCTCGTAGTCTTTCTCGGCTTCCTTGCACAGCGCCCAGTAAGCATCCATGCCCGAGACCGCAGCATTCTTGACCGCGGCTTCCGACGGCTGATAGACGGGGCTTTGTTGTTCGTTGGACATACTGAACTCTCCTCGACTGATTGAATTGGTTGAAGCTGTGTTCCGCTACGGGCCTCTCCTCCCGTTACTGCCGCGGACGACCGGGAAAATCCCTGATCGCTGCACTGTCATTACGTGCCGAATTGCGCCGCATTAAAGAATATCTATCTTACACAGGACTTACACAATTGCATATTGATGCAAAGCAGCATGCCGGCTGTGGTCGAACACGTGAGAACCCGCGCCGCTACAAGGTGTTGTGCGCCCTCCGAAACGCCGATAGCGCTCGACACTGTTAGAATGCGGGCCACCAGTCCATTTCAAAATCCCCTCCGATCGGAGACCCGTCATGACCGTCATTCGCGAACAAGACTTGATCCAATCCGTGGCCGATGCCTTCCAATACATCAGTTACTACCACCCGCTAGACTACATCAAGGCACTCGGCGAAGCCTATGAGCGGGAACAAAGCCCGGCCGCAAAAGACGCGATTGCACAGATTCTCACCAACTCGCGCATGTGCGCCGAAGGTCACCGTCCGATCTGCCAGGACACCGGCATCGCCGTTGTGTTTCTCAAAGTGGGGATGAATGTCCAATGGGATGCCAGCATGAGCGTCCAGGAGATGATCAACGAAGGGGTTCGTCGTGCCTACAACCACCCCGACAACAAGCTCCGCGCCTCGGTCCTGCTCGATCCGGCCGGCAAGCGCCAGAACAGCAAGGACAATACCCCGGCCGTCGTTCATTACGAAATCGTGCCAGGCGATCATGTCGAGGTGATCTGTGCCGCCAAGGGCGGTGGATCGGAGAACAAATCGAAAATGGTCATGCTGAACCCGTCCGATTCGATCGTGGATTGGGTTCTCAAGACCCTCCCGACCATGGGTGCAGGCTGGTGTCCGCCAGGCATCCTCGGTATCGGAATTGGCGGCACGCCCGAGAAGGCCATGTTGCTTGCCAAAGAGTCCTTGATGGCGCCGGTAGACATCCATGAGTTGCGCGAAAAGGCCGCCTCGGGCGCCGCCCTGACCCGTGCCGAGGAACTGCGCCTCGAATTGATGGAAAAGGTCAATGCGCTGGGCATAGGCGCACAGGGACTGGGTGGTTTGACCACCGTGCTCGACGTCAAGATTCTGGACTACCCGACCCATGCTGCCAGCCTCCCGATCGCGATGATCCCGAACTGCGCGGCGACCCGCCACGTCCATTTCCATCTCGACGGCAGCGGTCCGGCCAAACTCGACACACCCAGACTCGAAGACTGGCCGCAAGTCACCTGGAAAGCGGACACCAATGTCGCCACCCGGGTCAATCTCGACACGCTGACCAAAGAAGAAGTCGCTTCCTGGAAACCCGGCCAAACCCTGCTGCTCAACGGCAAGATGCTGACCGGGCGCGATGCCGCTCACAAGCGGATTGCCGACATGCTGGCCAAGGGCGAAAAGCTTCCAGTCGATTTCACCAATCGGGTGATCTACTACGTCGGTCCGGTCGATCCGGTCCGGGACGAAGTGGTCGGCCCTGCCGGCCCTACCACTGCGACACGCATGGACAAGTTCACCCGCATGATGCTCGAGCAAACCGGCCTGATCTCGATGATCGGCAAATCGGAGCGCGGCCCGGTCGCAATAGAGGCCATCAGAGACAATCAGTCCGCCTATCTGATGGCCGTCGGTGGTTCGGCTTACCTGGTATCGAAGGCCATCAAGGAAGCCAGGGTCGTCGGATTCGAAGACCTCGGCATGGAAGCAATTTACGAGTTCACCGTTGAAGACATGCCGGTGACCGTGGCGGTCGATTCGAAAGGATCCAGCGTGCACACCACCGGCCCCAAGGAGTGGCAAGCCAAGATCGGCAAGATCCCGGTTGCCGTTGCATGATTCGCTGACGTTTTATACAGACTGGACCGGGGCTTGCCCCGGTTATTTTTGTTGTGTTTTTTTCGGGTGGACGTAAAAACGCCCCGCACTCGTGGATATGTTGAGTGTGGGGCGTTTTTGGGGTTGGGTTAGTCTGACGATGACCTACTTTCACACAGGTAATCTGCACTATCATCGGCGCGGTCACGTTTCACGG
>JAUVVG010000084.1 GCA_030604735.1 Azoarcus sp.
GCAAGGCGCTGTGCAGCAGCCCGACCACGAACTCGATCGCAATCACGGCCGCCCCCTGCTCTTTTGCACTACCAAATCGCGCAATCGCGACGGCAGGATGTCGACATCGTCCTCGTCCATGCAGTCGACCGTGATCAGAAAGCGCGCGTACTCGCCCATCGTGGAAAAGCCCAGGGCTCGAGCTCGGCGCATTCCGAGCACCTTGAGCTCGGCGGGCATCCGAAGCGAGAAACCGTCGTCCATCGGGACGCCGGATGAGTCAGCCGCTCGGCGCGAGAAGTGGGGATCGTCCGCGTCGTCGCTTGGAAGCGGACTCCGGGAACCGAACCAGGATGCGGGGTTGTACCAGGGCATCAGCGACACTCCGGACGTTGATAGGAGGTGACTTCAGCCATGCAGGTAGAATCAAGGCTCGACATTGTCATCCCCTGCACGGGAGGAGTCCCAATGGACATCACCGCCCTTCTCGCCTCGTTGGTAAGCGCGAAAGAACTCGCGGGCGCGCTCATCGGTGAGCGCGACAGCCAGAAACTTTCGGCCATCAAGAACGACCTCACGGAACGCATCACGGATGCTCAGCTCAAGCTCGCCGAGGTGGTCCACGTACTCGGTGAGCGAACGGCAGCGGTGCATGCTCTTCAGGATCGCGTCCGAGAACTGGAGGAGAAACAGGCGCTGCGAAGCCGCTATGAGCTTGTCGAAGTCGTCAGCGGCGTCTTCGCCTATCGCTCGAAGGCGGTCAGCGGACTCGGCGAAGAACACGCCGAACCGGCGCATCTCGTCTGTCAATCGTGCCTCGATGTTCGCGGCGTTCGCTCCGTGCTGAATCGGCTGCGCCAAAACGGGCGCGGCTTCGAACTGATGTGCCATGGGTGCGGCTTCTCCTTCAGGGAGGATGGGCGGGGATGAACACATCACGCCACCTCCCGATCAGCGCCCGATCCCGTCACGCCGGCACGCACCATCGCGCCGCTCGCCACCGGACCGACGATCGAACCCGGTTCGACGGTCAGCGATACCGAACTCCCCGCCCCCTGGCCAGATGCGGTCAGGGGGCGCGGTGGCGATGGCGGGGAGTTCGCCTCCTGCGGCGGGGTACGAGTCCAATCAATATCAGGACGCAGGTCTTCGCAGCGGACGACGCCTCCGGTCGCGCGCTCGATCTCCAAGCAGCGCTCAGCGGGAACGTTCCTCTCCCCGGTCGTCCATTGGTGCACGGTTGGGGGCTTTACCTTGAGCATCCGAGCAAGCGCGGATAGCCCGCCGGCAAGCTCGCATGCTCTAGAAATGGCTGTCGTCGTATCCATGCGGTTTAGTGTAAGGCGTCGCCTAATGTTTTACAAGAGGAATTGCCTAACCCTTCTTCACCGTGATTCATTAGGCTATGCTTAAAGGAACAGAATTCGGCGCCGCCATTGGCAAGGCGATCCAACTCAAGCTTGATGCAGGGTTCGCCAAGTCAAAGGCTGAGATCGCCAGGCACTTCAACGTGAAGCCACCTTCGCTCGTCGACTGGGTGAAGAAGGGCTCAGTCGCGAAGGACAAGCTGCCCGAACTCTGGCGGTACTTCTCGGATGTAGCTGGACCAAGCCATTGGGGCATGACCCCGGCGGAGTGGCCGGCCGGGCTCACCCAGCCGTTGTCCGACGAAGCGATGTCCGAAATCGGCCTACAACCTCCGTCGAATACCCAGAATGCAAACGCTGGTGCAGAATCCGCCGTCATGGGAGCACCAGAACAGCATCTCGCACAGCTTCGATCGGACGCCGTCATCGTGAAGGTGTTCGATGCCCGCGCATCAATGGGCCTGGGCCTCGCGCAGCCGGAACACGACACCGTCGTGGACCACATCCGCCTCACGAAGGGCTGGGTCCGCACGCACCTGCCGACCATCTCCGGCCCGGACAGCCTTGCAGTCCTTTCGGCATACGGCGATTCGATGTCGCCCACCTTCGCGGACGGTGACATCCTGCTGGTCGATCGCGGCGTCCACGACATAAGGGTCGATGCCGTCTACGTGCTTGCCCTGAACAACGAGCTCTACATCAAGAGGATCCAGCGCCGCATCACCGACGGCGCCGTGATCATCAAGAGCGACAACCCCCTCTACGACCCGGTGGTGGTCGAAAATGGCGAACGCGACGGCCTGCGCGTGCTCGGTCGCGTGGTGTGGGCGTGGAATGGGCGAAAACTCTAGCTGTCGTTCGGCGATCAGGTCACAAGCCAATCGCCTGTTCAGAACCCTGATTGGACTTTTCGCATTCCCTGCCACGACCCAAGCCGTTGGCACATGGGGTGGCGGCGATCCCGCATCATTTGCGGGTGCTGACGTGCAGTCCGGCTCCTGGTGGCTCATCTTGGTGGCGGTTGTTGCACTGCTCGCGCTATCGCTGTTCCCGCGTTTCGCGTTCTCCGCCGTTGCCGTTCTAATCGTTTGGTCTGTAGCCGACAGTTGGATCGGAAGCGACGCCGGGGTCGGCACCGCCCTACTCTTCGCGGTTTGGCTCTACTGGAATTTCTGGAGGGGAACGGAGCCGCCCGGCAATGGAGGAGACAAGTGACATGCGCATCCTTGCCATCGCGATCTCAACCGTAGCCGCTGCCCTTCCGTTCGTCGCTGATGCCCAGCAGATTTTCAAGTGCGTCGATGCCGGAACGGGCCACGTAACCTACTCGACCACTCGGTGCACGGCCACCGGATCGGTGAGCACGATCGACGTCGACGTGGAATCCACCACTGTGGACACATCGCACCTGCGTAGAGAACTCGAACGATCGCAGCAGCAACAGCAGGCGATGCCGCGACCGGCTCCCCGTCAGTCCTATAACGACGCGCCGAGGGCAGAAGCACAAGCGAGTCGGGAGCAGTATTGCAGGGAAATTGCGAAGCCGATTCCAGGGGCGCGCGGCATGACCGCGGCCCAGCTCGACGCACTGGCGGCGTGCGCCGGGGTTGCCGCTTCAGATCAACCAACCGGAGTCGCATCGAGCCCGCCCGCCGCCATACCTGCCCCGCCCCCTGCTCCATCCGTGATCACGAACTGCGACGCAAGCGGCTGCTGGGACAACATGGGCGGGAGATACAACAAGGGAGCTGGCAGTACCTACTTCCCCGCATCCGGCGGAGGCGCCTGCCAGATGATCGGCGGGCACATGCACTGCCCCTGAGTCTCATGGATGCGTCTACAACCGCTGCTCTGTTCTGCCTCGTCGTCGCCATCGCCGACGGTGACACCCTCACCTGCCTGACCGATAGCCGCGAGCAGGTGAAGGTCCGCTTGGCAGAGATCGACGCCCCGGAACGGAAGCAGGCCTTCGGCACCAGGTCGCGGCAGTCCTTGGGCGAGCTATGCCACGAGAAGCGAGCGGAGATCCGTGTCGTCGACCGCGATCGCTACGGCAGGACTGTCGCCCGCGTGAACTGCGCCGGAGTGGATGCCAACGCCGAGCAGGTGCGGCGCGGGATGGCCTGGGTGTATGACCGCTACGCGCGGGACAAGACGCTGTACCGGCTGCAGGACGAGGCGCGCGGCGCCGGCCGCGGCCTGTGGGCGGACAAGCAGGCGATGGCGCCGTGGGAGTGGCGCCAGTCGCGCAGGAACTGAGGGCTTTCAAGGGGAGGAGTAACCATGCGTGCATTCTTGATCATCGCTGCAGCGCTTTCCGGCTTCGTTGTCTCGCCATCGATGGCCGGCACTCAGCCAACGTCGATCTCCGAGAACGTTGTCCTCGAGCACGGCGGAGGCTGCCGAAAGAGTTCCCCTCCGGGACAGTGCTGTCACATGGATAACCGCACTGGTACGGTCCACTGCCACTAACTGCTCGGAGATCGCATTGCCGTACGAGTTGGAAAATCGCCTGGTCATCGGGCTCGCTTCGAGCGCCCTGTTCGATCTCTCCGAGCCCGACCAGGTATTCAGAGAACAGGGGGAACTCGCCTATCGTGAGTTTCAACGGAAGCACGAAAGAACTCCGTTGGCCCCCGGGGTAGCGTACCCATTCATCAGACGATTGCTCGCACTAAACGAGATCCGACCTGACGACCCTCCTGTCGAGGTGGTCCTTCTCTCGCGCAACGACCCAGACACCGGTATGCGCGTGATGCACTCCATCCGACATCATGGGCTGGGCATGACCCGCGCGGCATTCCTGCAAGGTAGAAACCCGCACCGGTTCATACCCGCGCTCTCGGTGAGTCTATTCTTGTCGGCAAACGAAGCGGACGTCAGCCAAGCGACCCTCGCCGGATATCCGGCGGGTCAGGTTCTCGCATCGAAGCACATCGACCTGATCGACGACCACGAACTGCGGGTCGCCTTCGACTTTGACGGGGTCCTGGCCGACGACGAATCAGAAACGGTCTTTCAGGAGACGGGCATTGAACAATTCCATGCCCACGAACAACAAAAGCTCGACATCCCCCACGGCCCTGGTCCGCTCAAGGTATTTGTCGAGAAACTGTCGATCATCCAGAAACTGGAGGAGCAGCGAGCCGCCGAAGACCCCTCCTACAAGCCGCGGCTCAGAATCTCGATCGTGACCGCCCGAAACGCGCCATCCCATGAACGGGTGATCAACACCATGCGAAGCTGGGGTATCACCGTGAACGAAGCGTTCTTCCTTGGGGGTGTGGAAAAAAAGCGGGTGCTGGAGGTGCTCGACCCACACATCTTCTTTGACGATCAGAAGAAGCACCTCGAGCCGGCGACCGAGATCCTGCCATCAGTCCACGTACCGTTCGGTGTGGCAAACCGCGTGAGGCAGTGACTCTCAAATCATCTCGGTGCGACCCAGGAGCTTTTTCGCCCGCTCCCACCAGGTGCAGGTACTGGTAAGCCTCGGAGTGCAGTGAAGAGGATCATCGCAGCCGTAGGCCTTCGCGCACCGCTTCCGCTTGAACGGCCCATCGACGAAGTGCTTGAGCAATGCATCGAAGACGGCCTGTTCCGACACGGATCCGTCCACTTTCACGATCCTGTCATCGTGCCCGGCAATCTCGTGGAAAAGCCGGTCAATCTGCACCAGGTCTTCGATTCTCTCAAAGTGGTTCGCCGCTCCGTCACGCGCCTCGATTCTCGCTGTCGCCAGCGTCGGCGGCACTTCAAGGAGATAAGCAACATCCGGCTCAACAACATTCTGTCGAATCCGTGCTTCGATAGGCGAAATCGCGCCAGCGCGAAGACCCTGGTACGCAATCGTCGAGTAGAAGTACCGGTCAAGGATCACGACCGCACCAGCTTGAAGAGCCGGAATAACCTTCATTGCTAGGTGTTCTTGTCGATCTTCGATGAAGGCCGTCAGTTCCTCCTCGAACGGAAGCCGACCTGAGGTAGCAGAAGCACGCAGCTTCGCACCCCAAACTCCATCGGTAGGCTCCTTCGACACGATGACCCGTTCGCCGGCCGCAGTCAGGGCCGCCTCAAGTCGACGAACTTGTGTCGTCTTGCCGGCACCGTCGATGCCGTCGAAGACGACCAGAATCCCAGGGTAGTCGTGTGCATTCATAGTCGCGCGGAGCATAGCACACGACCCGTTCTGGCAGGGGTACCGATCACCGCCGAATTGCCCAGTATCTCTCTGCTGTTCAGGTGAGCCGATGGAGGAGCTTCACGCACTCAGTACAGCCCCTCACGCCGTAGAAATCGCCAGTACCAGACCATCTCGATCACGCTCCAAAGCGCCGCCAGGAAGGCCCCTCCGCCGAAGGCGAGGGAAACGTAGGCCCGAGCGGTCATCAACGCCGCGACAGGATCCATCGGGCTCCGAGTCCATACGTCGGGCTTCAGGACAAAAGCCGGGACCAGGAGCAGCAGCGACAGGAAGACGCTCATCACGATCCGCCGCTCGCGCGCCCTCTTCTCCTCCAGGATCGGATCTTCACAGCGTCTGCGCCGCTCGAACAGGTCAGACAGCCAGAACAGGGAATTCAGCAGTTTCTCGATCACGCCCGCCCTCTCGCTTCGAATCTCAGAAAAGCGATTAGCATAACGTTCCGTCCGCTCCCATACCAGCATCAAGCCGGGGTACAGGCCAAGGGAACGTACCGCGGGCCAGCTCTCCCCCCCTTGGAAGCATGTCCGTACCGGCGCATGAGACAGGCCGACCGGAGCCGTAGGCGGCCGCCTCATCGTGCGGCAGCGAAGCATCCGACGCTCGCGCGTGCCCTCCCCCGCGTTATCCACAGCCGTGCCCACAGATTCTGGGGATAACGGGAGGCAGCATCTCCGATGCAGATAGAATAGGCTCTCTCACGCAACCATCATCCGCAAAGGAGAAGTCATGAACGCTCTCGAGCAAACGCTCAACGACTTGACGAACGCCATGTACCAGACACAGGCAGAACTCAGTGCACATCAGTTGCTGCTGGTGACGGTTCTGTCATCACTGGCTTGTGATCCTGTGCTACTTGATCGTCTACAGCAGACACTTCGCCTGACGTACGAAGGCGTTCAGGCGACGAACCTTAACCTGCCTCTGCCCGACGATGTACTTCAGCGGCAGCGAGAGGCATTGCTTCGGCTGCTGCCCGAATCCCTTCGGTCTTCGATTGAAGGTCACGACTGACCGTTCCGCCGCATAGCGGCACCTCCGCGACATCCGCGCAGCCGTCGATCACCAAGAAGGCCCGGCGCAAGCCATCCGTGACGACGGCCGTGTTGTAGCCGCGCGCGCACGCCTTCGCCATGGCCACCTTGAGCAACAGCCGGTCGAACCACCCCAGCCGCCCTTGAGGCGGCTTATTCTGGTTCGCCTCCGCGCAATCGGGTTGACGAATGTCATTGGTATCGTCCGATTCGTCGGTGAAAAATGCCTCGTGGGCAGGCCGCCAGCGCGCCGGATCGCAAGCCCCGGAGACGACGGCATGCTCCTTCAACACGTACGGGTTGCCGTGGATCTTGATGGCGGTTCCTTTTTCGATGACGTAATCAGTGGAGTCGTTCATGGCTTTGTACTTCCTCAGTTATGACCTTAGAAACGCCCGTGACTATCAACCGCTCTACGATGAACTGGAACGGTTCAACGCAAAGCGCGTCCTTGAGTCGCTCTGGTGCTTCAACCGCATCAACACATCCGCAGCAGGGCTGCGAGACTACTTCTCCAAGCTCGTGGATGCCGATGACGGTCTGGCCGTTGTCGAAGCGTCCAACTGGGCAACGCGCAAAGCATTGGCGACCCCCAATAACCTCTAGCGCCGGCCAGCCGTACCCCTGCACATAAGCCCGCCACTGGCGGGCTTTTTTGCGCCCGTCGTCCGGGCGTGAGCGAAGTATCGCACGAAAAATTAGGCGATGCCTATTGACACGACTATAAGGCGTCGCCTAATCTTGACCTAAGCCCGGTTCCTACCGGCACCGACGAACACCACTCCTCGGGAGGTCGAGATGAGCGTTACTCCGCAACAACTGAGCCGCATGACGATCGCGCACAACCTGGCTGCGATCGATGCACACCTGGCACGCGAGCACCGCGCCGAGATCGGCGATGAAACCCTGCAGATTGCCGCCGACCTGATCTGGCGCCGAGACATCGCCATGCCCGGCAGCGAATTCGCCATCCGCCCCGAGAAGCTGCGCGAGGGCATCACCGAGGTCATGGGCACCGCCGACGATGACGAGATTGCCCGGCTGGCTGATGCGCTCGCCCGCGGCGCCGTCGACTTCGGCGAGATCCTCGAAGAGATGGTGCGCGAGTACTGGACCGCCGACTGCACCGAGCGCGCCCGGGAGCAGCTTGAGCGCCTGGACCGCGTGAGCGAAGACGAAGCCGCCGCGTCTCGGATGGGGTACTGAGCGATGAGCCTGATCACCCTCGCCCGCCACGCCCAGCTGCGCCTCGTCCGCACCCGCCTCGAGCACGCCGAGGCACGCCGCAAGCAGACCGGTCCCGACACCTTCGGCGATGCGCTCATCGCGCGCCTGCGCCGCCAGCGCGCGCTTCTGCGCGGAAGACTGTTGCTGGACGTGAAGTCGATCCACCAGAAGCGCGACCTCATCGTCTGCACCGTCATCTGCATCACTACGCCTATCGGTATCGCGGCTCGCTGGATCGAGGTCGTAGCATGAACGCGCCCGAGAACCTCACCGCGCCCTCCCTGCGGATCCGCGCATCGTCCTGGGCCGGTCTCTTCGACTGCGCCTACAGGTGGGAAGGGATTCATCTTCTCGGCCTGCGCAACGTCGTCGGCCTGCGCGCAGCCCTGGGCACCGCCATCCATGCGGGTACCGCGGTATTCGACCAGGGCCGCCTCGATGGCGCCGGGCTCACCGCGGACGATGCGGCCGGCGCCATGGTCGACAAGCTGCGCGACCCGGATAACGAGTACGACCCCGCGCGGGATGACCTGACCATCAATGAAGCCGAGCGCGTCGGGCTCACGCTCGTCTCGAAATACTGCACCGACGTCTCGCCGCACTACGACTTTGTCGCAGTCGAGATGGAGACCAAGCCGCTCGACATCGACTGCGGCGGCGGCGTGATCGTGCGCCTGACCGGCACGATGGACCGCGCCCGCATCCGCAAGGGTGTCGGCGGCGGAGTCGGCATCGCCGACCTCAAGAGCGGATCCGCAGCAGTGCAGAAAGGCGCGGCTGTCACCAAGGGCCACGGCCCGCAGATCGGCACCTATGAACTGCTCTACGAGCACACCACTGGCCAGCCCATCACCGACGAGGCCGAGATCATCGGGCTCAAGACGAAGGGCACCGCTGAGATCGGTACCGGAACGATTCGTAACGCCAAGCGCGTGATGGTCGGCGACCAGGACACGCCGGGCCTTATCGAGTTCGCCGCCGAGATGTTCAAGACCGGTCGTTTCTATCCCAACCCGAAGTCGCTGCTCTGCTCGGACAAGTACTGCCCACGGTACGCGACCTGCCCCTTCCACGACTGATGAACCAGGAGCACCACGCGATGGCAACCGCCAACCTCGCCGAACTCAAGCACGGCCAGCAGAACCGCAATCTGGCCGAGATGAAGCCCAAGGATCAGATCGCCTACCTGCTCAAGAGCAAGCAGGCCGAGATCCAGAAGATGCTGCCGAAACACCTGAACGCCGAGCGACTGCTGAAGGTGGCGCAGATCGCTGCCACCACCACGCCGGCACTGGCCAAGTGCGACGTACCCAGCCTGATCGGCGCCATCGGTCAGTGCGCACAGATGGGCCTGGAGCCGAACACGGTGCTCGGCCACGCCTACCTCGTGCCCTTCAACACCAAGCGCAAGGACGCCAACGGCAATGAGCGCTGGGTCAATTCCGTCCAGGTCATCATCGGCTACAAAGGCCTGATCGACCTCGCGCGCCGCAGCGGTCAGATCGTCAGCATTGCGGCGCACGAGGTGTGCGACCGCGACCACTTCGACATGGTCTATGGCCTGGACGAGAAGCTCGAGCACAAGCCCGCCCTGGGCGAACGTGGTGAGGTCATCGGCTTCTACGCAGTGGCCAAGCTCAAGGACGGCGGCCACTGCTTCGAGTTCATGAGCCTGCACCAGGTGCGCGAAATCATGGCGGCCACACAGAGCAAGGGCAAATACGGCCCCTGGAAAGATCACTTCGTCGAGATGGGCCGCAAGACGGTCATCCGCCGACTCGCCAAGTATCTGCCCCTGTCGATCGAGTTCCAGACCGCCGCGGCACTCGACAGCATGGCCGAGGCCGGCCGCGACCAGCACCTCGACACGATGGACGGCGAATTCACGGTCCTGCCTGATGACGCACCGACCGGGGAGAACGGCTACGACCAGCAGGACGACGATCTGCGCCAGATCGAGGAGCGCCAGTCCACGACCGTCCCGCAGCAGACCCGCACCCCGTCCGCCGTTCCCCATGACGCCGAAACCGGCGAGATCCACGAACCGGCCGGCAACCAGCAGCAGGACGACGGCGGCCCCGGGTTCGCCGACGCTCACGCCGCGGTGCGCGCGGGTGACTTCGACCTGGCACGCGACATTGCGCGCCGACTGCCCGAAGCGCAGCAACAGCAGATCGATGCGGCCATCGCCAATCTGCAGGGTGACCAGCAGCAGGACGCCTCCACGCGCGGCCGTGGCCGGCAGCGTGGTCAGGGCGGGCTGGGCCTCGACTGACCGATCACCGGGGCGCCGCCGGCCGCCTCCCTCCACGACCTCCCTCCAAGGTCGGCGGTAGCCCCACCCAACACCCGAGGAC
>JAUVVG010000017.1 GCA_030604735.1 Azoarcus sp.
CGAAGCAAAAACGGGGCAACACCGCCTAGAAAATCGGCGGTTCGCTGAAGAAAATGAACCGAGTTCAGTTGCGTGCGTCATGTCGCGGCGGAATTCATGCAAAACCTCGGGTTATTCGAGGTGCCCTGAATAAAACTCGATCGCCATGTGAATTCCGCGAGCAAGTTCAAGTCGTCACTGGCTACGGCGGCGTTGCCGGATGGCATGAACGAGCTCAGGTTGGTGGCGGTGGAGGCGAGTCGGGTGGAAACTCGGTCGTTCATGCGAGCGTTGGGGCCGTTACGTGCGACACCTCAGCTATTCACCTACCCGCTGCAGCACTGTCCTGATGACTTCGGCCGAGATGCGGAAGTCCGAGGCGTGAAGTTGCGCGAAGACCTCACGTGCCGACACGATCAGACCACGCTTCTTCGCCATGCCGATGACTGCGGCGGTGCCGGCGACCTGCAGGCCATGTTCGGCCGCGATCGCCCGACCCGCGCGTTCGTCCATCAGCAGTAGCGCGGATGTGCTTGCCGCCAGTGCGATGCGGATGCAGGCGGCTTCGCCTTCGTCGAGATCGGGCAGAGCCGGCTCGGTGGGCGCTGGCGCGGCGATCCTCAACCAGCCTGCTGCAACGGCCCCGAGTATGTCGCCTTCCCCCGCGAAGCCGCGACCTCTTGTGACTTCGGCGTGAACTTCCTCGGGCATCCAGACCTCACCGAACAAGGCCTGAAGCCAGTCGAGGCCGCCGACATGGCCCAGTCCGATGAGCGGGCTGGCGTCGGTCAGGACGATGCGAGCCATTGGTCGAGCGTGTCGAGGTCGCGGCTCGTTTCCTGCGCGTTCAGGCGCACTACGGGGATGCCGAGCCGCGAGACGTGCGCGGCGAACTCGGCGACGGGCATGTCGGCCAGCCGTGCGGAGCGGGCGAGCGACAGGTGGCCGTCGCGAAACAGCGCGGTGGCCAGTGCCGGTTTGACGCCCTTGGCTTCGAGCATCCCGGCAGTTTCGACGCCCACCATCAACGCATCCGGCCGGTCACGGTTCATGACGACCACGACGTCACGATGGGACATCCGCAAGGCTTCGCTTGGGTTGTTTTTCAGACCGCTGACATTCACTGTTTCCATGGGATGGCTTTATGGGAAGATTGCATGGGAAGAAGACTAGCAGATGCGTACTTCGACAACAACCCGCATCGAATGGTCCTGGCATCAGCAAGCGCAGTACCTCACTGGGTGCGCACTCTCATCCATGAAGAGGTCTTCCTTCGGTCCGGGCTCGAGACAGTAACGGTGATCTGACGTGATTGATATGATGCATCTCGGCTTGGGTGCGCACGACAACATCGCAGGGTACGGGAATGCCTCGCAGAGCACGATGGGCTCGGGCCGCTCGGGTATGGTTGCCTGGAATAAATACACTACCTTTGCGTGCAATAGGATTTTCGCGGGGAGGTTGCGTTGCGGCTGTTGAGGGCATGTTTCCTGATGGTTGGCCTGAGCCTGCTGGCTGTTGCCAGGGCGGGGGGCGGGCCGGAGACGACCTTGCTGGTGGTGAATGCGGATTCGCCGTTGTCGCTCGCGGTGGCGAACGAGTACATCCGGTTGCGTGAGCTGCCCGAGCGGCAGGTGCTGTGGCTATCGGGTGTTCCGGTTTCGGAGACGATAAACGTCGAGGATTTCCGGACGCGCATATTGGCGCCGATCCGGTCGCATCTGGAGGCGCAGGGCCTGGAGCAGGAGGTCGACCTGATCGCCTATTCAGCGGGGTTTCCGTACGCGGTGAATTTCGTCAGCGACGAACGCGCCCATGGGCTGGAGCGAGACAGGCATCGGGCCGAGGCGGGTTCGCTCACTGGCATGACCTTCTTCATGCGCGACATCGAAGCCAGGCGGGTTGGCTATCTTGGCTTGCGGGCTAATTTGTACTTTCGGTATCCGCTCAGGCGCACGGGTGCGCCAAGCCCGGTGGCGGATGCGGGCTCGACTACGCAGACGCAGGGCGGACAGCAGGACGTGACGTTCGAGGCGACGCGTGGATTTCGCAGCCGTTATGAGTGGGCATGGGAGCGCTCGCCCGGTCGGGTTTCGACGGCTTCGTCCGGGCGTTATGTGCTGTCGGTGATGCTGGGATATGCCGGCGTCAGGGGCAACAGCCTGCCGGAGATCGCCGCCTATCTCGAACGGGCGGCGGGCAGTGACGGGACGCATCCGAAGGGAACGGTATATCTGATGGAGAACCGGGATGTGCGCTCCCGGACCCGGCAGCCGTTGTTTGCACCGACCGGGGCTGCACTGGCTGCGCGGGGGCGTGGGGTCGAGGTGCTCGCGGCCGGTCGCGATGGACAAAACGGTCGCGAACCGAAGGGGCGGGATGATGTGATCGGCCTGGTAGCGGGGACCCGGTCATTCGACTGGCCGGGTTCGGGCAGCACGATACTGCCGGGGGCGATCGCAGAGTCGTTGACCAGTTATGCCGGACATTTCACCAATGGTTCGCAGACCAAGCTGACCGAGTTCCTGCGCCATGGTGCGGCCGGTTCGAGTGGGGCGGTGCGCGAGCCCTACAGTTTCGTGGAGAAGTTTCCCGTACCGTACCTGCATGTGCACTACGCCGATGGGGCTTCGCTGGCCGAGGCCTACTACCAGAGCGTGGCCGGGCCGTATCAGTTGTTGATTGTGGGAGATCCGCTGGCGCGGCCGTTCGCGCATTTCGCGCAGGTAGCGGTGGGGTTTCCGTCGGTCGATCAGCCCTGGCGTGGGGTGGTGGAGGTGGTGCCGCAGGTCGAGTCGCCGGCAGGGCGCCTGGTGGAGCGGGTGGAGTTGTGGGTGAACGGCGAGTTGATCGGTTCGGCGCCGTCGCGACAGTCGATTCGCCTGGACACGACGGCGCTGCCCGATGGCATGAACGAACTCAGGCTGGTGGCGGTGGAGGCGAGTCGGGTCGAGACGCGGTCGTTCATGCGTACGTGGATGCGCGTGGACAATCGTGGGCGAAGCGTGGAGGTGCACAAGGAAGGGGGGGTGGATAGGGGCGCGATCGAGGTTGGGAGAGAGGCTGGAACAGAGGCTGGGACTGAAAGCAGGACCGAGGGGCCGAGATCGGTGGTCTATGGGGCTATCGTCGCGTTTTCGGGTCGTGCGGATGGCGCGCAGCGGGTGCGGTTGCAGCAGGGTAGCCGGGTGCTGGCCGAAGCGGAGGTGCGCGACGGACGCTGGGCGATGCAATTTTCGTCGGCGGTGCTCGGGATGGGGCGTGCGAGCCTGCAGGTAGTCGGGGTGTATCCGGACGAAGGCCTGGTGCGCGCGAAGCCGTTGACCTTACGCGTGACCGACCCACCGCTGATCGCAGCGGATGAAGTGCCGAATCCCGACAATGAGGGCGTACGGCTGCGGCTGCAGCGACGTGTGGGCGACGCGTTCGAGGAGATCGTCGCCCCGGGCGTCAATGGACGGCCGCCGCGCGACTTCCGTGCGGGCAGAGCGAGCCATATCGGCTACGCGGGGGCTTTCGAGGTGCGGGAATCCGGGCTGTACGAGTTGAGCGTGGAGGCGCGAGGCGACGTCGTGCTGAGTGTCGAGGGCTGGGGCGAGCATCGTGCGAGGGTGGATACGGCCGACGGGGGCTTTCGGGTCGCCCTGCCGTTGGAGAAGGGCTGGCACCGGTTTTCGATCGATGTGTCGCAGGCCACTTCGGACCGGGTTCGGGCCGTGCTGGCCGGGCCGGAGGTGGCGTTCGAGCTGGCAGGGGATCGGGTGCGGTGGTGAGTAAAGTTATACAAACTGACGATTGCTTGTAGATGGAGGGGTTCGTAGAATTGAACAATACTGTTCAATAGGCCTATTCAAGATGATCTCTGTTGGAATTTTCGAGGCCAAAGCCAACTTGGGGCAACTGGCCCAATCCGCAGCCGAGGGAGAGGTTGTTGTCCTTACACGGCGAGGCAAGCCGGTTGCCGAGATTCGAGCGCCAGAAGGCAGCGTTGCGATGGAGAGCGCACGAGAGGCAATCGATTCGCTGCGCAAACTCAGGCAAAGCCTTCGGGTCGGCAGTTTTGACATCGCTGATTATGTGTCCGAGGGGCGGCGCTGATGACGCCAGATGGCGTTTTTGTCCTGGATTGCTCGGTCAGCATTGCATGGTTGTTTGAGGAGCAGGCGGACGACTATACAGAGTCGGCACTCGATGCACTGGAAGGCGCGTTTGCGGTGGCACCCCGATGGTGGAGCGTCGAGGTGATCAATGTTCTGCTGACTTTGCAGCGAAGAGAACGCCTGACGGCAGGCAAGTCCGTTGAACTGTTGCGACACTTGCAGCGATTACCGATTCATTTGCATGAAAGCAAGGCGTCGCCGTTCGAACTGCACGCCCTCGCTGTCAGACACCAATTGACGAGCTACGACGCACTTTATCTTGAGGCGGCGCTCGCAACCGGTCTGCCCGTTGCCACGCGGGACAAGGCCTTGAGGCAGGCCGCTGCGGAGAGTGGCGTTGGCGTTTGGCAGCGAGGTCAGGCTTGACCGTACAGTGAAACGCAGATCCTCACAGATTACGGTAGATCTCACGCCTATGGGCGATGCGGATGACCTCGATCACGATATCGATATCATCGATCGAATAGTGGATTCTTTGCGACTGTTGCTTTGAAGCGCAACCGTTGGCGCCGACGCGCATGTGTTCAGTTTTGGCTGATTTCGTGCTGGCGTTGTGCCCCCTCGGCGACAACTTCGATGCGCGCATGCTTTAGGCCAGGGGTGAACCACCAACGCGTCGTCCGCGTCGGTCCGACGATCTCGGCGCCGATTTCGTCGCCGGATTCGATCAACCGTACCTGATGTGATGGGACCTCACCCAGAAGGGTGGGAAGCAGCACGACCAGGAAGCGGTCCTGATGGGCCGGGTGGGACGGCTGGATCTCGATGCGCCAGGCGCCGGGCTCGATATGGCGGTGGGTTCGATTGGCCGTGGGGTCTCGGCCGTCGTCGTAGTTGTGGCCGTCTACGTAGAACTCGAAGCCGCGGCCGCCGATGGCGTGGAGGTCTGCATTGCGGGGGAGTAGCACATGGCCTTCGAGCTGGCCGCCGGGGCGAGTCGGGCGGGTGCTCGCGGGGACCATGACGTTGAAGCGGGAGCCGTGCAGGGCGGGTGCTTCGATCGTGTGCAGTAGCCAGCGTTTTGGGAACTCCGGGCGGGTGGCTTCGATGTCGTCGTAGATGACGACGACGTCGTCTTCGCGGTCGTAACCGAATACGCGCCAGAAGCGTTCGACCCGGCGGGTGCGGTGCGCAAAGTGTCCCTGGCCGGACAAGTTGTTGGTGTAGGCCGGGGTGAGGTCGGCGAGCGCGACCGTGAGGCCGTCTTCGTCCAGAAAATGTGCGATGCGGCCGGTGTGGTAGATCTCGCGCTGGGCTTCCCAGTCGGCGCGGTCGAGCGGCGCCGGGTCGATGGTGGGGATCGCGCCGATGCGGCGCTGGCCGCCGTCGTTGGCGAAAGGGCGCGGGCCGTCCCAGGCCGGTGCGGGCACGGTGTCGGCGGGGTCGGTGACGGTGACGATGTTGTGCGCGATGGTCTGGTAGGCGTAGTTGCGGTGATGCGGGGAGCCGTAGCGGGGGCCCTGGATGCCGCTGTCGATGGCAAGCGGGCCACCCTTGTAAAGGGTGAACGCGCCTTGGTCGAGGTGGGTGCGCGACCAGAAGTGGTCGCCGGCCTTGAAGGTGACATAAGTGGCCTTGTCGGACCAGTCGCTGCGGGCGACGAGCAGGCCGATGCCGTCGAACAGGCGGGAGAGCGGCAAGCGACGAATGGCTTCGGGATCGATCAAGCCAGGTTCGGACAGCGGACCCCAGGGCGAGGCGGTCGGCACCGGGTGTTCGCGTGGCGGGGCCAGGCTGTAAGCGGCTGAATGCGCGAACTCCAGTGCCAGGGGCACGGCGTCGGGCGGGTGGTGATCGAAGAAGGCGCCATCGCCAATGCGGATCTGGGTGCCGTCGGGGCGTCGGCGATGCACCAGGAAGTCCAGGAAGCCTCGGAAACCGGGGTGAATGACGAAGAGGTTTTCGCCGGTGGCGGCCCGCCACATCGCGGGTACGGTGTAGATGGCCCGGCCGATGCCCGCGGCCAGATGGTCGGCCCCCTCGTGCCAGCCGCCGTTCTCGCCGAAGACCTGCAGCCACACGGGCAGCACTCGGTTGATCCATAGTTCGTGCGTGAAGCGCATCAGCGTCTCACCCTGCGGATGGTCGCGATACAGCGCGATCGCGCAGGCCATCATTGCCTGCAGGCGGCCGGCGTAAAGCGTGCCTTCGTAAGGCGACAGTCGGGTCGAGCGGATGTGGTTCATGTTCGCCAAACAGGCGCTCGCGAGCGTTCTCTGCAACTCGGCGTGCTGTTCCGGGTTCCAGCGGAAGTGCAACCAGTCGTAGGCGGTGGCCAGCTGATTGAGGTGGTTGAAGAAGCGCTCGCCACGCGGCAGCTTGAGCAAGCGCTCGTGCAAGGCGGCGATATCTTGCCTGCCGGGCTCTGTGAGGGCCATGAAGATCATGGCGTCGAGCGATGGACGACGGGGGTCGGCTGCTTCGCGCGCGCGGGTGGCGAGGTAGTTGGGGTTTTCGATTGCCAGGCGGATCAGGTCCTGGCTGGATGGGTGCGGCAGGCGCGGTCGGATAGCCTGGAAGTTGGGAAGGTGGGTCGGTGGGAGCTGCTCAGGAGGCGGGTAGGTCGGTAGCGCGGGCGCAGCCAATGCAGATCCGGTCTGCAGGGTGGGGCTTGCAGGCGCCATGTGGCCGATCGCGGCAAGGAGGCCGAGTGGCAGGATCAGACCAAGAGTGACCAAGGGTACGGTCTGCTTGAGCCGAGTGAAAATTGGTGCCGCCCGTTGGGGGGGCTGGTACGGACGGGGTTCGCTCACCCACGGCATGACATGCAGGGTGATCCAATGGATCAGCCAAACCGTGACCGGGGCGATGAGCAGATTGGTCGGGTCCGGGCGTTTGCCGGGTGTGTAGAGCTTGAGGGTTTCGATGCCAAAGCTCAGGATGATCGCGATGAGCACGGTGGCGGCGAGCGCCCGTTTGGGCGTCCAGGGAAAGATCAGCGCTGCAGCAAAGCCTAGCGGGGCGAAACTTGCAGCGACTTGAAGCAGGCTCCGTACGGCTTCGGTTTCGGAGGTGTAGTAGTGGTAGTAAAAGGGAATGAAGCGGACCTGTTCGAGTTGTTCGAGTGCGGCCCAGGAGGGTTGCAGGCTGCCCAGCTGAATCTGGTTGAGCGCCATCATCAGCCCGAGGTACAGCGGTGTCAGTACAATGGCGAGGAGGGCCGTTCGGCCCGGTGAGTACAGGATGGGGCCGCGTGCGATCAGATTTCCGAGCGCGATACCCCAGCCGACGCCGATGGCGCGAGTCAGCAGGGAGGCGCCCTGGCTGATGCCGGAGGCGATGAGCAGTTGGGCGGTTTCGACGACAAGCCCCAACAGGGCGCCGATTGCGAGCCCCCAGAACGGGTTAATTTGTCGTCGTGCGCCGGCAGAGGCAAGGGTGAGGGCGATCAGTAGGCCAAACGGGATCACGAAAACCGCTTCCGACACCAGTTTGACGCTGCAGCTTAGCGTGCCACTGCATCCGATACCGTTGGCAAAACCCAGTGCGGCGGGATTGGCAAACTTCTCGGCGAACTCGGCACGTGAAATCAGGAAATCGTAAGGAAACAGGCTGAGCACGAGGTAGCCGAGCGCATAGAGGGTGAGCAGTGCGCGCAGGCTGCGTGTGCCGCCGTCGATGAAGCGGTGCCACATGGTGGCCAGTCGACGCCCCCATGTCAGCCAGATGGCGCAGCCGATGAATGTGCCCAGCGTCTCGGCGATCAGATCATTGATCGAAACGGTGCGTGGTGGAAAGAAGAGTTGCAGGAATTCGATCGTGAAGGCGAGCGCAATGCACAGCGTCAGCACGACCACCAGGAGTACCGAGCGCGCAAACGCCCCGATCCGCGCCAACCACACCGCGCCGGTGGAAAAATACGCAAGCACGACATAGAGCAGGATGTTCGCCACCCAGTCGGCCCGCGAACCGATGCCGAGGTCGAGATAGCGGATGTTCAGGAATGCTTCCCAGGCGTCGGGCCGTGGCCGGTAATCGAGCGGAACCAGGCTGCCATAGAACACGAATACGCCCCAGGCGAGGGCGATGAGGGCGTGGCGCAGGGCGGAGAGATGAGGCGCGTCGTGCGGTCGGGTCACAAGTAAGGCAATTCAGCGTGTCTTGGAAAGGTGTTCGATTTCGCCGGAGGTGACGTGCTCATTATCAACATCGAGTACTTGTCGGGCAAATTCTGCGCTTCTCCGGCGTGAGACGTGATCAGTTTCATGGAGAAGCAAAGTTTCACCTTGCATGATCATGGCTTGAGCTATTCTAAAGATCGAGTACCGCAGTTTGTTTTCGATCGATCCCCGCGTCGCTTCGCAAGCAGCGACATCCTTGAACCCGTCACTATGACTCGATGCGATGGAGTACACACGATGAAACGATATGTTCTGCCTGGCCTGATGGCTCTTGTGCTTGTTTCCATGGAAGCTTCGGCACAGTGCACGCCGGGCACTCGAAACAATAATCTGCAAAACATCCTGCCGGGGAATACCGTTTGCGCGACTCGCGCGTCCGATAAGTGGCAGGAGCAACATCGTGGAAGTGGTACGTCGGGCGCGCTTTGGGATTTCAAGAAAGGGCCTAGCGACCCCATCGATCCGAGCCGGCAAGTCGGGACTTGGTCAATCGGTGGGCCCGGCAACCGGCAAGTGACATACACGTACACCGCATTCGGCTCCCCGGTGAGTCATACCTTCGAGGTACACGGCCCTACTGGAGGACCTTACAATTTCTGCGGTGTGGGTGGCGCTCAGAATGTGCTTGGTGCGACGGTCGTACCGGGTGTTACAAGTTGTCCTTGAAGAATAAACGCCATCAGCGGCGAAGACATTGACGACAAGATGGTCAATGCGGCCACCTAGCCGAAGACATCCGGAGTAGCGGGATGCCCTTGGAGCCATAATTCCATCATCATCATGATCCATACCATGTCGCCGTAGTACCCTGGGTGAGCGGGTAGGTGGATGTCGAGCAGGTCGTCGATGAAATCAGACCGGATGATCCCGCGCTTTTGGAGGCTGTGCAGACTGTCTCGTGCCAGCGACTTCAGCCCGGCGTGCTGGCAGGCCCAGACGCCGAAGGGAAGGCCGAAGCCGTGTTTCTTCTTGGTGATGATTTCATCCGGCAGGAAGCCGCGCAGGGCTTCCTTGAAGAACCAGCGCAGGGTGAGGCCTTTCAGCTTCCATTCCGCTGGGATGGCGAGCGAGAAGTCGAGGAGTTCGTCTGACAGCAGCGGAAATCCGACATCGAGCCCGGCGAGCTGGGTGGTGCCGATGACCTTGGGCAGGTCGTTGTCGGCGAGGGTGTATTTCCAGTCCCACGCGAGCATGCGGTTTATCAGGGCGCCCGCACCGGTACCGGCCCAGGTCTCACGCTGCCCTACGAGGGGATGATCCGGATCGATCGAGGCGAGGAAGTCGGTCTGGAAAACCTTATCCAGGCCGAGGCGCTTGAGAATGTTGTACATCTGCAGGCGGTCGGGCATCGGCACCTTGGCTTGCTCGACATAGCTGACGCCTTTCTTGACCAGCGGAATCCGGTCCATGCCGGGCAGGGCGAGGATGGGTTCGAGCGCGGACTTTCGCAGCAGGCCGGGAACGGCGTCGTACCAGCCGAAAACCCGTTGCTTGGCGTAGCGTGTGTTGCCACCGAAGAGCTCGTCGCCGCCGTCTCCGGCGAGCAGTTTGGCGACGCCGTCGGCACGGGCGCGGCTGGCGCAGATCCAGGCCGGGACCGCGGAGGAGTTGCCAAAGGGTTGGTCGTAGTGGGTGGCGACCATGGGGATGCCGTCGAGCAGGTCGGCGGGGGTGACGTAGTATTCGCGGTGATCGACGCCGAAGCACTTGGCGGCGATGCGGGCGTATTCCATCTCGTCGTAGCCGCTGGCGTCGAAACCGATCGAGTAGCTTTTGGCCGGTTGGCCGAGCACCTTGGTGAGCATGCCGGCGACGGTGGAGCTGTCGGTGCCACCTGACAGGAAGCAGCCGATGTGGTCTTCATGCCCGCGCGCTTCCTGCGCGACGGATTGTTCTACGATCTCGAGGAAGCGGCGTTTGCTGTGTTCGAGGTCGGGGCGGGCGTGTTCGTCGAAGCGGGGTGTCCACCACGGCTGGAGGCGGGCAGAGGCTTTGCTGGCACTGGCTTGCCAGTCGAGGCGGTGTGCTGCGGGCAGGCGCTGGATGCCGTCGAAGATGGTCCGCGGCGCCGGGATCATGTGGAAGTAGAGGTAGTCGTAGATCGCCTGGTTCGATAGCTTGCGAGGTGCTGCCGGTACGGCGTCGGCACGGTCGGCGAAGCACAGGCTGCCGTCATGCTCGCCATGGCAGATCGGCCAGGTGCCGAAGCGGTCGGCAACCAGCGTGACCCGGCCTTCGGCGGTGTCGATCAGGATGGCGGCGAAGCGGCCTTTGGCGTGTGCGGGGGCCTGCTCGCCGAACTGCCTGAATGCGGCGATCCAGGCGGTCGCCGGACCACGCGTGCGGGCGAGCTCGGCCAGGACCGTGTCGTCGAAGCGCGGCGCGCCCGGGGCGATACAGATCAGCGGGCCTTCGCGCGCGACCGAGGTGTCGGCGGAATGCGCGACGTAGCCGCCGTCGAAGGGGATCAGCGAGAGGCCTTGCGCACTGGCACGCTCTGCTGGCGCTTCGATACGGTGTGGGTGTGCGGAAGGAGAGGCGACCTGGCCGAAGAAGTGTGAGTGCACGTTGTGGGCCATTCGTCAGGCCAAGGCCAGTTCCAGCTTGCTCACCCTGGCAAGGTCGGCCGTCTGGCGCGCAAGCCAGAGGTCGTGCGCATCCTGCATCGCCAACCAGCTTTCGGGGCTGCGTCCCAGCGCCTTTGATAGCCGCAAGGCCATTTCGGGCGTGACGCGACTGCTACCCTTGAGCACGCGGCTCAAAGTGGAAGCTGCGACATCCAGTCGGCTGGCCAATTCACGACCACTGATGCCGTGCGGCGAGAGATATACCTCGGTGATGAATTCCCCAGGATGGGGTGGATTATGCATGGCCATCAGTGGTAGTCCTCGTAGTCCAGAACGTAGGCATTGCCGTCGATAAACTCAAAAGTCACCCGCCAGTTGCCACTGACGGTGATCGACCAGCGCCCAACTTGTTCGCCCTTGAGTGGATGCAGGCGAAAGCCCGGAATATCCATGTCGTCGATCGTTTGTGCAGTGTCGAGCGCCACAAGCTGCATTCGAAGTCGCTTGACATGGCTGGCGTGAACGCCCGACGGGCTGCCAGTCTCAAAAAGTCCGCGGAGGCCCTTGTGCCGAAACGACTTGATCATGTTTCATCTTAGCTTGTTGCGCATCACGCAACAAGCGCTTGGTGAACCGGTGCTGGGCAGTTTGAAGGACCCCGATGCTGTGTTGGGTTCAATGAGCGCTTCTCTTCAGTCTGTCATGGCAATGTTTCATGCGCGTACGATAGCGCTTAACATTCACTCCACCAATCGTCAAAGATGAAAAATCCGCGGTTCGAAAAATTCGGGCGCATGCAAAAACAATATAACCGCATCCACCCCTGGGGCTTGTCGCAAGGCGGTCTTTTCATTCCGCATTGTTACGAAGAGCAGGACCCCGATGGCCTGTCCTGGTGGGACGATGTGGGCTTCGTCCTGAATCGACGGCGCGTCATAGTCTGGTGGCGTCATCCACGCGACGTGTACTCCGACGCCATCGATGAGCAGGCTCGCGCGCGGGCAGGCAAAGACCCGGGGGATGATTGGATATCTGAGGGGAGCACGCCTAACTACCGGCGGGTAGGCAAGTCACGCAAGAGACTCGTGAGCTACACGTGCCGCGCGCCGTCAAGTGAGCAGGAAGCGTACTACTGTTCGTTACGTGAAATCGAGAGACGTTTGGCTGACGAGGGTATCGATTTCGAGGTGAAGGCGTCATGGCGACGAGAACGCTTGCGCTGGGCCACAGGCGTCGAGTTGATTGCACCGCTGGAGGTGCGCAACGAAGCTGAACTGGCGGCGGTTGCCCTACTTGCCCGTCGATTGATTCTCGGGCAAACCACGCTTCAGGCCGAGTATCCGGATTATTGCTACGGCAGGGTCGATTGGCTTGGTGAGTCCGCCAGGAGAAAGTGAAGAACGGAAGGCCGGGAAAGTTGCCTTGATCTATCGGGATAACTCTGTATCTCCTGCTATTTCTGCGAATTGTCGGAGCGCAGGTACCAAGAGGGCGTAGCCGCTTCGCAGGTACAAAGAGCGTGAAGCCGCTTGGAAGCGCGGTGGGAGCGGCGCAAGCCGCGAACAGGTGCGTCGTGCGCGCGCGGTGCCCGTTCCGGCAGCTGGGTTCGCCGCTTGCGCGGCTCCTACAGGGAGTGATGGCGCTCGGGTTCAGTGTAGGAACGGCGCAAGCCGCGAACAGCGGCGATGGAGCGTGCGAAGTGCCAATTCCGCTGCCGTTCGCCGCTCGCGTGGCTCCCACAGGGAGTGATGGCGCTCGGGTTCAGTGTAGGAGCGGCGCCAGCCGCGAACAGGAGCGTCGTGCGCGCACGGTGCCCGTTCCGGCAGCTGGGTTCGCCGCTTGCGCGGCTCCTACGGGTAGTGGGTGCGTTTGGCGTAGATGCAGGTTGCGCAAGCCGCGAATTGTTGCGCTATTATGGTTATGGCATGAAAGCGCGATCTCATCTGCTCCGGCGAGGGCGTTTCTCGGAATCAGGGCGCATCTACCTTGTGACGACGGTTACAAGGGAGCGCGCGCGGGTTTTCGATGATTTTCGCATCGCCAGGGTCACGATTTTGCAGCTGCGAAAAGTGTCGAGTGACAGCCGTTGTTCAACCCTGGCTTTCGTTCTGATGCCGGACCACCTGCACTGGCTCGTTCAGATTCACGAGGCGACACTTTCGCAGCTAGTCGCTGAAGTCAAAGCAAATTCGGCCCGGGAAGTGAATCGCTTGTTGGGGGGCTCCGGGCAGTCACTTTGGCAGAAGGGCTTTCACGATCATGCGGTGCGCCGGGAGGAGTCTCTGCGCGAAATTGGGCGCTACGTCGTGATGAATCCGGTGCGCGCCGGTCTCGCGAGGCGTCCCGGCGAGTATTCGCATTGGGATGCTGCTTGGTTGTGATGGGGGTGCCGCGGTCGAGTTCGCGCTCCTACCTGGTGTTCGGGCGCCTCTACCCGTGCAGGAGCCGCGCGAGCGGCGAACGGCAGCGGAATTGGCACTTCGCACGCACCATCGCCGCTGTTCGCGGCTGGCGCCGCTCCTACCTGGTGTTCGGGCGTCTCTAATTGTGCAGGAGCCGCGCGAGCGGCGAACGGCAGTGGAATTGGCACTTCGCACGCACCATCGCCGCTGTTCGCGGCTGGCGCCGCTCCTACACTGAACCCGAGCGCCATCACTCCCTGTGGGAGCCGCGCGAGCGGCGAACGGCAGCGCACGGAATTGGCTCTTCACGCGCACGTTCGCACAAGTAAGAAGCGACAGATCGTGCCTTCAAACCAAGACTTCCACCACCTCCGGATGCCCCAGAAAACCCTGCGGGCTGGCGCTGGCGCCGTAGGCGCCGGACTGGAATACCACGACGAGATCGCCGACTTGCGCGTGGCCGAGGGGCATTTTGTCGGCGACGATGTCGAGCGGGGTGCACAGCGGGCCGACGACCGAGGCGGGTTCGACGCCTTCTGGCGGGGTCATGCGGTTGCCGATGGCGACCGGGTAGTTCTTGCGGATGACCTGGCCGAAGTTGCCGGAGTTGGACAGGTGATGATGCAGGCCGCCGTCGGCGACGAGGTAGGTGTGGCCGCGCGAGACCTTGCGGTCGAGAATGCGGCAGACATAGAGGCCGGCCTCGCCGACCAGGTAACGGCCGAGTTCTAGCACGATCTCGGCTTTTGGCAACTTGCTGGCTGCCTCCGCCTGGATGGTGGCGAGGTTTTCGCCTATCGGGGCGAGGTCGAGCGGCTGCTCGCCGGGAAAATAGGGGATGCCGAAGCCGCCACCGAGGTTGAGGAATTTGACCGGGGCAGGGGCGTGCTCGGCAAGCTTCAGCGCGAGGTCGAAGCATTTGCGCTGGGCTTCGACGATGGCTTCGGCCTTGAGATTCTGCGAGCCGGCGAAGAGGTGGAAGCCTTCGAAGGCGAGGCCGGTCTCGGGGTTGCTGACCTTGGCGATCTCGGCGAGGAGTAGCGGTACCTGCTCGGCGTCAACCCCGAACTGCTTGGGGCCGCCACCCATTTTCATGCCGGAGGATTTGAGTTCGAAGTCCGGGTTGACCCGCACCGAAACCCGCGCCGGCACGCCAAGTTCGTGCGCGGCCGCGGCGAGTACGGCGACTTCGCGGAAGGACTCGATGTTGACCATGATGCCGGCGGCCACCGCCTGCCGCAGTTCCGCGTCGGTCTTGCCCGGGCCGGCGAAACTGATCTCGTCCGGATCGGCGCCGACATCGAGCGCAATCTTGAGCTCGCCGGCCGAGGCAACGTCGATGCCTTCGACCCGCCGCGCCATGTGGGCGACCACCGCCGGCATCGGGTTGGCCTTCATCGCATAGTGCAGCTTGATGCCGCGCGGCAGGGCGGCGCGCAACTGGGCGACCCGGGCGTCGAGCAGGCTGCGGTCGTAGGCGTAGAAGGGCGTGCGTCCGACCCGAGCGGCCAGCCTGCCAAGCGTCATGCCGCCGATTACCAGCTCGTCGTTCCAGGTCGGGAACTGGGTCATCGGGGTGTGGGTGGGGGGGCGGGTGTCTCGGGAACTAGGGGCATTCATAGGGTTCAACGGCCTGCCTGGATATGCTTAGCGGTAGTCGGAGTTTACGCCGACTGGTTCATGGTGTCCTGTTTTTGGTATTGTCATCGTATGAGATTGAGCGACGAGCAGGTTCGAATCATTCGTGAAACGGTGGCCGAGATATTTGGCCCCCGAGCGAATGTGCGCCTGTTTGGATCGCGTATCGACGATACCCGGCGCGGTGGAGATATCGATCTCTACATTGAGACCGAGTCGGCCCCTGCTGCAGAACTCGCCAAAGCCGAGCTGGTTTTTCTTTGCAGGTTGAAACGCAAATTGGGCGATCAGAAGATCGACCTCTTGTTGGACTATCCGGCACGCCGGCACCGGCCGCCCGTGTTCGAGCTTGCCAAGGCGAGTGGAGTCAGATTGTGATGGATAACACCGCGTTTCTTCGACTTCAGGACGGCTGGCGCCAGGCTCAGAGGCATCACCATCACATGTTTCACGCCCTGGATGCGCTTGAGAGCTTGTTGCCATTGGACGAACAGCGTTTTGTTGCGATGACCGATGACGAGGTTCAGGATGTCGATCAGTTCGTCTTCCGCTTCAGCAAGCTTCAGGATGTCATTGGGGCACGCGTCTTTCCAGCACTATTGGATTATCTCGAGGAACCCTATCGGGAGCGTCCCATGCTCGACAAGTTGAATCGGCTCGAGCAGCTCGGTTACCTGACCAGTGTGGATGAATGGCAGTATTTCCGCGAAATCAGGAATCGATTCACTCACGACTATCCTGACGACGCCGAGCGTAACGCGGTCAATCTCAATCTGGCAACCGCGGCGGCGTTTGACTTGAGCAAGATGCTGTCCGTTTTGCAAGATCGACTCAAAATCGACCGCGCCGAGCTTGAACTGGCCGAGATCGACGCCCGGTAGCGTCTTGATTATGGGGCGGTTGGCGAGCCCGCCATCCGCTCGATCTCCTCGCCGCTGAGCAGTTTGCGATCGATCTTGCCGTTGGGGTTGCGTGGCAGCGGGCCTTCGCGGACCTGGAGGCGGCTTGGCATCATGTAGGCTGGCATGCGGGCCCGGCACTCGGCGAGGATCGCGACCATGTCGAAGGTGCCATTGGCGGGGGGCGTGGCGATGACGGCGATGGCCTGGCCGAGGGTGTCGTGCGGGACGCCGAAGGCGACGCATTCGCCGACGAGTTGGGTGGCGTAGAGGATTTCCTCGACTTCGGTCGGGCTGACCCGGTAGCCGGAGGTCTTGATCATCTCGTCGCGACGGCCGATGAAGTAGAGGTAGCCTTCTTCGTCCATCCGGACCGTGTCACCGGAGAAGACCGCGGTCTCGGGCAGTACCAGGCCGGCTTCACGGCCGGGAGCGTGGGCTGGCAGTGGCTTGAAGCGCTCGGCGGTCTTGTCCGGATCGTTCCAGTAGCCCATGGCGACCAGTGCGCCGCGCTGGACCAGCTCGCCCGGTTCGTTGGGGGCGGCAGGCGTGCCGTCTTCGCGCAGTACGAAGACGTCGGCGGTGGGGATGGCCTTGCCGATGGCGTCGGGCCGGATGTCGACTTGCTCCGGCGGCAGGTAGGTGGCGCGGAACGCTTCGGTGAGGCCGTACATCAGGTAGGGCCGGGTCTGCGGCAGTTTCTTGCGCAGTGTGGTGAGCGTTTCGAGTGGCATGCGTCCGCCGGTGTTGGCGATGTAGCGCAGGTGTTCGGCGATGCCGTCCGGCCAGTCGAGCGCGGCCAGTTGTATCCACAGCGGCGGAACCGCGGTGAGGCCGGTGACGCGTTCCTTGGCGAGGGCCTTGAGCACGTCGCGCGGCATCAGGTAGTTGAGCAGTACCACCCGCGCACCGACATGGAAGGCGGTGGTGAGCTGCGAGAAGCCGGCGTCGAAGGACAGGGGCAGGGCCGAGAGCAGGGTGTCGTCGGCACGATTCTCGAAGTACTCGGCCACGCTCTTGGCGCCGGTGACCATGTTGCGGTGGGATAGCACCACGCCCTTGGGTCGGCCGGTGCTGCCCGAGGTGTAGAGGATCGCGGCCATGTCGGTGTCGATGACGCGGTGGCCGGTTGCAGCTGCGGCATCGCACAGCGCGGACCAGCCGTGCACCGAGGCGCCCGATAGGGAGGGTAGCGGTTCGGTGGCGCCGGTGAGGACGACATGGCGTAGGTCATGGCAGTGTACAAGCGTGTCGGCGAGGGTCGCGAAGCGCTCCGGCGAGGTCACCAGCACCCGCACATTGCAGTCCTGCAGGATGTAGCCGACCTGTTCGGCCTTGAGGATTGGATTGACCGGCACGAACACCCCGCCTGCGGCCGAGGTTCCAAAGAAGGCCGCGACCGTTTCGATCCGCTTGTCGAGATACACCGCGACGCGCTCGCCACGTGCGAGCCCGAGCGAGATCAGTCCGCTGGCGAAGGCGGTGATCTGGCCGTGCAGGTGGGCGTAATCCAGGGATTCCTGCCCGAAAACCAGTGCGGGCGCGTCCGGTGTGCGCTCGGCGGAGGACTGGACCAGGTGGTGAAGCAGCGTGGTGTTGTGCATGGTCGTGACGAAGAGTCCTGACGGGGGCATCGGGGAGTGAGTCGTCGCTGGGTCGGGTTGCCGCATTGACTCGCTGAGTCCGGAAATGACGATGTAGTCTAATGGCTGGCGTCGATTTGCGCCATTTGCTATGGTGGAACTGCCAGCGTGGATCAGCTCAGGATAGTCGAGGAGTCAGCATGAATTTGCCACTAACCAAACTTTCGTTGTCGGAGTTCTTGATCTGGGAGAACCAGCAGACCGATCGGAACGAATTTTATCGTGGCGAGGTTTTTGCAATGGTCGGAGCGCGCCGAATCCATGGGTTGTTGACGCTCAATCTGGCCACCAGTCTCAAGCAGCAGTTGAAAGGAACGCCATGCCGTACCTTTGTCGAGTCGATGAAGGTCCAGGTCGGTGATGACAGTTTGTTTTATCCGGACGTGTTCGTGACCTGCGATCCGGCCGATCTTTCGACTGATTACATCTTTCGATCACCAACCGTGATCGTGGAGATATTGTCCGAATCAACTGAAGCTTTTGATCGCGGCGTCAAGTTCGCGACATATCGAAGAATTTCCGCGTTGAAGGAGTACCTGATGATCGATCCGGACACTCGAGGCGTCGAACTCTACCGACGTGGTGACGACGGCTTATTCACGCTGCATGATTACAGCGGGGTGGAGGCGTTTTCACTGGTGTCGATTGGGTGCAAACTGACGCGGGAAGACGTATTCGAGGGGCTGTGAGTGCCGGGCTGGCCGGACTCTGTGGGTGACGCGACATGCGAGTGGGATGACGTGGCGTTGCTAGTCGCTTGGTTGCGATTTTGGGGTAAGCGCTTTTGGATATCAAACTTGAAGTTCTGGCCGTTCTGGACGAAACGCTCGTACTGGGTGGACGGGGACGTGAGTTCTCGTTGGAAACACCGCTACTGGGGGCGTTGCCAGAGCTCGACTCGATGGCAGTGATCGGGCTCATTCACGCGCTCGAGGAGCGCTTCGGATTCATCGCCGAGGACGATGATATCGACGGGGAGACGTTTGCTACAGTGGGCACCCTGGTGTCCTATGTCGCGTCTGTTACCGGCGGATGCATAGACACGTCGTCTTGACGAGCATGGACCGGGCCGCGTGGCCCGGCTGGCATCACTTGCTCTTGATCATCGTCCCGACCCCGTGGTCGGTGAGGATCTCCAGCAGCAGGCAGTGTTCGACCCGGCCGTCGATGACGTGCACCGACTTCACGCCGCTGCGGGCGGCGTCGAGGGCGGAGCCGATCTTGGGCAGCATGCCGCCGGAGAGGGTGCCGTCGGCGACCATGTCGTCGATCTCGCGCGGGGTGAGGCCGGTGAGGAGTTTGCCGTCCTTGTCCAGCACGCCGGGGGTGTTGGTCAGCAGCACCAGTTTCTCGGCCTTGAGGATCTCGGCCAGCTTGCCGGCGACCACGTCGGCGTTGATGTTGTAAGTCTCGCCGCCTTCACCGACACCGATCGGCGCGATGACCGGGATGAAGTCGCCCTGGTCGAGAAAGGAGATGAGGCTGGGGTCGATGCTGGTGATCTCGCCGACCTGGCCGACGTCGATCAAGTCACCCAGCGGGGCGTCCTTTTTCTGCATCAGCAGCTTGCGGGCGCGAATGAAGTTGGCGTCCTTGCCGGTGAGACCGACCGCCTTGCCGCCGGCCTGGTTGATCAGGTTGACGATTTCCTTGTTCACCTGCCCGCCGAGCACCATCTCGACCACTTCCATGGTCTCGGCGTCGGTGACCCGCATGCCCTGGATGAACTCGCCCTTCTTGCCGACCCGTGCGAGCAGATTCTCGATCTGCGGCCCGCCGCCATGTACGACCACCGGATTCAGCCCGACCAGCTTGAGCAGCACCACGTCGCGCGCGAAGCAGTCCTTGAGGTGGGCGTCGGTCATCGCGTTGCCACCGTACTTGATCACGATGGTCTTGTCGAAGAAGCGTTTGATGTAGGGCAGCGCTTCGGCCAGGATCTCGGCCTTGAGGGCCGGAGCGACGGTCTTGGTGTTGGGCTTGTCGGATTCGGTCATGTCGGATGTCCTCGTCGGGCGGGGCAGGAAGACCGCCATTCTAACCGGGCGCTCGCCGGGATGCATCGGGGCGCTGTCGCTCAGCGCAGTCAGTGGCGCGTCTGTGGAGAGTCGATGAAGCGGGTGCGGCGAGAGTCGCTGCCAAGTAGTCATCGGCATCCCGACCCCCGTGGTCGATGATCGGGTGATCGCGCCGGACGCGCTGGAACTTGTCAGCGTTCGCTGTTGTACGACTGAAACGCACCCGGAGCCCACTCGGTGGGTACCTGCTGGGGGACGGTGCCCACCGGCAGGACGAACTCGGCTGTCGGGCGCAGGGGGTCTTCGATGCCGAGCGGGGTGATTCGGCCGCGCAGCAGTGAACGCGGGCCGAGGGTGAAGTCCAGCGTGTCCGGGTCGAGGATGCCGGGTGGGAGAGGATAGTTGCCGTCGAACGTGCCGTTGATGCCGAGGGTAAAGGCTCCCAGACCGACGGTGAGGTTGTTGTAGGCCTCGATCTCGATCGGGTCGGTGAAGTCGAGATCCCATATATGCAGGAAGCGCGCTGCGCGCAGGCCGGCACTGACCAGGGTGTTGTGGGCCAGCTGTAGCCTGTTCTCCGACCAGATCTGGCCTTCAGCCCCGTAGGAGATCACGATGGGGTTCTGGGTGGTCTCGCTCTGACCGATGACGTTGCCGACGATGCGGGCGACGCCGCCGTTGGGGAACTCCAGTTCATAGGAGGCACCGCCTTCGTGGTCGTAGATCATGTTGTAGCGGATTTCGTTCTCGCGGGCGCGGGTCTTGATCAAGTGGCCTTCGTAGCCGTTGTAGAGACGGCTGCCGGTCAGCTCGAAGCGCCCGATCTTTCCTACGTAAAGCAGGTGGGGTAGCGCCAGATTGGGGCGCGGGGCATCGCCGAACTCGCTGTCACGAACGATGAGCTCGGCGTCCGGGAAGTTTGCGGTGAGAATGCCGTTCTGATTGTCGATGAAACGGCTGTTGCGGACCTCGAGCCTGCCGCGTTCGAAGCGGATGCCGGCGCCGTTGCCGTCGGGCACACGGGCGTTGCGAAACTCGATGTTCTCGATCAGAAAGCTTCCATCGCGAATGACCCAGATGGCCTTGCCTTCGGCGTTTGCGCCGTCAGCGATCAGGACCGGGCGTTCGGCCGAAGCGCCGCGGATGGTGAGTCGGCGCTGGGTCCATACTGCGACGTCCGCGCGATACTCTCCAGGCATGATCAGGATGGTGTCGCCATCTTCGGCCATGCGCGCGGCGTCGGCGATACGGGTGATCGCCTCGTTCGGGCCAACGACAAGGGTGGCGGCGAAAAGAGTGGGCGCCGATAACAGGGAGATCAGCGCGGCGAAAACGTATGGCACGGGGTTATGCAGGGTGGCGAAAGTCGGACGTGACACGAAGGCTTGCCACTCATTCTGGTTTCGGATGTTGCCGTGAGCAAGTGGGTCTTCATGCGGCTTGAAGATTTTCCGTGGCCTGTATTGGAGCGGATGATAGCATCGCGCCTGATTTGGCCATTATGCACTTCGAGAAGGGATTGCAATGAATATAACGGTTTTCGGAACGGGTTATGTGGGGCTTGTGACCGGGGCGTGCCTGTCGGATGTCGGTCACCATGTGATGTGTGTGGACGTCGATGAGGCCAAGATTGCCGGTTTGAAGCGCGGGGTGATCCCGATCTACGAGCCGGGACTCGAGCCGATGGTGAAGCGTAACTTTGCCGAAGGTCGCTTGCGATTCACTACCGATGCGGCCGAGGGCGTGGCCTTTGGCGAACTGCAGTTCATCGCGGTCGGCACGCCGCCGGACGAGGACGGCTCGGCCGACCTGCAGTATGTGCTGGCGGTGGCGGATACCATCGGACGCCACATGGACAGCTACAAGGTCGTGATCGACAAATCGACGGTACCGGTCGGAACGGCCGACAAGGTCAAGGCGACGATTGCACGCGCCCTGGCCGGGCGCGATCTGAGCCTGCTCTTCGATGTGTGCTCGAACCCGGAATTCCTGAAGGAAGGGGCGGCGATCGAGGATTTCACCAAGAGCGCGCGCATCGTGGTGGGGACTGATTCCGAGGCGGTGCGCGAGCGCATGCGCGAGTGTTACGCGCCCTACAGCCGTAACCATGACAAGCTGATGTTCATGGATGTGCGGGCAGCGGAACTGACCAAGTACGCGGCCAATGCGATGCTGGCGACCAAGATCAGCTTCATGAACGAGATCGCGAACCTGGCCGAGCGGCTGGGGGCGGATGTCGAGCAGGTGCGCCAGGGCATCGGCTCGGATCCGCGCATCGGCTACCAGTTCATTTATCCGGGTTGCGGTTACGGAGGTTCGTGCTTTCCGAAGGACGTGCAGGCGCTGGCGCGCACCGCCAGCCAGGTGGGTTACGAGGCCGAGTTGCTGAATGCGGTGGAGGCGGTCAATAGCCGCCAGAAGCATATCCTGTTCGACAAGTTGAAGCAGGCGTTCGATGGTGATCTGGCGGGTCGCAGCATCGCGATCTGGGGGCTTTCGTTCAAACCGAACACCGACGACATGCGGGCGGCGCCGAGCCGGGTCTTGATGGAGTCGCTTTGGACTGCGGGCGCCAGCGTCAGGGCCTACGACCCGGAAGCGATGAAGGAAACCGCACGGATTTATGGCGAGCGCGACGACCTGACGCTGGTTGGCCACCAGGACGAGGCGGTTGCAGGTGCCGATGCACTGGTGATCTGCACCGAGTGGAAGCAGTTCCGCACGGTGGATTTCAAGTGGCTGAAGAAGCAGCTTGCGAATCCTGTGCTGGTCGATGGCCGCAATCTGTTCGATCCGAAGCAGGTCAAGGCGGCGGGCTTGATGTATTACGCGGTGGGCCGGGCCGATTCGCTGCGTCCGGTGATCTGAGCGCCGGGCTTCGCGACTGCGCAGTTTTCGCCGCTTGCGCGGCTCCCACAGGGAGTCTCGCGGCGCGGGGTGGTGTGGGAGTGGCGCAAGCCGCGAATCGTGGCTTTGGGGGTGGTGTGGGAGCGGCGCAAGCCGCGAATCAGGGTGTGTTTCGCGGCGCCGTAATGCATAAGGCCGACCGTAATGCGTCAAGCCGACCGAGGTCGGCTTTACGCGTACTTTCAGTTGATGTTTGCTTGATGGTCAGTCGATCGTCAGTCGCTTGGCCTGGGCGGCGGCCTTCTTCGGGAGTCGCAGTTCAAGCACACCGTCGTTGAATTTGGCGCTGGACTGGCCTTCGTCGACCTCCTGCCCCAGCTGGAAGCTGCGGGAGACCTTGCCGAAATAGCGTTCGGTGCGGAGCACGCGCTCGCCGTCCTTGATCTCCTTCTCCTGCTTGCGTTCAGCGGAGATCGACACGACTGGGCCGTCGATATGGACGTGGATGTCTTCCTTGCGGATGCCGGGCAGTTCGGCGTGGACCTGATAGGCGTCCGCATCTTCCTTGACATCTACCCTCATTTCGGGCGCCTCGGCGGCACCGGAACCATATTCGACCGGACGAACGAAGAAACCGCGGAACAGTTCGTCGAACGGATCGCGACGCATGATGTTGGCCATGACTTTCCTCCTATTGTTCAGTGGGTTGCTTAGCTTTCCCGATATGAATATAGGTCCGCTCCGAGTGATTTCAAGAGGGAAAATGCAGCGGGTTTCGATCGCTCCGGAGCTTCAAGATGGCGTCGCGGTTGGTCCAGGAGAAAACCTTTTCGGCCGCCGCGGTTTGCGGCAGCCACAGGTATTCTGCGTGCTCGTCCTGCGCTAGCCGGGCCGGCCGCTTCTCGGGCAGGCACAGGCTGAACACGTGTTCGGTGTTGTGCGTAACGCCGGGCGCGTAGCGGTGGCGCCAGAGGGGGTTGATCTCGAAAACGTGGCTCTGATGCCAGTCTTCCAAGTCGTCCGGATGGGCGACGAAGCCGATCTCCTCGGCGACTTCGCGCAAGGCCGTATCGAGCGGGGTTTCGTCATCTTCCAGACTGCCGGTGACCGATTGCCAGAACCCCGCCGGGGTCACTCGCTCGAGCAACAGGATTTCAAATGCAGGCGTGTGAATGACGACAAGGACCGATTCCGGCCGCTTGTATGGCGTGTTCATGCCTGCACGCCGTCATGATCGGGAGGCGTGAGGTCACCGCGCGCCGGCTCGGGGTCTTCGATGAATACCCATATGGGCGATGGAGTCGATGCCGATTGTCGGGCCGCATCGGCGAAAACCTCCTTCGCGATCCGCAGATCCTCGGGCGAAGTGTCATGAAGATGCTGCAGACCGGTGAGGACGATCATCCTGCCCTGAGCAGGCGGGAGCCAGCCCAGGTCGTCCAGGCAGTCGGCGAGGGCGTCCCAGTTGTGGCCGAACCAGTCGGGGAACTGGAGGCCGCTTGCGATTCTTTCGAGCAGGTCGGCCTTGTGAGCGCAGCCGCTGCAATCGATCAGGGTCGTGACAACCCCATGACGAGATGCGTTTTCGGCCAGAAAGCCTTGGTCGTCTCCCAGCGGGTAGAGCCCGGCCGTGTCGGCGTTGGCGAAGTCTGGATCGGGGTACGCGGCTATAGGGGAAGCCGGCGAAGGCGAATCGGACATCAGCGCTCGATCTCGATACGCCGGAAACTGCGGTAGTGGTCTTCGGTGTAGTAGAAAACCTCGGGCGGGTCACCGCCGGTGACCCAGCGCCTGGCGCCGCGGTTGCTCGCACCCGGGGTGGGCACGGTGTATTCGCGATAGTAGCCCAGCGGCTTGTCCGGCAGGAGGCGCTCCCGGTTCTGGAAAGTGGTGTTGTCCTGTCGGTAGGGGAAGGGCCCGCCGGCCAGGATGAGATCGAGGGTGGTGATGGCTTCCGGCGGAACATCGAGAATGGCAGCCCGATTCAGGGTCACGACAGGGCCGTCATCCTCCGGAAAATGATCGCCGGGCGACAGGACCTGTAACGCTGCGAAGGCGAGCGCGAGCAGTACGGCAGTCAGCGTGGTCCAGTTTCGTTTCATTGCACTGCCTCAGCGCCTCGGAACGGGGGCGCCCAGTGGATTCCCGCGGGAGGTCGCAGCGCTTCGCGTACTTGCGCCTGGGCGAACACCGAACTTCTTGACCAGCCCGTCCATGAAGCGGTTGATCGCCTCCAGTCGCGGATTCTTGGGGTCGAGTTTGCGGCTGCGACTGATCAGGTTACGGGCCTGAGTCGCGAAGCGGTCGTTCCATCCGTTGTGCTCGATATGGCGCAGCAGGGCAAGTGCGGCATTGAACAGGACATGCGAGTTGCCGGGCATTTTGCGCACCGCGTTCATCATTTCGCTGACGGCGCCGTCGTAGTCTCCGGTTTGTGCTTTCTCGGCACCCTTTGTGATGTAGCCCTTGACCTCGACGTAGAGACGTTCCTCGATGCGCTCGGTCAAGTCTTCGCGACCGCGTCCCTTGAGCAGGGAGCGGGTCAGTTCTATCGTCGCTTCATCCTGCGCATTGCGCAGGACATCGACGACCAGTTCGCTACCCTCGGCTTCGAGGTCGTTGTCCAGGCAAGCCTTGATCAATTCGTGCTTGAGAGACGTCGGGAGGTTTTCCTGCCGGCCGGCCTGCACCGCCTCCTGCAGCGCCTTGCGGGTGCCGTCACGATCGCCCGTGCATTGGCTCAGGAGGGCTTTCGACAGGGCACCGCAGGCCATTGCGGCCGGCCGGCCGGCCATGGATTTCTCGAGATCGCCGATGGTTTCCTGGGCTTCGCCGAACTTCTGCTGGATGAGTTGCGAGCGGACCAGTCGAACGTGGTCCTCCGGGTCACGGAAGTCGGAATACTTTCCCTGTTGGACCACCTTGCTCAAGACCTTTTCCGCCCCGGCGTAGTCGCCTGCGTGGATCGATACCTCGCCCAGATGACGGAGACGGCTCATCCGGTTGGGCGATAGTTCGACTGCGCTGGCGAGCACGGCCTTGGCCTGGTCGGGACGATTCAGTGCCTCCCGGGTGCGGGCAAGCCAGTCGTAGGCGTCGAGATAAAAGTTGTTTTCCTCGACCAGCGCGGCCAGGAGTCGCTCGGCCTCCTCGAAGTGCTTCTCGGCGTGGAGCATTCTGGCCAGACCAAGCCTGGCCCATGGAATGGGCTTGATCTCGAGGATGCTGCGGTAGATCGCCTCGGCCTGTTGCGGCTGTCCCTGTCCCTCGTGAAGCTCGGCGCGCAGTCGCATGAAATCCACGCGGTAGGGCGCATAGTCTTCCTCGCTGGCTCGGCAGTAATCGATGGCCGCTTGTGTATCGCCATTCTCGATGAGGTGGTAGGCGGGCAGAAAGGCATCACGCTTGGCGAGTGCGCGTTCGAGCCGCATCAAAAGCGTGCCGGGTGTGAGTGGCTTGAGGATGTAGTCGTTCGGGGTCAGCTCGGCCGTTCCGACCACTTTCTCATAGCTGCGCTCGCTGGAAATCATGATGAAAAGCGTGTCCAGCGGAATGATCTTCTGGCTGCGCAGGTCTTCGAGCAGATGCTGGCCGGTCTGCCCCTCGCCGAGATCGAACTCGCACAGGACGATGTCGAATCGGTGTTCCCGCAGTTTTCGGATCGCGGCACCGGCCGAGGCTGCGAACTGGACGCCGGTGATCATGAACCCGTCGAGCATCGCACGTAGCTGGGCACGCATGCCTTGCTGCGCTTCGACGACGAGGACTTCCAGGTTTTCGAGCTTGGCCATGGTCTCGGTAAGACACGGATCAGACGAACGAGCGTACCAGATAGTCTACGGCCGAGTGGGTCGATTCTGAAGTGGTCGCGATAATCTCGTCGTCGCGTGGCGGTCGGGAGACCGATTCATGGTTTCGGTCTCCCGCTGCAGGGATCAGCTCTTGCCGATCTCGACCTGTGTGTCGACCTTCTGCCTTAGCCGGATGTGCAGTTCGCGCAGCTGGCGCTCGTCCACGTCGCCCGGCGCGTCGGTGAGCAGACATTGCGCGCGCTGGGTCTTGGGGAAGGCGATGACGTCGCGGATGGATTCGGCACCGGTCATCAGCGTGACGATGCGGTCCAGGCCGAAGGCGAGGCCGCCATGCGGCGGGGCGCCGTACTTGAGCGCGTCGAGCAGGAAGCCGAACTTGGTCTGGGCTTCTTCCTCGCCGATGTTCAGCGCACGGAAGACCTTGCTCTGCATGTCGGCGCGGTGGATACGGACCGAGCCGCCGCCGATCTCCCAGCCATTGAGCGCGAGGTCGTAGGCCTTGGCCAGACAGGCACCCGGGTCGGTCTCGAGGAGCTCGACATGCTCGTCCTTGGGCGAGGTGAAGGGGTGGTGGCAGGCGGTCCAGCGCTTGTCTTCCTCGTCGTACTCGAACATCGGGAAGTCGAGCACCCACACCGGGGTCCAGGCTTCGCCGGTGACATAGCCCTTGTCATGGCCGAGCTTGACCCGCAGCGCGCCCAGTGCATCGTTGACCACCTTGGTCTTGTCAGCACCGAAGAAGATCAGGTCGCCATTCTGCGCGCCGGTACGCTCGAGAATGGTGCGCAGCGCCTGCTCGTGCAGGTTCTTGACGATGGGCGACTGCAGCCCCTGTTCATTCGGCTGGCTGGCGTCGTTGACCTTGATGTAGGCCAGGCCGCGGGCGCCGTAGATGCCGACGAACTTGGTGAGTTCGTCGATTTCGCCGCGGGACAAGGCCTTGTCACCACTGCCGCCACCGGGAACCCGCATTGCGGCCACCCGACCGCCGGAGGTGGCCGGGCCGGAGAAGACCTTGAAGGCGACGTCCTGGACGGCGTCGGTGACGTCGGTGAGCTCCAGCGTGACCCGCAGGTCGGGCTTGTCCGAACCGAAGCGACGCATCGCCTCGGCATAGCTCATCCGCGGGAAGGGGGCGGGCAGTTCGACGTCGAGGGACTCCTTGAACACGAAGCGAACCATTTCCTCGACCAGGCCGGTGATCTCGGTTTCATTCAGGAACGAGGTCTCGAGGTCGATCTGGGTGAATTCCGGTTGGCGGTCGGCGCGCAGGTCCTCGTCGCGGAAGCACTTGGTGATCTGGTAGTAGCGATCGAAGCCGGCGACCATCAGCAACTGTTTGAACAATTGCGGCGATTGGGGCAGGGCGAAGAACTGGCCCGGGTGGACACGCGACGGCACCAGATAGTCACGCGCGCCTTCCGGCGTGCTCTTGGTCAGCATCGGGGTTTCGACGTCGATGAAGCCGTGCGCGTCGAGAAAGCGGCGGAAGGCCATCGCGACCTTGTAGCGCAGCATCAGGTTCTTCTGCATCTGCGGGCGCCGCAGGTCGATCACGCGATGGGTCAGGCGAACGGTTTCGGAGAGGTTGTCATCGTCGATCTGGAAAGGCGGCGTGGCCGAAGCGTTGAGGACTTCGATCTCGTGGCACAACACTTCGATCTCGCCGGAGACGAGGTTGGGGTTCTCGGTGCCGGCCGGCCGCCTGCGAACCTTGCCGGTGATGCGCAGCACGTACTCGTTGCGGATCGACTCGGCGGTCGCGAACATGTCGGCGCGGTCCGGGTCGCAGACCACTTGCACCAAGCCTTCGCGGTCACGCAGGTCGATGAAGATCACCCCGCCGTGGTCGCGGCGGCGCAGTACCCAGCCACATAGGGAAACGGTTTGATCGAGGTCGGCGGCCGTGACCTGGCCGCAGTCATGAGTGCGCATCGGTTCTTTTCCAAACTAAAGCACGGCCCGCAGGCCGTGCGTGAATCGTGATGTCGGGTTGCGGAGTGTGTTCAGGCCGGGTGGCAGGCACAGGCGCCGCCACAACCGGCGGTCGGAGTCGCGCTGCTGCCAGAGCTGGAAGCACTGTCGGACGACGCGTTATCCGCTGCCTTGGTCGTGCTGGCCGACTTGCCCGAACCGTTCTTGAAGTCGGTGGCATACCAGCCACTGCCCTTGAGCTGGAAGCCGGCTGCCGAGATCAGCTTGACATAGGCTTCCGCCCCACAGGACGGGCAGGTGGTGAGGGCTTCGCTATTGATCTTTTGCAGGTGGTCCTTCTCGAATCCACACTGGTTGCAACGATATTCGTAAATGGGCATGGAAACCTCCACAGGCAAGCATGAAATTCTAGCAGATCCGCAACGGTGGCACCGAAATGGGGGCCGGTGAGGGGGATTTCAAGTGCGGGTTCGCCGCTTGCGCGGCGCCTACAGGGGGAGGGGGCGACCGAAGGTGCGGTAGGAGCGGTGCAAGCCGCGAACAAATCCGAGGGTGCGCGCGAGGTGCCGATGTCAGCGGCCGCAGTTCGCCGCTTGCGCGGCTCCCACAGGGAGTGATGGCGCTCGGGTTCAGTGTAGGAGCGACGCAAGTCGTGAACAAATCCGAGGGTGCCCGCGAGGTGCTGATTTCAGCGGCCGCAGTTCGCCGCTTGCGCCGCGCCTACATGAGCGAAGTTGTCCGGGTGCGGTGTAGGAGCGGCGCAAGCCGCGAATGACTCGGGAGGGTGCCTGAATGTCCGATCGCTACCGACGATCAGAAACGCCCCAGATAGCTGGATGTGATCGCCTCACCCCAGAACATCGCGATCAGGCCGGCGGCGGCGAGGTAGGGGCCGAACGGGATCGGGGTGCTGCGTTGATGCTTGGTCAGGGCGATCAGGGTGATGCCGACGATGGCGCCGACCAGCGACGAGAGCAGGATGGTCAGCGGCAGGATCTGCCAGCCCAGCCAGGCACCGATCGCGCCGAGCAGCTTGAAGTCGCCGTAGCCCATGCCCTCCTTGCCGGTCGCGAGCTTGAACAACCAATAGACCGACCAGAGCGAAAGGTAACCTGCCATTGCGCCGACCACCGCGCTGTCGAGTTCGGTGTAGATGGCGCCGAGATTGAAGGCGAGTCCGATCCAGACCAGCGGCAGCGTGATCTGGTCAGGCAATAGTTGGGTGTCGAGGTCGATGAAGGCGAGTGCGATCATGGCCCAGCAGAATATCAGCGCGCCGACCGCCGCTAGTCCGGGTCCGAAATGCCAGGCGGCGTAACCTGACAGTACCGCGGTCAGCAGTTCGACCACCGGGTAGCGGCGACTGATCGGCGCGGAGCAGTGACCACAGCGACCGCGCAGCAGCACATAGCTGACCAACGGAATGTTCTCGAGCGCCGTGATCAGATGGCCGCAATGCGGGCAACGCGAGCGTGGTATGGCGAGGTTGAACCTATCCTCCGTCGCGGGCGCGTCTTCGCCCCGGATCTCGGCCGCCTGCGCCTCCCATTCGCGCTCCATCATCCGGGGTAGACGATGGATCACGACGTTGAGGAAACTGCCGACGAACAGGCCAAGCAGGGTGATCAGGGCGGTGAAAATGACGGGTTCGAGCAGGTAATCTGTCATAGGGACGGTCGGAGAAGCGTTTATACGACCGCGCCGAGCTTGAAGATTGGCAGGTACATCGCGACCACGAGGCCGCCGATGACGGTGCCGAGAAAGACCATGATGATGGGTTCGAGCAGGGTGGACAGGCCGGCTACCGCGTCGTCGACTTCCTGTTCGTAGAAGTCGGCGACCTTGCTCAGCATCGAATCGAGCTGACCGGATTCCTCGCCGATCGACACCATCTGCACCACCATGGTCGGGAACACGTTGGCGCTTTGCATCGCGACGGTCAGGCTGGTACCTGTGCTGACATCGGTCTGGATCTGTTTGGTCGCCATCAGATAGACATGGTTGCCAGATGCGCCACCCACCGAATCCAGCGCTTCGACTAGCGGTACGCCGGCTGCGAACATCGTCGAGAGGGTGCGGGCCCAGCGTGCGACGGTGGCCTTGCGAATGATGTCACCGATGACCGGGAGTTGCAGCACGACCCGATCGACCAGGTTCTGCATCTTGGGTGAACGTTTGTACAGATAGCTTATCGTGAGGACCGTACCGATGATGATGCCGAAAATGAGGTACCACCATTCGACGAAGAAGTCGGACATCGCGATCACGATCAGGGTCGGGGCCGGGAGGTCGGCGCCGAAGCTGGTGAAGACGTTCTTGAACTCGGGGATCACGAACAGCATCATTACCGCGATCACCAGCGCGGCGACCACGACCACCGCGATCGGATAGAACAGCGCGGACTTGATCTTGCTCTTGATCGCGAGGATCTTTTCCTTGTAGGTCGCGAGGCGCTCGAGCAGGTTGTCTAGGATCCCCGCCTGTTCACCAGCGGCGACCAGATTGCAGAAGAGCTTGTCGAAGTAGAGCGGGTGGCGGCTGAAGGCCTGCGACAGGCTGGAGCCGGTCTCGACGTCGGTGCGGATCTCGTTGAGCAGGCGCGCCAGGCTGGGGTTGGACGAGCCCTTGATGCCGATGTCGAAGGCCTGTAGCAAGGGGACGCCGGAGCGCATCATGGTGGCGAGCTGGCGGGTGAAGAGCGCGATGTCCTTCTCGGTGATCTTGTGACCCCGGGACATCTTCTGCTTCTTGACCTTGGTGGACATGACACCTTGGCGACGCAAGGTGGCCTGGACCACGGATTCGGCGGTGGCGCGGATCTCGCCGCGGACGATGCGGCCGGTCTTGTCCTTGCCTTCCCAGTGGAAGAGGTACTCCTTGGGGCCGGTGGCTGCGCCGCGTCTGGCCTGGGCTGTTGTCGCCATGAGTGCTTGTTCCCGATTCGAGTCTATTCGTTGGTGGTTGCGAGGACTTCTTCGAGCGAAGTGACGCCTTGCCTGACCTTGAGCAGACCGGATTCACGCAAATCCTTGACGCCTTCGATCTTCGCCTGCTCGGCAATGTCCATGGAGTTACCGTTGGTCATGATGATATGCGCAATCTCTTCGCTGATGGGCATGACCTGGTAGATGCCGACCCGGCCCTTGTAGCCGGTGCCGCCGCAGCGCTCGCAGCCTTTGGGTCCGTAGGTTTGCCAGCTGCCGTCCAATTCGTCCGCGCCGAAACCGGCCTGCAGCAGCGCCTCGACCGGGATGTCCACCGGTTGCTTGCACGAGCATAGCCTGCGCGCAAGACGTTGCGCGGTGATCAGGATCACCGACGAGGCGATGTTGAACGGTGCCACACCCATGTTCTTGAGGCGCTCCAGCGTGGTCGGGGCGTCGTTGGTGTGCAGCGTGGACAACACGAGGTGACCGGTTTGCGCAGCCTTGATCGAGATCTCAGCGGTTTCGAGGTCGCGAATCTCGCCGACCATGATCACGTCCGGATCCTGGCGCAGGAAAGCCCGGAGTGCGGCGGCGAAGGTCAGGCCGGCCTTCTCGTTGACGTTGACCTGGTTGATGCCTGCGAGGTTGATTTCGGCCGGATCCTCGGCGGTCGAGATATTGACGCCAGCGGTGTTGAGGATGTTGAGACAGGTATAGAGAGAAACCGTCTTGCCCGAACCGGTGGGCCCGGTGACCAGAATCATGCCGTAGGGGCGCTCGACCGCATCGAGCAGGGCTTTTTTCTGTTCCGGCTCATAACCCAGCGCATCGACCCCGAGCATCGCCGATGACGGGTCGAGAATACGCATCACGATCTTTTCGCCGTGCAGCGTCGGCAACGACGACACCCGGAAATCGATCGACTTGTTCTTGGACAGCACCAGCTTCATGCGGCCGTCTTGCGGGACCCGCTTCTCGGAGATGTCCAGCCGTGAGATCACCTTGATCCGGGCGGCGATCTTGTCCTTGAGGACCAGGGGAGGCTGGGCGATCTCGCGCAGCACGCCGTCGGTACGGACGCGGATGCGGTAATACTTCTCATACGGTTCGAAGTGGACGTCGGACGCCCCTTCGTTGATCGCGTCGATCAAGACCTTCTGGATGAAGCGCACCACCGGCGCGTCATCGACTTCCTGCGAGGCATCGTCTGAATCGGCGCCTTCGGTCGGAGCCTCCTTGTCAAGGAGGTCCATGTCGAAGTCTTCGCCGGTGAGTTCCTTGAGCGTCTGCTCGGCGGACTCGGACAGTTTGTCGACCACCTTGCCGAGCCGATCGGCCTCGGCGACGACCAGATCGATCTGCATGCCGCTCTGGAAACGGATCTCGTCCAGCGCCCGCATGTTGGAGGGGTCGGCGGTTGCGATGGTGAGCCGGTTCTGGCGCTTCATCAGCGGCAGGACCTGGTGCTTGCTCATCAGCTTGCGATCGATCCCGTCTCGTTGCACCGTCTGGGGGTCGAGGGCGCCGATGTCGATAACCGGGTAACCAAAGGTTTCGGCGGCGAAGCAGGCGATTTCGCGCGTGCTCAGCAGCTTGCGCTGGGCAAGCTCAAGGATGAAGCCGTTGGTATTGGCCTTGGAGGCAGTCGTGCACGAGATCGCGTCGGCTTCGGAAAGCCGGCCTTGCTGGATAAGTGCGCGGGCCAAGCCGCTCAATGGGGTCTGAGGGTTCGCTGCCATGGCTTAGCTAGGAGACTGGCATTCGATCTTGCCTATGCCGTAACGTATTGTAAAGAGGCCGTTGCGTCCAACTCCCCCGAATTACGCTCAATCCGGGGCGGTTTCCATCCGTTCGGTATGGGGGCGGTAAAGTCTGACCATGCGGACCATCTTGTCTTCGGTCTGGATCACTTCTATCGTCACCCCTGCTATCCGGAACGACAGGTCGGCCTCGGGGATATCCTGAAGGTGTTCCAGAATCAGCCCGTTGAGCGTCTTCGGTCCTTCCACCGGCAATTCCACCCCGAGACGGCGATTCAGTTCACGCAGGTTCTGGCTGCCGTCGACCAGCACGTTTCCGTCTTCGTTCCAGGCGAGTTTGTTCGCGCCTTCGGGCAAGGTTGTCGTGAACTTGCCGATCATTTCCTCGATGATGTCCTCGAGTGTGAGCAGGCCCAGCAGTTCGCCATATTCATCGACGACCAGTGCGAGCCGTTGCTGGTTCTCCTGGAAGAACTGCAGTTGGGAATAAAGTGGCGTGTCGGCCGGGATGAAATAGGGTTTCGCCACCAAGTCGGGAATCTCCTCGACCGCGAAACCGCTCTCCAGGGCCCGTGCCAGCATGCGGCGCAGATGCAGAACGCCGATCACGCGCTCGTTCTCGCCATCGAGCACCGGTAGTCGGGTGTGGTAAGCCGTGGCGATCTGCTCCCGGATCGACTCCGGGGCATGGCGCAAGTCTATGCTTTCGATCGCGCCGCGCGGGACCATCACGTCCTCGACCGTGATGTGTTCCAGGTCGAACAGGTTCACCAGGATGTCGCGGTTCTTCTGCGGGATGTACTGGCCGGACTCCAGTACCATCGAACGGATTTCCTCCACCGACATTCCAGAGGACTTTGCTCCCTTGGGCTGCAGCCTGAGCAACCACAGAATCGCACTGACGAAGAGGTTGACGAACCAGACCGCCGGGTAGGACAGACGCAGCAGGACGGTGAGCGGGTAGCTGACGATCACCGCGAGTCGGTCGGCGTGGTGCGCGCCGATCACCTTGGGCGTGATCTCCGAGAACACGAGGATGAAGAAGGTGAGCAGCACGGTGCCGGCCGCCAGCGCCCAGCCTTCTTCACCAACCAGATTGATCGTGATGACGCTGGCCAGCGTTGCCGCAGCGACGTTGACCAGATTGTTGAACAACAAGACCACGCCGAGCAGGCGGTCGGTCTTGTCCAGCAGTTCGACCGCGAGTCGGGCGCCACGATGGCCGTTGGACGCGAGAGAACGCAGTCGGTAACGATTGGAGGCCATCATGACCGTCTCGGTCATCGACGACATGCCTGACAGGACCAGCAGAATGATCAGAGCGGCAAACTGGATTTCGAGCGAGAGGGATCCCATTGAGACGCGGGGTCAGCCCGCCCGGCCCAGCAGCACCTCGACGACGAACCGACTGCCCATGTAGGCCAGGATCAAGGCGATGAATCCCGCCAGGGTCCAGCGCAGGGCGACCCGACCGCGCCAACCCCAGACCCGTCGCCCGAATAGCAGCGCGCCGAACAGCAGCCACGAGATGATCGCGAAGACGGTCTTGTGGTCGAGGCGGAAGGCCTGCCCGAACAAAGCCTCGGAGAAGATGATCCCGGACCCCAGGGTCAGCGTCAGCAGCACGAACGCGATGCTGATCAGCCTGAACAACAGGGTTTCCATCGTCAGCAGCGGGGGCAGGTTGGCGACGCTGCGGCTGATGCGGCCGCTATGCAGTTGCCGCTCGGCATAGGCCATCAGCATCGCATGCAGGGCGGCCAGCGTGAACAGGCTGTAAGCGAGCATCGCAACGATGAAGTGGGCACGGAACGCCGGCGAGGCGGCATTGATCAGCACATGGGGCCCGGTGAAGACCAGGGGCAGCAGGCTGCCGACGACGCCGGCTGGCAACACCATGATGTGCAGGCCGTCCAGTCGGGCATAGAAGGTCTCTATCCAGTAGAAGCAGACCGCCAGCCAGATGATCAGCGATACGGCGAGGCCGAACCCGAATCGCATCTCGTTGCCCGGGAACATGGAGGCGTGAATGGCCAGTCCATGCAGGATCAGGGCGGCGAGCAAGACGAGACGTTCGGCTGTCGTCATGCACTGGCGGGGTGCGGGAGAGGCCGTTTGGATGCATGTCCGCCAGAACCAAAGGCCCAGGGCGCCGTAGAGCAGGGCGGCGAACAGATGAAGTAGAATGGTCAGCATAGTTCGCGATAGTTTACTCCATGGCTTGCGAACGCTGGCGGATTTGCATGCATGCCGCCCGACTGCATTTCACTCATTCCTCCCTGGTTCGGACCTCTATGCTCGACAATCTTACCCAACGCCTGTCAAAAGTCGTCAAAACCCTCCGCGGCCAGGCTCGCCTGACCGAGGACAACATCCAGGAGGCGATGCGCGAGGTGCGCATGGCCTTGCTCGAGGCCGATGTCGCGCTGCCGGTGGTCAAGGAACTGATCACCCGGGTCAAGGAGAAGGCGATCGGCCAGGAGGTGATCGGGTCGCTGACGCCGGGACAGGCGCTGGTCGGGGTCGTGCATGATGAACTGAAGGCCTTGATGGGTGGCTCGCATACCGGACTGGATCTGTCGACCCAGCCGCCGGCGGTGATTCTGATGGCTGGTCTGCAGGGCGCGGGCAAGACGACGACGACCGGCAAGCTCGGCAAGCTGTTGCATGAGCGGATGAAGAAGAAGGTGCTGGCGGTATCGACCGACGTCTATCGTCCGGCCGCGATCGAACAGTTGAAAACCGTGGCCGGCCAGGCCGGCGTCGACTTTTTCGCCTCGACGATCGAACAGAAGCCTGTCGCTATCGCGCAGGCGGCCCTGGACCATGCGCGACGTCATTACTATGACGTGGTGCTGGTCGATACCGCCGGTCGTCTGGCGATCGACGAGGCGATGATGGCCGAGATCAAGGCCTTGCATGCCGCGGTCAAGCCGGTCGAGACCCTGTTCGTGGTCGATGCGATGCTGGGCCAGGATGCGGTCAATACTGCACGGGCGTTCAACGAGGCCTTGCCGCTGACCGGTGTGGTGCTGACCAAGCTCGATGGCGATTCGCGTGGCGGCGCCGCGCTGTCGGTGCGCCATGTCACCGGCAAGCCGCTCAAGTTCGCCGGTGTGGGTGAGAAGCTCTCGGGCCTGGAAGAATTCCATCCGGAGCGCATGGCCAGCCGCATCCTCGGCATGGGCGACATCATGGGTCTGGTCGAAGAGGCGAGACGTGGTGTCGACGAGGAGAAAGCGCGTGATTTCGCGAAGAAGCTGAAGTCTGGCAAGGGCTTCGACCTGAACGATTTCAAGGAGCAGATCGCCCAGATGCGCAAGATGGGCGGGCTGTCGTCGATGCTGGACAAGTTGCCTGCCCAGTTCGCGCAGGCGGCCGGTCAGTTGCAGGGCGGGGCGGAAGAGAAGCAGATCGGCAGGATAGAAGGCATCATCAATTCGATGACACCGTCCGAGCGGGCCAAACCCGAGCTACTCAAGGCCAGCCGCAAGCGACGTATCGCGACCGGCGCCGGGGTGTCGGTGCAGGAGGTCAACCGTTTGCTGAAACAGTTCGAGCAGACCCAGAAGATGATGAAGCAGTTCTCAAAGGGGGGCATGCAGAAGATGATGCGCAGCATGAAGGGCATGCTGCCCGGCATGCCGCGTTGAGCGGGGGCAGGCCATGAATTTCGGTGCAATCATCATCGGTGACGAGATCCTTTCCGGTCGCCGGACCGACAAGCATCTGGTGAAACTGATCGAGATGCTCGGTGCGCGCGGGTTGAAGCTCTCGTGGGCGCGCTATGTCGGCGACGAGCCAGGCAGGCTCTTGCAGATGTTGCGCGAGAGTTTCGCCAGTGGTGACACGGTTTTCAGCTTCGGCGGCATCGGCGCGACGCCGGACGATCGGACCCGGCAGTCGGCAGCGGCCGCGCTGGACCTCGATCTGGCGCTCCACCCCGAGGCGGAGGCGCTGATACGGGCCAAGTTCGGTGGTGAGATCACGCCATACCGTTTGCAGATGGGCGTCTTTCCGGTCGGGAGCGAGATCATCCCCAACCCCTACAACCAGATCCCCGGTTTCTCGATCCGCAACCATTTCTTCGTTCCCGGTTTTCCGGTGATGGCCTGGCCGATGGTCGAATGGGTGTTGGACACCCGTTTTGCGGACTTGCACCATCGAGACGACTATGTGGAACAGTCGATCACGATCGAGGATGCGCTTGAGGGTCATCTGATCGACTTGATGGAGCAGGTGACCGCGGCGTTTCCCGAAGCGAGCCTCTTCAGTCTGCCGACCGTGGCTGGAGATGGCCTCAAACGCTCGGTTGAACTGGGTATGAAAGGCGCGACGGCGCAGGTCGAGGCAGCGATGCGCTTGATCAAGAATGAAGTGAGCGCCAGGGGTTACGTGTGGCAGGACAAGGGCTGAAGCTGTTCGGTTCCGGTCGGACGCCGAGCGTCGCGCCAACCGAAACTCGCGCGGAGATCGTCATCGCTGGCCGGGCGCTGAGCTATACCTTGAAGCACTCGTCGCGACGCAGTTTTGCGTTGCAGCTCGATCCGCGCGGCATTCGGGTGGCGGCGCCGCTCGGCGCGAGGCGGGAAGAAGTCGAACGCTTTGTGCAAGGACATGCCGGCTGGCTGATCGACAAGCTCGGCCAGCAGGCGCAACGGCAGGCAAGACAGTTGTTCGAGCCCGTCGACGGTGCTCTGTTTCCCGTATTTGGACAATCGTGTCGTCTCCGCCTGATCGATCACTCGCGCGGCGTGAAGTGGGGTAGGGCCGAAGACGGGCTGGAAGAGTTGTGCATCGGGCGGCGAGCCGATCCCGACCGTATGCTTGTCGCGGCGTTGAAGAAGCGGTCGCTCGTCTGGTTCGAAGGGCGGGTAGCCGAGTATTGTCACAGGCTAGGCTTGGTACCGCCACCGGTCGGGATCACGTCCGCCCGGACCCGCTGGGGGAGTTGCAGCGCGCGCAGCGGCATCCGGCTTCATTGGCGGCTGCTCCACCTCCCCGCTGCGTTGGGTGACTATGTCGTCGCGCACGAAGTGGCGCATCTGCTCGAAATGAATCATTCCCCCCGCTTCTGGTCTGTGGTCGAGCGGCTTTATCCCGACTGGCGATCCGCGCGGGTCGCGCTACGCAAGGCAGGGGCGGAGCTACCTATGATCGGTGTTGCGCGTGGGCGTGAGCCGGTCGATGACATCAGAGAGGACTGACATGCGTTTGTTGCACACGATGTTGCGAGTGGGAAACCTGGATCGCTCGCTGGCCTTTTATACCGAAGTGCTGGGGATGCGGCTGCTTCGTCGGCAGGACTATCCGGAGGGGCGGTTTACGCTGGCCTTCGTGGGCTTTCAGGACGAATCCGAAGGGGCGGTGATCGAACTGACCCATAACTGGGATACCGAGTCCTACGACCTGGGCAATGGCTACGGCCATATCGCACTCGCGGTGCCGGATGCGTACAAGGCATGCGAGGATGTGCGCGCCCGTGGCGGCAAGGTGGTGCGCGAGGCTGGGCCCATGAAACATGGCTCGACCGTGATCGCTTTTATCGAAGATCCGGATGGGTACAAGATCGAGCTGATCCAGCGCAGCTGAAGTCTTTTCCGGGATCAGACCGGAGGCAGCGAGCGGGTCGGGCGTCGCGCAAGCGTCGCGAAAATCAGTGACATGCCGGCTATCAATGCAAGTAGCGCTAACAAGCCTTCTAGCAGGGTGCGCCGCAGCGTCGCACGCAGCGGTGCGAGATCGTATTCGAGGTGTATCCATCCGATAGGCGCGATCTCGCCGATCGGCACCCGTATCGATGCGCTGGTCCAGTTGCCGAGAATCAGGGAAAGCAACGAGCTGCCCGGATCGGTCGCGGCAACGGGAATTTCGCCGCTCGCCGCGGCGCTCAGGTTGCCGGCAAGATTCCGTCGTACCGCCGCCAGGGGGTGCTCCCTACGATCCATGACCTGAATCGACAGAACACCGTCGAACTCATTGAATGATTCGAGGCTGCTGGATACCGCGATCCGGTCGTTTCCTGCAACTGCGATGTTCACCCGCGAAGCGATGTTGTGTGCGACCGCGGCCGCCTGTGTGTGGAGCATGGTCGCGCCGTGCGCCGCTTGTCGATGCAAAAGAAAAGCAAGGAGCACCAAGCCCGCACTGGTCAGGCACACGACGAACAGGGAAAAGGTGCGCTTGGGTGAAAGACTCATCGAGGCGGTCGAATCGAGCGGAAGTGTAATCACGGACCTGGCGGTACGCGTAGTTTTTCGCATGAACTGGGCACGATCGTAACAGCACCGGCGTGGTCGCGGGATGAACACCGTCACGGAGGGGGCGAGATGACTGGCGGCGGTAAAGCAATACGCCAGCGCCACTGATGGAGCTGGAGCTTGGCGTGTTGTCGATCGAGCGCAAGGACACCACCCCGGGGAGCCGTGCTGCGTGCGTGGCTGGAGCAACACGTACTGCCGGAGAGAAAGAAAAAGCCCCGTGACCTTGCGTCACGGGGCTTTGGATGGTGGGCCCAGAGGGACTTGAACCCCCGACCAAGCGATTATGAGTCGCCTGCTCTAACCAACTGAGCTATAGGCCCGGAACTGCATATTGTAACGTTGTTCGACCGATTTCCGGCTCGTAGGGCACTTGCGCACCGCTCAGCGCGGCCGGGGATTGGCCCCGGTTCCGGCTGGGAGTGTGTGCGCGGTCAGCTGTCGCTGTCGAGGAAGCTACGCAGGCGCTCCGAACGGCTGGGGTGACGTAGCTTGCGCAAGGCCTTGGCTTCGATCTGGCGGATGCGCTCGCGGGTGACGTCGAACTGCTTGCCGACTTCTTCCAGCGTGTGGTCGGTGTTCATCTCGATGCCGAAACGCATCCTCAGGACCTTGGCTTCGCGTAGCGTCAGCGAGTCGAGCACTTCGCCGGTGGCGTCGCGCAGGCTGGAGAACATCGCGGCATCGGCCGGTGCGAGGGTGGCCTGATCCTCGATGAAGTCGCCCAGGTGCGAATCGTCGTCGTCGCCGATCGGGGTTTCCATCGAGATCGGTTCCTTGGAGATCTTCATGATCTTGCGGATCTTCTCCTCGGGCATCTCCATTTTCTCGGCCAGCGTGGCGGGATCCGGCTCCTGGCCGGTTTCCTGCAGGATCTGACGGCTGATCCGGTTCATCTTGTTGATCGTTTCGATCATGTGAACCGGGATGCGGATGGTGCGGGCCTGGTCGGCGATCGAGCGGGTGATCGCCTGCCGGATCCACCAGGTCGCATAGGTCGAGAACTTGTAACCGCGACGATATTCGAACTTGTCCACCGCCTTCATCAGGCCGATGTTGCCTTCCTGGATCAGGTCGAGGAACTGCAGGCCGCGGTTGGTGTACTTCTTGGCGATCGAGATCACCAGGCGCAGGTTGGCCTCGGTCATCTCGCGCTTGGCACGACGCATCTTGGCTTCGCCGGTGGACATCTGACGGTTGATGTCCTTGAGCTCCTTGAGCGGAATGCCGATCCGGTCCTGCAGGTCGATGAGCTTCTGCTGCTCTTCCAGCACGGCCGGATGGACCCGCATCAGGCCTTCGGCGTAGCTCTTGCCCGCGGCGATCTCGTCCTTGAGCCAGTCGAGATCGATTTCCTTGCCCGGGAAGACCTTGATGAAATGCTGACGCGGCATGCCGGCGCGATCGACGCACAGGCGCAGGATCTGGCGCTCGTGTCCGCGCACCTGTTCGACCATGTGGCGCACCGAGTCGCACAGGCGCTCGATGGTCTTCGCGGTAAAGCGAATGTTGAGCAGTTCGTCCGAAATCTGCTGCTGCAGACCCCGGTAGGCGTCGTCGGCGGTGCCGTTCTTTTCGAGTGCCGCCATCTGCTGCTTGTAGAGGCCTTCGATCACGGCAAAGCGTTCGAGGGCGTCGGTCTTGAGCTTGAGCAGGGTCGCGGCGTTGGCGGCCGCTTCCTTGTCGGCGGCGGTTTCCTCGTCGTCGTCATCGTCGTCCGAGGACTCGTCGTCGTCGGAATCGTCGCCGCTGTCTTCACCCTCGTCTTCGGTGTCGCCGTCGGCATCCTCATCGTCTTCGCTATCGTCATCGGACGATTCGTCGCTTGCGGCGGCAGGTTCGTTGGCGGAGGGGTCGAGCAGGCCATCGATCAATTCATCGATGCGCATTTCGTCGTTGGAGACCTTTTGCGCAGACTCGAGCATTTCGACGATGGTGGTCGGGCAGGCCGAAATCGCCTGCACCATGTGCTTGAGGCCTTCCTCGATCCGCTTGGCGATCTCGATTTCGCCTTCGCGGGTCAGCAACTCGACCGTACCCATCTCGCGCATGTACATGCGGACCGGGTCGGTGGTGCGACCGAATTCGGAGTCCACCGACGACAAGGCCTGTTCGGCCTCTTCCTCGGCGGTGTCTTCGTCTACCGTCGACGGGACGTTGTCCGACATGAGCAGGTCTTCGGCGGCTGGCGCTTCGTCGAAAACCTGGATGCCCATGTTGTTGAAGGTCGCGATGATGCCTTCGATCTGTTCGGCGTCCGCGACATCGTCCGGAAGGTGGTCACTGATCTCGGCATAGGTCAGGTAGCCCCGCTCCTTGCCCAGCGTGATCAGGGTTTTCAGTTGCGTCCGGCGAAGTTCGGGATCGAGCGGCACCGCGGCCGGGCTGGCGGTATCGACTGCTTCGACCTTTTTCCTGGCTTTGGGGGTGCGCCCCTTGGGGGTGTCCTTACGCGAACCTTGAACTTTTTCGCGGGCCATGGCACTCCTTGAATCGCGGTAGAGATTAATTGGGGAAACCGTAAATTATACTATAAATTCTTAGTCTTGCGGCTTGTCGGTCAGGTTCCGTTTCTCGAGCAACAATTCTGCGAGGCGGTGCCTGTCCGCGCTGGAGAGGCCGTGTTCCCGCTCCTGCTGTGCGAGCGACAGAATCTCCCGGTTGATCATGTCGGCGTGCAGTTTCTTCACGGTGTCTTCGAAAAGGGTTTCGATCACGGTTTCATCGTAGTCGGTCCCGACGAGATCTGCTGCCGCGCGTGCGATCGTGTCGGCGTGCGGCGTGTCCCGGTAGCGTTCGACCAGTGCGCCCAGTCCGCAGTCCGGATCGATGTCGCCGACCTCCATCGCGTCCACCAGTGCGGCCAGACTCCGGCCTTCGTCGCTGTCCAGCGGGATCAGGGCGATTGGAAGTCGTGCGATCCAGGCAGGGTGTTGCAGCACCAGCCTGAGCAAGGTGCCGGCGGCCGGAATCGGCGCACGGCGACTGCGCGCGCTGCGGGACGGTTGAGGGGTGTGGCGTGCCGGGTGGGCGGCGTGGTCGCCATCGCCGTCCCAGCGCTTGTCGTGGCGGCGGGTCGAGGTGTGCGTGCCGAAGGCCTCTTCGACTTCGCGCTGACTCAATCCGCTCAGCTCCCCGATTTGTTTGACCAGTTGCAGTCGGAGAAGGGGCGCGGCGACTTGCGTGACCAGTGGGCGGGCGTCATGAACGAGCCTCGATCGGCCCTCGGCGCTGCCGAGATCCAGTTCTGCGCTCAGCGCGTCGATCAGGAATCCGGCGAGCGGTTTCGCTTCGCGCGCCGCCCGTTCGAGCGCGTCGGCCCCTTCGCTGCGTACGAAGGAGTCGGGGTCGTGCTGTTCGGGAAGAAACAGAAAGGCCAGCGTGATGTCGTCACGCAGTGCTTCCAGCGACGACTCCAGGGCGCGCCAGGCGGCCTTGCGACCGGCTGCATCGCCGTCGAAGCAGAATACGATGCGGTCGGTGTGCCGCAGCAAGGCCTTGATGTGGTGCGGTGTCGTGGCCGTACCCAGTGTCGCGACCGCATTGCAGACGCCGAACTGGGCGAGCGAAACGACGTCCATGTAGCCTTCGACGACCAGGACGTAGCCCGCGTCCCGGATCGGTTTCTGGGCCTGGATCAGGCCGTAGAGCTCACGGCCCTTCTCGAACAACGGCGTTTCCGGCGAATTCAGGTACTTGGGCTCGCCCTTGTCTAGCACGCGACCGCCAAATGCGATGATCCTCCCCCTGCGGTCCTGGATCGGAAACATGATGCGATCGCGGAAGCGGTCATAGCGCCGGCCGGCTTCGTTCTCGATCACGAGGCCGGCCTCCAGCAACGGCCGGGCGTCGTATGCCGGAAAGACCTTGTGCAGACCCTGCCAGTCGTCAGGCGCGTAGCCGATGCCGAAGCGGGCGGCGATTTCACCAGTGAGGCCGCGACGTGTGAGGTAGTCGATCGCGACTGGGCTGTGGCGCAACTGCTCGCGGTAGAAACGGGCGGCGGTCGCCATGGCGTCGATTAGCGCATCCTGCTCGGCCGGTGGAGGGGCGAAGCGGCCGGACGGGTTGGCTTCTTGCGGAACTTCGACGCCTACCTGGCGTGCGAGCTCGGTGACCGCCTCGACGAAGCTCAGTCCGCTGTACTCCATCAGGAAGCCGATCGCGTTGCCGTGCACGCCGCAGCCAAAGCAGTGATAGAACTGCTTGGAGGGGCTGATCGAGAAGGACGGGGTCTTCTCGCCATGAAAAGGGCAGCAGGCGAAGTAGTTGGCCCCACCTTTCTTGAGCGTAAGGTGGCGTTCGATGACATCGACGATGTCGACGCGTCCGAGCAGGTCCTGGATGAACGACTGGGGGATCATCTCGCGCGGCTGGCCTGTGACGGCGGTCTTTGACCGTTGGACGACCCGGATGGGGCGATTGCTTGTCTGCTTCGGTCAGCTTCGGCTGCCAATTCTTGGTGTTCGAAGCAAAATGGACGCGCCGGGCGCGACCTTCACCGGTCGCCCCCGGCGCGTCGAATGCATTGATCGATAGCTCGATCAGTACAGCTTGGGCGGCAGCATCTGGCTGCGCAGGCGCTTGTGATTGCGCTTGACCGCTGCGGCCAGCTTGCGCTTGCGCTCTGCGGTGGGCTTTTCGTAAAACTCACGTGAACGCAACTCGGTCAGCAAACCGGTTTTTTCGATGGTGCGCTTGAAGCGACGGATGGCGACTTCAAACGGCTCGTTTTCCTTTACGCGAATACCGGGCATTACGGAATTCCTTGGTTGAATTGGGTGCAGATAAACAACGATTATAGCGGCAGGTTTTGGAATGGCGCAAGGTCTGAATGAAGGCGAAGCACGGTTTTGTCAGTCTCCGCCGGATCAGGCTACACTCGGCCGCGCTGAGGAATGTGTGCGATGACGCGAAAGGACAAGGTTTTGGCGGCGATGAAAGTATTGGGTATCGAGACATCCTGTGACGAGACCGGGGTCGCGGTGTATGACACCGAGGCAGGTCTACTCGGGCATAGGGTCCACTCGCAGATCGACCTTCATGCCGCCTATGGCGGTGTCGTGCCCGAACTGGCGTCCCGTGATCACATCCGGCTTCTGCCGGTGCTGGTCAGGCAAACCCTGGAGGCGGCGGGCTGCAGTCTTCAGGATGTTTCGGCGATTGCCTATACGGCCGGACCAGGCCTGGCGGGAGCGCTGCTGGTCGGTGCGAGCTTTGCCGAGTCACTCGGGGTCGCCCTCGACGTGCCGGTGTTGCCTATTCATCACCTAGAGGGTCACCTGCTTTCACCGCTGCTGTCGGTCAGGCCGCCCAGTTTTCCGTTCGTCGCCTTGCTGGTGTCGGGTGGGCATACCCAGTTGATGTCGGTCTCAGCGGTCGGTGATTACGTCCTGTTGGGCGAGACTTTGGATGACGCTGCCGGCGAGGCCTTCGACAAGACCGCCAAGCTGATGGGGCTGGGCTATCCGGGCGGGCCGCAACTGGCTGCGCTGGCCGAAACCGGCGTGCCGGGGCGTTTCGCATTGCCGCGCCCGATGCTTCGCTCGGGTGACCTCGATTTCAGCTTCAGCGGGCTGAAGACCGCGGTCCTCAACGTCGTCAGCCGGCCCGACTGGTCCGACACCGACACGGCCGCCCTGGCAGCGGATTTTCAGGAGGCCGTGGTCGACGTGCTGTGCGCGAAGGCGCTGGGCGCATTGAAGCTCAGCGGGCTCTCTCAGTTGGTGGTGGCCGGCGGGGTGGGGGCCAATCGCAGGCTGCGCGAGCGGCTCGATGCGGCGGTGAGCAAGGTCGGCGCCGAGGTGTTCTACCCCGAGCCGGCGCTGTGCACCGACAATGGCGCGATGATCGCCTTCGCCGGGGCCTTGCGACTGGTTGCCGGGGAGTCGGGGCGGAACGACGCCTCAGTCCGGGTCAGGCCACGCTGGCCGCTGGCCGAGTTGCAGCGTCCGAATCGGGAACAGGATCGATTGCCAGGAGGCTGACTTTTCAGGCTGCGACGTGCGAAAGCTGCCGTGTGCCTGTTCTCGGGCTTGCTTGCTCCTGAGGCATTCGCGTCGCGTCTGTCGAAGTCTGGTTACGGAAGCGCTTTTCGGCGCCAGCGAGCCAAGGTCCGGATGACATCCAAGGACTAGGCGTGCGTCGCCGCCTGATCAGGACTTCTTTGCGCCGATCTTTCCTTCGGTGCCGTTCTTCAGCTTGCGGATATTGTCGGCATGACGCCAGACCAGCAGGGCGGCCATGACCAGGAAAACCCCGAACACTGGGGCGTCGTCGATCAGGAACAGGCTGGCAATCGGTGCCATTCCAGCCGCCGACAAGGCGGCCACCGACGAGTAACGCGTGGTGAAGGCGACCAGCAGCCAGGTGGCCAGTGCGATCGATGCGATCAGTGGGCTGATGCCCAGAATCACGCCGAGTGCGGTCGCCACACCCTTGCCGCCCTTGAAGCGCAAGAAAATACTGAATACATGGCCCAGTAGTGCGAACAGCCCTGCAAGCGCGGCCTCGCCCGCACTGAAACCCAGCGCTGCCGCGAGCCAGACGGCGAACCATCCCTTGGCGCAGTCGCCGACCAGGGTGACGATGGCAGCCGCCTTGTTGCCGCTGCGCAGCACGTTGGTCGCGCCCGGATTGCCCGAACCGTATTTGCGCGGATCCTCCAGCCGGAATAGTTTGCTGGCAATGATGGCGAACGGGACCGAACCGATCAGGAAGGCGGCAAGTGCAAGTAGGAGTAGTGACATGAAGGCTATGGAGTCGTTTGGAGCGGACCGATGAGAGAGACATTCTCGGTCGATTTCAAGTTTGTCTCGTCCACATCCTGATCCGTGTCAGGGTTCGAGTCGAGACGCGGGTGCGAAGTCCGGGCGAAACGCCGCTCGCTGGCGGATCAAGCGCCCTGTTAGAATCGGCAAGATTCTAATCGGGAAACCACATGGATTTCATCTTCATCGAAGAATTGCGGGTGCAGGCCTGGGTCGGCATTTACCCTAGGGAGAAGGCCGCGCCCCAGACCGTCGAACTGCATTTGACATTCGGCGTGCCGGATTCGGCTGCCGAGCGGGACGAAATCGATGACACGATCAATTATGCGGATGTCGTCGAACGACTCCGCAAGGAATTGGCCGAGCGCCACTTCAACCTCATAGAAACGCTGGGCGAGTATGTCGTTGGGCTGCTTTTCGACGAGTTTGGTGCACCCTGGGTCAAGCTCAAGATTGCGAAGATCGGCGTGATGAAAGATGTGAGACGGGTCGGGGTGTATATCCAGCGAGGCAAGGATGGGCGTTCTCTTCCCGAATTGTCGGGTTAGGAAAATTTGTCCTGAAACCCCTCGCCAGCCGGATTGGGCTGCCTTGAGCGATTCGATCCCTTGCAGCGATGCAAGGGATCGAATCGAATCAGGCAGCTTCTGGAATTTTCTTTTCAAGTAATTCCAGCGGCTTGTCCTGCGCCAGCCAGTCAATGATCCATTGCGGCTTGCGACCATGACCACTCCAGCCCATTTCGGGATTCTCCGGGTGGAAATACTTGAGTGGCAGCTTGCTGCCTTTCTTCAGGTTCGGCTTGGGACCGCGCTTGCGGGTTTGTTTTTCCGGCTTGCTTTCGCCAGAAGCACTTTGTGAGGCTTCGCCGATCACCTCGTCGAACGACAGGCCTTCTTCTTCGGCCATTTTCTTCATTTTTCTGAGCAGGACTTTCTTCGCCACGTCGTTGCGGCGCAGGATTTCGTTTGCGACCCGGGTTTGAAGTCGGCGCAGTTCTGGCACTGACATCGAATTGATATCCATTTATTCTCCGTTATGCATTTTATTGGGTGGGTGGATGCCGGCCATTGGTCCGCTCCGCATTGTGCGAATGAAGCGTCCGGCACGGCATGGTCGCAATTCTGCCATTTAAAAGCGTCGCTTGAATAGGTGCAATGGAATAAGCGATGAAAATAAATCCGTATCGGCATTGGTATTCGCATCGAGCGTCGACTCATTCCAGCGCTACAGAAACCAATTCCGGTTTCAATACCCGGACGATATCGTGTGGATGCAAGCCGACCAGAAAGCCGCGCCTTCCGCCATTGATATGCACAATGGAAAGGTCGAGAATGGATTTCTCCATGTAGATCGGCATTTTCTTTCTGGTGCCGAACGGAGAGGTGCCACCGATCAGATAGCCTGAATGACGGTTTGCGACTTCCGGTTTGCAGGTTTCGATCCGCTTTCGACCCGTCTGTCGCGCCAGCTCCTTGGTCGAGACCTTGCGGTCGCCATGCATCAGCATGATCAGCGGCGCGCTGTTCTCATCCTCCAGAATCAAGGTCTTGACGATGGCGTGTTCCGGCAGGTTGAGTGCTTTTGCCGACAGCGAGGTGCCGCCATGCTCCTCGTATTCATACAGATGTGTGGAATAAGCAATCCGGTGCTGCTTCAGAAAACGTGTGGCAGGCGTTTCGGGAGCGTGTTGATTGTGTTTTGACATTTCCAGTCTCGCAGTCCATTCATTCCGCTTTCTCGCCCTGACGACGACGTTGGTGCGGTCTGGGCGATATGAATGACGATCATGAAAGCATTGATTCAGGCGCGCGGGTGATGTTGCGCATGCAATGACTTTAGGCGCTCACGTGCCACATGGGTATAGACCTGTGTGGTCGAGATGTCGGCATGACCGAGCAACATCTGCACCACTCTCAAGTCTGCGCCGTGGTTGATGAGATGGGTCGCGAAGGCGTGTCTCAGCGTGTGGGGTGAAAGACTGGCGGCCCGAATGCCGGCTTGTTCCGCATAACGCTTGATGATGCGCCAGAACATCTGTCGTGACATTCCCGACCCGAAACGGGTGACGAAGACATGGTCCGAGACCTTTCCGCCCAGGATCACGCTCCGCGCCTCGTGATAGTAGCGTTCCAGCCAGGCGCCGGCGGTTTCGCCCAGGGGCACCAGCCTTTCCTTGTCGCCCTTGCCGATGATCCTGACCACGCGCTCCTGCAGGCTGACCGAAAACACCTTCAACTCGATCAGTTCGGAGACCCGCAGCCCGGAAGCGTAGAGGACCTCGAGCATGCAGCGGTCGCGCAGGCCGAGAGGGGTCTCGGTGTCGGGTGCTTCCAACAAGGCCTCGACCTGTGCCTCGGACAAGGTCTTGGGGAAGCGTTCGGCTGGAACTGGCGGGTCGATCAGCGCGGTCGGGTCGGTATCGCGGCGGCCCAATGCGATGAGATGCCGATAAAAGCGTCGCCAGGCCGACAGCAGCCGACGCTGGCTGGCTGGCCTGGCCTGGCGACTGAATTCCGCCAGGTAAGCAGCCAGGTCCTCGCGACTGGCCTGGGCGAGGTCGCCCCCGCGTTTGTCCAGCCAGATCGCGAAAAGCGCGAGATCGCTGCGGTAGCTGGCCATGGTGTTACGGGATAGGCCATCCTCCAGCCAGATCGTGTCGGCGAATTCGTCGAGTTGAGTCTGGATGTCGCGGGGAAGGCTGTCCGAAGCGGCGGTCATCGGGCCGGAGCCGATCGCGTCAGCATGAAAGCCGCCGTGGTGACAGCCCACGCCACCCTCTCCCGCTCGCGGGAGGAGGCATGAGGCAGGTCGTCGAGGCGGTTGTCATGACCACAGCGGAACCATGTCGGTGCGCGTCAGCGTCGGATCTCGCCGTTCCCGAACACGATCCACTTCTGGCTGGTCAGGCCTTCCAGACCGACCGGGCCACGGGCATGGATCTTGTCGGTCGAGATGCCGATCTCGGCCCCGAGGCCATACTCGAAGCCATCGGCGAACCGGGTCGAGGCGTTGATCATGACCGAAGCGGAATCGACCTCGCGCAGGAAGCGCATCGCGCGGGTGTAGTGCTCGGTGATGATGGCTTCGGTATGGCCGGAACTGTAGCGGTTGATATGCGCCATTGCCTGATCGACATCGGCCACCACCCGGATGGCGATGATCGGGGCGAGATATTCCTCCGACCAGTCCTGTTCGGTGGCGGCGACCAGCCTGCTCGGCTCGATACCGGCGTCGCGCAGGATCGCGAGCGCACTCGGGCACGCCCTCATTTCCACCCCTCTGGCCGCGAACATCGCGCCTATTGCGGGTAGATAGCGCTCTGCCACTTCTGCGTCGATCAACAGCGACTCCGCGGTATTGCAGGTGCCGTAGCGCTGGGTCTTGGCATTCTCGACGATGGGCACGACCTTGTCCGGGTCGGCATCACGATCGACGTAGACATGGCAATTGCCGTCCAGGTGCTTGATCACCGGTACCCGTGCTTCGCGCGAAATCCGCTCGATCAGCCCCTTGCCTCCGCGCGGCACGATCACGTCGACGAACTCGGGCATCGTGATCAGGTGTCCGACGGCGGCCCGGTCGGTGGTGTCCACCACCTGCACCGCCGTCGCGGGCAAACCTGCGCTCAGCAGTCCTTCCCGCACGCAGCCGGCAATGGCCTGGTTGCAATGCAGGGCTTCCTTGCCGCCGCGCAGGATGGCGGCATTACCGGATTTCAGGCAGAGAGCGGCGGCATCGGCGGTGACGTTGGGGCGGGCCTCGTAGATGATGCCGATCACGCCCAAGGGCACCCGCATCTTGCCGACCTGGATGCCGGACGGGCGGCGCTTGACGTCGGTGATCTCGCCGATCGGGTCGGGCAGGGCGGCAACCTGCTCCAGGCCAATCGCCATGGCTTCGATGCCCTTCTCGGTGAGGCTCAGGCGGTCGATCAGGGCGGCTTCCAGGCCGGCGGTACGGGCCGCGTCGAGGTCGCGCGCATTGGCCGCGAGCAGCTCCGGTGCGCGGCTGCGAATTGCGGCGGCCATGCCGAGCAGGGCCTGGTTCTTGGCTTCGGTCGAGGCGGCCGCGAGCTTGCGGGAGGCTTCGCGGGCCTGCTGCCCGAGCGTCTGCATGTAGGTCTGGATGTCCATCCGGCTGTGCTCTGTCATGAGTCCAATAGAGTGCCCTATTGTAGTGCGGTTGGGCGGCATAAAGGCATGCTGCAGCGAGATCTGTAGTCTGCCTGTTGGTCGGGTAATCACTTACAGGCGGGCCGGTCGGCGCGATCCTGCGCAACGGTCGTGATCGGGATTGGCCCTCGGGGAGGGCGACCCGCAACAAACCGGCGCCGGTTACGCCTGGAGCCTGAAGGACCTCAGCGCCGTGAGAGTCTGAGCGCGAGGAGCAGGAATTCGTCCCAGATGTCGCCGTCCACCAGGCCCTTGATGACACGATCCACCTTCGCGGCATGCAACAGGGCGGCATTGAGCGCGCGGCCACTGAGCCGGGGCAGGGCGCGTTGTATCGCCTGCTTGCGCTTGTCGTCGAAAATCCGCTCGGCCTTGATCAGTATGGCGAGGGGCTGGCCGGCGTCCTGGCCGCGACGCAGCCGGGCGAGCGTCCGGATCTCGTTGGCGAGGGCCCACAGGACCAGCGGTGGTGCGGCGCCTTCGGCCTCCAGCCCTTCGATCAGACGGGTGCATCGCGCCGGATCGCCTTCCAGTACGGCCTGGCGCAGCATGTCTATGTCGTAGCGTGCGACGTTCAGCACCGCTGACTCGACATCCTGTTGCGACAGCTTGCCTTCGGGGTAGAGCAGGCCGAGTTTCAGGATCTCCTGATGCGCCGCGAGCAGGTTGCCCTCGATATGGTCGGCGATGAAGCGCAAGGCTTCGGGCGGGGCAGCCTGGTTCTGGCGGGCGAGGCGAGCGGCGATCCAGTCGGGCAGTCGCTCCCGCTCGGGCGCATTCAGCTCCATCGTGACGCCCGCATCCGAAATGGCGCGGAACCAGGTAGCTTTACGGGTCGTCCAGTCGAGTTCGGGCAGCGTGATCAGGGTCAGGCAGTCGGTGGCCGGTGAGGCGACATGGCGTTGCAGGGCCTCACCGCCGTCCCGACCCGGTTTGCCGGTCGGAATGCGCAAGTCTATGACCTTGCGCCCACCGAACAGCGACATGTTTCCGGCTGCGAGCGTCAGCGACTCCCATTTGAAGCCCTGACCGACGACCAGGGTTTCGCGCTCGTCGAAGCCTTGTCGGCGCGCAGCGGCACGAATGGCGTCGGCCGCCTCCAGCACCAGCAGAGGCTCGTTGCCGAACAACACGTAGCAGGCCGCAAGCGGCTTCTGGAGATGGGCGTCGAGTTGTTCCGGGCGCAGATTCACGCGCCGATCGCGGCCAGTCGCCGCATCAACTGCTGCAGCAGGTCGTTCTCCATGTCACGCCACAGCAGGGCCTCCTCCTGCTCCTTGGCAATGACCTGGGCGTCGTCGAAGCTGTACTCACGCCGGACCGTGATCGAGGTCGCCGGAATCAGCTCATTGCCGCCACGGCTCACCACCCTGAAAGTCAGGGTCTGGACGAGTTGATATTCGCGGACCTTGCCGGCCGAGGACAGCGACAGGATGTCCTGGGTGCGGCTGTTACGCAGGATCTCCAGGCGCGCGTCGGCCTCGGGGGCCTGCTCGACGGTGGTCGTGGTGCCGCTGGTGGCGACCTGTCGCCGTAGCGCGGCGCCGAACTCGGAGTTCGGATCGACCCCGACGTAGAGCGTCGCGAATGGCAGCGGGCGTGGCCCCCGCGGGCGGAAACCGCAGCCAGTGAGGCTGGCTGTCGCGGCAGCCAATGCAAAGGCGAGAAAGGTGCGACGTGACATGGCGGAGCGCCTCAAACGACGATGTTGACCAGCCGGCCCGGGACGACGACGACCTTGCGTGGCGGTTTGCCTTCGGTGAACTTCTGTGCCGCTTCCGCAGCCAGCGCGACCGATTCGATCTCGGCGTTGGTGGCGTTCGCACCCACCTTGATGCTGCCGCGCAGCTTGCCGTTGATCTGCAGCATCAGCTCGATCTCGTCCTGGCGCAGGGCGTCCTCGGACGGCTCTGGCCAGGTCGCGGCGAGGATGTCGCCAGCGAAGCCGCAATCCAGCCACAGTGTGTGGGTCAGGTGCGGGGCGATCGGCGACAGCAGGCGTAACAGGATGGACAGGCCTTCCTCGGCCACTTCGGCGTGGGCGGCGGCATTATCGCGGGGGGCCTTCTCCAGCGCGTTGAGGATCTTCATCGCGGCCGAGACGACCGTGTTGAACTGGTGCTTGCCGAAGTCGTAATTGGCTTGCTTCAGGTGGCCGTGAATCTCGCGACGGATGTCGGCGAGCGCAGCCGGAAGGGCGCTGCTTGCCAGTTTGCGCTGGGCGGGAAGCTGGGCGCGGCTCTCGGCGACGAATGCGTGGCCGTAGTTCCACACCCGGCGCAGGAAGCGGAACGCGCCTTCGACCCCGGAGTCCGACCATTCGAGTTGCTGATCGGGCGGGGAGGCGAAGATGATGAACAGGCGGGCGGTGTCGGCGCCGTAGGCATCCACCAGCGCTTGCGGATCGACGCCGTTGTTCTTGGATTTCGCCATCTTCTCGGTGCCACCGATCACGACAGGCTGGCCATCGGCGCTTAGACGGGCCCCGACGATGCGACCCTTTTCGTCACGCTCGACCGCGACTTCGGACGGATTGATCCACTGTTTCTTGCCTTCTCCGAGATCGCGATAATAGGTTTCTGCGACCACCATGCCCTGGGTCAACAGGTTGGTGAAGGGCTCGGAGACCTCGACCAGACCGCAGTCGCGCATCGCGCGGGTGAAGAAACGCGAGTAGAGCAGGTGCAGGATCGCGTGCTCGATGCCACCGATGTACTGATCGACCGGCGCCCAGTAATTGACCCGTTGATCGACCATCGCCTGGCCGTTGTCGGCGCAGGCATAGCGCAGGAAGTACCAGGACGATTCGACGAAGGTGTCCATCGTGTCGGTCTCGCGGCGAGCCGGCTTGCCGCATTTCGGGCAACTGCACGCATAGAATTCCGGCATCTTCGCCAGCGGCGATCCACGCCCGGTGACTTCGACGTTCTCCGGCAGCACCACCGGCAACTGCTCGTCCGGCACCGGGACGTCGCCGCAATCTTCGCAGTGGATCATCGGGATCGGACAGCCCCAGTAGCGCTGGCGCGAAATGCCCCAGTCGCGCAGGCGGTACTGGGTGCGCTTGGTGCCGAGGCCGAGCGCTTCGAGGTCGGTGGCGATCGCGTCCACCGCGTCCTGGAAGTGCAGTCCGTCGTATTTGCCCGAGTTCACCAGCCTGCCGTGCTCGGTATAGCTGTCCTGCCAGGGGGCGGTGGTGTCCTCGTAGGCATCGCGGGTGGAGCGCACCACCATCTTGATCGGCAGCCGGTATTTGGTCGCGAACGCGAAGTCGCGTTCGTCATGGGCCGGCACGGCCATCACCGCGCCCTCGCCATAGCCCATCAGCACGTAGTTGGCGACCCACACCGGCATGAACTCGCCGGTGAGCGGATGAACCACCCGCAGCGAGGTCGGCATGCCTTTTTTCTCCATCGTGGCCAGGTCGGCTTCGGCGACGCCGCCATGCTTGCATTCCTCGATGAAGGCAGCGAGTTCCGGGTCGTTCTGCGCCGCCTGGGTGGCGAGCGGATGCTCGGCCGCGACCGCGACATAGGTCGCGCCCATCAAGGTGTCGGCGCGGGTGGTGAACACCTTCAACACCCCAGCATGGCCGACCGAGGACAGGTCGAACGGGAAGCTGATCTCGACCCCTTCCGAGCGGCCGATCCAGTTGCGCTGCATGGTCTTGACCTGCTCCGGCCAGTTGGGCAGGTCGTCCAGCGCATCGAGAAGTTCATCCGCATACGCGGTGATCTTCATGTAGTACATCGGGATTTCGCGTTTCTCGATCACGGCGCCGCTGCGCCAGCCGCGTCCGTCTATGACCTGCTCGTTGGCGAGCACGGTCTGGTCGACCGGATCCCAATTGACCGTTCCGAGTTTCTTGTAGATCAGCCCTTTTTCGTACAGCCGTGTGAACAGCCACTGCTCCCAGCGGTAGTAATCCGGCTTGCAGGTGGCCAGCTCACGCGACCAGTCGATGGCGAAGCCTAGGCGTTTCAGCTGGCCTTTCATGTACTCGATGTTGGCGTAAGTCCATTTGGCCGGCGGCACGTTGTTCTGGATCGCCGCGTTCTCGGCCGGCATGCCGAAGGCGTCCCAGCCCATCGGCTGCAGGACGTTGTAGCCCCGCATCCGGTAGTAGCGCGCCAGCACGTCACCGATGGTGTAGTTGCGCACATGGCCCATGTGGAGCTTGCCCGACGGGTACGGGAACATGCTCAAACAGTAGTATTTGGGACGAGACGGATCTTCAGTGGCGCGAAAGGCCTCGCTGCTGTCCCAGTGCTGCTGGGCGGCGGTTTCGATCTCGGCGGGACTGTATTTTTCCTGCATGGTCGGTGGCGATCAGGATGCGTGATAAACCGCGCAGTATACAGTGAAGGTCAGCCGCGAAGGTCAGCCGCGAAGGCCTGCTCCACCAGGAAGCTTTCAGGGGGCAAAAAAATGGGCATCCGCTTTCGCTGGATGCCCGAATCTCCAGGGGAGGAGAGGGAGGACGTCTTCGCCCGGGAGCCTGGTTGGCTGGAGGCGATATTCGGTGGGTGGTCGGAGAAGGCGCACCGTGTCAGGTAAGCGCCGAGCGGTGCCGATCAGGCAGCCCTCTGGTCTGAACCACACTGGCGCTGCCAGTTCGACGACATGGCGATGACCATATCTTCCATCGCATTGAAGGGCAGTCGCCACAAGCGATTCTGGCTGCGAAGCAAGGGGGTCACGCCGGGCGCGCAAAGGCTGCGCTCTTCATTGGCGAGCAACTCCTGGAAGGTGTGCATGGCTTCACCCCAGTATTCGGCGTTCCCGACCCAACCGGTTTTCTCGGTCGAGTCCCGGACAGCCTTACGCCAAAGCACGCCTGCACGCTCAATCGATACCCCGGCCTTGCGGGCGTACCACGGAAGAAGTTTTGGGGTTTTCATGATTTTCTCCATTGAGTCCGATCGGGACTCTGATGACAGGTTGGGACTTGTGGTCCCTGCCGGCCGGTTTCGCGCTATTGCGCATCGCAAAAAAGTTGATGTTATTGAATCTACCGGACTACGACTTTGATTTCCGTTAAGTAGTTCCGGATATGTTGCATCGCACAATTCCAACTTAGCTGAATGAATCGGATCGGGCAAGAAGGAAGTTGTAAAAAAGAAACAGTTGTTGCAAATTCATTATTCGATGGCGCCTGTGACTCGGCTTTCGATCATCGCTCATGCCCGGTACGCCAAGGCATGCTGCGCAGGTCAGCGCCGCGAAAGCCCGTCGTGGTCGGGATCGCCTGCCGGGTTGCGGATTCGATGACGCGGCCTCCGTCCTGCTGCTTTGGTCCAGGCCTGCCTCGGTGCCGGGTTAGAATCGGTGCTCGCCAACAGGGTTTACCGATGTCCGATCTCCTTGCCAATCTGAATGCCGAACAGTTGCAGGCTGTTACGCTTCCTCCCCAGCATGCCTTGATCCTGGCCGGTGCCGGCTCGGGCAAGACGCGGGTGCTGACGACCCGGATCGCCTGGCTCGTCCAGACCGGTCAGGTCGACCCGCAGGGCGTGCTGGCGGTCACCTTCACCAACAAGGCCGCCAAGGAAATGCTGGCGCGCTTGTCTACGATGCTGCCGCTGGCCTCCGGACGTTCTGCCCGCAGCATCTGGGTCGGTACCTTCCATGGCCTGTGCAATCGCTTGTTGCGCGCGCATCACCGCGATGCCGGCTTGCCTCGACTGTTCCAGATTCTCGACTCGGCCGACCAGCTCGCCGCGATCAAGCGTTTGCTCAAGACCCTCAACATAGACGACGAGAAATTTCCGCCGCGCGACCTGCAGCACTTCATCAATGCGCAGAAGGAGGCCGGACTGCGACCGCATGCGGTCGAGGCCTGGGACGACTACACCCGCCGCCGGGTCGAGCTTTATACCGAGTATGAGGCACAGTGCCAGCGCGAGTCTGTTGTGGATTTTGCGGAGTTGCTTTTACGCACGTTCGAACTGATGGAGCGCAACGAGCCGATCCGCAAGCATTACCAGCGTCGGTTCCGGCACATCCTGGTGGATGAATTCCAGGACACCAACCGTCTCCAGTACCGCTGGCTCAAGCTGCTTGCCGACAATGGCAAGGAGGGCGGTGGATGTCTCTTTTGCGTCGGCGATGACGACCAGTCGATCTACCGTTTTCGTGGCGCGGAGGTCGGCAACATGCGCGACTTCGAGCGCGAATTCAAGGTGCGCAACGTGATCCGCCTGGAGCAGAACTACCGTTCCTACGGCAACATCCTCGACGCGGCCAATGCCATCATCGTCAATAACAGCGCGCGCCTGGGCAAGAATCTGTGGACCGACCGGGGCGGCGGCGAGCCGATCCGGATCTACGAGGCTTTCACCGACGCGGACGAGGCGCGTTGGGTGGTGGAGGAGATCCAGACCCTGGTGCGCGATGGCACGAGCCGTTCGGATATCGCCTTGCTGTACCGCTCGAATGCGCAGTCGCGGGTGCTGGAGCACCAGCTGTTCTCGGCCGGCATTCCGTATCGGGTTTACGGCGGCCTGCGCTTCTTCGAACGCCAGGAGGTCAAGCATGCGTTGGCGTATCTGCGCCTGATCGCGAACCCGGACGACGACACCGCCTTTGCGCGGGTGGTGAACTTTCCTACGCGTGGCATCGGGGCGCGCTCGGTAGAGGTCTTGCAGGACGCCGCCCGGACCTGGAATGCCAGCCTCTACAGCACGGTGCCGCACCTGAGCGGCAAGCCTGGAATGGTGCTGGCCCAGTTCGTGCGGTTGGTCGAGGACATGCGGCGCGACACCCGTTCATTGCCCTTGCCCGAGCTGGTAGACCATGTGCTCGAGGTGTCTGGTCTGCGCAGTCACTACAAGGTCGACAAGGAAGGTCAGGACAGGCTGGAAAACCTGGACGAGTTGATCAACGCGGCGTCGAACTTCCTGGCCGAATCGGCGCAGGACGCGGAGGCGCTCGCCGAGCCGCATGCGCTGCTGGCCGACTTCCTCGCCCATGCCTCGCTGGAGGCGGGCGATCACCAGGCCGATGCGGGCCAGGACGCGGTGCAGTTGATGACCGTGCATGCGGCCAAGGGGCTGGAGTTCGATGCGGTGTTCCTGTCCGGGCTGGAGGAAGGGCTGTTTCCGCACGAGAACAGCATTCTGGAGAACGAAGGACTGGAGGAAGAGCGGCGGCTGATGTATGTCGCGGTGACCCGCGCCCGCGAACGCCTCTACCTGTCGTTCGCGCAGAGCCGCATGCTGCACGGACAAACCCGCTACAACCTGCGTTCGCGGTTTCTGGAGGAGATTCCGGAGGGGCTGACCAAGTGGTTGTCGGTCCAGGGCAGTCGGACTCGGGTCGGCGGAATGGGGGTCGGCGGGTACTTTCAGCCGGCCAAAGGGGCGTTCTCGACGAAAAAAAAGCCCGAGGCAGTCGTTTCTCGCGATCTCGGCGGTTTCCGGATTGGCCAGACGGTTCGCCATGCCCGTTTTGGCCAGGGCGTGATCGTCTCCGCCGAAGGCGGCGGGGCCGATGCCCGGGTACAGATCAACTTCGGGCCGGCGGGGCTGAAGTGGTTGCTGTTGTCGGTGGCGAAACTCGAGGCGGCTTGAAAGGGCGGTCCACGATGATCCGCGCGGATGACGAATCGCCATCCGGGTCATTCGGCAGCGGCGTATGGGTGGGCTGACCCAGGCGGGCGTCCAGGTTAACCACTGAGGCGTCCCAGGGGCCAGCCCCTCAGGCGCCGTATTTTCTGGCCAGCGTGTCGTGCAGTTGCAGGTATTCCTGCGACAGCTTGTGACGGGAGTCGAGGTGAATCATCGGCCGGGATTGCTCGTGCGATTCCTTGATCTTCACCGATGACGAGAGGTAGGGCGCGAGCACCGGCAGGCCTTCGGCGATCAGTTCCTGCACCACTTTCTGCGGCAGGCTGGCGCGGGGTTGGAACTGGTTGACCACGATGCCCTCGACTTCGAGCTGGCGGTTGTGGTCGGACTTGATCTCAGCGACGTTCTCGAGCAGCGAATAGATCGCACGACGCGAGAAATCGTCGCAATCGAACGGGATCAGGCAGCCATTGGCTGCGATCAGCGCCGAACGCGTGAAAAAATTGAGCGCCGGCGGAGTATCGATGTAGATCAGGTCGTAATCGTCGGCGAGTTCGTCGAGGGCGTCGCGAAGCTTGTAGATCTTGTAGCGCGATTCCAGCTTGCCCTGCAGGTCTTCCAGATCCGGATGCGAGGGCATCACGTGCAGGCCCGGATAAGGCGACTCGATGATGAACTCGGTGGTGTCCTTGGGGTTGAGCTTGAAGTTCAGGGTCTGGTCGAAGAAGTCGGCCAGCGTGGTCTCGAGGTCGGTGCCGGCCACGCCGAGCAGGTAGTGGGTCGAGTTGCCCTGCGGGTCGAGATCGATGACCAGCGTGCGTTTGCCTTCATGGGCGCTGATGGCCGCGAGGTTGCAGGTAATCGTCGACTTGCCGACGCCGCCTTTCTGATTGAACACCACTCTGCGCATAGCATCCTTCCCTGGGCCGATTGGCGTGATTGTGCCAAAAATCGGGCAGGACTGCTTGCTATCCCGGGAGAGTCGGCCTGCCAATCCGGGAGGCGCTGCGATAAACTCCGACAACTGTCGCCTCGCGACCCGAATAACAAGGCAACGACTCCGAGGGGGAGAACCATGGATCAGGATTTCATCACCGCCGCGCTCGACTATCACCGCTCGCCGACCCGCGGCAAGATTTCGGTCGTACCGACCAAAGGCTTGACCAACCAGCGCGATCTGGCGCTGGCCTACTCGCCCGGTGTGGCCGCCGCCTGTGACGCGATCGTCGCCGACCCGGGCCAGGCCCGGGAGCTGACCTCGCGCGGCAACCTGGTCGGGGTCGTCACCAACGGCACCGCGGTGCTGGGCCTGGGCAATATCGGTCCGCTCGCGTCCAAGCCGGTGATGGAAGGCAAGGGCTGCCTGTTCAAGAAGTTCGCCAATATCGACGTGTTCGATATCGAGCTGAACGAGAACGATCCGGACAAGCTGATCGACATCATCGCGTCGCTCGAACCGACCCTGGGCGGGATCAACCTCGAGGACATCAAGGCGCCGGAGTGCTTCTACATCGAGCAGAAATTGCGCGAGCGGATGAACATCCCGGTTTTCCACGATGACCAGCACGGCACTGCGATCATTTCGGCGGCCGGCCTGTTGAATGGGTTGATGGTCGTCGGCAAGCAGATCGACCAGGTCAAGCTGGTTTGCTCGGGTGCGGGCGCGGCCGCGATCGCCTGCCTCGACGTGATGGTCGGCCTCGGCTTGAAGCGTGAGAACGGCTATGTGTGCGATTCGCGCGGCGTGATCCGGGTTGGGCGTGACCAGAACATGGAGGCGAACAAGGCCCGCTATGCCCAGAAGACCGATGCGGCCACGCTGGCCGAGGTGATCGAGGGTGCGGACGTCTTCCTCGGTTTGTCCACCGCCGGCGTGCTCAAGCCGGAAATGGTGGCGAAGATGGCCGACAAGCCGTTGATCTTCGCACTGGCGAATCCGAATCCGGAGATTCTGCCCGAGGACGCCAAGAAGATCCGTCCGGACTGCATCATCGCCACCGGCCGTTCGGATTATCCGAACCAGGTGAACAACGTGCTGTGCTTCCCGTTCATCTTCCGCGGGGCGCTGGATGTGGGCGCGACCAAGATCACCGAGGAGATGAAGCTCGCCTGCGTCAAGGCGATCGCCGAACTCGCCCGTGCCGAGCAGAGCGACATCGTCGCCTCGGCCTATGGCGGCGCCGACCTGACCTTCGGCCCGGATTACATCATCCCCAAACCCTTCGATCCGCGCCTGATCGTCAAGATCGCGCCGGCGGTGGCCAAGGCGGCGATGGACTCCGGGGTCGCCACCCAGCCGATCGAGGACTTCCAGGCCTATATCGCCAGCCTGACCGACTTCGTCTATCAGTCCGGCATCGTGATGAAGCCGGTGTTCAACGCGGCCAAGGCGATCGCGCCCGAGCACAAGCGGGTGATCTTCGCCGAGGGCGAGGACGAGCGGGTGCTGCACGCGGTGCGGGTCATCATCGACGAGGAACTCGCCCGTCCGATCCTGATCGGCCGACCAAGCGTGATCGAGATGCGGATCAAGAAGATCGGCCTGAACCTGGTGCCGGAGCGTGATTTCGAGATCGTCAATCCGGAATCCGATCCGCGCTATCGCGACCTGTGGAACGAGTATTACCGCCTGATGAATCGTGACGGGGTCACGCCGGAGATCGCCAAGGCCAAGATGCGCCGCGACACCACGCTGATCGGCTGCATGCTGCTGCGCACCGGTGATGCCGATGCGATGGTGTGCGGCACCTTCGGCACCTACGAGTATCACCTCAAGCAGGTCGAGGATGTGATCGGCCTGGCCAAGGGCGCCAAGCTGCTGGCCGCGATGAATCTGTTGTTGCTGCCCAAACGGATGATTGCGATCAGCGACACCTATGTCAACGAAACCCCGGATCCGGAGCAGATCGCCGAGATCGCCCGCATGGCCGCAGAGGAGTTGCAGCGTTTCGGCATCGAGCCCCGCCTGGCCTTGCTGTCGCATTCGAACTTCGGCAGTTCCAACTCGGCCTCGGCGCGCAAGATGCGGGCCGCCCGCGAGATCCTGCGCGTTTCCCAGCCGGATCTGATTTGCGACGGCGAGATGCACGGCGATGCCGCGTTGGACCCCGCGATCCGCGACCGGGTACATCCGGACTCGACCCTGTCTGGCGAGGCCAACCTGCTCGTGTTGCCCAACCTGGATGCGGCCAACATCTCGTTCAACCTGATGAAGATCGCCAACGGCGATGGCGTCTCGGTCGGCCCTATCCTGCTGGGAGCGGCCTTGCCGGTGAACATCCTGACGCCCTCCGCAACGGTACGCCGCCTGGTCAATATCACCGCGATCTCGGTGGTCGACGCCCAAGAGCAGCGCCGGCGCGAGGCTCAGTCATAAGAGCATTAGCACACCATTGTCCGGTCCTATGGCCTGAGCTTGCAACTTGGTCAGTACCCCGAGCCGAAGAGCCACCCGCTGTGAGCGGGGGCTGGAAGGCGCGCCGGGGACGAGCGGGAGCAAGGTCATCGGGAACCGGGTGATCCACAACCTACAAGGAGAATTTCATGCCCCACGCGATTCGTATTCACCAGACCGGTGGTCCGGAAGTCCTGACCTGGGAAGAAGTGCCGCTGGCCGAGCCCGCCGAAGGCGAGGTTCGGCTGCGCCACGAAGCGGTCGGTCTGAACTACATCGACACCTATCACCGCTGCGGCATGTACCCGCTGTCGCTGCCCTCCGGCATCGGTCTGGAGGGCGCTGGCGTGGTCGAGGCGGTCGGCGCCGGGGTGACCGAACTCGCTCCCGGTGACCGGGTCGCCTATGCCGGCGGACCGATCGGTGCCTATGCCGAAGTGCGCAACATGCCGGCCGACCGGCTGCTGAAGCTGCCCGATGCGATCAGCTGTGAGCAAGGCGCGGCGATGATGCTGCAGGGGCTGACCGCGCAATACCTGTTGCGTCGTACCTACCGGGTGCAGGCCGGCGATACCATCCTGATCCATGCCGCGGCCGGCGGGGTCGGGCTGATCGTGTGCCAGTGGGCCAAGGCCCTTGGCGCGACCGTGATCGGCACCGTCGGCTCGGACGAAAAGGCCGCGCTGGCCAAGGCGCACGGTTGCGACCATCCTATCGTCTATACCCGCGAGAATTTCGCCGAGCGGGTCAAGGAGATCACCGGTGGGGCAGGCTGTGCAGTCGTCTACGACTCGATCGGCAAGGACACCTTCATGGCCTCGCTCGACTGCCTGCGCCCGCTTGGGATGATGGTGCTGTTCGGTGCGGCCTCGGGGGCGGTCCCGCCGGTCGACCTGCAGGTACTGGCGCAGAAGGGCTCGCTGTTTGTGACCCGGCCGACGCTGTTCACCTATGCCGCCAAGCGGGCCGACCTGGTCGCGATGGCCAACGACCTGTTCGATGTCGTCGTCTCCGGCAAGGTCAAGATCGAGGTCAACCAGCGCTATCCGTTGCGCGAAGCGGTGCGGGCGCATGCCGACCTCGAAGCCCGACGCACCACCGGTTCGACGATTCTGCTGCCGTGAAGAAACCCTCCGTCGCGCAGCCAGGATTTGCCGCTACCCGGCAGGTCTCCATGGCGCTCCGGGGGGCTGTGCTGTTGCTGGCGTGCCTGCTGTGGCAGGGGTCAGCACTGGCGCAGCCGACCGGTGGCATGCTTAGCCCCTCCCAGGCGGCTTTCCTGCAGGCGGAGAACAAACGGATCGAGGATTACTTCGTTTCCCAGGTCGCGCGCATCGTCGGCGTCCCTCCGGAGCAGGTTCGCCGAGCGATGCCGGACGAGCGCCGTATCACTGCGGCGGTGTCGCGCCTGATCTCCGCGCTTGAGCGGGATCTCGGGCGGTCGCTTAGCGAAGTCGAGCAGTCACAGATTCACGCCGCCGACGCAGAACGACTCGCTGCATTGGCCCGAGTCAGGGAGGGCGCCTCAAGGCGCTGAGAACAATCCGGGCACGAAGCATGGCGATCCAGAGCGCGGTCCCGCGATGCGCAGCGAGCCGTCGGTGTCGGTTGCCCCCAGCGGCGACTCTGTCCGAGCGCATGCCGCTGTTGGCGAACGTAGCGGCCGCGGGCCTCGCTGTCTGAGCCCGAAGGGCGAGTTCGAGGCCCGCAGCGAAGAGAGCCTTACAGCGGCAGCGCGAGTGACAGTTGGAGCCAGAGGGGTAACTGACGCCGATGGCTCGCCGATGACACGCACCGTAAGTTCACATGGCGAAGCGCGCCTTACAAGCGGCAGCGCGAGTGGCTGTCGGAGCAGCGGGACGATCGGCATCAGCCGCTCGCCGGTGAGTGTGGTTCGCCAATGAGTCTGCACCAGCGCGCCAGCGCCGCTTGAGGCTAGGGCATCTCGGGTAGAATTCCGCTCCATGAGCTCAAGTCACGCCCCCCGTTTCGTCCACCTCCGTTTCCACTCCGAATACTCGATCCAGGACGGCATCGTCCAGATCGATCAGGCGGTCGCATCGGCTGCGGCCGATGGCATGCCGGCCCTCGGCATCTCCGATCTGGCCAACCTGTTCGGGATGGTCAAGTTCTACAAGGTCGCACGAGGCAAGGGCGTCAAACCCATTGTCGGCGTCGATGCCTGGATCACCAACGACGTCGACCGTGACAAGCCTTTCCGGGCACTGCTCATCTGCCGCCATCGCGAGGGCTATGGCCAGTTGTGCGAGCTCCTGACCCGGGCCTACCTCGAGAACAAGCATAGGGGTCGGGCCGAGATGCGCAAGGAATGGTTCGGCAAGGGCGCTGCGAGCGGCCTGCTGTGCCTGTCCGGCGCGATGGCCGGCGACATCGGCCAGGCCATCATCAATGGCAACCCGGGCCTCGCGCGAGACCTGGCCACGCAATGGTCCGACCTGTTCCCGGGGGCCTTTTATATCGAACTGCAGCGGGCCGGCCATCCCGGCACCGAGAACTACATCCAGGCAGCGCTGCAGATCGCCGCCGAGTGCGCCCTGCCAGTGGTCGCGACCCATCCGGTGCAATTCCTCAAGCCGGACGACTTCAAGGCTCACGAAGCCCGGGTCTGCATCGCGCAAGGCTATGTGCTGGCCGACAAGCGCCGGCCCAAGGATTTCACGCCCGAGCAGTACTTCAAGACCCAGGACGAGATGTGCGCGCTGTTCGGTGACATCCCGGAGGCGCTCGAAAACGCGGTCGAGATCGCGCGACGTTGTTCGCTGACCGTGCAACTGGGCACGAATTTCCTGCCCCTGTTCCCGACGCCTGACGGCATGACGCTGGACGACTTTCTGGTGTTCGAGGCCAAGCGCGGCCTGGAAGAACGTCTGGTCGAACTCTACCCGGACGCTGACGAGCGCGCGCGCCAGCGTCCGCGCTACGAGGACAGGCTGCAGTTCGAGACCGACACCATCATTCAGATGGGTTTCCCCGGCTACTTCCTGATCGTGGCCGACTTCATCATCTGGGCCAAGGAAAACGACGTCCCGGTCGGCCCGGGGCGCGGTTCCGGCGCCGGTTCGCTGGTCGCCTACAGCCTGCGCATCACCGATCTCGACCCGCTCGAGTACGCGTTGCTGTTCGAGCGCTTCCTGAACCCGGAGCGGGTGTCGATGCCCGACTTCGACATCGACTTCTGCCAGGACAATCGCTACCGGGTCATCGAGTATGTGCGTGAGCGTTACGGCCGTGAGGCGGTGAGCCAGATCGCGACTTTTGGCACGATGGCCTCGAAGGCGGTGGTGCGCGACGTCGGAAGGGTGCTCGATCTGCCCTACGGCCTGTGCGACCGCCTGTCCAAACTCGTGCCGATCGAAGGGGCCAAGCCGGTCTCGCTGGCCAAGGCCTACGAGATGGAGCCGCAGATCGGCGAGATGATGCACGACGGCAACGACGGCGAGTCGGTGCAGGAACTGTGGAGCCTGGCCGAACCGTTGGAGGGCCTCACCCGCAACGTCGGCATGCATGCCGGCGGGGTGCTGATCGCGCCGGGCAAGCTCACCGATTTCTGCCCGCTGTACGTGGCCGACGGCGACGATGCGACGACGGTCAGTCAGTTCGACAAGGATGACGTCGAGGCGGTCGGACTGGTCAAGTTCGACTTCCTCGGCTTGCGCAACCTCACCATCATCAAGCTCGCGGTGGATTACGTCGAGCGCCTCACCGGCGAGCGCCCGGACCTCGACGCGCTGCCCTTCACCGACCCGGCCGCTTACCAGATCCTGAAGGACGCGAACACCACCGCGATCTTCCAGGTGGAATCGGACGGGATGAAGAAGCTCTTGAAGAAGCTCGGCCCGGACCGTTTTGAGGACATCATCGCGGTCCTCGCGCTGTACCGCCCGGGGCCGCTCGGTTCCGGCATGGTGGATGATTTCATCCTGCGCAAGAAGGGTCAGCAGGAGATCGACTACTTTCACCCCGACCTCAAGCCCAGCCTGGAGCCGACCTACGGCGTGATCGTGTACCAGGAACAGGTGATGCAGATCTCGCAGATCATCGGCGGCTACACCCTGGGCGGCGCCGACATGCTGCGCCGCGCGATGGGCAAGAAGAAGGCCGATGAGATGGCCAAGCATCGCGAGATCATGCGAGAGGGGGCCAAGAAGCAGGGCTACGACGAAGCGCTGGCGATGAAGCTCTTCGATCTGATGGAGAAGTTCGCCGAATACGGCTTCAACAAGTCGCACACCGCCGCCTATGCGGTGGTCACCTACCACACCGCGTGGCTCAAGGCGCACCATTGTTCGGCCTTCATGGCCGCGACCATGTCGGCCGACCTCGACAACACCGACACCATCCGCATCTTCTTCGAGGATGCCAGGGCGAACAAGCTCGACATCCTGCCGCCGGACGTAAACGAGTCGGACTACCGGTTCGTGCCGGTCGATCGCAAGACGATCCGCTACGGGCTGGGGGCGGTCAAGGGGTGCGGCGAGCCTGCGGTGCGGGCGATTCTCGCCGCGCGCGAATCGGGCGGGGGCTTCCGCGATCTGTTCGATTTCTGCGAGCGGGTCGATCGCCGCATGGTCAATCGTCGCGTGATCGAAGCCCTGATCCGGGCCGGCGCGATGGACACTTTGCCCGGCCATGCGGGCCGCGACCGGGCGCAACTGATCGCGACGGTGAGCCTGGCGATGGAGGCGGCCGAGCAGACCGCGGCCAATGCGATGCAGGGCGGGCTGTTCGACGACTTGCCGGAAGCGGCCGGCGCGGCGGTCGAGTTCGTTCAGGTACGGTCGTGGTCCGAACGCGAGCGGCTCAAGGAAGAGAAAACCGCGATCGGCTTCTTCCTTTCCGGCCATCCGTTCAACGCGTTCAAGACCGAGGTGCGGCGCTTCATTCGTCGCAGCCTGTCCGAACTCGAACCGTCACGCGAGCTGTCCTTGCTCGCCGGGGTGGTGATGGAAGTGCGGACCAAGGTCGGCAACCGCGGCAAGATGGCCTTCGTGCTACTCGACGATGGGACCGAAGCGCGTGAAGTCGCGGTGTATTCGGAGGTACTGGAGGCGAGCCGGGGCAAGATCGTCACCGACGACGTGCTGGTGGTCGAAGGCAAGATCAGCAACGACGAGTTTTCCGGTGGACTCAGGATCATCGCCGACAAGGTGCTGACCCTGGGCGAGGCGCGTAGCCGCTTTGCGCGGGCCTTGCAGTTGCGCCTGAACGGGGAGGTCGACGATGCGGGGGGGGCCGCGGCTGCGGTGGACAAGCTGCAGACCCTGTTGTCGCCATTTCGCGAGGGCGGCTGCCCGATCCGGGTCCGTTATCGTAACCGGACCGCCGAGGCCGACCTGCCGCTGGGCGAAGCCTGGCGCATCCGGCCTGACGACGCCTTGCTGGACAGCCTGCGCGAATGGCTGCCGGCCGACGCGGTCGAGATCATCTATAACTAGTCGCGATGTTTCCTGACTGCGTGTGAAGATCGCGCAGGGGCTGGGTTCGTTGCGAAAGTCTGTGAAGGTGCGGCGCAGGGGGCTTACGCCCGATCGATCGGGATTTTCTTACGCAATATGGACCGCGCGAGGTCGGGTGCGCTTCATGGAATATCCGGGCTTGAATCCGGTGCGATCGTAAAACCCTCTCTCTCGGGCGCATCGGCTGCCGCGATCTCTATCCGGGCGACCCGCGCTGCGGGTGGGCCTTGGCGGGCCCAGTCGATGAACGCCTCCACCGCCTCTGGTACCCCGGCGATCAGCGCTTCGACCTCGCCCGAGGCGCGGTTGCGCACCCAGCCGGTCAGTCCGAGTCTGGACGCTTCGCGTTGCGCATGGGCGCGATAGGCCACCCCCTGGACCTTGCCGTGGATCAGCAACTGTCGGGAAACCGGTTCTATCGTTTTTTCTTTGTCAGACATAGGAAACCTCCGGCCCCTTGCCGGGTTGAATGTGTTGGGACTTGATCAATGCTTCCTGGATGTTGGCGGCGATGTTGTCCTCGCCCAGCGTGTCGAGGAAACCCGAACGCGCGACGATGGAACCCGGCTGGGCATTGAGATCGCACAGGATGAGCGTGATGCCGCGTTTGCTGAGATTGCGATGCAGTGTCTGCAGGATGTCCAGGCCGGTGGTGTCTATGCTGATCACCTTTTCCAGATCCAGGATGACCACATCCGGGTGGCCGTCCTGTTGGGTCAATAGCGCGTCCAGTTTGTTCGCGGCACCGAAGAACAGGCTGCCGAACAGGCGGTAGGCATGGATGCGTGCGCTGCCGTCCGGCCGGGTCAGCGTATCCAGTTCGTAATAGTGTTCGAAGCCACGGTAGCGTTCCAGCGGCACCCGCTCGATCCGGGTCAGGTCCGACATCCGGTAGATGAAGAACAGGCTGGCCAGCACCATGCCGATCTCGACCGCCAGAGTCAGATCGAACAGCACGGTGATGAAGAAGGTGCCGAGCAGGATGATCTTGTAGTTGTTCGAGTAGCGCTTGAGCTCATCCGGCTTGAACGCATGCCACTCACCCATGTTGATCGCGACCACGACCACGATGGCCGACAGCGTCGCCAGCGGGATGTGGCTGGCGATCGGTGCGGCAATCAGCACGATCGCCAGCAGGGTCAGTGCATGGACGATGCCAGCGACCGGGGTGCGCCCGCCGGAGCGGATATTGGTCGCGGTGCGGGCGATCGCGCCGGTCGCGGCGAAGCCGCCGAGAAGCGGTGCTGCGATGTTGGCCGCACCCTGGGCCATCAACTCCTGGTTGGGGTCGTGGCGGTCGTCGATCTGGCCGTCGGCGACGCGGGCCGACAGCAGCGACTCGATCGCGCCGAGCAGCGCGATCGTCAGTGCAGGTGCGATCAGCTTGCCCAGGGTGCCGAGCGTGACCTCGGGCAGTCCGAATGATGGCAGGGCCTGCGGGATGCCGCCGAAACGACTGCCTATGGTGTCCACCGGCAGGTGCAGCAAAGAGTTCACCGCGGTCGCGATCACCAGCACCGCGAGCGGCCCGGGCATGCGCCGCATCCAGGCGACTTTCTGCGCGGCGCGGTTCCAGGCCACGAGGACTGCGAGCGATGCGCAGGCAAGCAGCACGGTCGGGCCGTTCACAGTGCCGAGCGCGCCGTACAGCGCCTCCATCTTGCCGAAGAACTCGCCCGGCATTTGCTCGATCTGCAGGCCGAGGAAATCCTTGATCTGCGAAATGAAGATCACCACCGCGATGCCGTTGGTGAAGCCGATCACCACCGACAAGGGGATGAAACGGATCATCGTACCTAGCCGCAGTGCGCCCATCGCCAGCAGCATCACGCCGGACATCATGGTCGCGATCAACAGGTTCTGCACGCCGTAATCGACGACGATGACATAGATGATAGGGATGAAGGCCCCGGTCGGTCCGCCGATCTGGACCCGTGAGCCACCCAGCAGCGACACCAGGAAACCGGCGACGATCGCGGTCCAGATCCCGGCCGCCGGGCTCATTCCCGAGGCGATCGCGAAGGCCATCGCCAGTGGCAGGGCGAGCACGCCGACCGTGATGCCGGCCGACAAATCGTTGGCGAACAGGCCGCGGCTATAGCCGGGCAGGGTATCCAGGAGTTTCGGGCGAAAGCGGATCATGATGACTCTTCAAGCAAGTGGACGGAGTGCGGGTGCGAGCGTGGGCCGGGCCTCGCCCGGGTCCCTTGCGTCGCTGCGCCATCCAGCGCTTGTTTGCGGTAAGAGGCATCCGTCCGCTCGGGCTTACTTGACCCGCATGCCAGGTTGCGCGCCACTGTCCGGCGACAGGATGTAGATGCCCGACGACTTGTCGGCGTCGTCCGAGGCGGCCAGTACCATGCCTTCGCTCATGCCGAACTTCATCTTGCGCGGCGCGAGGTTGGCGACCATGACCGTCATCCGGCCGACCAAGGTGGCCGGATCGTAGGCCGACTTGATGCCGGCGAAGACCTGGCGCGGTTTGGGCTGGCCCGCCTCGTCGGTCTCACCGATGTCGAGTTGCAGCCGGATCAGCTTGTCGGCCCCTTCGACATGTTCGGCATTGACGATCTTCGCGATCCTCAGGTCGACCTTGACGAAGTCGTCGATCGAGATCGTCGTCGATGCGGTTTCCTTGTCCTGCGCTGCGTGTTGCTGCTTCGCGGCATGGCGCTGCTCGGAGTGGGCGCCGCCGTCAGCAGCGGCCTTTGCCCCCTTGGCCGACTTCCTGTTCTGGTGGTCGGTATCGTTGGCCGCGGCCGGTGCTGGCGCGGCCAACGAATCGCGGTTGGCCTCGAGCAGGGCATCGATCTGCTTGCGCTCGACCCGGGTCATCATGTGCTGGTAAGGCTTGATGACATGGCCTTGCGGCAGTGCTTGCCACACCTCGGTCCACACCAGCGGCTCGATCGCGAGGAAGTCCTCGACCTTGGCGGCCAGCGCCGGCAGCACCGGCTTGAGGTAGAGGGCGAGGTCGCGGAAGAGGTTGAGCGCGGTGGTGCACGCGGTATGAAGTTCGGCCTCGGCCCCTTCCTGCTTGGCCAGCTCCCATGGCTTGTGGTCATTGACATACTGGTTGGCGATGTCCGCCAGGCGCATGATCTCGCGCAGCGCACGGCTGAAGTCGCGCTCTTCGAAGGCCTTGGCGATCACCCCGGCGCCCAGTGCGGCGCTGAATTCGCCGGCCATGTCGGGATCGACATTGCCCAGCTTGCCATCGAAGCGCTTGACGATGAAACCGGCGCAGCGGCTGGCGATATTGACGAATTTTCCGACCAGGTCGGCGTTCACCTTCGCGATCATGTCGTCGAGGTTGAGGTCGACGTCTTCCATCGTGCCGTTGGACTTGGTCGCGAAGTAGTAGCGCAGATACTCCGGGTTCAGGCCTTGCGCCAGGTACGACTGGGCGGTGATGAAGGTGCCACGGCTCTTGCTCATCTTGGCGCCGTCCACGGTGAGGAAACCGTTGACGCACAGCTGGGTAGGCGCGCGGTAGCCGGCGAAATGCAGCATCGCCGGCCAGAACAGGGCGTGGAAGTACAGGATGTCCTTGCCGATGAAGTGCACCATCTCGGTGCCGGTGGCTTCGGCCCGCGCCGCGTCGGTATAGTCCTCGACCATGATGCCGCCACGCTTTTCGGCGAGATGGCGGAAACTCGCCAGATAACCGATAGGCGCATCCAGCCAGACGTAGAAGTACTTGCCCGGAGCACCCGGGATCTCGAAACCGAAGTAGGGGGCGTCACGCGAGATGTCCCAGTCGGAGAGCTTGTTCTCGCCCTCGTCGCCCAGCCATTCCTTCATCTTGTTGGCCGCTTCCGCCTGCAGCCGGCGCGTGCCGGCGGCATTGTTGCCACGGGTCCAGTCGCGCAGGAAAGCGACCGCGCGCTCATCGGACAGGCGGAAGAAGAAATGTTCGGAGGTCTTGAGTACCGGCTTGGCACCGGACACCGCCGAGAACGGGTTCTTCAGTTCGGTCGGGGCATAGGCTGCGCCGCAGGCCTCGCAGTTGTCGCCATACTGGTCGGCCGCGCCACACTTGGGGCATTCGCCCTTGATGAAGCGATCGGGCAGGAACATCTCCTTGACCGGGTCGAAGTATTGCTCGATCGCGCGGATGTCGATCAGATCGGCCGCCTTGAGCTTGGTGTAGATGTCTTCGGCGTAGGCGCGGTTCTCGGGGCTATGGGTCGAGTGGTAATGGTCGAAGGCGACCCCGAAGCCGGTGAAATCGCGAAGATGCTCGCCATGGACCCGTTCGATCAACGCCTCGGGCGAGATGCCCTCTTTCTCGGCGCGCAACATCACCGGTGTGCCATGGGTGTCGTCGGCGCACACGTAATGGACCTGGTTGCCGCGCATGCGCTGGTAGCGCACCCAGATGTCGGCCTGGATGTAGCCGACCAGGTGGCCGAGGTGGATATCGCCGTTGGCGTAGGGCAGGGCGTTGGTGACGAGAATGCTTCGGGTCATGTTGAAGGGCTTGTCGATCAAAGGCGTAAGTCTATCAAAGCCTTCGCGGCTCAACGTGGGTGTTTGATTTACATACAAACATGTATGTATAATTGCGCTCTTGCGATTCGTGCTCTTGTCGCGCTTGTCATTCCCGCACTTTCGATTCGCTTGCTTTCGATTTGAACTCGCTGACCGGGCCGCCCTACCTGGCAAACCGGCAGACCCGTATCGCCAAGCCCAACCCCTGCGACCCACCCGGTCGCGATCATAGGTCGAGAACATGAACTACAAAAAAATGGCGCCAGCCTTGCGTTTTCTTGCGCTGACCTTCTTGCTATCCGCGCTGCTGGCCGGTTGCGGTGCCCCCGCATCATCGTCGGGCGCGGCCGGCGGCGGTGAGCGACCGCCGCCGGGGGTAAGCTTGCACACCGTGGCGTTGGCACCGGTCGAGATTCATGCGGATTTCACCGGTCGGGTGCGTGGCGCGCGCGAGCTGGAAGTGCGTGCCCAGGTCGGGGGCATACTGGAAGCGCGGCTCTTCGTCGAAGGGCAAGCGATCGAGGCCGGTACGCCCATGTTCAGGATAGAGCGCGCGCCCTATGAAATCGCACTGCGTCGCGCCGAGGCCGACCTCGCCGATGCGCGGGCCAATCTCAGTCAGTCGCAGCGCGAATGGCGGCGGATCTCGGGCCTGTTCGAGCAGAACGCGACCAGCGAACGCGAGCGCGACCGGGCCTTGTCGCAGTACGAGCTGGCGCAGGCCGGGTTCGCCCAGCGCGAGGCCGGCGTCGCGCAGGCGCAATTGAATCTCGCCTATACCGACGTCAATGCACCGCTGACCGGCATCACCGGGCTGGAAACCCTGCCGGAGGGCAGTCTGGTCGAACGCGGTACCTTGCTGGCGACCCTGACCCAGCGCGACCCGGTGCATGTGTTGTTCTCGTTGCCGCAGAACGATGCGATCGCGCAGCGGATTCTGTCCCGGGTATCGGCGGATTCTGGCGAGGGCGAGCCGTTCGAGGCGACGATGTTGCTCGCCGACGGCAGTACATACCCGTTGGCCGGTGCGGTCGACTTCACCAGCCCGTCGGTCGACCCGCGTACCGGCACCACCAGTGCCCGGGCGGTGTTCCCGAATCCGGAAGCGCAGGTTCGGCCGGGGCAGTTCGTTCGGGTGCGGGTGCTTGGTGACCGTCTGGCCGAGGCTGCACGGATTCCGGCGGTGGCCGTGGTGCAGGGAAGCGACGGTCCGGCGGTCTATGTGGTCGATGAGGAATCGGTTGCGCGTCTGCGTGCGGTCACCCTGGGCCCAGTGGTGGCGGGCGAGCAGATCGTGATCGATGGGCTTGTCGACGGCGATCGGGTGGTGGTCAACGGCCAGGTCGCGTTGCGCGACGGGGCGGCGGTGACGGTCCGCAACGGTCAGCAGGGGGCGAACTGATGCTGCGCTTCTTTATCGACAGGCCGATCTTCTCATCGGTGCTGTCCATCCTGATCGTGATCGCCGGGCTGGTTTCGATGCGCACCTTGCCGGTCGAGCAGTATCCCAATGTGGTGCCGCCGCAGATCGTCGTGCAGGCCAGTTACCCGGGCGCGAGCGCGCAGGTGCTGGCCGAGTCGGTCGCGGCGCCGCTGGAGCAGGAGATCAACGGCGTTGACGACATGATCTACATGGAGTCGACCAGTACCGATTCCGGTTCGGTCCAGATCACCGCGACCTTCAACATCGGCACCGATCCCGACCAGGCCGCGATCAACGTCAACAACCGGGTGCAGGCGGCCTTGTCGCGCCTGCCGCAACGGGTGCGCGACCAGGGCGTGCGGGTGCAGGCGCGCTCGACCAACATCCTGATGGTGCCGGTGCTGCAGTCGCCGGACCGGTCGCTCACGACGCTGGAAATCAGCAATTACGCGCTGCTCAATGTGCTCGACGAGTTGGTGCGCTTGCCCGGTGTCGGCGATGCCTCGCTGTTCGGGGCGCAGGACTATTCGATGCGGATCTGGTTGCGACCGGACATGCTGGCCGAGTATGGTCTGACCCCGTCGGACGTGGCGGCCGCCTTGCGTGAACAGAACGCCCAGTTCGCGGCCGGCAGTCTCGGTGCCCAGCCGTCACCGGCCGACCAGGCATTCACCCTGGCGGTATCGACCCGCGGGCAACTTCGCACCGCCGAGGAGTTCGAGAACATCATCCTGCGGGCCGACGGCCAGGGCGGGGTGTTGCGGCTGGGTGATGTCGCGCGCGCCGAGCTCGGCGCGGTGAACTACGCCTTCTCGGCGACCTACAACGGCCAGCCGGCAGTGCCGATGGGCGTGTATCTGCAGCCGGGCGCGAATGCCTTGTCCACCGCGGAGGCGGTGCGGACCACGCTGGCCGAGATGTCGGCCCGCTTTCCGGCCGGACTGGAGGTGGCGATTCCCTACGACACCACCGAGTTCGTCGACATTTCCATCCGTGAAGTCGTGACGACCTTGCTGATCGCGGTGGTGCTGGTCGTGATCGTGACCTTCATGTTCCTGCAGCATATCCGCGCGACATTGATCCCGGTCGCGGCGATTCCGATCTCGCTGATCGGCACCTTCGCCGGGATGCAGGCGTTCGGCTTCTCGGTGAATTTGCTGACCTTGTTCGGGCTGGTGCTCGCGATCGGCATCGTCGTCGATAACGCGATCATCGTGATGGAGAACGTCGAGCGCCTGATGCACGAGAAAGGCATGAAGGCCTATGAAGCGTCGGTCGAGACCATGCAACAGGTATCCGGCGCGGTGATCTCGTCCACGCTGGTGCTGGTCGCGGTCTTCGCGCCGGTGGTCTTTCTGGGCGGCCTGTCGGGCGAGCTCTATCGGCAGTTCGCGGTGACGATCGCGGTGTCGGTGGTGGTGTCGGGGGTGGTTGCGCTGACGCTGACGCCGGCGATGTGCGCGCTGCTGCTGGACAAGGAGCCCAAGGAGCTGGCCGCGCCGTTCCGCCTGTTTAACAGGATTTTCGACGCGATTACGAACGTCTTTGTCGCAATGGTGCGTTTCCTGTTGCGCCATGCGCTGATCGGCGTGGTGCTTTTTGCCGGTGTGATCGGCGCTACCGTCGTGGTCCTCGATCGCTTGCCGGCCGGTCTGGTGCCGGCCGAGGACCAGGGCGTGGCGCTGGCCGTATATCAGCTTCCGGCCAGCGCCGCCTTGCCGCGTACCGAGGCAGTGCGCGACCGCCTGGCGCAGCAGTTGATCGGGCTGGACGAAGTGCAGGACTTCACCTCCTTCGCCGGCTTCGACATCATCGCCGGGGCGCTCCGCACCAATGCCGGGGTCGGTTTCGTCAATCTCGCGGACTGGAAGGACCGGACCGGACCCGGGCAGGATGCGCAGGCCATGGCCGGGCGGGTGATGGGCATCGGGGCCGGCATCGACGAAGCCAACATCTTCGCATTCACGCCGCCGCCCATACAGGGCTTGTCCCTGACCGGTGGCGTAGAGGGCTATCTGCAGTATCGGGGTGACCTCACCGCGCAGGAACTGGCCGAACTGGCCGGTCGCTTTGCGGCGGCGGCCAATGCCCGCCCCGAGCTGGTGAACGTGCGCGCCACCCTGGACCCGAACATTCCGCGCTACCGGGCCGAGGTGGACCGGGAACAGGCGCGTGCGACCGGAGTGCCGATCAACCAGATCTTCGAGGCGATGCAGAGCACCTTCGGCTCGCTCTATGTCAACGATTTCACCCTTGCCGGGCGCAACTGGCAGGTCAACCTGCAATCCGAAGGCGAGTTCCGCAGCCAGCCAGAAGACCTGCGGCGCGTCTTCGTGCGCTCCGAGAACAACGAGATGGTGCCCCTGAGCGCGCTGGTCGAATTGCAGCGCACCACCGATGCCGACATCCTCAACCGCTACAACCTGTTCGCGTCGGCCAAGGTGCTCGGTGACCCGGCCCCGGGCTATACCAGCGGGCAGGCCAAGCAGGCGATGGAGGAGGTGGCGGCCGAGGTGCTCGGGGGCGAAGCCATGATCGGCTGGATCGGGGAAGCCTACCAGCTGGATGCCGCCGCAGGGGCGGGCATGGCCGCCTTCGGCATGGGTTTGCTGATGGTGTTCCTGATCCTGGCGGCGCAGTACGAACGCTGGACGCTGCCGCTGGCGGTTGCGGTGGCCGTGCCCTTCGGTGTTTTGGGGGCGGCGCTGTCGGTGTGGTTGTCGGGCTATCCGAACGACATCTACTTCCAGGTAGGCCTGCTGGTCTTGATCGGGCTGGCGGCTAAGAACGCGATCCTGATCGTCGAGTTCGCGGCGCAGAACCGGGCGGCCGGGATGAGTGCGTTCGAAGCCGCACTCGCCGCCGCGCAGCAGCGTTTTCGCGCGATCATGATGACCGCGCTGACCTTCATCATCGGCAGTCTGCCGCTGGTCTTCGCCACCGGCGCCGGGGCGGCGAGCCGACAGGAGATCGGTACCGTCGTGGTCGGCGGCATGGTGGCCGCGAGCACGCTGGCACTGTTGTTCGTCCCGTTGGGCTACATGTTGCTCGAGAACCTGAGCGGCAAATTGCGCGGCAAGCGCGCTTCCGAGGAGCCCCGCCATGTTTGAGCGACTGACTAGCGGCGTAGCCGTTCTGTTACTGACCGGCTGCGCCAGCTTCATTCCCTACCCCACCCCGGACATGAGTCTGCCGGCGCAATGGCCGCAACAGGCGGTGCTCGTTGCCCAGGCCGACTCGGCCCATGACTGGCGGCGCTGGTGGCAGTCCTTCGGGGACCCCGAGCTGGACCGTCTGGTCGAGCGGGCACAGGCCGGCAATGACGATGTTCGGCTGCAGATGGCGCGAGTCGAGGAAGCACGTGCGCGACTGGGGCTGGCACGGGCCGAACAGTGGCCTTCGGTCGGCGTCCAGGCCGACGCGGCACGGTTGCGTCAGGCCGGCGAGACGCTGGGCCTGGGGGATGCGCGCGGTCCGGTGCGCAACAACTTCTCGCTGGCCGGGTTGCTTGGATACGAACTCGACCTCTGGGGCCGGCTGGCGCGCGAGCGCGATGCCGCCGAGGCGCTGCTCAACGAGAACCTGTTCGTCCGCGATGCCTTGCGACTTGCTGTGATCACCGACGTGGTCACTACGTACTTCAATCTGCGTAGCGCGCAATTGCAACAGGACATCGTGAGCGAGACCTTGCAGACCCGCGAGGAAGCGCGGCGGATCGAGCAGATTCGCTTCGAAGCCGGTGAGACCGATGAACTGACCTACAGCCAGGCCAGGTCGGAACTCGCGACCACGCGCGCGCAACTGCCGCTGATCGAGGGGCAGGTACGACGGCTGGAAAGTGCGCTTGGGGTCTTGGTGGGCCTGGATCCGGCCGAATTGTTCGCCGACCGCATCGTGTCTGCGGGCAAGCTAGACGCGCTGGTCGAACCGGAGCGGATTCCGTCGGACCTCCCGTCCGAGCTGTTGAGCCGCCGGCCCGATCTTCAGGCCGCCATGGCCGCGCTGGATGCAGCCTCGGCACGGGTCGATGTGGCCGAAACCGCCCGTTTGCCCAGCATCAATCTGGGTTTGCTGCTCGGGGCGACCACGCTCCAGTTCGGTGACCTGTTCTCGGCTGGCGCCGAGACCTGGAACGCGGGGGCCTCGCTGACCACGCCCTTGTTCGATTTCGGGCGCAACCGTGCCCGGGTGGAGACGGCCGAGGCGCAGCGCACGCAAGCTGCGATCCGTTACCAGGCCGTGGTTCGCAACGCATTCGCCGAGGTTCGCGATGCCTTGTCGTTCTACGATACCAGTGGGGCCAGGCTGGAGGCGACCCGCGAGCAGGTGGAGGTGGTTGCCAGAACCCGCGAGCTGGCCGAGTTGCGTTATCGTGAGGGCTCGATCGGCATGATCGAGCGGCTGGACGCTCAGCGTGCGCTGTTGGCGGCAGAGCTCGCGTATGCCGGGGCGCGCAGCGATCGTCTGGTTGCGACCGCGACCTTGTTCAAGGCACTCGGGGGCGGGTGGGTGCGAGGTGATGAGGCACAAGGTAATGGCGTCCGCGGTGCTGGGGCCCAAGTTGATGGCGTACATGCCGAGGGGGCAAGAACCGCTCCCGACGAGATCCACGGGAGTGGCGCCGGCGGTGGCCCGATTCAACGATAACGACAATACGATTGAAACATGGTGAGACGAACCAAGGCCGAGGCCGAAGCGACCCGGGAAGCGATGCTGGATGCGGCCGAGGCGGTCTTCCTCGAGCAGGGCGTGTCCGGCGCCACCCTGGAGCAGATCGCCCGCCGGGCCGGTTTGACCCGGGGCGCCTTCTACTGGCACTTCAAGAACAAGGCCGAGTTGCTGCTCGCGATGCGGCAGCGGGTGGATGACCCGATGTGGGAATGGTTCGGCCAGCGCCGTGAGGAGTTGTCGGACGACCCGATCGGTCTGATGCAGGAGGGCTGCCGGCGGGTGTTGTGCAGGATGCAGTCCGATGCCCGCTATCGCAATGTCCATGCAATATTCCTGACCCGCTGCGAGATGACCGATGCCACGCTTTCCGAATACGGAAGGATCTTCGAGAGCGAGGACGAGCATTTCGATGTGATCGAGGCCGACTTCGATCGTGCCCGAGCCCTTGGCCAGGTCCGCTCCGATGTCTCCCCGCGTGTCGCGGCGCTGGGATTGTATTCCCTGATGCAGGGTATCTGTCTGGGCTGGCTGCGCTCGACGGAACGCTTCGACATCACGGCCGATGGGAGCACAATGCTGGCAGCCTACTTCCGTGGCCTCGAACCGGATCGTGGCGCAGCGTCCGTTGGAGCAGCCTCTTGATTCGATGACTCCATTCGGGCTGGGCTTGGCTCAGCCCCAGGTCGGCACTGCGGCTAGACAAGCTCAGTGCGGACACGAACGGGATGTTCCGGAGCTGGGGGCTGGATTGGGCTGGGTAGGCCGGCTGCCGGTGCTCGCGCGTCCCTGAACCGATCAGCGGGCCGAGCTGAGGATGGCGGAGGGGATTGCGTCCAGCGGCAGCACCCGGTCTACCGCACCGAGCTTGATCGCTTCCTTGGGCATGCCGAACACGACGCAGGTTGATTCGTCTTCGGCGATGGTGGTCGCGCCGGCATCATGCATTTCCTTCAGGCCGCGGGCGCCGTCGTCACCCATGCCGGTCATGAGCACGCCAAGGGCGTTGCGGCCGGCGAACTTGGCACAGGAGCGGAACAGCACATCGACCGACGGACGGTGGCGGTTCACCAACGGGCCGTCGATCACCTCCACCGTGTATTGCGCGCCGCTTCTGGCCAGCATCATGTGTTTGCCGCCGGGGGCGATCAACGCCCGTCCGGCGATCACCCGGTCACCATGGCGTGCTTCACGGATCTCCATGTCGCACAGGCTGTTGAGCCGGTCTGCGAACATCGCGGTGAATTTCTCCGGCATGTGCTGCACGATCACGATGCCCGGGGTGACCGCGGGCAGGCAGGTCAGCACCCGCTCCAATGCCTGGGTGCCGCCGGTCGAGGTGCCGATCGCGACGATATGTTCGGTGGTCTGGACCATTCTCGCGCCACTGCCCAGGCCGGCGTCGATGACCGCGTCCGCACTCAGTTTTGGCCGCGGCATCGATGCAGCGCCCGCGCCGGAGAGTTTGCGCACGTTCGAGCGGGCGGCCGCCTTGACTGCCTGGACCACGTCGTTGGCGCTGTCGGTGAGGAACTGCTTGACCCCGATCTTGGGTTTGGTGATCACCGCAACCGCACCGGACGAGAGCGCGTTCATCGTGGCTTCGGCGCCGGTTTCGGCCAGCGATGAGCAGATCACCACCGGTGTAGGGCGTTCGGCCATGATCTTCTTCAGAAAGGTCAGGCCGTCCATTCGCGGCATCTCGATATCGAGCACGATGACATCCGGCCACTGCCGTTGCATGTGGTTGATCGCGAACAGCGGATCGGAGGCCGCGCCTATGACCTCGATGCCGGGGTCGCGCTGCAGCATCTGGGTCACTACCTGCCGAACCACGGCAGAGTCGTCGACGATCAGCACCTTGATCTTGTCAGTCATGCCTGTCCTGTTGCTTGCTGGCCAGCGCGTCACGCCCGCCCGGAAATTTTAGCCAGACGTCGCCACTGACCAGATCGAACACCAGCTTGCGATGTCCTTGTCCGCCGAGATGCCGGGAACGGATCGTCACCCGCTCGGCCGCGAGCAGGGTCTCGACCGCCTCGATGTTGCGCTTGCCGATCTCCATCACGGCGGTGCGTTTCTCGCTGGAGTCGAACATGTCGCCGCCCCCGAAAACCTTCGCATGGTACTCGCAAAGCCGCGAGCCGAACTGCTCGGCCTCGGCGTGGAACAGCATGATCGCCTCGTCGGCATAGCGGGGATCCAGCGATTCCGTGGCCGGTCCGGTAGGGAGCTTGCTACGATCCCGCCGCGGCAGCACGATGTGGGCGAGCCCGCCGATATGCCTGACCGGGTGCCAGACGCACAAGGCGACGCAGGAGCCGAGCAAGGTGGTCAGCCTGACCGCACCGTCACCGAACCAGTGCTCGCCGAGACCGACCGCGATCCATTCGAAGTCATCGACACAGGCGTGCGTGGTCACTGCTTGAACTCGGAGTAACAGTACAGCGTCGGCCGCATCGCGACCAGATCGTCGGTCAGTCCGTTCAGTGTTTCGGAATGGCCGATGATGAAGACGCCATCCCGGCGCAGGTGGGGCAGCATGTTCCTGACCACCTTGCGCTTGGTGTCGTTATCGAAATAGATCATCACGTTGCGCAGGAAGATCACGTCGAACTCGCCCAGGCCACGGCCATCCAGATCGATCAGGTTGAGCTGCCTGAACGTGATCCGTTCGCTCAGGCGGGGGGTCACCATGAAGTTGCCAGCCTGTTCACGCACGCCCTTGAGGCAGTACTTCTTGAGCAGGGCTTCGCTGATGCCGCTGCCGCGCTCCATCGGAAACAAACCGGTGCGGGCGCGGTCGAGAATGGTCAGGCTGATGTCGGACGCGACGATCTCCCAGGGAGCGGACAGACCCAGGGTTTCGGCAAGCACCATGGCGATGGTGTAGGGCTCCTCACCCGATGAACAGGCGCCGCTCCAGACTCGGAAGTTCGAACCGCGGCGCTTGGCGGCGAACTTGGCCAGAAAGTCGAAATGGGCCGGTTCGCGAAAGAAATAGGTCTCGTTGGTCGTCAGCAGATCGACCATCATTTGCAGCTCGTCCGGATGCTCGCCGCTGGAGAGCATCCGGTAGTAGTCACCGAAGCTGGACAGCCCGTAGTGACGCAGGCGCTTTCCGAGTCGGCCGACCATCAGGACCTTCTTGTTGTCGCCCATGCTGATGCCGGCGAGCCGGTAGATCAGTCGCTGGAACAGGCCGAATTCGCGATCGGTGAGTTGTACGTTTTCCATTGCGTGCTGCGGGTCCCGTGATCAGAACAGTTCGACGTTGGATGAGGGCGGACGCTTGACAAGGGACTCCGCATACGCGTTTTCCTCGCGTGCGATCTCCTGACTGGTGATCATCGTGGTCGGGATCCGCTTGCAGTACGCGTCGCCCAAGGCCGGCACGAAGATGACCTTGCGCGACCAAGGCCCGAGGAAGTCGGACGCAATCAGTTCGATCCGCTCCCGCTCCAGCCATTGCTGGGCGAACTCGGCATTGCGCCGGCCGATTCCGGCCGAGGCCATGCCGCTGATGATGGTGCCGCCGCCGAAGGCCTTGGCCTTGATTCGGGTGCGGGTCGCGCCGCGGGTCAGCAGGCCGTTGAGCAGGACTGCCATCGCGTAGTCGCCGGACAACACCGTGTCGATCTCGGCATTGTCCTGGCGCTTCTTCATGTTCGGCAGCATGAAATGGTTCATGCCGCCGATTTGCAGCTTCTCGTCATACAGGCAGACCGCGACGCAGGAGCCGAGCAGGGTCGAGATCGGACGGTCGCGATCGACTTGCCACTCGCCCGGTGAGATGTTCATCGCCATACGTTCCATCTCGAGCGGAGACAGATGCTGCCAGTCGCTCATATCAAGGAATCCGGTCGGAGGCGAACGCTGCCTGTGGGTGGGTGTGCAGTCATCGGCGGCCGTGTTGTTCGACCTGGAAGAAGCTCATCAACTCCTGCAGTTGTCCGGCCTGGCCGCCCAGTTCCTCGGCGGTGGCCGCCAGTTCTTCGGAGGCGGAGGCGTTCTGCTGGGTGGCCTTGTTGAGTTGGCCCATGGCGTTGTTGATCTGGGCGACCCCGGTGCTCTGCTCGTTGCTGGCCGAAGCGATCTCCTGGACCAGATCGGAGGTCTTGCCGATCGATGGCACGATCTCGTCGAGGAGCTGACCTGCCCGTTCCGCCAGGCTGACCGAATTGCCTGCCAACTCCCCGATCTCCTGGGCGGCGACCTGGCTGCGCTCGGCGAGCTTGCGCACCTCGGCCGCGACCACCGCGAAGCCCTTGCCGTGTTCGCCGGCGCGGGCTGCCTCGATCGCCGCATTCAGGGCGAGGAGGTTGGTCTGGTAGGCGATGTCGTCGATGATGCCGATCTTGCCGGCGATGTTCTTCATCGCCTCGACCGTGCTCTTGACCGCTTCACCCCCTTCGTCCGCTTCGGTCTTGGTTTTGGTCGCCATGCCGTCGGTGACCCGGGCGTTCTCGGAGTTCTGGTTGATCGAGGCACTCATCTGCTCGATGGAGGCCGAGGTCTCTTCCACGCTCGCCGCCTGTTCGGAAGCGGCCTGGGACAGGCTTTGCGCGGTCGAGGAGACCTGTGCCGCGGCATTGGTCAAGGCATCGGCCGCACCCATGACCTGGTCGATGATCTCGGAGAGCTTGTCGAGTGACTCATTGACCGCGTCCTGCAGCACCTTGAAGTCACCGGCGTAGTTGTCATCGATCTTCTGGGTGAGATCGCCTTGCGACAGCGCGATCATGACCCGCTTGACCTCGTTGACCGGGTTGATGACAGCGTCCAGGGTGTGATTCACACCGTCGACGATTTTGCGATAGTCGCCGCGATGGCGGGTGGCATCGGCGCGGGTCTCGAGCCGGCCTTCGACTGCGGCCTGGGCCAGCATCACCGCATCGGCCACCAGCGCATCGACCGCATCGATACAGGTGTTGAGGTTGTTCTTGATGGTGTTGAAGTCACCGTTATAGGCGTCGGTGATACGAGGCGGGATCGCGCCCTTGGCGATCCGGTCCACATAGTCGGCGGCCACGTTGAGTGGACCAATGACCGCATCCAGGGTGTTGTTCACCCCTTCGACAATCTTGCGGTAATCGCCTTGGTGGCGGGTCGCATCGGCACGGGTCGCGAGCTTGCCGTCTACCGCAGCCTGGGCGAGGGCGTCGGCGTCGGCGATCATCGTGCGCAGACTGCGCTGGATTTCGGCCATTGCACGCTCAATCTCGCCCAGTTCGTTATTGGCCGAAACGGTGATGGTTTCGGCCAGATCGCCGGACGCGATTCGTCCCGCGGCACTGGCGGTGGCATGCATCCGTTTCAGCACGTCGCTGACCAGGAATCCGAACAGGATCGCAAGCACGGTCACCACGACCGAAAGCACTACCGACAGGATCAGGCCGTTGCGCGCCTCTCCTCCAAGTGCGTCCGCGGTCGAGATGATGTTGCCTGCGATCTGGTCCTCCAGCCCCTTCATCTGGTCTATCTTGTCGGTAATGGTAGCGAACCACACCGGCGCTTCGACCCCGAAGCGCCCGAAGGACATCCGGTCCAGCGCGACGTTACGCATTCTCAGCGTCTCGCGACCGGCCTGTCCATCCAGAATGCCTTCCAATGCCCTCAGCCATTCCGGATTCGCCATCCCACGGAAATTGTCGAGGTAGGTTTCCTGGGCGGTCAGAATGGTGATGATCCGGCGATGCAGCGCGACGTCGGCGCCTTGATTGGACGCGAACAAGACATTCAGCGAGGCTCGCTCGCGTCCAGCCTGCTCCTTGGCATTGATGAAGGCCAGGTAGGCGTTCATGCCGCGTACCAGTGCGGCATTGTCGGCGGCGGCCGCGGCCTGCGCGATCACATCGATCAGGCGTTCGATGGTCTGGGTGTAATACGCGAACGAGTCCGGGCCGGTGATCGACAGCGCCGAGACCCGCCCCCGCTGATCGGCCAACTGCGCGAGCTGGGTTGCCGATGCGGAGATCGCACTTTGCACGGCGGTGCTGAATTGGCGAAGGTCGGTACTCGCCAGCCAGGCTTCCAG